>JBHJNQ010000055.1:0-6049 GCA_050330635.1 Acidimicrobiales bacterium | reverse complement strand
ACACCACTCCCGGATGACCTTGTCGCCAAGCTCATCACCGCTCGACTCACCGAGATTGCCGGCTGAGAGCCGCCACAGCGTGAAGCCGGCGGAGAGGTCGGCCACCAGCCCATCCGCTTGGGGGTCGGGCACCCCGATACCGCCCGGCATCGCCGGATATGCGTGCCGGTCGAGCCGCAGTGATCTGGGCGAAGTGTGCGCCCGGATCCCGCGTTCGGGGCGTTCCGGTCATTCGTTCGCGATCGTCCAAGTGATCGCCGGTGGGTCCACCCGGGCACATCGTGGGCTTCCGTCATCGCCGGTGAGGTCGACGCTGGCCACACGGAAGTAGCTGCTCGCCATCTCAGCTGCGCCACCGCCGGACCGCCTTGTGGGCCTCCATGGCGAAGAGGATGCTCGTGGCGATCACCACGATGCGCAGCCAGGCGCTGAGCTCGATGGGTTCGACTCGGAGCACGTACTGGGTGGGTGGCAGGTAGAGCGCAGCGATGTGGATGCTGAGCGCCGCCGTGGTGGCGAGGATTAGGAAGCGGTTGGAGAACGGGTTCCGGCGCAGGACGGATTCGGTTTCGGAGCGGGCGTTGCCGGCCTGGAACACCTGGTAGACGACCATCGTCGTGAGCGCGACGGTCTGGGCCCGGATGAGCGACCCGGTGGTGTCGAGCTCCCAGCGGAACATGACCAACATGCCGGCTCCCATGACCAGGCCGGCGATGCCGACGCGTTCCCACATGAGCCGGTCGAGGACACCGCCGCCCGGCCGGCGGGGTGGGCGGCGCAGGACGCCCTTCTCGGCGGGTTCGAACGCGAGCGCGACGTCCTGCAGGCCATTGGTGACCAGGTTGAGCCACAGCAGCTGGGCGGGCAGCAGGATGAGCGGCCACTGGAGCCAGACCGCCACGAGGATGGCCGTGATCTCCGCGGCCCCCGTGGAGACGAGGAAGAAGGTGACCTTGCGGATGTTGTCGAAGGTCACCCGCCCTTCCTCGACGGCACTGACGATCGAGACGAAGTTGTCGTCCGCGAGGACCATCTCCGAGGCTTCGCGGGCGACGTCGGTGCCCTTGTCGCCCATGGCGATGCCGATCTCGGCCGCCTTGAGGGCGGGGGCGTCGTTCACGCCGTCGCCGGTGACCGCGACGACCTCGCCGCGGGCCTGCAGGGCGCGGACGATGTGCAGCTTGTCCTCCGGTGACACGCGGGCGTACACCGAGACGTGCCCGACGCGCTCAGCGAGTCGCTCGTCGTCGAGGTCGGCGAGCTCGGCGCCGGTTAATGCTCTGTCGGCAGCGGGGATGCCCAGTTGGTCGGCGATGGCCCGGGCGGTGTCGACGTGGTCGCCCGTCACCATGACCACCCGGATGCCGGCGGTCTGGCAGGCGGCGATCGCGTCCTTCACCCCGGCACGGGGTGGGTCGATCATCGCCTGCAACCCGAGGAACACCAGCCCGGCGGGTTCGGAGACCTCGGAGGCGTCGCCGAGTGGCTCGGCGAGTTCACGGTGAGCGAAGGCGAGGACCCGCTGTCCTCGGGAGGCGAGCTCGCGGGCCGCCTCGGCGATCTGTTCGTGATCGAGCGCGCTCGAGCCTTCGTCGGTGAGCATCTTCGTGCACATGGCGAGCACCCGTTCGGGTGCTCCCTTGACGAAGACGACGTGCCGGCCGTGGCGGTTGCGGATGCTGGCCGAGTACTGCTGGACCGGCTCGAAGGGGATCTCGGCGAAGACCGGATAGGCCCGGCGGACGTCGCCAGGTTCCAGACCGGCGGTGAGGGCCGACAGCAGGAGCGCGACCTCGGTGGGGTCTCCGATGGTCGCCAGGTCACCGTCGCTCCAATGCAGGTCCGCTTCGTTGGTCATGACACCGGCGAGCAGGGTGAGGTGCAGCGCCCGTTCGTCCTCGATCGCCGCGGGCTCGTCGCCCTCGAGGAACTCCCCGTCGGGAATCCCTCCGGCGAGGGAGTAGCGGTGGCCGAGAGTCCGGATCTCCTGGACGGTCATGCGGTTCTCGGTCAAGGTCCCGGTCTTGTCCGAGGCGATCACCGTCGTGCTGCCCAGCGTCTCGACCGCTGGGAGGCGCCGGATGATCGCGTTGCGGCGAGCCATGCGTCGCACCCCGACGGCCAGGGTGATGGTCACCGCCACGGGAAGGCCTTCGGGGACCGCGGAGACCGCCAGGGCGACGGCGACCAGGAACATGACCTCGACCGACTCGCCCAGCGCGACGCCGCTGCCGAACGCCACCAGCGCCGCGACACCGACGGCGAGCCCGATGAGCTTGGCGAAGTGGTCCATGCGCAGCTGCAACGGGGTCGCCGACACCGTCTCGGCGCGCATCAACCCTGCGATCGCTCCCAGCTCGGTGCGAGGCCCGGTGGCCACGACCACGCCCGCTCCACGGCCCGCGGTGACGGTGGCACCGGTGTAGGCCATGCAGGACCGGTCCGACAGCACCGCTTCGGCCTTCACCGGGTCGGTGATCTTGGTGACCGGGACCGACTCGCCGGTCAGCAACGACTCGTCCACCTGCAACGCCGTCGTGCTCACGAGCCGCAGGTCGGCCGGGATCCGCACACCGGATTCCAGCAACACGACGTCGCCGGGCACCAGGTCTCGACTGTCGATCTCGCGCTCACGGCCATCACGAACCACCCGGGCATGGGGGACCACGAGCTGCATCAGCGCCCGCACCGCACCCTCGGCCTTGCGTTCCTGGGTGAACCCGATCACGGCGTTGAGCACCAACACCGCCGCGATCACCGATGCGTCCAGGTGCTCGCCCAGCAGCACCGTGACCGCCAGCGCCAGGAGCAGGATGAAGATCAACGGGCTTCGGAACAAGCGCAGGAACACCACCCAGCCCGGCGCCGGCGGCTCCTCCTCCAACTGGTTCGGCCCGTACCTGGCCAGCCGCGCCGCGGCCTCCTGTTGGACCAGCCCGTGTCCGCCCGTCTCCAGCCGCTGTTCGACCTCGCCGCCAACCAGGCTGTGCCAGGCAGTACCAGTGTCCACGTTCATCGCCGGTTGCTGTGCACGCGTTGTCGCATCCGTCCAGTTAACCAACGGCGCCGAGGTTTGCCTGGACATCTGGGCTCACTCACCCTCGCCACGGTCGTGGACTACGAGTCGATGGTCGACTACGCCGGCCCGAGCCGTGAGCCGGATCGGGATCGGACCCAGGCAGACTCCCGGTTGACGGCCGCCGCAGACGACCTCGAACCGTTGCTCGGGTCGCGGCCGGGCGTCGTGGTCCTGGCCGGCAAGCCCGCCACTGCCCTCCAGCAACATGCCCACGATGAGCGTTTCGATCTGGTCGTCATCGGACGGCGAGGCCGCGGGATCACCAAGCGGCTCGTCGGGTCGTGCGCGACAGAGCTCGCTCGCGCCTCGTCGGTACCGGTCGTCAGCATGTCATCATGCCCGCAGGTCGCGGCTCCCACGGCGGCCCGGGTCGGTAGGGTCGGCGATCCGATCATGATTACGGTGGTGGCGCCTCTCGATGGCTCGGAGTTCGCCGAGCGTGCCTTGCGTCCCGCTTGCGCGTTGGCCGCTCGCCTGAAGGCGGCAAGCGTGATGCTGGTGTACTTGGATACCGGGGCGCGTCGGAGTGATTTGAGGTGAATGATCTGCTGGGGACGGCTGATTTGCGTGTGGTTCAGCCGGGGCGCAGGGTGAGCCCGGTGACGATTCCGGGGTTCGGTGTCCGGGCTAGCTCGACGAGGAGGTCGATCGCGTTGACGCCTTGCTGGTGAGCGGTGCGGAGGAAGGTCATGAGCCGGCTCTGGGTTTCGGCTCCCCGGTCGGTTCGGTTGCCGCCCCAGACCTTGCGGTTGACGACAGCTGGTCTGACTCCTTGCTCGCCTCGCCAGTTGGTGGCGTCGACGCCGTCGATGGTGAGGAACGTGAACAGCGCAGCGCGTTCGTGGCGGAGGTGTTTGAGCAGTTGGCGGTTGGCGTCGTGGGGATGGCCCGCCTCGCACAGCAGGTCGAGGCGTTCCCCAATGTCGGCCATGGCGTCGGCTCGACCCTGGGGGTCGAGGTCTCGGGCGTCGAGGGCTTCGAGGAGGAGATCTTTGACCTGGACCGGGGTGTGTCGGGTCCAGGCCGGCTGGTCGGTGATCATCTCATGGCAACGCCTGAGAATGTGGGCCAGGCAACTTTGGTGTGAGGCTGGGGTGAAATGAGTTGCTCGCGCTGTCGGGTTGGGGCGCGCTGGGCTGGTGGTCGGGGCGGAGCCCCGAAGTATCGGTGGTGGCCTTTCAGGCGGCTGGGGCGATGGTGACGGTGTAGCCGTCGGCTTCGAGTTGGCGGACGTGGTGGTTCACACGCCGGGCCGGGTTCTGGCGGGCGGTGTAGAAGTCTTCTCCGAGATCGATGTAGGTCTCGCCGGTGGTGGCCATGTGCCAGGCTGACACCAAGATGGTGTGGCCCTTTTGACCCGCTCATCGAGTTATGGACCACCATCCCCGGCGTATCGACACTCACGGCGCAGATCATGCTCGCCGAGATCGGCGCCGACATGAGCCGGTTCCCCACCGCTGGGCACCTCGCCTCCTGGGCCGGGGTCGCGCCCGCCTCCCATGAATCGGCAGGCAAACGACGACCAGCCGGGACCCGCCACGGAAGCCGCCACCTCCGCCAAGCCCTCATCGAACCAAGGGCACGTTCCTCGCCGCCCGCTACAGCCGAATCGCTCGCCGCCGAGGACCTAACAAGGCCGCCGTCGCCATCGCCCCGCGTTGCCACGGCGAATGCGGCTCGCAGAACCAGCAGTCGAGGTCGTAGCCCGCCGCGATGGTCTCCCACTCGTCCCACTCGGATCCCTGGTCGAACGACAGCGAGCGCAACAAGTGCGGTGGGATCTGGTCGCATGCTTCGACGAGGCCGGCGAGCACATCGACCGCCGCGTAGCCGCACGGCATCGTGATCGGGATCGAGTAGCGGCTGACGCGTTCGGACAGCCAGATCATCGACGACCGGTTGTGGGCGCCGATGATCTGATCGACGTCCCAGTGGCCCGCCTCGGTGCGGTCGTTGACGGTCGCGGGGCGGTTGACGATATTCGGCAACGCGGGGCGGTTGCTGGGGTTGCGGGCGGTGCCGCGAGCGACGGGGGGTCGGCGCATCCGCAGACACTCTCGTGCCTTCACCTCGAGCGTGCCGTTGTAGACCGCGACATAGATCGTACTGCGGCGGTGCTTGCGGCAGCGCTGCTGGCGGTGCAGGCCCTTGTGGAGACCGGCCGGGAGGCCCCACCGGCCATGGGCGTAGACCGCGGCGTAGATGCACTCATGAGACACCGACGCGGTCACGCCGTGAACTCCCCGGGCCAACTCCTTGGAGATCGTCATCGGCGAGTCTTTGGCCTTCAAGCGGGCCGTGACGTGCTCAGCTAGCACTGGGTCAGCCACGAACCGGCGGGCCTTCGGCCGGCGCCGTTCCGCCTCGGCCCGGGCCTGTGCATCTGCTGCGGAGTACCGCAATCGGCCTTCATTCCGGTTGATCTCGGCGTTGATCGTACACCGGTGACGACCCAGACGCCGGCCGATCACGGAAGTCGGTCTCCTTACGCTCGATCCCGGCCCTGATCTCTTCACGCTCACGCAAAGACAACGCAACGGCTGGCATGCTGGACACTCCACTGGTCGGGGTTGTGTGCGACAGCGGTCATCCTGACTGCCATCACGCTCCGACCGATGGAACCTCCTGCATCACCATGCAGCCCTGGCCCCCTGAACTCGCCCACGCCATGTGAGATCATGCCGAGGGGGCGATGCTCCGTCAGCGTCGGTGGCTCTATGACGCCAGAGCCCGACTCGGGTTCCATGGGTGGCGCAGGGCTCAGCGCAACACTGGTTCCGGTACCTCGTCCGGGGCCACTGGCGCCCGGGCCATCCTCGCCGGCCCCCCCGTGGGGTCGCCGAGATCGAGTCTGACCGTCGCACTCAGGCACGACCGGCGTGCTCGCAATCGCTCCCGGCTCGGGCGCCTGCCGATACCGTGCGGCCGGCCCCGTCGATACCGAGCAGGCGGACCGGGCCACTCCGCCGG
>JBHJNQ010000054.1:0-15828 GCA_050330635.1 Acidimicrobiales bacterium | reverse complement strand
CGACCCAGGCCAGTTCGCCGGCACCCGGGTGCTGCAGATGACGTCTACCAGGTGGCGTTACCGGGCGCCTGCCGTTCCCAGCCGACCTCGCTCCCGATCGTGCTACAGATCGAGACTTGGCTACCTGGCCGCCTGATCTCGGAGTTCTTGAATCCCGAGCTGTCGCCGGAGCTGCCGGTTCGGTTCATCCACCACGGGATCAGTCTCATCGCCGATGAAGACTGCGAATATCCTCAGCTCGTCTGGCAGCTGATCGCCCGAAATCTCAGCACGAAGCGCCTGCCAAGCCCATAGGTTCGGGTGCTCGTACGCCTTACAGGCGCCGGCCGGTTCGAGAATGCCAATGGCGGCGTCGAACAGGTCTAGATCCAGCTGGTACGTGGCCGATCCAGCCCGATACCCCAACACCTTGGACAGCGCTACCGCAGGAAATCCGTGGATGCCCCGGTGGTTTGTAGCCCTCCAGGCGATCTCCGCACCGTTCGCTGACACGCCGAGCGCGTATGCCGCTGGCGGCGTCCAGCCTGGCATCTCAGCAATGAGGGCTGCCTTCGCCGATTGAAGCTGCTCGACGGTCTCGTATCCCGGCATGGCGACATGCTGGTCGTAGAGCGCCGCCGAAGACAAGTGGTTTCTGGCGGCAGCGAGGCCGGGCACGTGCGAGCCATGTCGCCCACAGTCGGCAGTCTGGCGATCCAATCGGTAACACCGGTAGTCGATGGGCTCGCAAGCACTCGACTGCGGCACTACTGCCGTGCGCGCAAGTCACGGTTCGGGCCGGCGGGCAGGTAGCGATGGGGTCACGCTCGGTGGCGGCGGCCGCGATGGAGCACCCGGCAGCACTGGACGAAAGCCAACGGGTCTCGGGGTGGGGCCTCGGGAGAACCCAGGTCATCACGATGCCAGCCTGATCGCTCGACGGGGCCAGCTGATGACTCGACACGACCTTCACGTCGGCAGCTGGATGCAGCTACACGAGCATTCGGGCTACTGGAATACTGCCCTGTTACCGGTGAACGCCCCGGAACCTGGTCAGATGAAGGACCCGGAGGGCTGACCGACGGATGTCCACGCTGTCGCATGGGCATCCCGTGACCGAGGCCGAGTCGTCGGCCGGCCAGCATGGCGGGGTTCGAAGTTCCCGATCGGCTCGACGGTACGGTGCTATGGACTCGCCCACGAAGTCCACCTGGGTCGCTCGCTGCTACGCCAGGCTTGATTTCGACACCAGTAGCTCGAGCGACAGCACCTCCACAGTCCTGGTGACTGAGTCGATGTCGCAGAACAGCAGCAGACCTGGGCGCACCTCGAAGCGCACGCTTCGTCCGAACACCGGGTCAACGTCGCCGGCTACCTTCGAAGGTAGGACGAGATCTTCGATGAAGGCCAGGAGTTCCTCGCGCACCGGAACATCAAGCTGAGTCAAGGCGTCGAGGGTCTCGATCCAATTGATGAAGCGCAGCAACGGAACTCAGCGTCAGCCTGCCGCTGACCGAGCGTCATCGACCTCGGCCGCGTGGATCCGTCGTGCGATGTCGCGCATGCGAGGGGTCATCACCCCGGGACCACGCTCCGCCTCGATCGCGTCCAACGCCTCAAGGGCAGTGTGCGGCTCGCCTGGCTCAGGGTCCCGACCGGCTACCAAGCGCTCGTTGAACGCCCTAAGGCGGTCATCTCTGCCAACCAGGGTCTCAGCCATCACTGATCATCGTACCTGACGAACCGGCTGGTAGTCGACGAGGTCGAAGGCGGGCGGGGCGGTACATGATCAGCCGGCCTCTCGTGCAGTCGCTGCTGGCGTGTCACCGTCTGGTCGGGTTCGTCCCCGGCCGAGTCGGGGTTCGCGCTGGGCTGTCCCGTTCGGGGGTTTCAGCAGGAGCTGGGCGTCGGGGTCGACCTGTCCAAGCTGGTCGCCGTTGCCCGCCGATGAGATCGACGCGAAGAGGCGGCGGGCGGAGGCTGGGGTGGCGTGAATGGGGATGTCGGCGATGTCGCCGTTGAGGAGAGACTCGATGTCGAGGGCGCTGACGCGGTGGCCGTCGATGCTCGGTCCGAGCCGGTCGAGCTGGTCGCGCAGGCTGTGGCTGTGTTGCGGAAGTTCCACGAAGGACCCGGGGGTGATCACGTCTTGGTTGTTGCCTTGCTCGATGATCTGGGGGGTCACGCCCCAGCATCGTTCCACGATCTGATCGTGGGTGGCCGGGTAGGGTCCCAACCGGCGGGCGGTACCGCCCGCCGACACCTCGGCGACGAGTACGGTCCCGGACTGTTGGTCCCGGTGAAACGCGAACCAGGGAACACCGTCGAACACCATGGACTGACGGCTGATCAGGCTCAGGTTGGCGGTCATCGGGGTGATGGGGGCCAGGCCGATGGCGACGAGTCGGTGCACCAGTGCGGTCGGGGTGTAGAGGGGCGGGTCGACAGCGTGCTGAGTTGTTGCGCGGCTCGTGGTCTGGTCGAGTGCTGGCCACCGGCTGGCTAGCTGGCTGCGAGTGAGGCCCACGGCGAGCGTGGGCCAGGCGAGAGCGCCGGTAGCGCGGGCGTCGGCGCCGTGGGCTTGGAGCAGCTCAAGGTGTCGCTGGGAGGCGCATATGACGGCCCAGTAGCCGTCCAGGGAGACGCCGTAGAGCCCGAAGGCGATTCTCCGCCGTAGGGTTCCGGGCGGGTACGCCGCTTGCCAGATCCCCTCGACGTTGCCGGGTTCGTAGTCGTCGGTGCTGGTGGAGGCCCGGCCCGGAATCCGGAGACCGTCGACGGCTTGGCGGCTCTGCCAGCCGACTGTGGTCAACGACGGGCCAGTGGAGGCGTAGTGGGCCACGGCGATGAACGTCGCAGCGCGAGGTACCCCGGTGTTGGGGTGGGGTTTAGGCCACCGTTGCCGGTCAGCTGGGGCCGCAATGAGGGTGAGGGTTCGACGGGATCGTGTTGCCACACCGGTCTAAAGGCCCTCCGGCCAGACCGGGCGAGGGTAGCTGCGCTGCTGGATCCGGCGTGAGCGCTCCTCAGGTTCACAGTGGGATCGAGGGCTGAGGGCTCCGTGGGAGGAGAGATGGCCCGGGTCACGGGTTGTGATGGTGGTTCAGGTAGTCGTTGAGACGGACCCGGGGGTTGCCGGGTTGGGGGTTGCCGCGTTCCCGGGCGGCGAAAGCGTCGTCGAACTGCCGCTCGTAGAGGAGGCACTCCTGTTCGGCTCGGACGGGATCTCCGAGGGCGAGGTAGGTCGCGACAACACCGTCGGCGATCTCGCGGGGGTAGATGGGCGAGATCGACCGTGCCAGGTTGAGGATCTCGAGTGCTTGCTTGTGGTCGCCGTCGTGGCGCCACGCCTGAGCCTGGTCGGCCAGGATCACGGTCACCCGCCGGGACACGTCTTGGATGAGCGACTGGTAGTGGTCGTCGATCCAGGCGAAGTTCCGACCGTGACGGCTTCCGGTGAGGGGCGTCAGCAGACCCGGTGGACGAACGATGCTGGTGATGACGGCTACGGCCTGAGTCCAGGGGCCAGATCCGGGGGTCGAGCTCTCGGCGTTGACCAGGGCGTCACGGAGTTCTTGCCAATCGTTGCTGAGGCACAGCCGGTAGCGGCCATCGACGGCTTCGGGGAGCAGTGCCTTGCCGTCGATGCCGGCCGCCAGCGCGGACAGGCGGCCCCGGAGCTCTCCGACGCGGCGTTTCACGGTGGCAGGCTGAACCAGGCGGGAGGTTCCGTCGCCGTGGGCGTCGGGCCAGAACTCGAACGCGATCTGTTCCCGCCCCACTCCCCCGGTGGGTCGGGCGGCGATGACCAGGTAGGCCAGGAGAGCCAACTGGGCAGCAGTCAGACCGGCCGCCCCTACCGGGACCTCGATCAGCTCCGTCTGGTCCGGGCCCGAGCGCATCAGGCGAATCGGTCCGCAGATCTCGAGCCGAAGACCATCCGTGGTAGCCGGTAGGGCAACGTCAGGCCTGACCCGTCCCGAACCTTCGGATGCTTCACCATCGTCCTCACCACCGGCCTCATGGCGGCCGCTGACGTCGCCGTCGTATTCATCGTTGCCGTCGTCGTCATCATCATCGTGGTCGTCGGGGGCGCTGGCTGGGTCGACGACGCTGGTCACGACGCTGCGGCCCAGGCGGACGGTGGCCTGGCGGCTGGCGCAGTTCTGAGCGGTGGTGTTCGACACCGCGGACCGGGCGAGATCCACATCATGGGCACGGTTGGCCGGACCGGAATCACCGGCGAGCCAGGGCGACACGACGACCAGCTCACTGTGGTCGTCGGAGTCGGCATCGGCCCAGTCGTCGGTGAGGAGTTCGTCGAGGGTGGAATCGAGAAGTTCGTCAACGACGGTGTCATCGCCCACGACAGCCCAGTCGATGTCGTCGGAGTCGAGAGGTGCCCGGTCGCCCAAGGTGGTGGGGTCGGCCTCTGGTAGCTGGCTCCACAGGTCATCGAGGGGCTCCGGTTCGGCCAGACCCTGCTGCGTCGACCAATCCTGGACTGGGTTGAGCACGTCGACGGCTACGGCCGAGGGCGCCTCGCTCGCAGAGCCGCTGGCTGGCGACGCGTTGGAGCTGCGAGCGCGAGGACCTCCGGTGGCAGCCCGTTCCGCCCACTGCTCGTTCGTCGCAGAGCGGGGCTCGGGCTCAGGCTTCTGATGATCGGGGCCCCATCCTCCGTCGTCGCTGACACCGGGCCTGTCCCCTGTGAGCAGGTCGTCGTCCGAGCCGACTTGGTAGCGATCGGGTTCGAAGCTGAGGCGCTCGTCGTCGGGATAGCACCCGCCATCGAGGTCGAGGTCGAGGTCCGGCTTGTTCGCCGGTTGCGGGGTCCAGGGGCCGGGCCCGGCCGGGGCGGGGTCCATGTCGATGAGGTCGGGCCGGGGATCGGGGTCGTAGATCCAGGGCCGTGAGCTGGCGGTGAACAGTTCGACGAGATCGGCGGCGTCGGTGGTTGAGGCCCACGAGAGGTGATCGAAACTGAGCACGGCTCGGGCTGCCGGGAACCGGATCGTGTGCTTGTCGGGCTCCGGTTCGAGATGGAACGACGCCCAGGCATGGGTAAGCGCTCCAATGCCAATGACGACCAGAGGAGTGTTCTCGGCTCGGGCCAGAGACAGAAGATGGGAGCAGCTTTGGAGTTCCTCCGATGCACCCACGACGACGGTGATGGGGCCGGTGAAGGTGCGGGCCGAGCGGGCCACGAACATCGACGGGACGTCATCCCACAGGTCCTGGCGGCCCGTGAGTTCGGCGACAAGTTCGTTCTCCAGGGCGATCGGGTCGTGGTGCAGGGTTGTGTGGTCAAGCCCGCCCAGACCCAGGTCGGTGTTGAGGAGATGGACTCTGGCGGCGGCGTTGGCGTGGAGCTGGAGAAGCAGCGCCCGCACCACGCCTTCCGGTTCGATCAGGTCCGGCTTTGAGGACTCGACGCTGATGATCCCGGCCGCCTCGAGGTTGATGAAGAACCCGTCGCCGCTGGGTCGGTCTTGTCGACCATCGGCACAGCCGACCATGGCTGGCACCACCGTGGGCCCTACCTCCTGGGGCACGTCATGCTCGGTGATGGTCCATACTGCGACCGGCCTGCCGGCCCGGTCGTGCTTTTCGACGAGACGCCACGGCGAGTCTGAGCCCGGTTCGGGCGGGTCGCTGGGTGTGCCATGGGGGGTCGCGGGATCGGGCGTCCAGGCGCACTCCAGTACACGGAGCGCTGAGTTCCACCGGACGCACCAGGGCTGGCGGGACCCGGGGTCGACGGGTCGTAGCGCGTTCCAACTGGCAGTGAGTTCCTCCGGCCCCCACATCGTGTCGGACACGCTCACCATCAGCCGCTGACTGGCTCGGATGTCTCGTCGCGTGCGCTTCGGTGGCCGTTGGCCCCGGCCTGAAGCCGCCATCGCCTGCCGCCGGCGTCGTTTGACACCGGCCAAGATCACCGCGCTTGCCGCAACGCCCAACCCGGCTACCGCAACGGCCACAACAGGAGCCCCGCCAGTCCCAGTCGAAACGGTGGCGCCGTTGCCCGTCCCCTGTGCGGCATCGTCGACCGGAGCGTCGGGCGTGCCGGTCGGGTTCGGAGGGTTGGAGAGCGGAGGGAGTAGGGCCTGGCTACTTCCGCCCGGTTGGTCCGGCGTGTCGGGCAATGAACCGGGGGGTACGGCATCGGCCGGCTGCTCCGTGGACGACGCCGAGCTGAGGTTGCTGTTGGGTGGTGGGTCGGCGAGCAGGTCGATGGGAATGCGGACCACGTTGCCCGGAAAGATCAGGTCCGGGTTGTGGGGGTCGACCGGGGGGTTCTGGGCGTCGAGATCGGTGGCGGCCCAGAGGGCCGGCCAGTTCATGCCGTCGCCGGTCAGCTCCTGGGCCAGATCCCACAGGGTGTCACCCCGTACGACCTCCCGATCCACGGTCTCCTGGCGGGGAGCGGGGCCGACAGCTACGAGATCGGGGTCGAAATCGACATAGGCGTGAGGATCGAACCCTCCTGCAGGTTCGACCGGACGGGGTCCGGTGGCCACCGGTGCAACGCCGACGCTGTCATCGACGATGGCGACGACCGGCGTGAACTGGGGGGCGGTGAGCTGGGGGGTTATGAGGACGCTGGCCAGCATCGTGTGGCCGGCGAACACCCAGCCAACAAGGCGGGCAATGAGGCGTCGCGGACCCGAGAGCTGATCGACCCGCGATGTTGCCTGGTCCCGTTCCCGCCACCCGGCGACGATCTCTACGACGATCATCAGCATCAGGTAGATCCACAGGAGCCAGCCAGCGATGGCGGCCACGGCCAGTACGGCTGGGGCCGGGAGCTGACCAGCGGTCAGTTGGGCCCGGACCTCGGCCCAGCCCCCAGGCCCGGGGGCAGGAAGCAGACCACCACCGGTGCCCCACCACAACAGCGTCGGCACCCCGACGATGAACACCGCGACGGCGGTGACGCCCACGGTAAGGCGGGCGGAGGAACGGTAGAACGAGGGTCGGTCTCGTGGGTGCATGGGGCGGGTCTCTCGGTCAGAGGTGAGTTACCGGCCGACCTGCATCTGGGCCTGCTCGGTTCGGGTGAAGGTGTTGGTCATCGTGTCCAGCAGCCACGGGTCGTAGGTGACGGTGACGGTGACCGTGACCGTGTCGGGTTCGATCTGGTAGGCGGCGGTGAGTCCCATCCGTTCGGGAGCTCGGGCGTCTGCCTCGGCCACGTAGCCGGCGGCATTGGCCAGCGCCGGGTCGGGGTCGATCTGAGGGCCTGCGCCGGCCACGGACACCACCTGGGCGGCCCCCGCCCGGGCGGCCCCGACAGCAACGTCGGAAGCCAGCGCCCGGGCCTGGATCGCGGCGCCGTAGTCGACGATTGCGACCAGGCCAGCGATCAGCACCGGGGTCCACAGCAGCATCCAGATCGTGACGTAGCCGTCCTCTCCACCCTGGGACATCCCCCGACGCTTCTGGCCGCCGGAGGCGTGGGAGCGGGTACGGACTCGGGTGGTCATGGCCCGGTCCTGGCGATTCGGGCCGGGTCGATCGTTTCGGTCCACGTTCGGGTCACCCGATAGGGACCGGGAGCGACGTAGCTGAGCCCGGCGAAGTCGGCGTCGCACGTGACCGTCACCGTGACCGTCCCGGTGTCCCAGCCGGAGATGTCGACAGAACCTGCGCACCCGTCACCGTGACTGGCGAAGGACTCAGCCAGCGATGACTCGGCCAGGCGCTGACCCTCGGACGGGCTGATCGCGCTCCTGGCTTGACGGGCCGCCGCTTCGGCCGCGTCCTGAGCCACGCCAGCAGTGGTGTTCTGCCGTAACGCCACACCCATCGTGCCCAACAGGACCACCACCACCGGCACCCACAGGAGCATCTCGACGATTCCGGCCTCGCCCCGCTCCCCCACCCGTGACCTGACCGGTGAAGGCGGGGGGCACCGACCCACGGGACCTGGTGACGCGACGAACCACGCCTTGAAGGCCCAGACGCTGCGGCAACGGAGGTGCCGGCTCACGAGGCGACGATCCCCTCGACGAACCGGTCGGTTGGGACAGTTTCGGTTCGCGTGATCCGGCACACGTCGCCGAACAGATCCTCGCTGAGGAGCCACTTGCACTGGCCGCTGACCGTCATGGTGGTCTCGACCGGGCCCCGCTCGCCAGTGACGGTGATGTCGCCGGCCAGGACCGAGCCGTCGGTGACGATCTCACCCGCCAGGCGGGCTCCTTCGTCGAACGTTGACCCGTCGAGCGCCGCTCGACGAGCACCCTCTCGGGCCGCGGTCGAGATCTCCTCCACCGCCAGGGCGTACAAGATGAACTGGAACAGCCCGAACGACATGAACAGTACCATCGGGAACACCAGCAGGTACCCGATCGTGCTGCTCCCCCGCTCCCCTCCCGACTCACGAACGTGGGCCGGGAGGGTGCGGGCGCGCGCGGGCACCGTCGGGTGGAAGTCAGTGAGCACTACTCGCTGAAGCTGGTGATGGCGCCCGAAAGGGTCTCAACGATGCCCTCGGCATTGGACACTGCGACAGCGCCTACCCCCAACGTGACCGCCACCAACATGAGCCATCCAAGTAGGTTGTCCATATTCTCCGCCTTTCGTTGTTGCCCCCTCGGTGAGGCAGGTTGTGATTGCGAGGTCGCTGGCCTGGCCGCTGGCACGGCACGGCCGGCGGTCACAGGCTCGTCATCAGTGGGATGACCACGGTGATCAGTACGACCGTGATGGCGAACGTTGCGATCGGGAGTTGCAGGGTCCGTCGGTGCTCTTCGGCTCGGGCCACGATGTGAGTGGCCAACTCGGTCTGCAGGGTGTGCGACCGTTGGGCCACTGAACTCAACGCCAGTGCCTCTCGGTCCCCCGAGCGGATCGAGTCGGCGAACAGATGCAGCGAACGCGACCCGATCCGGTCAGCCAGAATCGACAGCGACTCGTAGATCTTCAGGTTCGACGCCGTTCCCTGTCGGAACGTGGACCGCAGAAGGTCGTAGGCCCAACCGTGGCCGTGGTCGACGGCCCGTTCCGCCACCTCGTTTATCGGTGTCGCAGTGGTGGCCCCCACCATCGTGATCGTCAACAAGCCCTGAACCACGTTGGTCATGGAACGTCGCCTGGTCTCGGCGGCCCGTCGGAGCTGCTGGATAGCCCGAAGCCAGACCACTGCCACCGCCACCAGACCCAGGACCAGCATCACGGCCGGGCCGACCGGGGCGGGAACCACGATCCCGGTCCCCCACAGCACCAGAACCATGACCAGCACGGCCGACCTCTTCACCAGCGACCCGATGAAGGTCTCTGCGGTCTGGCCCATGATCGCCAGATCAGGATCCACCGGCACCAGCCACGACTGGATCCGTGGGACGCGCAGCATCCACCCAATGGCCTCAGCGAGAACGTCGGCCCCCAGCGACCGTCGCGACGGCATCGTGCCTGAGAGGGCAGCTACCGCCTCGGCCGCCGACAACCGGCGAGGCACGAAAGCCCGGATCATCAGGGACACCCCCATCACCAGGCCCACTGCGAGCAGCACCGGCCTCACCATGAGCGCACCCTCCCACCGCCGACCGGTCGGACGCTCACGAGGCGCTCCGGCGCCTCGATCTTCGACATCCGCCAGATCGCCCACCACGACACCGTGATCACCGCCAGCCCCACGGCCAGGATGAACTGACCCCCAACTGAACGGTAGATCCCGAAGTTGTCCCGGAAGGCGAACAGGGCCAGCACGAAGATGATCCCGCACAGCACCGACACAAGTTGCACTAGGCGGCGGGTACCAGCCAGACCAGCCTCGATCCGGCGGGCATTGTCCGCCTCGACCTGCGCGCTGTCAGCCAGCAAGGTCAGTGCGGTCTGGACATCACCGCCTTCGCGACCACCGATCCACAGCGCCGTCAACGCCTTGTCGGCCAGCGCGCTCCTCAGCTCATCAGCCAACTCCTGAGCTGCAGCGGGGAACCCGCCCGCCCCGCTCAACGTCGAGGCGAAGCGTTCGAAGTCCCGGGCGAACGGTCCCCGGACATCAAGCGACGCCTGCACCAGCGCGTCCTGCAACGTGGCTGCCGTTGTCAGATAGTCCCGAACCCCTTCGATCCATCGAGCCACCGTGGCTGCCGTCTCTCCCAGATCCTTCGCCGTAAGTTCAACCCCTGGCCGGTTGGCCCCCCGACGGCGGACCAACGGTGGAACGGCTACCGCTGCGCCGGCGGCCACGGCCAGGACCGCGATCTTGAACACCATCCAGAACACGACGGTGACGGCAATCGCCCCGACCGCTACGACCACCATCGAAAGCACGCCGGCAGGCCGGTGGAGGACGGGCTGCCTGGGGCCGGCTCCTGAGGCCACCCCGTCAGCCGCCGGTGTGACCGCAGGACGGAGAAAGCTGAAGCCGACAAGGACCAGGCCGGTCCCGAAGAGCAAGCCCAGCACGATGGGGTTGGTCATCGATCCCCACCTTCGCCTCGAAGAGGGGAAGCCAGTCGCAGTGGGCTACCCAGGCGATCGAAGACCCGATGCTGGATCCCGGCGTCGAAGATCCGGCGGTCGTGGGCGGCGGACAGCTGGGCTGAACTCGTCCGTACGAAGCCGACCTCACCACTGTCGACCGAGCCGACAATGTGATCGATCTCCGGTTCGGGGCTACCAGCGCTCCCCCGAGTCATCCGGATGACCAGCCCGATACCCGTGATCACGAACTGGCCTGCCTTCGAGTCCATCGTGACCACCGCATCCAGGCTCGAACACAACTGGGCCAGGCTGTTCTCGTAGCTGGCCGAGGTGTACTGCTCGTGATAACGGGCAACGTTCTGGATCCCGTCCGCCGCGTTGTGGCCGTGCACCGTTGACAACACCGGGTGCCCCAGCTGGGCCGCCTTCAACAGGGCCTGGACCTCCGGGCCCCGGATCTCCCCGACCACGATCCGGGCGGCATTGGAACGTTGAGCCGACACGATCAACTGCTCGAGGCTGACCCCACCGGCCTCGTTCAGGCCCGTGGCCCGAGCCAGCACGGGGATTGCCTCACAGGCGTACACCTCTGGGTACAGGTGGTACCTCAGCTCCGAAACCGACTCCGCCACATACACCGGCTCCAAGGGCTCAAAACACGAACCAAGAGCCCGGAGCATCGTTGTCTTTCCCGAGTTCATCCCGCCCACGACCAGAATGCTCAACCGGGCCTCCATCAGGACCTTGAGCAGCTCGACCACCAACCGGTGGTTGGCGTTCGCGTAGTCGTCAAGCCGGATCGTCGGACACATGTGGCGCCGGATGGTCACATACGGGGCGCCGTCGGTCACGTACTTCAGTGCCGTCAGCCGGGAACCATCAGGGAGGCTCAGCTCAAGTTCGTAGTGCCGATGATTCCAGGTTTTGGACTCGAACCCACCAGTGCCGCACAACGTCTCCACCATGCGTTCCAGCTCGGCTGCATCTCGGGCCACGGGCTGGTTGCCCCTGATCCGGCGACCGTCGGACAGCTCGTAGACCGGCACCCGAGACCCGAACACCCCCATGTTGCGGGCCCCTGGATGCAACTCGTAGGCCTCCAACAAACGCCGATAGCTGAACACCTCGTCGAGCACCGTCGTCTTGATCGCGTGCCACTCGAACTGGTCGGGTGGACGAACCCCCGCTGCCCGCATCTCGTCGAGAATGAGGACGCGTTCGGCCTCGAACCCCTGCAACGCCACCCGCTGCTCCTGGTCGACCTCCCGCACACTGGCCGCCACCCCCAACACCGCGGAGCGTTCCCGGCGCCGTTCCCGCACCGCGTCGCCCAACCGCTTCCGCAGCACCGCGAGACTGAATTCACCCCAGGCCCGCTCCTCGAGGAAAGCGCGTACCACGGCCATCCGAGCCATGCTCTCCCACTGCTCCGGCGTCGGCGCCCTGCTTGCGTTGCGCCGCTCGAGGTCTGCCGTCCACTGACGGCCACGGGCCCCCAGCATCTGAAGTAGCGCGGCTTCGATCACAGCCCGGGCGGCCGGGGTCGACGGTCGATCCACCCCTTCGGCCCTCAGTCGTTCCACCGGCTCCCTCATCAGATCACCGGCTTCCACCAGGTCGCCACCCCGAAGTCGCTCCAACATCGAGGCGATCAGCCGACCAAACTCGAACTCGACCACCCGGGGTGTCAGCTCACCCCACACCACCGCCGTCTGATCCCCCGAAGTACTCACGATCCCGACTCCTCCTGCGACATCTCCCCCCGCAACCGCCGCGGCACCCCAACCGACGGGCCATCACCCAACTTCGCCTCCAACGCCGCACGAACCGCCGGCGACAGCTCCTCCAACCACTCGTCGAGCGCCGGCCGATTTGACCCATCTCCGCCAGTCGCACCGGCACCAAGCTCCGGATCAATGCCGTTCCAACGGCCTTCCTGCCGATGAGTCGGCCGGGGCGGAAGTTCCCGGCGGCACGTCTCATCGTCTTCACCCACCATCAGCGAAGCGTCGAGGCCTGGACCGCTAGCAACCACCTCCCAGCCAGCGCCGAACTCGGCTGGCACGATGGAGGTCGGGGCTACCTCAATGAAGCTGTCGCCATCGTCGAAGGGCCAGAACGCCGGATCGGGGAACGTCTCCCCGGCCGGTGACCCGTAGCCGTGCCGGTCAGGCTCCGCCGCCACTGGATCCCCTGACGACTCAGGAGATCCGACGACCGGTGGCACTGGCTCAGGGATACCGACTAGATAGGCGTGCTCATCCACAACCTCCACCGCCACCGGCGGGCGGTCAGCCGCCCCCGACAACGCAGCGGATGTGACCCGCTCACCCATCGGGCTGGCCAAGTCCATGAACGGGCCAAGCGCCTTGGCCGACACACCCCGCCAGTCACCACGGGTCAGCTGGGCCAGCAAACGCTCATCACGCCGACTTCCCAGTACGACCACCCGATACCCAGACCCCTTCGTCGCATCCTGATCCCACAGGAACAGGTCCCGGACCTCGTCTGGATCCTCGGCCGGGTCGACCACGACCCCCACCAACCGACCGGGACGATTCCGGCCCTGAAGCAGCCGCTGCAGCGCCGCCAGCTCAGCGCGACACCGGCCGTTCTGCGACGCCGACGACGCCTGCATCACGCCGTAGACGATGTCGGCCCCGGCTACCCGATCCGGCTGACCCGATGACCACCAACCGCCATCAATGACCACCGCGGCGGCACCCGCTGCGCCGGCCAGGCCTGGCAACCGGGGAGCGACAGCGGCGGCCGCCCTCGTGGCTCCCTCGACCAGATGGTCGCCCAGCATCACCCGCACCCCCGGAACCCCATCGACCTCCACCAGGTGCTGCAGCAACGGGACACGGGCTGCGCTGGGTCCTCCAACCAGCCCACCGGAGAACTCGATCGTGGCCAGCAGGTCGGTCAGCTCCCGAGCGCCCAGTGGCAGGTCACCGTCGAATCGGGCCCGGGGACTGCGACCAAGGGCCAGCCGCTCCATCAGATCCCCACCCCGAGGATCGAGCTCGGCCAGCAGCACCCAACCAGCGCCGTCGAGCTGACGGGCCCTCGCCATCGCCAATCCGGCCGCCACCGCCGACGACCCGACCGATCGCCCGAGTTCCACCACCAACGCCGTGATCGGCAGGCCGTTCCCGCTGGAGCCAGCGCCACCACGGGCCTCACCGGTCACGAGCGATCACCAACCGCTTCTGCCCAGCCAACCAGGCCACGTCATCGACCACATCCCGAGGCACCGCCACGGTCACCGTCACCTCCGAACTGGTCGCCGAGTCCGAGACGGCCACCACCGTCGCCACCTGCGACACCGGACTCGTGCCTGGCCAGCTCCCAGCCACTGCATCCGACCGAATCGAATCCGGTACGCCAACCAACAGCACCTGATCGCCCCGACCGAGGTTGGCCGGAACGTGGGCCTCGCCCAACACCACCGCCACCGTCAACGATCCAGCATCGAGCGCCGCCGGTGCCGTTCCGTCGTAGAACTGACCAGCGCCCAACGGTGTTCCGGCAGCAATGTCAGCCCGAGGAACAGCGGCCAGCACCGATTCCAACGACACCTCGTCCGTGGCGTAGTGCTCGAACCCGACCGATCCGGCAACCGAAGCCGTCGTCAGATCCTCAGCCGACAACGGTCCCTCCGACTCGATATCCCGAGCCGCTACCCAGATCGTGGTCACCGCCCTCCGCTCCGCCAGAAGACCCCAGATCCCGACCACCGACACCAACATCGCCAACAAGCCGATCGCCAAGGGCCACAGGCTGACCCGCCGCCGCAGGCGCCGAAGACCAGGCCCGAACCCCCGGCCCGGAACACCGCCGCCTCCAGTCCCCGGGCCCCGATCAGGGCCACCGAGCATCGTGTCCCGCATCACCGTCGACAACTCACACCGCCCTTACTCGACACCAACAACTCCGAACCCTCCTCCGCCTCAACGCGCCGCCGCGGCCGGCGCCGCTCAGCCCTGGCCCACCGCAACCGACTGCGTGGTGTTCACCACCACCCCATCGAGGAACGACACCGTCGGCCATACCAACCACGCCGGATCCGAGAACCCTGCGACGTTCGACTCGTACCCCACCTGCCACTCAACTGTCAGGCCCAACGAGATCGTGTCGACCGCACCATGGCGGTCGACCAGACCCGTGGACGGACTGGCGAACCAGACCCGACAACTCGCATCGGCCTGCAGCCGCGGCATATCGCCCGGGCCCCCACACTCCACTGTCCGATCGCCGCCCACCCGAGTGTTGATCTGGCCCGTATCCCACTCGGCCCGAAGCGGTGAGGCCGTGACAGTGACCGTCAACCCGCCACTCGACGCAGTTGCCGAAAGCGGACTCCACGGCAGGTTCGTCGACAACGCCGTCCACGTGTCCTCGGTCGGCTCCGGCCAACCCAACACCACATCCTGGGCCGGCCACCGTCGCTTGATCTCGTCGAAGGCCAACCGGGCCACGTCCTGGACCTCGGCCAGAGTCACGAATCCCCCGGCCGCCGCGTTGCACTCCGCGCTGCCATAGGGAACCACGTAGCGAAGCAGGGCCGCATCGGCGCCCTCTCGGATCAAGTTGTAACCCTGCGCGTCCAAGGCGACTCGGAATCCGGTCGAGCGCAGGGCATCGACCCCCAGGTCCGCCTGGTTCAACTCACCTCGAACCGACAACGCGTCGACCGTCTCGCCCATTGAACCCTGCGAGCGCCACGCCACCCGCCACCGGCAACCTCCGCCACCGCCCGAGGCCGATGGGCGGCCACCAGCCCGCGTTGTCAACGCCCCCAGGCTCTCAACGTCGACCGAGCCCTCGACCTTCGAGTCACGGTTGTCGCTTCGTACGAAGCGGTCCTCAGGGGTCTGACCATCATCCTGTGCGCCGGCTACGGCCGGCGCCATCGTCAACAGGAACACAGCCGCCGCTGCGATCCCCTTCAAGCCTGCGTTCACCGCCATGGTTCCCCCCTTCGGCCAGTTGATATCCCCGGTGCTCGGTGCACCTCGGGCTCACGCCCTAACCAGACTCCGACTGCCCGCCGACTCCGTCGGGTAGCTCGGTGGGTTCCAACGTGACATCGAGGCACTCGCCGAACCCTTCGACCTTCTGAATCGTGCGTACCACTTGCGACGACTGCCATTGGCCGCTTGGCGCCTGCACGAACCTCTCGATGGCGTGGTAGGTCGCGATGTCCTCGAAGTCGGCGGCGCTCCCGTCGGTCACGACGTTGATGCTGTGGTCGAGCGCGCAGTACTCGAGGTCGGCCTCGGTCTCGCTGAGAGGCTGTCGTTAAAATCCAACCTGGTGGATCGGGGCTTTGGTCCCGGCCGGGTGGTCTGATGGTATAGAGTCTAATTCGTGGAAGATGAGATTCTTGATACAGTTAAGACCTGG
>JBHJNQ010000053.1:0-136876 GCA_050330635.1 Acidimicrobiales bacterium | reverse complement strand
CCCCATGCACCTCTACCGACCCTGGATCCGGCTGATCCTGGGATGGCTCGTGCCGCTCGGCTTCGTGGCCTATGTGCCGAGCCTGTTCCTGCTCGACGCCGCCAACCCGCTGGGCCTCCCGTCGTGGTTCGTCTGGCTGCCGGCGCCGGTGGCCGCAGCCTCCTGCACCGTGGCCGCCGTGGTGTGGCGGGCCGGCATCGGCCGCTACCAGAGCGCCGGGAGCTGAGCGTGCCCCTCATCGTCGTCGACGAGCTGACCAAGACCTACGTGGTGCGAGCCAGCGCCGGTCGGTTCCGCCGCACCCGGCGCGACGTGGAGGCCGTCCGGAAGGTGAGCTTCACCGTGGACGCCGGCGAGATGGTGGGCTACATCGGCCCCAACGGGGCCGGCAAGTCCACCACCATCAAGATGCTCACCGGGATCCTCACCCCCACCTCGGGCCGGGTCGAGGTGCTGGGCCTGCGGCCGAGCGCCCGGCGCACCGAGCTGGCCCGCCGGCTCGGCGTGGTCTTCGGCCAGCGGTCGCAGCTCTGGTGGGACCTGCCCCTGGCCGACTCCTTCGAGCTGCTCCACCACCTCTACCGGACCGAGCCCCGGCGCCACCGGGAGAACGTGGCCGCCTTCGTCGACCGGCTCGACCTGGGCGGCTTCCTCCACACGCCGGTGCGGCAGCTCTCGCTGGGGCAGCGGATGCGGGGCGAGCTGACGGCGGCCCTGCTCCACGATCCGCCGCTGGTGGTCCTGGACGAGCCCACCATCGGGCTCGACGTGGTGTCCAAGCACGCCGTGCGGGAGTTCCTCACCGAGACCAACCGGGAGCGGGGCACCACGGTGCTGCTCACCACCCATGATCTGGGCGACGTGGAGCAGCTCTGCCCGCGGATGCTCATCATCGACCACGGCCGGGTGCTGCTCGACGGACCGGTGGCGGGGTTCAAGGCCGAGCACGGCAGCCACCGCACCATCGTGGTCGACCTGGTGGAGGCCCAGCCGGCCCTGCGGATCCCCGGCACCGAGGTGACCAGGGTGGAGGGCCCGCGCCAGCACCTGCGGTTCGATCGGCGGGTCACCACGGCCGCCGCCGTGATCGCCGACCTCACCGCCACCACCCCCATCTCCGACCTGACCATCGAGGAGCCGGCCATCGAGGACCTGATCCGCGACGTCTACCGGTCCGGGCACCGCCCGACGGGGTGACGCAGCGACGGTCGAGCGCCGGCCCCGCTCACCGACCCCGCCCGGTCTGCTCCTGCAGCTCGTCGATCCGGGCCGAGGCCGCGGCCTTGGTGAGGGTCGGGTCGAACTCCACCCCGGCCTCGTGGCAGAGGGTCTCCAGGTAGGAGGCCTGGGGGCCGGTCATGGGCTCGTCACCGGTCACCCAGTCCTCGGGATCCTTCTCCGGCGTGCCCTGGATGTTCGCAGCGTCGTTCCGCTCGGTATCAGCCATGCGAACAGGTGTTCCCCGCTCGGCGGTGCTCAATCCTCCACTGCCGGCCGGCGGAACTCCGAGGCCCGGGGCTTGAGGGGGCGGGCGTACCACAGCGGCCGGCGGAGCGGACCGGTGGCGGGACGGGTCAGCGACAACCAGTCGAGGTAGGCCTCCCGGCTCCTCGCCGTGTCCACCACGACGTCGCCGTACTCGTCGCCCGGCTCGGCCGGGCGGACCCTCACCCGCTGGTGCCAGCACTGCATGCCGGAGACCGGGTCGGGTTGGACGCAGAAGGTGGCGTTCTGGTGGACACCGGTGTCCTTCCACCAGATCCGGCCGGTGTCGGGATCCGATGACTCGTAGGGCTCGTTGCCGTGGTCCCGGCGGAGCTTCCACACCCGATGGCCGTCGTCGGCCGGTGTGGTGCTGATCGACGCCTTGCCGGCACTCCACGAGCGGCCCTGGTCCTCCTCCAGCCGCCAGCGGCCCATGTGGTGGGAGGCGGCCACCACCCCGGGGCGGATGCCCTCGGTCCGCCAGGCGCTGATCACGAAGTGGCCGATCCTGGTGGTCACCCGCACCAGCCCGGCCTCCTCGATGCCCAGTGCCTGGGCGTCGGCGGGGTGGATCCAGAGCGGGTGGTGGTGGCTGATCTCGTTGAGCCACTTCGAGTTGGCCGACCGGGTGTGGATCAGGGTCGGGATGCGGAACGTCGGCAGCAGGATGCGCTCGTCGCCGTCGAGGTCGAGGTCCTCCCAGTGGACGTGGCTCGGAATCCACGTCGGGGTGGCGTACTCCGGCCAACCCCAGTCGGCGAGCGTCTCGGAATACAGCTCCAGCTTCTTGGACGGGGTGGGGAACCCCTCCTTGGCCTCACCGTCGATGGCGACGGCCGGCGACCCGTCGCCGAGGGGGGCGAGGGTCAGGTCGTCGAGATCGGCCAGGTCGCCCGACCACATGCCGGCCGTCCCCGGCTTACGGTACACGCCGGCCCCGTCGAGCTCGCACCCCTCGAGCGTCTCGGCCGCCACCGGCCGTTCGTAGGGCTCATAGGGATCGCCCGGCACGGCGAACGCCGACCGGTCACGCATGAACTCGAGCGGGCTCTGACCGAGGTCGGCGGCCGCCTTGGCCAGGCCGGGCACGCTCTCGGCGAACATCATCCCGTAGTACTCGTCGATCGACACGGGCTCACCGGGCCGCTCCTTCGACTCGAACCACTGCCGGATGCCGAGCGACCCGTCGGGATCGATCCGCCACGACAGGTCGATCCAGAACTCGTTCTCCTCCCACACCTCGCCCGGGTTGTACTGGTGGCTGCGGGCGTCGGGGCCGAGTTCGCCCCCGTTGCGGAGCTCGGCGTAGCGGCGGAACACCGACTGGCGGAACCCGATCCACCGGCCGGCGTGGGTCTCGTAGCTGTGCACGTCGTGCCGTTCGGCCGACACCCCCATGGGCAGCACGTAGTCGGCGAACCACGACGTCTCCGACCAGGTTGGGGTGAGGGCGACGTGGCACTTCACCTTCTGCTCATCCTTGAGGGCCTCCAACCACGTGAACCCGTCGGGGTTGGTCCAGATCGGGTTGTAGACCCGGGAGAAGTAGACGTCGAGCTCGCCCCGCCCCTCGTTGAGGAAGTGGGGCAACAGGATCGACATCTCGTGATAGGCAAGAGGGAACTCCTTCGGCCACTCGAGCTCGTTCCATCCGGGTACGGCGGGGGCGCCGAGCGGGGCGGCCGGTGCGAACTTGTTCATGCCGTTCCCGGCCGTGCCACCCCTGGTCGCCACCGAGCCGGTGAGCACGTTGAGGAAGAACAGGCACCGGGCCACCTGCCAGCCACCGAGGTTCCCGGCGCCGGCCGCCCGCCAGTTGTGGGAGGCGAACCTGGTGGGATGGGCGCCGATCAGCTCGGCGATCTCACGGATGGTGCCGGCGTCGATACCGGTCTTCTGCTCGGCGGCCTCCGGGGTGTAGCCGGCGTACTCCTCGAGCATCGCCTCCCTCACCTGGTCCCACTCGACGGGACGGGCCGGGTGCTTGCGGCGAAGGTAGGTCTCCCAGTTGGTCCAGCGCCGGACGAAGTCGGCGTTCCACGTCCCCGCTTCGACGAGGAGGCGGGCGATGGCGAGCAGGAGGAAGGGCTCGGTCCCGGGCCACGTCGGCAGCCAGTAGTCGGCCTTTGCGCCGGTGTTGGACAGGCGGGGGTCGACGGCGATGATCTTGGCCCCCTTGGCCTGGGCCTCCATGATCCGCTGGGCGTGGGGGTTGAAGTAGTGGCCGGCCTCGAGGTGGGCCGAGATGAGGAAGATGACCTCGGCGTTGGCGAAGTCGGACGACGGGCGGTCGTGGCCCATCCAGCTCTGGTAGCCGATGCGGGCGTTCGACGAGCAGATGTTGGTGTGGCTGTTGTGGCCGTCGACTCCCCACGCCTTCAACACCCGATCGGTGTAGCCGTCCTCGCCGGGCCGGCCGACGTGGTACATGACGCTGTTGCGCCGCTCCTCGACTATGGCGGTGCGGATGCGGTCGCCGACCTCGTCGAGCGCCTGGTCCCACGAGATCCGCTCCCACCGGCCCGAGCCCCGCTCCCCCGTCCGCTTCATCGGGTACAGGATCCGCTCGGGGTCGTAGACCTGGTTGAGGGTGGCCGGGCCCTTGGCGCAGTTGCGGCCCCGGCTCCCCGGGTGCTCGGGGTTTCCTTCGATCTTGCGGATCTCGCCCGACTCGTGGTCGAAGTAGGCCACCAGACCACACCCGGCCTCGCAGTTGAAGCAGGTCGTGGGCACCAGGGTGTACCGGCGCTCCTTGCGCTCGGGCCAGGCCTTGGCGTCGAGCTCACGCCAGTCGTGCCACTGCTCGAACGGGGGGTAGTTCGACAACTCGGTCACGGTGCACTCCTCGGTCGGCGGGACGGTCGGCGGGACAGGACGTCGGCGGGTTTGGTCGCAGTGTCGGCGAGCCTCACGACAGCGGCACCGATTGACCGGCCCGCACGAAGGCGTCCTCGTAGGCGAACATGCCGCCGAGCGCGGCCAGGCCGGCGAGGGCGGGCACCACCGGACCGGCGTCGACGGCCAGGGCCACGATCACCAGTGCCGCCGGCACGGCGAGCCCCAGCACGATCCCACCCCACCAGAACTGGGTGGCGTAGCGGCCCCTGGTCATGGCCTCCACCGCCAACTCGACGTGGCGGCTGCCGTGGGCCGTGAGCTCGACGCCGAGCAGGGCGGCGGTGGCGATGACACCCCCGAGCAGGACCCAACGGATGGCCGTGGTCTCGGGGACGTCGATGACCAGGTCGATCAGGGCGTAGGCGGCGCCGCCGGCGGTGACGGCCTGGGCCAGCAGCACGGGGAGCAGCAGGGGGGTCTGCCACAGGTCGCGCCCCTCGCACTGGCCGAAGAGATAGGCCGTGTATCCCGCCGTGCCGGCGGCGAGGACGGCGGCCGGGACGGCCAGCACCTGCAACAGACCCGGCGAACCGGCGAGGCCGCCGATCCACCACAGGCCGCAGACGGCCCCGAAGGCCATGAGGATGTAGGCCCCCTTGACCAGCCACGACGACCAGTTGCCCCGGAGGAGCAGGTAGTGGAACCGCCCCGGCTGCTTGAGGTCGGCCACGAGGAGCACACCGGTGACACCGAGGAAGGCGCCGGCCACCATCGGGGGGACGACCCCGACCGCAGCCTGGGCGTCGGCGTGGCCGAGGAGGACGAGGAGGGTTGCCACCAGCATCACGCCGGCGGCCACGGCCTTGGTGACGAGATAGCCCGACACCTTCTCCTTCCACGTCATCATGTGGGCGGTGGTGTACACGGTGCGGGCCACGATGCCGTGCTCGTCGGTGGGGCGGTTGCCGGTGTTGACCACCGGGGTCGGATGGCGTACCCCGTGGGCGTTGCGGAGGGTGTCGGCCCAGATCATGCCGTCGTTGGCGATGGCCGTCCTGGTCGGATCGAGGCTGGCCTGGTCGGCGCCCCGGTAGTAGACCTTGGGCCGGGTGTTCTGCTCCGGGGCCCGGACCGCCACGTCGTCGCGGGCGATGATGCGGCTGATCTCGCTCGTCGGGTCGTCGAGATCACCGATCTTGATGGCCTCGGTCGGGCACACGATCTGGCACGACGGCAGCAGGCCCACCTCGATGCGGTGGTTGCACATGTTGCACTTGTGGGCCGTGTTGGTCTCGGGGTTGATGTAGAGGGCGTCGTAGGGGCAGGCGTTCATGCACGACTTGCAGCCGATGCAGTTGTCGTCCTGGAAGTCGACGACACCGTTGGGGGCCCGGTAGAGGGCCGACGTGGGGCAGATGGTCATGCACGGTGCGTCATCGCACTGGTTGCACCGCATGACGTTGAACTTGCGGGCCACGTCGGGGAACGTGCCGGTCTCGATGTACTTCACCCACGTGCGGTTCACGCCGAGGGGGACGTCGTGCTCGCTCTTGCAGGCGACCGTGCAGGCGTGGCAGCCGATGCAGTTGTCGCTGTCGAGCAGGAAACCGAGACGGGTCATGGGCTCTCCCTCATCGCAGGTACGTCACTGGGGCGCCGCTGCGCCGTCGGAGCCGCCGCTCTCACGCGCCGGCACCCAGGGGTTGTTGCGCCAGCGGAGCCGGTGGTCTCACGTCTCGGCCCTGTCGGGCTCTGCGCCGTCTCCCACGCGCCGTAGCCGCCGAGGAGGTCGGAGACGTCGGCGAAGCCGGCGGCGTCCATGCGACTGGCGGCGATCGACGAGCGCTGCTCGAGGAGCATCAGGCCCGACCCTTCAGCATGAGGTTCCAGTACAGGAAGGGCAGCCCGTACTTCTTCAGGTACCACATGTCGCGCCGCGGCTTGAGGGTGTTGATGATGGGGATGATGGGCGTCGGCTCCATCGTGTAGTCGAACTCGGCCAACAGCATCTCGTGGCGGGAGGTGGTGAGGGGGCACGAGGCGTATCCGCCGTAGGACTCGGCGGGGGTCTTGCCGGATGCGGTCCCAGTCGAGCTGGATGCCGGGGCACACGACGAGCACTTCGTAGGCGATGGATCGACCGCCGGAGGTGTGGACGAGGTTGTTGTCGGGATCGAAGGCGTCGGCTGCGTCCCTGATCCAGGTGACACCCTTCGGCATCACGGACGCCTCGGTCCGCTCGGTCGACCTGGCCTTGGCGCACCCCCGCCAACCAGGGTCCACAGGGGCTGGTAGTAGTGCTTGTCGGACGGCTCGACGACGACGACGTCACCGACCTTGGGTTGGAGCCGGGCGACGACCGAGATACCGGCCGTACCCCCGCCGACGACGACTCGGTGGTGGGCGGTAGTTGACATGCTTGTCCCCCCTTTGATGCTGCGACACCCGCGACCCCGACGGCTGGCTGGCCAGAGCGTCAACGGGGACGAGAACCTAGAATGTACGGTCTTTCGGTCAGGCGGTCAAGCGGCGGCCACGATGACCTCGTGACGAGACGACCGGGCACCCGGTCCGGTCCCTCGACCGGTCACGTCTCACGTCCCAGCGCAGGACGAGGAGTGCGGATGACGGCCTCCGGTTCACCTCCGTCGACCTGCACCGCCCTCCGCCCGGGCGGCACGTTCGTGCTCGATGCCTACAGCGTTGAACAGATCGCCGAAGCCGGCGAGCGAGACGTGATCGAGACGTTGTGGCGTCCCGGGGCGGGGTCGGCTGACGGCGCCCGGAGGGTGGGACGGCGAGGCCGGCGAGGTTCGAGAGACCCGGCGGGAGCTACCGGAGCTCTCGGTCGGAGGGGACGTCCACGGCCCCGCCGTCGACCAGGGCCAGGGTGGCGATGAGCCCGACGTGTCCGCCGAGGAAGACCACGAGGCCGGCGACGTGGAGCGCCCCAGCCCCAGCCACGAGCCAGGCGAGCACGGCCCCGAACAAGATCGTGGCCGTGGCAGCGCCGAGGGCGGCCATTCGCCGATTGGCTGGCGGTAGATCAGCAACAGCCGTCACGAGTCGGCTGCCGAGTGGTGGGCGGTGAGTTGGTCGGAGGCTGTCACCGGAGTGCGGGAAGTGACTGGGGTGCGAGGGGTGAGGGGTGGCAACGGCCATCGGGTTCCTTCCTGGTCACGTCGGAGGTGCGGGCCGGCGGGTTGCTTCGCCGAGCGCCAACAGAGCGTTTCTCCCTGCTGACATGCGGCGACCGCGGGGGGTCCTACCCATCGCCACGACGACCAAACCCATGGGTACGGGGGAAGCTCCGCCGAACGGGCCATGGGTGAATATACCCATGTGCCGCCTTCGCTGGTCGGCAGGGACCGCCGATGATGCTCCTGGCCAGGAGAAGCACGCCCTGGCAGGGGTGAATCGGGGTGTCCGGCGAGGCGAGTGCCGGCCAGACAAAAAATCAACGGTCGCGATGATTCACCAGCAGATGCCATGAGTAGCGTGTCGCGCTTATCCAACAACTGGGGAGATCAATGATGAACACTTCAGACCAGACCAAGCTTCCGAAGATCGTTGCCCTGCTGTTCGCCGGCGCCCTGACGCTGGGCGTTGCGGCGTGCAGCGACGACGACGACGACGGCACGGGCACCGAGACCGACGACACGACGACCACTGTCGAGGCCGACGACACCACCGAGGAGACCGAGGCCGAGGCCGACGACGCCGAGGCCGACGACGCCGACGACACCACCGAGACCACCGAAGAGGAGGACACCGAGGGTTGATCCCAACACGGGGTTTCTGCGACCGCCCGCCTCGGCGAAGACCCGGGGGCGGGCGGTTGCGCGTCCGAGCCGCCATCCAGGCCACAGTCCGGCGCTCGGGCGACTGCTCGGCCGAGCGGGGTCGATCGGCCGGCCCCTGACCGGGGAGAGGCGGTCAGGGGCCCGGTCCGGCCAGGTCGAGCCCTGAGCGGAGCCGTGAGCCGAAGCCGGGCGTCGTTCAGTAGCTCCCGGGGGTGAACTGGAGCTCACCCTCGACCTGAGGTACCCGCACCACGACGGCGCTGCCGGCGGTGTCCATCGTGGCCCCGTCGATGCCGGTGAGGTACCACAGCCGGGGCTCGGCCCCCACGATGCGGAACGTGGTCCACCGTCGGCCGTCCTCCCGCACGGGGGCCAGGCCAACGTGGAGCACGCCGCCGACCCATTCGGCCCGACGCAGGGCCACGGTGGGGAAGTCGACGTCGACCACCTGGGGACATGCCGCGAGCGGTGCGGCCGACAGCGCCGTCCACCGCCCGGGGCCGGCGGCCTCGGCGGTGGCCAGGAAGGCGTTGAACTGCCCGCGGGGATGGACCTCGTCGAGTCCCATTCCCCACGTGAACTCTGCCCGGTCGCGGTCCCACGTGGGCTGGTAGGAAGACTCGATCGCCGCCACCAGGCGCTCCTCCAACTCGGCCAGGCCCCATTCCCGGGCCAGCACCAGCGCCGAGCCGAACACCCGGCTCGGACGCAGGGGCAGCCGGGGCGGGCCGTCGACCACGCCCAGGGAGGCACATCCGGCGTCGAACAGCCGCCGCGCCTCATCGGGCACCTGGGGGGCCAGATAGAACGAGGTGGTCAGCGCGCTGCTCACCGGCAGGCGGTGGTGCACGTCGAGCTCCGGGTCGTAGTAGAGGGTCGTCATCTCCGGCAGGTCATCGCCCGCCAGACCCAGATAATGCTCACGAGCATGCTCCCACCACGGCCCGAAGGCCAGATCGTGGTGGGCCGAACCGTGTCGGTTGTCGTGGAGCCTCAGACCGAGACCGGCGCCGGCCAGTCAGAACGGCCAGATCTTGGTGTTCTCGCAGTGGGTGCCCTTGGGGGCGGCGTGCCACTGTCGGGCCAGGTGGGCGGCGATGGCCGAGTGGGTCCAGGTGAAGTTGTCGTCACCGTCCCGGATCATCGTGAACGGCTCGTTCCACCGGTCGTCGGCGGCGATCATCGATCGGATCCCCAGCAGCACGAGGAAGAAGCCCTTGTAGAACAACATGCCGTCGGCGGCGATGGGATCGCGCTGCACACCCCAGGGCTCGACGCCGTTGGCCGTCCAGCCGGGCACGTCGTAGCGACCCCACAGCTCCTCGGGGATGAAGGGCCGGTACGCCTCGGGGTAGTCGGATCGCTCGGGATCGTGGCCGAACTGGGTCAACCAGTCGGCGGCCGACCACCAGGCGGTGTGGCGCTCGACGAGCTGATCGAGGATGGCGACGTAGCGCTCGGTCCATGCGGGCGTCCGGTGGGCCAGCAACCCCAGGGCGTAGGAGGAGTCGACGAGATCGAACCGGTGCCAGCTCGCCATCGGCGGATCGGAGCGGTCGTCCCAGTGGGGATGGGGCCGCCCGTCGCGGTTCCAGTTGTCGGGAGTGTGGGCCTTGCGGTCGAGGTAGCGCAACCATCCCAGCGACCGGTCGGAGAGCGTCACGGCGCCGAGTGTAGTGACGCCCCGAGCGCGGCGGGCAGTCCGTCACCATTCCCCGCCGTCCCTCGGCTCGCCGGGGAACGGTGGGCCAGGTAGCGTTCAGGGTCCGACGTCGTCGCCTCTCTGGAGAATCTCAGCATGCGTGAAGCAGTATTCGTCTCATACGCCCGCACCGGCCTGGCCAAGGCGGCCCGCGGCGGGTTCAACATGACCCCGGCGATGACGATGGCGGCCCACGCCATCGAGACGGCGGTCGAACGTTCGGGGGTCGAGCCGGAGGCCGTCGAGGACGTCTACCTCGGCAACGGGGCCCACGGCGCCGGCAATCTGGCCCGCCTCAGCGGCCTGCTGGCCGGACTGCCCGTCACCACCGGCGGTGCCACGATCCAACGGCACTGCTCGTCCGGACTGAACTCCATCGCCCTGGCCGCCAACTACATCAAGCACGACGGCGCCGACTGCGTGGTCGCCGGCGGGGTCGAGTCGATCTCCATCCCCAGCCCCGGCTTCGGCGGCAGTGCCAACATGGATCCCAAGCTCACCGACATGTACCCGGCCATCTATATGGCGATGATCGAGACCGCCGACATCGTGGCCGAGCGCTACAACGTGGCCCGCGAGTACCAGGACGAGTACTCCCTGCAGTCGCAGCATCGCATGGCGGCGGCCCAGGAGAACGGCCTGTTCGAGGACGAGATCGTGCCGATGGAGACCAAGATGCGGGTGGTCGACCGGGAGACCAAGGAGGAGACGATCGTCGACTACACGGTCGACGGCGACGAGTGCAACCGGCCCGACACTACCATCGAGGGCCTGGCCAAGCTGCAGCCCGTCCGGGGCGAGGGCAACTACATCACGGCCGGCAATGCCAGCCAGCTCTCCGACGGCGCCGCCGCCGTCGTCATGATGTCCGACGAGGAGGCCTCGCGTCGCGACATCGAGCCGATGGGGGCGTTCAAGGGGTGGGCGGTCGCCGGCTGCGAACCCGACGAGATGGGTATCGGCCCCGTCTTCGCCGTGCCCCGCCTCCTCGAGCGCCACGGCCTCACCGTCGACGACATCGACCTGTGGGAGCTCAACGAGGCCTTCGCCAGCCAGTGCCTCTACGCCCGCGACACCCTCGGTATCGATCCCGAGAAGTACAACGTCAACGGCGGCTCGATCGCCATCGGTCACCCGTTCGGCATGACCGGCACCCGGTGCGCCGGCCACGTCCTGCTCGAGGGCAAGCGACGCGGTGCCCGCTGGGGCGTGGTGACCATGTGTATCGGTGGCGGCCAGGGCGCAGCCGGCCTGATCGAGATCTTCTGATCGTGGCGGTGGGGGACCGTCACCGTCCCCCACCGTCGATCGCCCCTGCCCCGCCGCGAATGTCGATCGACGAGCGGCTCGAGGAGGTACGGTCGCGTATCCGTCGGCTCTCGCCCCACCAGGCGGCCGCGGCCCAGGCCGCCGGGGCCGTCATCGTCGACACCCGCGACTCGGCCGACCGGGCCGCCGAGGGCTGCATACCTGGCGCCGTGGTGGTGACCCGCAACACGCTCGAGTGGCGGGCCGACCCGGACGCCGAAGTCCCCCATCCGGTGCTGGCCGATCTCGACAACGAGATCATCGTGGCCTGCAACGACGGCTACGCCTCCAGCCTGGCCGCCGACAGCCTCCGCCAGATCGGTCACGTGTCGGCGGCCGACATCGTCGGCGGTTATCGGGCCTGGAAGCGCGCCGGCCTCCCGACGGAGCCCGCTGCGGACCACCGCCCCCGTTGCTGACCGGTCAGGCCCCGTCGAGGACGACGTCGAACTCGATCTCCGGACCCGCCATGTCGCGCTCTCAGATGACGGGGGTGGCGGGCTCCAGACCGAGCACGATGCGGCCGTAGAGCTCCTGGTCGGTCTCGAGGTTCAGCTGACCGTGCTGGTCGATGGCCCGCGCCGGGGCGGCGGTCAGCTGTCGGTCCACGCCTCGAGCAGGCGGCGCAGCCGTTCGACGTCGGGGTGGTCGTCCTCGTGGCCCCGCCCCACCGCCGACAGCGTCTCCCGCAGGGACGACACCGCCTCGTCGTGGCGGCCGGCGTCGTGATAGGCGATGGCAAGCCGCTCCCGCGACCACAGGGTGGTGGGGTGCTCGTCGCCCAGGAGTCGACGACGACCGTCGACCACGTGCTCGTAGATCGCCGCCGCCTCGGCGAGGCGACCCGCTCTGGCGTAGGAGGCGGCGAGGTTGGCCCGGGCCACGAGCGTGTCGAGGTGGGCCGGGCCGAGGACCGAGAGGCGGTCGGCCAGGACCTGCTCGTCGAGAGCGATGGCCTCGTCGACCCGCCCGGCGTTGCGGTAGGAGACCGCCAGGTTACCGAGGGCGATGAGGGTGCGGGGGTGCCGATCACCCAACACGGCGGCCGTGTCGGCCAGCACCTGCTCCTCCAGGGCGATCGCCTCACCGACGAGGCCGGCCACCCGGTAGGAGGCGGCCAGGTTGCCCAGGGCGGTCAGGGCCGTCGGATGGAGGTCGCCGAGCACGGCGGCCGTCCTCGCCACCACCTGTTCCTCCAGGCCGACGGCCTCGGCCACCCGGCCCACCAGGCGATACGAGATGGCCAGGTCGCCGAGGGCGATGATCGTCGACGGATGCTGCTCACCCAACACTGCGGTGGCGTCGGCCAGGACCCGCTCCTCCAGCTCCATGGCCTCCTCGAGGCGGCCCGCCACGGCATACGACGACGCCAGGTCGGCCTTCACCGTCAGCGTGTCGGGATGGAGGTGACCCTGACGGGCGATTCGCTCGGCCAGCACCGACTCCTCGAGGGTGATCGCCTCGTCGGTCCGGGCCGCCTGGCGCAGCGACCGGGCGAGGCTGGTGCGGGCCAGGAGGGTGAGCGGATGGTGGGATGCGAGCAACGACTGCCGGACCGAGAGCACCCACCGCTCGATGTCGATGGCTTCCCCCAGTCGGCCGACGTCCCGGTACGAGGCGGCGAGGCGGCCGGCCGCCTCGACGGTCTCGAGGTGGTGATCGCCGAGCCTGGACCGGCGGCCCCGGACAACCCCCTCCTCGAGCGTGATGGCGTCGATCGACCGGCCGAGCTCGTCGTAGGAGGCGGCGAGATCGAGCCGGGCCGTGAGGGTCCGCAGGTGGCGTGTTCCGTTGGCTGCAATCGAGGCGGCCACCACCTGCTCGTCGAGTGACGCCGCCTCCGCTCCCCGACCGAGGGCTCGGTAGGAGGCCGCCAGCTCGGCCCTGGCGTTGAGGGTGGCCGGAGCGTACGGTCCGGCCGTTGCCTCCCGGTCGTTCAGCAGCGACTCCTGGAGGGCGATGGCCTCGTCGATGCGGCCGACCCGGCGGTAGGCGTTGGCCACGATGGCGGCCGCCCGCATCGTGTCGACGTGGCGGTGGCCGAGCACGGCGGCCCGCCCGGCCAGGACCCGCTCCTCGAGCACGATCGCTTCGTCGAGTCGACCGACGTCCCACAGCGAGGCGGCAAGGTTCGCCTCGGCCGCCAGGGTGTGGAGGTGGTCGGGACCGAGCAGGCGGTGACGGCCGTCGGCCACCCGCTGATCGAGGACGACGGCGTCGTCGGGCCGGCCGGCTTCCCGGTAGGAGGCGGCGAGGTCGGCGATGGCGGTCAGCGTGCGGGGGTCGTCCTCGCCGAGCAGGTCGACCCGCTGCGCCACGATGCGCTCCTCGATGGCGATCGCCTCGTCGACGCTCCCCTCCTCCCAGAGGGCAGCGGCCCGCGCCGCCTCCTGGGCCAGCGCCTCCAACCGCCCTTCGGCGGCGGATCGGTCGTCACGCCATCGATCTGCCGCCATCGCCAAACATCGTAATGGACCCCAGGGCCGTCCGTGTGGGGTGCCCCGACCGCGGCGCGCCCCTCACGGGGCGGCGACGCCACCGCCGGAGGGGGCGACTCGCTCGACCTCCCGCAACCGGCCATCGGTGACGTCGTAGACGAAGCCCCGGATGTGTTCCTTGTGGCGGATGAACGGGGTGAGGTGGAGACGCTCGATCGATTGGCGGACGTCGAGGTAGGGGTCGTCGAACGTCTCGAGCGACCACCAGGGCTTGACCCCGAGCTCCGCCGCCAGCTCCTGGCGGAACTCGGCCTCGTCGACCTTCTGCAGACCGCAGTCGGTGTGGTGCACGAGGATGATCTCGCGGGTGCCGAGGAAGCGCTGGGAGAGGCAGAGGGAGCGGATGACGTCGTCGGTGATGATGCCCCCGGCGTTGCGGACGATGTGGGCCTCGCCGTTGTCGAGCCCGAGGATGGTGAAGGCGTCGATGCGGGAATCCATGCACGACACGATCGCCAGATGCCGGGTCGGCTCGACCTGGAGGTCGTGGTCGGCGAAGTTGCGGGCGAAGCGGGCGTTGTGGGCGAGCAGCTCATCGGCGCTGGGGCGGAACTCGGTCATGGGGGGTCGAGCACCTCTTTCGATTGGCATGTTCCGATTAGTCTATTGTGGTGTGATGGATCTGGTCGCACCCCAGCGGAACGTGCCGTCGTGGACCTTCCTCACCAACCACGCCCACGTGCTCGTCGCCATTCACCGGAATCCCGAGCTACGCCAACGCGACATCGCCCACGCCGTCGGGATCACCGTCGGCGCGGTGCAGAAGATCATCGGCGAGCTCGAGGCCGCCGGCTATCTGACTCACGAGAGGATCGGGCGCCGGAACCGCTACCAGGTCAGCACCGACCGCCCGCTCCGCCACCCGCTGGAGGAGCACCACTCCGTGGCCGACCTGTTGGCCTCGCTCCAACCCTGACCGCTCCCCTCGTCGCCGGCCCTAACGTGGGTCCTCGATGCGCGCCTTCGGCCCCGACTTCACGTTCGGCTTCGACGACTGGGTCCGCCACCCGGCCGGCATCGGGGCCCTGCCCCATTCGGTCCACGGCACGCCCGTCGCCGTCGTGGGGGCCGGGCTGGCCGGCCTGGTGGCGGCCCACGAGCTGGTGCGACTCGGCCTCCGTCCCGTCGTGTTCGAGGTCAGCCGACTCGGCGGTCGCCTGCGATCCGAACCCTTCCGCCCCAGCAGCGACCCGGACGACGCCATCGTGGCCGAGCTCGGCGGCATGCGGTTCCCCCGGTCCGGCTCCACGTTCCACCACTACGTCGACCGCTGCGGTCTCCCCATCCGGCCCTTCCCCAACCCGTTGACCCCGGCGGCGCCGACCACGGTGATCGACCTCGCCGGGCAACAGCATTTCGCCCGGTCCGCCGCCGATCTCCCTCCCGTGTTCCAGGAGGTGGCGGCGGCATGGGACGAGGCCCTCCGCCGCCATGCCTCGTTCCCGGAGATCCAGTCGGCGATGGCCGCTCGCGACGCAGCGGCGGTCAAGGCCCTGTGGAACCCGCTGGTGGCCCGGTGGGACGACCGCACCTTCTACGACTTCGTCGCCACCTCCGAGCCGTTCTCCCGGCTGACCTACCGACACCGGGAGATCTTCGGCCAGGTCGGCTTCGGTACCGGCGGCTGGGATTCCGATTTCCCGAACTCGATGCTCGAGGTCCTCCGGGTCGTCCTGTCGGGGTTCGAAGTCGATCAGCACTACATCGTCGGCGGAGCCGAGCGCCTGCCCCGCACGTTGTGGGAGCTCCCGGTCGACGCTCCGGCCCATTGGCCGCCAGCTACCTCGGTGGCCGACCTCCACGCCGGCCGTTCACCCCGCCCCGGGGTGGCGTCGCTGACCCGCGACGGCGACCGGATCGAGGTGATCGACCGCTGGGGCCTGGGCCAGTCGTTCGACGCCGTGCTGACCACCACCCAGAGCTGGCTACTGACCACCAACATCGACGTCGACGAGAGCCTGTTCTCCCACGAGCTGTGGATGGCGCTCGACCGGACCCGCTACATGCAGTCGTCGAAGACCTTCGTGATGGTCGACCGGCCGTTCTGGCACGACATCGACCCCGCCACGGGACGGGAGGCCCTGTCGATGACGCTGACCGACCGCCACACGAGGGGCACCTACCTGTTCGACCACGGCCCCGACCAGCCCGGCGTGATCTGCCTGTCCTACGCCTGGATGAGCGACGCCATGAAGGTCCTGCCGAAGTCGGCCCGGGAACGGGCCGAGATGGCGATCGCAGCGCTGGAGAAGATCTATCCCAGCGCCGGCCTGCGCCGCCACGTCATCGGCGAGCCGATCAGCATCTCATGGGAGGCCGACCCCAACTTCCTCGGCGCCTTCAAGGGGGCGCTGCCCGGCCACTACCGCTACAACCACCGCATGTACGCCCATTTCCTCCAACGTCGACTGGCCCCGGCCGAGCGGGGGATGTTCCTCGCCGGCGACGACGTGTCGTGGACGCCCGGCTGGGCCGAGGGGGCGGTGCAGACGGCCCTCAACGCCGTCTGGGGCATCACCCACCATCTCGGCGGTGCCGGCCATCCCGACAACCCGGGCCCGGGCGACGTCTGGGACGAGCACGGCCCGGTCGAGCTCGGACCGTAGGGACGACCGGGTGGGAGTGCGGCCATGACCCCCGAGCACTACGCCACCACCAGCGCCGTCGAGCTGGCCGCCCTGGTCAGGGCCGGCGAGGTGACGGCAACGGAACTGGCGGCGGCGGCCACCGCCCGCCATCGGGCCACCGACGCCACGATCCACGCCGTCGTCGAATGGTACGACGAGCCATCACGGCCGACGGGCCCGGCCGGCCCCGCCCCCGGCGGCGCTACCGGTCCCCTGGCCGGGGTGCCCTTCCTCCGCAAGGACTACGGATCGACCGAGGCCGGGCGCCTGGTGGAGCGGGGCAGCCGCCTGGCGGCCGGGATCCGGGCCACGGCCACCAGCCCCTACTTCGAGCGGCTGGCCCGGGCCGGGATCCAGGTGATGGGCCGCTCCGCCGTGCCCGAGTTCATCCAGCACGGGACGACCGAGTCCCGGGCCTTCGGCCCGACCCGCAATCCGCTCGACCCCACCCTGTCGGCCGGGGGATCGTCGGGTGGGGCGGCGGCCGCCGTGGCCGCCGGGGTCGTCCCCGCGGCCCACGCCAGCGACTGTGCCGGCTCGATCCGGATCCCGGCCGCCGCCTGCGGCCTGATCGGCCTCAAGCCGACCCGTCGCCGGGTGCCGTGGCCCGACGGCGGCTGGGGCGGCATCGCCGAGGAGCTGGTGGTGACCAGGACCGTCGCCGACACCCGGCTGTTCCTCGACGTGCTGGGTGACGACACGGCGGCCGGCCCGTACCTCGGTGTGCCCGACCGCCTCCGGGTCGGCATCGACACGAGCCACTGGGCCGGTGCCCTCCCTGATCCCCGGGTCGTGGAGTGGACCGAGGCCGCGGCCCTCGCCCTCGAGGCCGCCGGCCACGCCGTCGTCGTGGTACCCACTCCCATCGACGACGAGCGACTGATGACCACCTGGCACCCCCTGTTCTCCCGGTGGGTGGCGGCCGAGGCGGGGGCGTTGGCCGCCGCCACGGGACGGCCACTCGACGCCACCACCCTCGAGCCCGTCACGCTGGCCGTCCTGGAGGCCGTCGCCGCCCTCACGGTCGACGACGTCACCACCGCCCAGGTCGAGCAGGGCCGCATCACCCACGACCTGGCCCGGGCCCTGGCCGACGTCGACGTGCTCCTCACCCCCACGCTCGGCCGGGCCGCCATCCCCCTCGACCACGTGGGGGGCGACGTCGTGCCGATCGACCGCTACCTCGAGCGCAACTCGGCGTTGTTTCCCTACAGCTTCCTCTTCAACGTCACCGGCTGGCCGGCGTTGGCGGTGCCGGTCCCCTCGGCCGCCGCCCCTCTCCCGGGCAGCGTCCAGCTGTCGGGGCCGCCCGGGAGCGAGCACCGGCTCCTCGCCCTGGCCACCGTGCTCACCGGCCGCTGATCGCCGACCTCGCCGCCGCTGCCTCGTCGTCGCCGGTCATCATCTGCCGCCAGGCCCTGGGCATGCCGCTGCTGAAGCTGGTCCCGGCCATCATCGACGCCGTCGACGGCAAGGGCTGATCCACGCTCAGCTGCGGTACTCCACGCCGGGGAGGACGCACAGCATCTCGTACACCAGGTTGGCGCCGGTCAGGGCGGTCAGGCCGGTCTGGTCGTAGACGGGCGCCACCTCGACGAGGTCGACCCCCACCAGGTCGAGGCCCCGGCAGCCACGGATGATCTCGAGGGCCTGAGGCGTCGTCAGTCCCCCGATCTCGGGGGTCCCGGTTCCGGGGGCGAAGGCGGGGTCGAGGCCGTCGATGTCGAAGCTCAGGTAGACCGGACCCTCGCCGAGTTGCTGGCGGACCTCGGCCATGAGGGGCACGAGCGACCGATACCAGCACTCCTCGACCTGGACCACCCGGAACCCCTGGCGGCGGGCCCAGTCGAAGTCGTCTGCGGCGTAGCCGGTGGCCCTGACCCCGATCTGGACGACGCGGTCGCCGTCGAGCAGGCCCTCCTCGACGGCCCGACGGAAGGGGGTGCCGTGGGCGATGCGCTCGCCGAACATCGTGTCGTTGATATCAGTGTGGGCGTCGACGTGGACGAGGCCGAGGGGACCGTGGCGGCGGGCCAGGGCCCGCAGGACGGGCAGCACGATCGTGTGGTCGCCGCCGAGGGTGGCGGGCACCACCCCGTGGGCGGTGAGGAGGTCGTAGTGGGCCTCGATCCGTTCGATCGAATCCGCCAGGTTGAAGGCGTTGGTGGCCACGTCGCCCAGGTCGTCGATGCGGAGGCTGTCGAACGGGGCGGCCCTGGTGGCCATGTTGTAGGGCCGGATGAGGACCGACTCGGCCCGGATGCCCCGGGGCCCGAAGCGGGCCCCCGGCCGGTTCGACGTGCCGAGATCGAACGGGACACCGACCACGGCGACGTCGAGATCGTCGAGCGTGGACGTGCCGGGGAGGCGCATGAAGGTGGCGATGCCGCCGAAACGGGGCATCTCGTTGCCCCCGAGGGGCTGGGGATGCTGGCCCGACCCCGTCATCGTCAGCCGGCACCACCGATGCAGTGGGTGGTGTGGCTGATGATCGAGTCGACGAGGAGCGGCCACAACGGCTCGGGCAGGTCGTGACCCATGTCGGCCACCATCAGCAGATTGGCCCCGGGCACCAGCTCGGCCGTGCGCTCGCCACCCACCGGGAGGATGAGCGGGTCGGCCCGGCCGTGGATCACCAGGGTCGACACACCGAGCTGGCGCAGTCCGTCGGCCCGGTGGCCCGACGCCCGGATGGCGGCCAGCTGGCGGCCGGCGCCCTCCGGGTAGAAGGCCCGGTCATACGAGGCGGCGGCCCGAGCGGCGGCCGCCGACCGGTCGTAGTAGCGGGGGCTGGAGAACACCGCCCCCCGCTCGACGCTGAACGGGATGAAGGCGTCGCGGTCGAGGGGCGGGGGCGTCATCAGGACCTCGAGGGCCCGGGGATCGGCCGTCGAGTACTCGGGCTCGCCCGTGTTCGACATCACCGAGGTCATCGACAGCACCCGGGTCGGCTGGTCGATGGCCATGGTCTGCACGATCATCCCGCCCATCGAGGCGCCGAGAACGTGGGCCCGTTCGATGTCGAGGTGATCGAGGAGACCGAAGGCGTCGTCGGCGAAGGTGGCGAGGGTGTAGGGAACCGGCGGCATCTCGTCGCCGGCGGCGACCAGCACCGCCGCCAGATCCACCTCCACGCCGTCGAGGTGGGTCGACAGTCCGCAGTCGCGGTTGTCGAAGCGGATCACGAACCGGCCCCGTTCGGCCAGAGCCCGGCAGAAGGCCTCGTCCCAGGCGGTCAACTGGGCGGTGAAGCCCATGACGAGGAGCAGGGCTGGATCGGCGGGATCGCCGAACGTCTCGTAGCAGAGCTCGATCCCGTTGGCGTTGGCAACCGGCATGGACCGAACCTACCAGTTCCGGCCCCGCCGGAGCCGACCCGCTTCGGCCGAAGGAGGGCTCGGCGACTAGCGTCTCGGGGATGGAGCGACGATCGATCCCCGTTGTCGATCTGGCCCCCCATCTGGCGGATGCGCCGGGGGCCCGGGAGGAGGCGGCCGCCGCCGTCGGCCACGCCCTCGAGCACGTGGGCTTCTTCTCGATCGTGGGCCACGGGATCGGGTGGGACACGGTGGAGGACATCTACCGGTGGTGCGCCCGGTATCACGCCCTGCCCGACGAGACGAAGCGGGCCCATCCCATGTCGGCCGGGACGATGGGCTACATCCCCCTGGGGGGCGCTCAGCGGGGCGACCGCCCGCCCGCCCTCAACGCCGCCTTCTTCCTCGGTCGACCCGGCTCGCGCCGCAACCGCTTCCCCCCGGAGTCGGCCCTGCCCGGTTTCCGGCGGGCGGTGGAGGACTACTACCGGGCCATGGAGCGGCTGTGTCACCGCCTCCTGCCCCTCTACGCCCTGGCCGCCGGCATGCCGGCCGACCACTTCGACCAGTTCTTCGATCCCGCCCTCGCCACGCTGCGCATGAGCCACTACCCGCCCGTGGCGGCCCTCGACGACCAGTGGGGCATCGATCCCCACAGCGATGCCGGGTTCATGACCCTGCTCCCCACCAACCCGGTGGCCGGACTCCAGATCCGGCCCGACGGCGACGACTGGTTCGACGTCGAGCAGGAGCCGCGGTCGTTCGTCGTCAACGCCGGCGACACCCTGCGCCGGTGGAGCAACGATCGATTCCGCTCCACCACCCATCGGGCCCGCAACACGTCGGGGATCGACCGCTACGCCATCCCGTTCTTCTTCGACCCCCGGGTCGACACGGTGATCGAGTGCCTGCCCGGCTGCCGGCGGGGCGACGAGCCCGCTCGCCACGCACCGCTCGTCTACCGCGACTATCTCCGGGGTTTCATGAGCGATGGCTACCCCCAGCTGGCGCTCGGGGCCGACGCCACCGTCGGGACCGACCGGTGACCGCCCCGATCCGATGACGGCGTTTGCCACGGCCGGCATCGGGGGGCGATGCTCGATGGGGGGCGGACGCCGAACACAGGAGCCGATGATGGATGACGGGATGGGCGCGGTCCGACGGATCGTGGAGGGATGGCCGACGATGACGGCCGACGACTGGCGCGAGGTCTGCACCGACGACGTCGACTACCGCAACATGCCGTGGGAGGACATCGTCACCGTCGGCCCCGACGCCGTGCACGAGGTCTTGCAGCGCTTCGCCGCCCGGTTCGACGTACGGTTCGACATCGGCGCCATCGGCTCGTCCGACGGCCGGGCCTTCGCCGAACGGGTGGAGCACTTCACGCCCCGGCCGGGCGAGGAGGGCGAGGCCTTCCACCTGCCCGTGCTCGGCGTCTTCGACCTCGACGGAGGCAAGGTGGCGGCATGGCGGGACTACTTCGACCGGCGGGCCATGAAGGCGTGACACCTTCTGGCGGGCGAGACGTGGACCGTCCCGCTCGACCACTGCGTCGCCCAGCCGGATCGCCGGCGTCGATGAGCGCCCGTTCGTACCGGTGGAACGATCCCGTCGGTTGTCAGGCGGGGAGGCGCTGGTCGAGCTGGACGAACGTCCCGTCGGGGTCGCGGAGGAACACGGTGCGCACCCGGCGGCCGGGAGCCTCCCCGTAGGCCACCGAGTCGGCGTCGCTGGGTTCGCCGTGGCGGATCCCCCGCTCGGCCGCCCGCTCGAGATAGGGCTCGACATCGTCGACCCAAAAGGCCACATGGTGGACCCCGACCGAGAACAGCTTGGCTGGTTGACCGAACGGATCGACCGACAGCTGCTGATCGAGCACGACGAAGCTGGCCTCGTCGCCCTGCTCGGCCCGGAGGTAGACGCCGCGCCGCCGCCGGGGTCGACCGTCCGGGCCCGGCACCTCCTCCACCGTGTCGAGGTCGACGCCGAGGCCCAGGACGTCGCGCCAGAACACGAGGGAGCGGTCCATGTCGCTCACCCCGATGGCGAGGTGGCTGACGCCCAGCGGGGGCGCCGGATCGGCCGCCACCGTTCAGCGCCCCTCGGGGATCCAGCTGGCGGGACGCTTCTCCACGAACGCCGCCACCCCCTCGCGAGCCTCGCCGGAGGCGAACCCGTCGCCGCCATGGGTGCGGGCGACCTCGGCGTTCTCCTCCGCCGTGCGCCCGACCATCGCCGCCAGCGCCCGCTTGGTCACGGCCAGGGTCGACGGGCCGCCCCGCAGCAGGGCGTCGACGTAGCGCTCGACGGCGGCGTCGAGCTCGTCACCGGGCACGGCCATGTTGGCCATGCCCAGCTCGACGGCCCGTTGGGCGCTCATCATCTCGGCCGCCAGGAACGCTTCGCTCAGGGCCCGGGGGGTGAGACGGTGGGCCAGGATGGCGGCCACCGGCACGGGCGGCAGACCGAGTCTGACCTCGGTGATGCCGAGGCGGGCCGTGTCGACGAGGACCGCCAGGTCGCAGGCCACCACCACCGCCGCTCCCCCACCGGCGGCATGGCCGGCGATGCGACCCACGACGGGCTTGGGGCAGTGGTCGATGCGGGCCACGACGTCGAAGAAGGTGGGATCGTCGGGCCCGATGGTCGAGCGGTCCTCTTTGAGGTCGGCACCGGCGGAGAACGTGGTCCCGGTGTTGGTCAGCACGATCACCCGGACGTCGTCGTCGGCCTCCGCGGCGTCGAGCGCCGCCAGGAGGGAGCGCAGCAGTGGCTGGCCGAAGGCGTTGCGTCGCTCCGGGGCGTCGAGGGTGATCGTCGCCACGCCCCCGGCCACGACTGAGGTCGTCGGTTCGGACATGCGCTCAACCTAGTCCGCTGCACGCCGGCGCCCCGAGTTCGACCCGCAGACCTCCCCTCAACCGGGGGCAGGGCTGTGCCGATGCTCGGGGGTGTCCCTCGTCGGCCGCTTCCTCGATTGGGTCAGCCCTCCGCTGCCCACGGCCGATGCCGAGATCGAACGCGCCGTTCGCGACGCCCTGGACCGGGGGTCCATCCACCTCAACCGGGTCGTCGCCCCGCTCGTCCCCCCCACCGCCCTCAGCTGGGTGCTGCTGCTGTGGTCGAGGGCCGATCACCGCCGCCTGGTCGTGTGGTTCCTGCTCGTCTGTGCGGGATCGGTGCTGATGCTGGCCACGACCCGGCGGGGATGGGTGGACAGGACGGCACCAGCGGCCGTCATCCGTCGACTGAGCACCGTGCTCCTCGCCAACGGCTCGATCTTCGGATCGCTCAGCTTCCTGGCCCGACCGACCGAGCCGGCGTCGTGGTCGCTCGTCGGCATGATGATCATGGCCACCCTGTCGAGCAACGTGATCTTCGCCGCCTCCATCGCCCGCATGTTCTGGTCGTTCCAGATCCCGCTGGCGGTGGTGGGGGCGGCCGGGTTCCTCGCCACCGGCGACGGTCTGGGCTACTCCATCGCCACCATCCTGCTCTATGCCCTGCCCTTCAGCGCGGTGCTGGCCCGGATCAAGCGCTCCACCGACGAACGGGCCGCCTACTTCGCCGTCACCAGCCAGCGCACCGCGGAGGAGCTCCGGGTCCTCAACGACGAGCTCGCCCATCAGGCCAGCCACGACCACCTCACGGGACTGCCCAACCGCCAGGAGTTCCTCCGCCGGCTCGAGCGGGCCATGGGCCAGGCCGACGATCACCAGCCCGTCGTCCTCTACCTCGACCTCGATCGGTTCAAGGTGCTCAACGACCGCTTGGGCCACGCCGCCGGCGACGAGGCGCTGCGCATCACGGCCGACCGCATCCGCCACCACCTCCGCCCCGGCGACATCGTGGCCCGCATCGGCGGCGACGAGTTCACGGCCCTGCTCCAGGGCACAGGGGCGGCGGTCGACGTCGGCGCCGTGGCGGAACGCATCGTCCGCTCGTTCGACGAGCCCGTACCCCTCAGCGCCGGCCTCCACCCGCTCGGCATCAGCATCGGTGCGGCCAGGGCGACGCCGACGATGTCGGCCGAGGATCTGCTGCACCGGGCCGACCTGGCCCTGTACACGGCCAAGGAAGCGGGGCGGGGTCACGTCCACCTCGACATCGCCACCGCCGAGCGCGACGACGGCGACCGGTCCGGCTGACCCGGCTGGCGGGCCGGGCCGGTGGCCTTCTTCCGTCCCGCCCTCCAACTCGGCCACGACGACGCCGGTCTCACCGCCACGTTCGACATGGACGGTTTGCGAGCCCTCGTCGAGAGCCTCACCGCCCAGGAGTGACCGCGACCGCGGACGGTCGTCTCAGGCCTCGAGCGATCGCACGGCGTCCTCGATGCCGCGATGGAACGTCGGATAGGCCCAGATCATGGTGCGGAGCCGGGCCACGGGGACCCGGGCATGCACGGCCAGGGCCAACAGACCGAGGACCTCACCCCCGTGCGGACCGGCCGACGTGGCCCCCACCAGGGTGCCGGTGGCGCCGTCGGCCACGAGCTTGATCAGGCCCTCGTTGCCGGCCTTGTGGATCCAGCCGCGGGCGGTCTCCGGCACCCGGGTCAGGGCGGTGCGGACGTCGAGGCCGGCGTCGCGGGCCTGCTGCTCGGTCATCCCCACCGACCCGACCTCGGGATCGGTGAACGTCACCCGGGGCAGGGCGGCGTAGTCGGCCTCCTCGTGCCCGACGCCGAGGATGTCGGCGGCGGCGATGTCGGCCTGGTACATCCCGACGTGGGTGAAGGCTCCCTTCCCGGTGATGTCGCCCACCGCCCACACCCCGTCGGTGACCCGCAGGTGACCGTCGACCGGAAGGGCCCGCTCCGATTCGTCTATCCCGATGGCGGCGGCACCGATGAGGGCCAGGTCGGTGCGGCGGCCGGTGGCGACGAGGAGCCGCTCCGCCGTCAACCGGTCGCGCCCCTCGATCTCGAGGGTGAACCCGTCGGAGGTGTGAGCCACCGAGGCGACCCTGGCCCCGGTGAGCACGGTGATGCCCTCGCCGTCGAACACCTCGGCCACCAGGTCGCCCGACTCGGGCTCCTCCGGCGGAAGGAGCCGATCCTGGGCCTCGACGACGGTGACCTGGGCCCCGAAGCGGGCCATGACCTGGGCCAGCTCGACCCCGATCGCACCACCGCCGAGCACGATGATCGAAGCGGGGAGCTCGGTGGCCTCGATCGCCTCCCGGTTGGTCCAGAACGGTGTGGCGGCCAGCCCGGGTATCGGCGGGATGGCGGCGCTGGTGCCGGTGGCCACCACGACCGCTCTCGATGCCCTGAGGACCCGCTCGGCCACGGCCACCCGGCCCTCGCCGAGGAGACGGCCCTCGCCCCGGACGAAGCGGCCGCCCTTGCCCTCGAAACGCTCGACCGCCACCGTGTCGTCCCAGTGGTCGGTCGCCTCGGACCGGATCCGAGCCGCCACCGGCCCCCAGTCCGGGATGACATCGACCTTGCCGGCCATGCCGGGCCTCGGCCAGCAGGTTGGCGGCCCGGATCATCATCTTCGACGGGACGCAGCCCCAGTAGGGACACTCCCCCCCGACCAGCTCCCGGTCGATGCCGACGACGTCGAGACCTCCCTCGGCCAGTTGACCGGCAACGGATTCACCGGCCGGTCCCATGCCGATCACGATCACCTCGGCCTCTTCGTCGGTCGCCATGATGGCTCCCCTTTTCTCCGGGCCCCGACGACATCGGCGGGCGGGGCGGGTCGATCGTGACAACCCCGCACCGGGGGCGAACCTTCCATCGACCGAGCCCCGGGACCACGTCCGGGACGCTCGCCGTCGCTCAGCGCGAGGCGAGGCCCGGCCGCCGGGGTAGCAGCTCGACCAGCTGGGCGTTCTCCCCGGGGTCGAGCACGGCATGCTGAACGCACGCCGGAACCATCCGCCCCGTCTCCGGGTGGGCCATCGAGTAGGCGCACGCCCGGAGCCGTTCGGCCGCCTCGACCACCGGCCGCTCGACCGATTCGGTCCCGGCCTCGATGTGCGACCACGCCGCCGCGGTGTCGACGGCGTCGATGAAGCGGTGCATCACGAACGTGGTCGGCGCCACCCCCCGCCATCCCCGACCAGGGCCGCCGGCCCGCCGCACGAACCGCCGTCCCCACCCCAGGAGGGCCGGCACCACGCCGGGGTGGCCGGCCACGGCCCTCACCACCCGGATCGCCCGTAGCGGCACCGGGTCGTAGCCGAGGGGTCCGGGGAAGGCGGCGAAGAACCGGTCGCGGGCGTCGAGGTCCCGCGGGTCGTCGTCGTCGAGGACGGGCACATAGCGGTCGCCGACGTAGGCCCCCCAGGTCACCCGGTTGCAGCGGAGATCGCCGAACTGCAGCCCCCGGTACGGGAGCCGCGTACCGGCCCCGGCCTCGACCCTGGCCCACACGTCGTCGTCGTCGAAACCCCGGTAGCCGGGCTGCCACCGACCCTCGTGGCCGACGTAGGCCGCGGGCTGGAACGAGAACATCCGGTAGCCGAGGTGACGGTTCCGCTCGATCACCCCCGAGACCTCGTCGAGATTGTCTGGCGTGACCGTCATGTTGTGGGCCAGGTAGGAGGTGGTGCCGTGGTCGTGGCGGAGCCGGTCGAACATGGCCGCCACCCTGGCCCGCTCGCCGTCGAGCTCGACCTCGGCCCGGGGATGGGTGACCGCCCGCCGTCCCCGCATGGTGGCGTCGATGTGCACGGCGAAGGCCAGGTGATCGAACCGGGGCCGCCCATCGCGGTCGAGGGCCAGGGCCTCGAGGTGGTCGTAGTCGAAGTCGCCGTGGCTGAAGCTCATCGGCACCCGGCCGTGGCGGCGCATGGCCGACAGGGAGGCGGCGTGGTCGTCCGGGTCGAGGAGCGACACCTCCCCGCCGATCAGCTGGGCGTAGGCCCCGGGGCCCCGGGCGGCGCGGGCGAACGCCATCTGGGCGTCGACGTTGGCCACCGTGTGGGGCCCGTCGACCCGCACCCGGTTGGCGTCGCTCGAGTGGTAGCACGGTCGGCACCCGAAGTCGCACTGGGGGAACACCCCGTGGGTCCCCTCGCATCCCGTGGTCCGGCGCCCGAGCAGCTGGGCCGGGGTGCGGACGTGGGGCGGCAGCTCCTGCCACCGTCGACGCAGGGCGTGCGCCGCCTCGGGGGCGACGAGGCGGGTCGACCGCTCGAGACGGTGCAGCAGCGAGGTGAGGGCCATGACGGATTGGATGCCTGCCGGGGCCGGATCGGCGCGCCGTCGCCACCGGCGCAATGTCGAGCCCGAGTTGAGGTTCACCCTCGCCGCTGCGGGTACCGTGGCCGACCACTCCATGAGCCGCACGCCAGCGTCGATGTCCACCGCCCCATGACCGATCTGGCCACGCCGAGCGCGGCCGAGGAACGCCGCCGCCAGCTCGACGACTTCCTCGCCGTGGTCGAGCGACACGAGCAGCGGATCGCCTCGGTCGTCGGGCGGCTCCTCGACGATCCACGCGACATCGAGGAGGCCGTGCAGGACACCTTCGTCCAGGCCTGGCGCCACCGCCACGAGTTCCGGGCCGAGGCCGCCGTGTTCACCTGGCTCTACCGGATCGCCACCAATACGGCGCTCATGCGGCTACGCCGCCGGCACCTGGCCACGGTGCCGGTCGACGACCTGGCCCCGGCCGACCGCGGCGCCGTGGCCGATGATCCCTTCGAACACCAACCGGAGCGGATGACCGTGGTCGACGAGGTCCGGGCGGCCCTGGCCGAACTGCCCGACCATCAGCGGGTGGTCGTGCTGCTGCGCGACGTCGAGGGCCTGTCGAACACCGAGACGGCCGAGCTCCTGGGCCTTCCGGTCACGACCGTCAAGGCCCAACTCCACCGCGGCCGGGCCGCCCTGCGTCGCCGCCTCCATCCCGCCCGATCCCTCACAGCGAGCGGCGGGGGTGGCCCCGGTGCTTGAGCATCGGGTAGCGGGCCGGCTCGTAATGGTGCTCGGCGGTGAACGGGCCGGCGAAGTGCCCGGCCTCGGCCCGATCGACGAAGAAGGCGTTGACCCCGCTCAGGTCGCAGCCGACCAGAACCATCCCCTTGTCCTCGCCGATCTGCTGCATGGTCGACAGCGAGGCCCCGAAGTAGTTGCCCTCGGTCCACACGGCCTCGGCGTGGTACTCGACCTCGAAGGGGGTGACCGGGGGATAGGAGGCGTTGTACTCGATGCAGGCCACCCGGCCGGTGCTGGTCAGCGCCCGCCAGGCGTGCGAGGTGTTGTAGTCGATGTCGACCGAGACGAGGTCGAAGGCCTCGCCGGGCGCCACCCCGTCGATCAGGTCCTGCAGGTTCTCGCGGGTGACCAGGGCGTCGATCAGCACCAGTCGGCCGTCGGCGATGGCGTCCGACCAGTGGGTGCGGATGGCGGCCGCCGACTCCCGGTCGCCCTCGATCCAGACGCCGGTCCAGCCGGTCTCCAACAGGAGGCGGGTGTTGCATTGATCCCCGGTCTCGACGCCGATCTCGAGGAAACGGCGCCGCCCGGGGCCTATCCGGTCGAAGATCTCGGCGATGATGGCGTCCTCGTAGCCCTGCGAGTAGACCTGGGCCAGGTGATTCCCGATGCAGCGGGGGCCGACCCGTTGCTGGCGGCGGCGGACGATCTCTTCGTCGATGGCCAGCCGGTGGGCCTCCTTGCCCTCCCAGGTGTGGATCGAGATCCGTTGGAGGAGATCGTCGAACCGGTCCTCCATGCGGGCGACCGCTGCGAGCAGCTCGTCCTGGGTCATCGGAACCTCCTGGTGTGGTGTGAGGAACGGGACGAGCGCCGGGGCGGGGCCGTCCGCCCACCGCCACCGCTCGCACGAGACCAACATCGTCGGTCCATGGATTGCGTCACACCGCCAATCTAGACAACGCAGGTGCCGGCCTCGCTCCTCAGGCGGGGTTGAGTGAGATCTCGGTGGCCTTGACCGAGGCCCACACCGCCGAGCCGGGCGCGAGGTGGAGGGCCGAGATGGCGGCCGGGGTCACGTCGACGCTGAGAGGCAGCGGCCCACCGAGGACGATACGGGTGATGTCGCCCAGCGGCTCGATGGTGGCGATCGTGGTGGACCAGGTGTTGCGGGGGCTGCCGTGGGGTTGTTCGGCGTGGAGGGCGACGGCGTTGGGGTGGATGGTGATGAGCACCGGGCCGTCGGTGTGGGTGTCGGCACTCTGCAGGGTGTGGGGGTACCGGTCGAGGGTGAGGGTGCCACCATGGTTGGTACCGGTCAGCAGGTTGACCCCCGCCAGTGCGGCGACGTAGTCGGTGGCGGGCCGGCGCCGGATGTCGTCGGGGGAGCCGCTCTGGGTGATCCGGCCGTCCTCCAGCACGTGGATGCGATCGGCCAGTAGGAAGGCGTCGCGGGGATCGTGGGTGATCAGGAGGCGGGGTCCGGCGTAGCCGTCGAGGTGGGCGGCCAGGGTGCGGCGGAGGTGGGTACGGGTGGCGACATCGAGGGCGGCCAGGGGTTCGTCGAGGAGCAGGAGATCGGGTTCGGTGGCGAGGGCCCGGGCGAGCGCCACCCGCTGGGCCTGGCCCCCGGAGAGCTGGCGTGGGCGCCGATCGGCCAGGTCGTCGAGGTCGAGGGTCTCGATCCAGCGTTGGGCGACCGCCCGGGCGTCCCGTCGGGACCGGCCGGTGGCGGCCGGTCCGAAGGCGATGTTGCCGACGACGTCGAGATGGTCGAACAGCAGGTAGCGCTGGAACACGACCCCGATCCGCCGCCGCTCGATGGGAACGTGGACGCCGTCGGCAGGTTCGTCGAGGACCCGCCCCGCCAGCTCGATGCGACCGGCGTCGAGGGGAAGGATGCCGGCCAGGATGTCAACGGTGGTCGACTTGCCCGATCCGTTGGGCCCGAGGAGGGCGGCCGTGGCCCCGGGCTCGATGGCGAGCTCGATGTCGAGGGTGAAGTCGGGGCTGCGGGCTACGACGATCCGGGCATCGAGTCCACCGGCGGTCACGGCCGTGACCACCATCGTTCGCGCATGGTGACGAGCACCACGAGGGAGACGGCCACGAGCACGAGGCTGATGGCCACGGCCGTGTCCCGGTCGGACTCCAGTGCGACGAACACCGCCAGGGGCAGGGTCTGGGTCCGGCCCTGGAGGTTGCCGGCGAACGTCACCGTCGCCCCGAACTCGCCGAGGGCCCGGGCCCAGGCGAGAACGGCGCCGGCCCGAAGGGAAGGGGCGATCATGGGCAGGGTGACCCGGCGAAAGATCGTCAGCCGGGAGGCGCCGAGGGTGGCGGCGGCGTGCTCGTAGCGGTCGTCGACGGCGACGAGGGCACCCTCGACGGCGATCACCAGGAACGGCATGGCCACAAACGTGTTGGCCACGATCACCCCCCATATGGAGAACGGGAGGAGGAAGCCGGTGGTCTCGTCGAGTGGCCCCCCGACGAGACCCCGGCGACCGAGGGCGAACAGCAGGGCGGCGCCGCCCACGACCGGGGGGAGCACCATGGGCAGGGTGACGACGGCCCGGACCAGGTTGCGGGCCGGGAACTCGACCCGGGCCAACAGCCACGCCAACGGCACACCGAGGACGACGGCGATGGCGGTGGCGGCCAGGGAGGTGATCACCGAGAGGCGGAGGGCGTCGGCCACCATGTCGGAGGCGACGAGGGCGGGAAGGCGTCGCCACGGGGTGCGGCTGGCCAGCCCGGCCAGGGGGAGGACGAACACTGCGGCTCCGAGCACGCCGAGCACCGCCAGCGGCCACGGTGGCCATCGACGCCGCCGTCTCACCACACACCAGCCCTTCCGGAGACTACCAGGCCCCCGTGTGTAGTATCGATGGTACTAGTCGTCAAGGGGGCGCTACGATCGCGAACCCATGAGCGCCCCCGCATCCTCCGTCGGCCGGATCGAGCTGTCGCTGACCGAGTGGGTCGTGCTGGCGCTGCTGGCCGAGGGGCCGACGCACGGCTTCGCCATCGCCAAGGCGCTCCGCCCCGGAACGGATCTGGGGCGGGTCTTCACCGTTCACCGGCCGCTCGTCTATCGGGCCCTCGATCGTCTCGTGGCTGGCGGACTGGCCGAATCCGTCCAGGTCGAGCGGGGCGAGGCCGGCCCCGACCGCACGCTGCTCCGGCCGACCCGGCGGGGCCGGGCCGCCGTCGGCCGCTGGCTCGACCGGCCAGTCGACCACGTTCGCGATCTCCGCATCGAGTTCCTGGTCAAGCTCCGGCTGGGCCAGCGACGGGACCGCGACCCGGTGGTCCTCGTCACCGCCCAGCGGACGGCGTTGGCCGCCACGTTCGAGCAGCTGACAGCGGGACCCGACGGCGACGTCGTCGACCTGTGGCGCCACCACACCGCCACCGCCGCCCAGGCCTTTCTCGAGTCGTTGGCCGCCACGATCGACGTCGGGTCCTGACCGTCGCCGCCGCCGGCCGGGGCCACACCGGGCATGGTCAGGGTCGGGCCCGGCCGGGGAGGTGCCGCCAAGATCGGTGAGGTGCGCTCAGGGTCGCCATCGTTGAGGAAGCCGACGACATCGATCCGGCCGTTCTTGAGGCTGCGCGCCCCTCTATGGGGGATGCACCCGAGGCGCTGGGTGGCGTCGACGACCCGTCGCCTCGTCTCGGCCCGGATGTGTGATTGGCCGTTGAGGACGGCGCTCGCCCTTCACGGCGCCGCCCGTCGACGATCGGTGTCGCGGTGCTCGTCGATCCAGGCCAGGGCCGCCTCGGCCCGATCCATGACCGTGATGTGACCTCCGTCGGCATCGAGCCAGAGCTCGGCCGACGGGATGCGGTCGGCCAGCCAGCGGGCGTGCGACGCCGGCACCACCCGGTCGTGCTCGCCGTGCACCACCAGGACCGGGACGTCGATCGTGGTGACGTCGAACCCGGGGGCGGCGACGGCGGCGAGATCGAGGCGGTCGTCGCCGCCCCGGTCGTAGACGTGGAGCACCCGACCGTCGGGTGTCGTCACCTTGCGCTCGACCGTCATGGCTCCTCATCTCGGCTCCGGTTCTCGGCCCGGCGCCGTCGACGGCTCATTGTGGCCCATCAGCGCGCTCCGTGCCGTCACGCCGCCCGAGCCGGGGCCGCACCTCTCCAGCGTCAGCGAGCGAGGGCACGATGGTGACGGCTGGCATCAGGTTGGTGACGGCGAGGACGACCTTCGATGACAGGTGGCGGTTGGGTTCTCCTCGGCCGGTCTGCTCATCGCCACGTCGACAGGAGATGGCTGTGACGTCGCCGGCCACACGGTGGCGGACGGGGACCGCCGGCGTCACGTACGGGGCGGCATCAGGAATCGGCGCTGGCCACCGACGGCGCACTCGCCACCGACGGCGCACTCGCTGATACCCAGTAGGACGCGCCGGCCGGGCTGGGAGCAAGGGATGGCAAGGCCGGCCTGATCGCACCGAGCGCGGAGACGGCGCTGGACATCGAGTGGGCGCTCGCCGCCGGGACCGGGCAGTCGGCAGGAGCGCTCACGCTCGTCGAGCGCCCGGCGTCGGCCCCGGCAGTGTGCCGCGCCGCCGACACCACCGAACCCCGTGAGGCGAGGCTGGTAGGGGCCGACGCCTGGAGCTGGATCCTCTCGAGCGTCGTCGGGCGGGAATCGGCACCGGCGAGCGAGGTGGCGGCGAACCCGGCCCCCAGGACGACGCCGCCCGCTAGTCCGAGCTTCCAATTGATCGGGGGACGGAGGTTGCGCTTCATGTGAGCTCCTTGGTGCAGCGATCTGACTCCTTCGATGCTCGTGCTGGGGGGGCTGAACACCGCCTGAACCAGTGGTGAGATCGCACTCATTCTCCAACGCCGGTCCCGCCGACACCGGTGGCCGCCGCCCGGTCGGCCCACCGGCGGGCGGTGTCGACCACGGCCATGGTCATCGGCGCCCAGCCGGTGGCCTGGACGCGGAATGGTCCGGTGGCCAGGCCGACCAACACGGCGGCCGTCACCAGCTCCAGCGGGCCCGTACCGTGGATGGCACCGAAGTGGTCCCTTAGGTCGACGACGTGGTCGTGGACCCTGGCGGAGAGGCGAGGGTCGGTTGCGGTGATGGACCGGTACTCGAGGTGCCCGAGCAGGGTGGCGGGATCGTCCACCGGGTCACCCGGACCGAGATCGTCGATGTCGATGAGGCCTGTGATGGCACCGGACCCGTCGACGAGGAGCTGCCCCTCGTGGAGATCGCCGTGCACAACGGGACCGGATCGCGCTACGACGTCGTCCAACGATGCCGCCAGCTGCCGCCGGAGCGCAGTCAGGGCCGTTACCGCCCCAGGGGCCACGGTGCCGAGGAGCTCGGCGTGAGCCAGGGCGTCGCCGGTTCTCGAGGCCCGCCCGGGCCAACCATCGGGCCCGGTTTCGGCCAGGAGCCGGAGGAGGGCGTCGATGGCTTCGGGCGAGGGCCAGGCACCGTGCCCCGACTTGAGGCGGTCGCGCAGGGTCACACCCGGCATTCCCTCCAGCAGGACGAAGCCCAGGTCGACGTCGGCCAGGACAACCTCGGGTACGGGGAGGCCGATGTTCCGAGCGGCACCGAATCTTCGAGCGCTTCTCCCGGGGCGCCTCGGCCCGACGGACCGACGGCGACGGGGCCGGGCTCGGCCTCGCCATCACCAACGCCATCGCCACCGCTCACGGTGGCAGCGTCGAGCTCGCCGACACGCCCGGCGGTGGCGCCACGTTCACCATCAGGGTCCCGCTCGGCGAGCACGACCGGCATGATCCGTCGACTCCCAAAATCAGCCAGGAGGACCCATGGCCCGCATCCTGATCGTCGAGGACGAGGACCGTATCGTCTCGTTCCTGTCCCGAGGGCTCGAGGCCAACGGTCACACCACCCTCGCTGTGGCCGACGGCGTCACCGCCGCCGCCGTCGCCCGCGACAACGACTTCGACCTGATGATTCTCGACATCGGCCTCCCCGGCCAGGACGGGTTCGCCGTCCTCGACGAGGTGCGCCGCCGGGGCGAACGCCTCCCCGTCATCGTACTCACCGCTCGCGACCAGGCGGCCGACACCGTGGCCGGTTTCGACGCCGGCGCCGATGACTACGTCACCAAGCCGTTCCGCTTCGAGGAGCTCCTGGCCCGGGTCCGGGCCCGCCTACGCGATCAGGGCAGCGTCGAGCAGACGCTCCTCGAGGCGGGCGGATGCACCCTCGACCTGCGCCGGCGCACCGCCACGATCGGCGATCGCGCCATCACCCTCTCCGCCCGCGAGTTCGCCCTGGCCGAAACCCTGTTCCGTCATCCCGGTCAGGTCCTGTCACGCGAGCAACTCCTGTCCATGGTGTGGGGCTACGACTTCGAGCCCGGCTCCAACATCGTCGAGGTCTACATCGGTTACCTCCGCAAGAAGCTCGGCACCGATCGCATCGAGACGGTTCGGGGTATGGGCTACCGCCTCAGGACATGAGTCAGCTCGGCCAGGCCGATCTCGCCCGGGTTCTGCCCGACAGCCTGGTCGGCGACCTCATCGGTGTGATCTCCTCCGCAACCGACAACACCGGGCGGGGCTGAGACCGCAGGCCCATCTCCACGCCACGCTCAGATGATGGCCAGGGCGGAGACGACCACCAGGAAGACCATGACCCCGACCATGAGCAGGACCGCCGCCCGCGTCGGGTGCGACGGACGGGCCCCGCCGGGTCGGTCGCCGTCGGGGCGGGGGCCAGACGGGCGGCGTTCGATCATGCCTGGGCGTCCGTGCCGGGCTCCGGCGGGCCGGCCGCACGGAGCTGGCGGCGGAGCTCCTGCTCCTCGGCCCATCGCTCGGTCTCGTCCCGCACCACGGCGGCGAGCCCTGTCACCGACCCGGTGGGGTCGGTCAGCAGGGTCACCGTGAAGGCGATCGACCGGCGTCCGCCGTCGGCGTGCAACGACGGGACCCGCAGGAGGTCGTCGCCGTAGCGGGTGATGCCGGTGGCCATGACCCTCTGGTAGCCGTCCCAATGGGCCCGGCGTTGCCGTTCGGGGATGATCATGTCGAGCGAGGCGCCGACCGCCTCGTCCGCCGACCAGCCAAAGAGCCGCTCGGCGGCGCCGTTCCAGTAGACGATGGTGCCGGCGGGGTCGCTGACGATAACGGCGTCGGCCAGCTGGTGCACTAGCTGGGCGAGGGCCTCGGGGGGCATCACGGCCGCACCGCCGAGGCCGACGCCACCGGAGTGGCGTCGAGCTGGGCCAGCAGCTGGGCTCGGGCTCGCAGCCACGGCCCGTGCAGGGCACAGGGCCCGCGCTGGTTGCAGGGACGGTCGGCGAGGACGCATCGGCCGGCGTCGGTCGGGCCTTCGATGGTCTCGATGACCTGGAGGACCGACACGTCACCGAGGTCGACGGCCAAGGAGTAGCCACCGGACGGGCCGGGCTCGGACCTGACCCATCCGGCCCGCACCAGCGGGGTCAGCACCTGCGACACGAATCCGGAGGTACTGCCGACGGCAGCCGCCAGCTCCGGGCCCTTCATCCGGGTGGTGGCGTCGGCCAACACCTGTAGCGAGCGCACCGCCAGATCGCTCTTGCGGGTGACTTCGAGTCGCACACTACGAGACTACTCGTCATGAACGTGACGGCAAGCGCGGTCTCGTGGGGTGGCGGTCGGTCACCGTCAGACGATGCGGTGGCGGCGGGCGATGGCCGCCGCCTCGATCCGGTTGCCCGCCCCCAGCTTGCGGAGGATGTTGGAGACGTGGACGCTGGCCGTCTTGGTGCTGATGAACAACCCGGCGCCGATCTCACCGTTGGAGCGGCCCTCGCCCACGAGGCGGAGCACCTCCAGCTCACGAACGGTGAGGCCGAACGGCACCGGCTCGGCTCGGGGATCGTCCCCGTCCGCTGAGGCGGCGCCGCCATCGAGTCGCAGCCGGGCCCGCCGGGCCAGGTCCTCGATGTCGGCCCGGAGGGGACCGGCGCCGAGGGCGGAGGCGACGGTCAGCCCGTCCGCTAAGAGCTCGGTGGCGACCACCCGGTCGGTGGCCGAGCGCCCCCCGCCGGCCCTGAGCACGGCATCGGCTCGGCGGTAGCGAGCCTCGGCGGCGAAGAACGGACACCCGACCTCGTCCCAGGCCGCCACCACAGCGGCCCACCGATCGGGAACCGGTGACCCGCCGGCCCCCGCCACCTCCGTTCGGGCCTGATCGAGCCAGGCGTCCAGCACGGGGGGAACGGCGATGAACTCGGCGACGACCGCCTGGATCCGGTCGATCCACCCTTCGACCCGCGTCGTCAGTGGCCGGTGGTCGGCGGACGCCGTCGGGAGGATGAGATGGCGGGCGGCCATGGCCACCATCCGCGCTCCCATCGCCGCCTCGTGGGCCGGCAGCTCGTCGAGCCACGCCTCAACCGTCGACGGGGCGATCGGCTCGACGGCTCCAGCGGCTGCCAGCTCGATCAGGGCCGAGCCGAGCTGAGCCAGCTCGCCGCTGTAGTAGCCGGTCTCGTGCATCTCGAGGGCCCGGCGGTAGCTCGGCGCGGCCTCGGCGTGGTGGCCCCGGTTGATCTGGATCTGGGTCCACCCCACGAAGGCCGAGGCCCAGCGGTGCATGGTCTCGGGGTCGAGTCGCCTCCGGATCCCTTCCATCACCGCCTCGGCCTCGTCCCACCGTCCGAGCGCCTCCAGGGCCTCGAGCACGTTGCCCTCGAACACGACGCCCCGGGTCGAGGCGAACCCGTGGCGGCGGGCCAGGGCCACCCCGTCGTCGTACAGCGCGGCGGCGTCGGCGAAGCGGCCGAGGAACACGAGGGTGTTGCTGAGGTTGACCTGGATCACGGTGGCGGCGGCGCCGTCGTCGACCGACGAGGCCAGCTCGAGGCCGTCGTAGAGGTGGCGGAGGGCGCCCTCGTCGCCGATTCCGGCCCGCCGCAGTCCGATGTGGGCCCGGGCGCCGGCCTCCACCCCTCGCTCCCCCAGGCCGGCGGCCATGTCGGCCGCCCGATCCAGGGCGGCGTCGGCGTCGGGGTCGCCGCGAAAGGCGGCGTTCATGGCCGCCCGGATCTCCAGTCGGGCCCGCTCGATGCTAGGTGGCTCCCGGGGCAGCACGGCCAGACCTCGTTCGAGGGCCTCCTCCATGCCGGGGATGGTGGCGTTCCACAGGTACCCCGACAGGTCGAGCAGCGCCGCACCCTCCTCGAACGGGTCGCCGATGGCGGCGGCCTCGTCGACCGCCCGCCGACCCAGCTCCACCGCCAGATCGAAGTCCCGGGCCAGGTCGGCCACGGCCGCCGTTCGACGGAGCAGCTGGAGATGGGAGACACCGGCCCTCGCGGCGGGCTCGTCGACCCGGTCCCAGAGGTCGAGGGCATGGCCGTAGTGCTCGCCGGCCTCGGCTGGCGCCCCGATGGCCCAGGCACCCTCGGCCGCCCGGACCGAGGCCACCAGGGCCTCCGGCAGCTGGGCGGCGTCGAGGCGGAGCCGGGCGATCTCCCCCAGCCGTTCCGGATGGTGACGCTCCAGGGCGAGTGCGGCCCGGGCGAACTGCTCGGTCCGCTCCCCTGGCAGGAGCTCCTCGAGGAAGACCTCCCGCACGAGGTCGTGGCGGAACCGGAGGCCACCGGCGCCCTCGACGAGGAAGCGCTCGCGACACAGGGCATCGACCGCCGCCCGGTGGGTGTCGGGGGCGAAGCCCGTCGCCGCCCCGAGCACCACGGGGTCGATGGGGGTGGCCAGCGTCGACGCCGCTTGGAGACACGTCACGGCGTCGGGATCGAGGTCCTGGCTGCGGGCCAGGACGACGTGACGGACGCCGGGAGGCAGGCGATCACCGGGGCCGTCGGTGGCCAACAGCTCCTCCAGGTAGAACGGATTTCCCCCGGTGCGGCGGGTCAGCTCTTCTCCCTCGTCGGCGGTGACCGGTAGGCCCCGGATGGCGGAGGCCGGCTCGGTCACCTCGGGCCCGTCCAGCGGCATGAGGTCGATGCGCTCGGGTCGGGCGGCGTGCTCGAGGGCCGCCAGCAGGGGAAGTAGGGGGTGCCGGCGATGGAGCTCGTCGCTGCGGAAGGTGGCGATCACCAGCACCCGCTCGAGGCCCCGGGCCTGGGCCAGCTCGACCAGCAGGTCGCCCGTTGCACGGTCGGACCAGTGGAGATCCTCGACCGCCACCACCACCGGTCCACGGGACGCCAGCGCCCCCAGCAACGACCGCACCTGATCGTGGAGGCGGGCCGGGGTCCGGGCCAGCGCCGTCGACACGGCGACGAGCGGCGGGACCGGCGCCCCGCCCCGGCTCAGGAGTGGCCGGAGGTCAGGGTGGCGGTCCATCGTCACCTCATCGATGACCGGGCCCAGCTCGGCCAGGACGTCGGTGATTGCGGTGAGCGGACGGATCTCACCACCGTGTTGCAGGCAGTGACCGCGGGCCGTGGTCGCCCCGGCGCGGCGGGCGTAGGTGAGCAGTTCGTCGAGCAGGCGGGACTTGCCGACACCGGCTTCGCCCGAGATGAGCAGGAGCGTGACCCCGCCCTCACCCCGGCCGGCGACCGCCCGGCGCAGCAGTTCGAGGCCAACGGCCAGGTCCAGGGTCCGGCCAACGAGCTGGTCGCTCGACACTCGTCTCGACACGAGTTCAATCATCGCGCCGACAGCGTCCCCCGAAAACGGCCGGCCCACATCCGGCGCCGTACCTCAGATCCTGCTCTGAGGTACCTCAGAGCAGGATCTGAGGTACTCCGGCCCGGCCGACGGGGACGATGCCCGATGCCCAGTCGACCCCGGGGACGCAGGATTCGGGCCATGGCCCCATCGACCCCTCGACGGACGACCGATCCGGATCTTCCCCCCGCCGACCCCGTCGAGCACCGCATCGGCGAAGCCCTGACCCGGCTGGAGCACGCGATCGAGCGCCGCCCGGAGTTCGGCCGTTCCACCATCTGTTCCACCACCACCCTCGTCGACGGTCTGCGCTGTGTCAGCCGGGAGGGCGACGTGAGCATCGAGAGCGACCTGGGCGCCGCCCTCGGGGGCGAAGGGGCGGGCCCCACCCCGAGCGCCCTGGTCCGGGCCGCCCTCGGTGCCTGCCTGACCATGGGGTACCGGCTCCGGGCCGCCCGCCACGGCGTCCCCGTCGACTCGATCCGGGTCGAGGTGGAGACCGACACCGCCATCGGCGGGATGCTGGATCCCGATGCTGCGTTCCCGGCGGGGTTCATAGAGATCCGGTATCGCGTGGAGATCGACAGCCCCGCCCCGGGCGGGCGGGTTGAGCGACTGATCGAGGAGGCCGACCGGCTGAGCCCCGTCCTCGACGCGGTGGTGCGCCCCAACCGGGTGACGCGACGCCCGGGCCCGCCGGCGGGGGGAGACGATCGGTGATGGAGGCTCGGCGTCAGCGTCTCGTGCAGCGCCGGGGGTGGGACCGGGCCGTCGCCCACTACGAGGCATTCTGGGCCCGCCAGCTCCGGCCCGCTCACGACCTGCTGCTAGGCCGGGCCGGGCTGGGGGCCGGTGAGCACGTCATCGACGTGGCCTGCGGCACCGGCCTCGTGACCCTGGCGGCCGCCACCGCCGTGGGCGGCGTTCACGGCGCCGCAGCCGGTCGGGTCACCGCCACCGATCTGTCACCGGCCATGGTGACCGAGACCGAGGGCAGGGCCCGCCTCGCCGGGCTGGGCAACGTCGAAGGTATCGGCTGCGGGGCCGAGGAGCTCACGGTCGCCGGGCCCTTCGACGTGGCCCTCTGCTCGCTCGGCCTCATGTACGTGCCCGACCCCGGCCGAGCCCTCACCGAGATGTACCGGGTCCTCCGGCCGGGCGGCCGGCTCGTGGTGTCGGTCTGGGGTGAACGTCGCCACTGCGGTTGGGCCGAGCTCTTTCCCATCGTCGCCGACCGGGTCACCAGCGACGTCTGCCCCCTGTTCTTCGCCCTCGGAGCCCCCGGGGCCCTGGCCTCCGAGCTCGAGCGGGCCGGCTTCGTCGCCGTCGGCCACGACCGGCTCGGGGTCGATCTCGACTACGGGGACGACGACGAGGCGATCGGGGCCGCCTTCCTCGGCGGCCCCGTCGCCCTCGCCTACGCCCACTTCGACCCGGCGACCCGGGCCGGGGCCGAACGCCGGTACCTCGACTCGTTGGCCGGCTTCCGGACCGGGTCGGGCGGCTACCGGGTGCCCGGTGAGTTCGTCGTGGCCTGGGGCCGCCGGCCCACCGATCCCCAACAACCAAGCACACCATGAGGAGCACTGCCATGACCATGACCAACACCCCCATCGACAACGGGGTCAACACCGAGGCCCTCCTCGGGGCCCGCGAGGCCCTCAGCGCTGCGCCCGAGGCCGCCGCCTTCACCTGGCGAGCGAGCTGCACGTGGGTCCACGGCACCCACAGCACCTCGACCGTCGAGGGCTTCACCGGCCTCGGGACCGACCACCAGCACACCAAGGCGTTCAAGCTCGAAGCCGATCATCCCGAGTGCTTCGCCTCCCTCGACCTCGGGCCCGCCCCCGTCGAGATCGTCCTGTGCGGGCTGGTCAGCTGCCTCACCGCCGGCGTGGCCGCCGTGGCCCAGCACCGCCAGATCCAGCTCCGGTCGGTGACCGCCACCGTGGAGGGCGACATGAACGTGCTGGGCATCCTGGGCGCCGACCCCGACGTCCGAAACGGGTTCAGCGGGATCCGGGTACGGTTCGCCATCGACGCCGACGCCTCTCCCGCCGACATCCGGGCCATCGTGGCCCAGTCGCAGAGGCGGTCGGCGGTGTTCGACATCGTGACCAACCCGACGGCCGTGACCGTCGACGTGGCCTGAGGGCCGGGTGATGGCCGGGCGCCCAGGGTCGGGGACGAGGACGGCCGTCGTCGTCATCGGGGCCGGCCACGCCGGCCTGGCCATGAGCCGCCGCCTCACCGAACGCTCGATCGATCATGTCGTGCTCGAGCGACGGGGGGTGGCGAGCTCGTGGCGGACCGGACGGTGGGACTCGCTGCGGCTGCTGACCCCAAACTGGTTCACCCGCCTGCCCGGGCTCGCCTACGACGGCCCCGATCCCGACGGCTACGCCTCGGCCGGCGAGGTGGCGGACCTCCTCGACCGCTACGCCGACCTCGTCGCCGCCCCGGTGCTGACGGCCACCACCATCAGCGCCGTGCGGCGGGCCGGCGACGGCTACCTGGTGGACACCGACCGGGGCCGGTGGTGCTGCGCTGCCGTGGTAGTCGCCAGCGGGGCGTGCAGTCTCGCCGCAGTGCCGCCGGTGGCGGCCGACGTGCCGGCGGGGATCGCGGTGCACACGCCGCAGACCTACCGCAACCCCGCCGGCCTCGACCCCCGCCCTGTACTGGTCGTCGGGGCGTCGGCCACCGGGGTGCAGCTGGCCGAGGAGATCCACCGCTCGGGTCGCCCGGTGACCCTGGCCGTCGGCGAGCACGTGCGCATGCCCCGCACCTACCGGGGGCGGGACATCTTCTGGTGGACCGACCGGGCCGGCGTCCTCGACGAGCGCTACGACCGGGTCGACGACATCGGCAGGGCCCGGGCCCTGCCGTCCCCCCAACTGATCGGCACCCCCGAACGGCGCTCGATCGACCTCGACTCGCTGGCCGCCCAGGGGATCACGATCGCCGGTCGGTTGAGCCGCATCGTCGACGGCGTGGCCCAGTTCTCCGGGTCGCTGGCCAACACCTGCACCCTGGCCGATCTGAAGGCCGATCGGCTCCTCGGCGCCCTCGACCACTGGGCCGCCACGGCCGGCATCGCCGACGAGCTCGGCCCCCCGGAGCGGCTGGAGCCCACGGCGGCGGGGGCCGGTCCGCCCCGCCTCGAGCTCGATCTCCGCCGGGCCGACGTCGGCTCGGTCCTGTTCGCCACCGGCTATCGACCCGACCACTCGTGGCTCGACGTGGCGGTGTTCGACCGGCGGGGACGGATCGACCACGACGGGGGCGTGGTCCGCAACGCCCCCGGCATGTACGTGATCGGGCACAACGTGCTGCGCCGACGGCGCTCCAGCTTCATCGCCGGCGCCGAGCACGACAGCGCCGACCTGGCCCGCCTCGTCCACCTCCACCTCGATCGTCAGGCCGCCGGCGGGTGACGGCGATCGACCACGGGCGAGCCGGCGCCGGGCTGTGGCGACGCACCTCCCGCAGCGCCTCTGCGCCGCCTCCGGCTGGGCCCCGACATAGTCATGGACGGGTTAGCGGGGTGGTCGTCATCGCCGCCCGCCCGCCCGCCCCACCGCACGGCGGGGCCGGCCGGGATCGACCCGCCAGAAACCCGCCTTGAGGTAGCCGCCCTCGTCGAAGGTGACCGGGTGATCGATGTCGTGGCCGCTTCGGCACAGTTCGGTGAGCGTGGCGCCGTGGTCGGCCGCCGCCTCGGTGACCGTGGCGAAGAACTGATCGGGGGTGATCCGGGCCGAACAGGAGGCCTGGACGAGGATGCCGCCCTCCTCGATCAGACCGATGGCCAGCTTCGTGAGCTTGGCGTAGGCGGCCCGGCCCCGGCTCACCGCGGTGGCTCGCTGGGCGAACGACGGGGGGTCGACGATGACGAGGTCGTAGCGGTTGCCGGCCCGGCCGTGATCGCCCATGGTGTCGAAGGCATCGCCGACCTCGGTCGTCACCGGGCACGAGGCGACCCCTGCCACGGCGGCGTTGTGGCCGAGGTTGCGAGCGATCACCTCGAGCGTGGGGGCCGAGGCGTCGATGGCGTGGACCGACGTGGCGCCGCCGGCGGCGGCGTGGACGGTGAAGCCACCCGTCGAGGCGAACACGTCGAGCACCCGCTTGCCATCAGCGAGGCATCCCACCGCCAGCCGATTCGATCGCTGGTCGAGGAAGTGCCCGGTCTTCTGGCCCCGCCGCACGTCGGCCTCGAAGGTCAAACCGCCCTCGGTGAACAGCACCGGCCCGTCGGCCAGGTCACCGGCTACCACGTCACCGTCGGCCAGGCCGTGGGTGTCGGCTCCCGCCAGGTTGCGGGCGAGGCGCAGGACGACGGCGTCGGTGCCGGTGGCGGCGGCGACACCGGCGACGACGGCCCGCAGGTGGGGGAACCAGACGCCGCTGTACAGCTTGACGACGGCGACATGGTCATAGCAGTCGACGACGAGGCCCGGGAGCCCGTCGTTCTCCCCGTTGACGGCCCGGAAGCCGGGGCCGTAGGGGGCCAGACCGGACCGGTCGTGCCGATCGAGCAGCTCACGGCGAGCGGCGACCGCCGCCGCCACCCGATCGGCGAACCAGGCGGCATCGATCGTGGTCGGTTGGCCGACATGGAGGATGCGTAACCGGATCGGCGACCGGGGATCCCACAGCCCGATGGCGGCGAACCGGCGCCTGCGGTCGAACACGACGCCGAGCTCGCCGGCCCGCCCGTCGCCGTGACTGACCGACTCGATCGACCGGTCGTAGACCCACGGGTGACCGGCGCGGATCCGACGGAGGGCATCCGGTCTGACGCGCACCGCCAGGCGACGCGACGACGGCGTCGGCAGTCGCTCCAGGCGATCCCGATCGATACTCACCGCTCGCCGGCCCTTTCCACGTCGTGTCGGGTCGTCCGCCCGTCCCGATCGCTTCGACGGTAGCCTGCCAACGGACGGGGAGTAGCCCCCGACCGGTCCCGTCGGCCTGGTGGCGGCCGACGCCGTCGGCGGCCGCCGTCAGCCGAGGTAGCGCTGCTCGATGGCCCGAACGAGGTCGTCCCGGATGTCGACGCTGTCGTTCGCTCCCCGCGATCGTTCGGCGTCGGCGAAGCTGTCGCACAGGGTGTCGTCCCTGGTGGCGGCGAGGATCCAGCGGGAGAAGTCACCCCCGGCGACGTGGTGGTCGATGACATCGGGCGGGCTCCCCCGCAGGAGATGGTGGAACTCGTGGAGGCTGCTGGCCACGTTGCCGGTTGGGGCACCCCCAATCGACCGGAAGTGGAAGTGCAGCGCCGGGTCGAGGGGGAGGCGGGCGTACTTGTGCCAGTGGCGCACGTGGGTGGTGCGGCGGCCCCCCACGGTGAAGCGCCGGTCGTGATCGGGGGCGCGGGCCGGCTCGATGATGACCGCCTCCCCGATCATCGCCCCATCGAGCAACGCTGCGAGGTGATCGCTGGTCCGCCCCGTGGCTCGGGCCAGGCCGGGCAGCTGGTCGGGCTCCAGCCCGGGGGTCAGGAGGACGACGTCGAGGTAGCGGGGTGAGATGGAGGTGAGGTGCTCGGGTTGGTAGCTCACGAGGCAGTGCCCCCGGTTGGGTTCGTCGAGCATGGTGGTGCCCAACAGATCGGTCCCGACGAGGCGGTGGGCCTCGTCGACGAAGACCCAGTGGGGCAGGCCGGTCTGGCGCCGCTCCTCCTCGATGATCCCGGGCAGGGCCGAGATGTAGGCGTCCTGGTGGGGATGGTCGAGGAGCGAGACGTCGAGGACGACGCTACCGAAGCGGTGCCGGAGGAGCCGGTGGATCTCGCCGGGTCTGGGTAGGGGTTCGACCCCACCGACCGAGAGGACGCCCCGGAGATCGTCGAGGTCGAGGTGGTCGCCTTCGAGGTCGACGATGAGGGCCGAGTAGCCGAGCTCGGAGACCTCCTCGGCCAGGAGACCAGCCAGGTACGACTTCCCCATCCCCGAGCCACCGGCGATGAGCACGTTGATCTGCGACGCCGGGATCGTGACCGCCTCGCCATCGGCCGCGCCTATGTGCAACCGCCAACGGGCGGACCGGGCCGGGCGGGAGCCGGTCAGGATCGGACCACGGAGCAGGGCCACGACGCCCCGACCGTCCGGCTCGTCGAGGACGAGGTCGGCGCGGTCCTTGAGCGCCTCCACCGCGTTGGCGACGGCGACACCGTACTCGCCGACATCGAGGAGGCGGCGATCGTTCTCGGCGTCACCGACGGTGATCGTGCTGTGGCGGGATACCCCGAGGTCGGCCAGCGCCTCGAGCAGACCCGACCCCTTGGTCACCCCGGCCGGGAGCACCATCAGCGCCGCCCGGTTCCGGAGGATCTGGCAGTCGAGGCCGAGCCGTCCGATCTCCTCGAGGACGATGCGATCGTGGGCGGCGTCGCAGGCCAGGAGCACCTCCCCGGCCCGGATGGGTACATGGCGGCGGAGGAGAGCGTCCTCGAGGACCTCGTCGACCGGGTCGGAGAGGAGCCGCCGGCCGTGGGGTCCGCTGATCAGGGCTCCGTTTTCCGCCACGATGCTGTCGAAGTGCTCGTCGACGTCGCGGAAGCCGTGGCGCAGCTCACCGAGGATGCGACCGGTCACGAGGATCACGCGTATCCCGTCACCACGGGCATCGGCGATGGCGTCCAGGACGGCCTGGTCGGGCCGGGCGCCCTCGGTCAGCGTCCCGTCGAAGTCGACGGCGATGGCGCGGAAGTAACTGCGCGCCCCACCCCCACCGCCCCCAACGGTGGCGGAGCCGGCGGCGACCGGGGTTTCCTGACCGATGTCCGGGTCTCCCTGGCCCATGCCGATAGCCAAACAGCGACACGGAGCGATCGCCTAGGGCCGATGGCCACAAGTGGTGGGGCTCACCGCTCCGCCGGTCCCGGCAGGGCCGAGCCTGCCGGGACGGTTTCGAGCCGGTGCCCGCCTCCGGTCGAGCCGCTCAGACGCGCACACCTCGCAGCCGGGCCACCCGTTGCTCCGTCGTCGGATGCGTCCGGAACAGGTTGGCCATCCCGACGTTGCGCCCGGTCAACGGGTTGACGATGAAGTGGCTGGCCTGGGCCGGGGCGATGTTCATCGGCACCCTGGCGGCGTACGCCTCGAGCTTCTCGAGGGCCCGGGCCAGGGGCTCACCGTTGCCGGTGAGCTCGGCGCCGACCCGGTCGGCTTCGAACTCGCGACTGCGCGAGATCGCCATCTGGATCAGCGAGGCCGCCACCGGCGCCAACAACGCCGTCGCCAACATGGCGATCGGGTTGCTGTCCTCGTCGTCACGACCGCCGAACATGGCTCCCCACATCGCCATGTTGGCGATGAACGAGATTCCCGTGGCGATGGCGGCGGCGACCGAGCCGATCAGGATGTCACGGTTGCGGATGTGAGCCAGCTCGTGGGCCAGGACGCCGCGCACCTCGTCCCAGGCGCACAACTGGAGCAGGCCGGCGGTCACCGCCACCGCTGCATGCTCTGGGTTGCGGCCCGTGGCGAACGCGTTCGGCTGCATCTCGGGCGACACGTAGAGCCGGGGCATCGGCATCTGCGCCCTCGTGGTGAGCTCACGCATGATCGCGTAGTACTCGGGCAGCTGGGCCTCGTCGGCCGGCACCGCCTTGGCAGCACGGATCGCCAGCGTGTCGCTCTTCCAGTAGGAGAAGCCGACCACGGCGAGGCCGAGCACGAGGCCCACGAGCGCCCCACCCCGACCGAACATCGAGCCGACACCAACCATCACACCGCCCAGCGCTGCCAGCAGCACGGCGGTCTTCGCTCCGTTTCGGAACACTTCTTCTTACCTCCAGAAATCGAGTCAACCGAGAAACCATCGAGGGCCTCGATGGGCGTCGGAGACGCCGCCCGAGCCACACCAGCGAATGCCCGGGAGTGCGTCGCCCGGGGAGGCCGAACGTCGGCCCGCCCCAAGTAAGATCAATCAGTCCGTCACGGCCGGGGGACCCCGCCATGCCGGCGGCACGAGACGCCACCACCGGGCGAGCCCCGGATCGACCAGGGGCGCACGGCCGGCGACGGTCGACCGATGGCAGCGGTCGCCCTGATCCGACCCCACGGGGCACGGCGCACGGCGACCGGACACCACCGGCATGCTCGCCGACGCTTCCTCCACCGGCCATCCGGCGGTTGCTGCCGTCGTCGAGCCCGGGGTCGAACTCGAACTCGCTGGGGCACCAACCCCGGGAACGATGACGATGGCGGTCGCCACCGCCAGCACGGACACGATCAATCGCCACCGCTGCATTTGCTTCACACTGGGACGGTTCTCGACTGGAGGATGCTGGGCTGTGTTCACCGGAGATCTCCCTCCAAGGATAGCGCACGCCATCTCGTTCCGGCTCCTCGCCGGCGGTGGCCTACGGGGACGAGAAGCCGTAGGCCCCGAGGATGGCCTGACCCTCGTCCGACAGCACGAAGGCCACGAATGCCTCGGCCCCCTCGGGGTTGGGGGCCTCGGCCAGGCCGGCGATCGGGTAGGCGGCCACGACGTTGGCGTCCTCCGGGATGTCGATGCCTTCCACCAGGTCACCGGCGGCGGTCACGTCGGTGACGTAGACGATGCCGGCGTCGAGCTCGTCGGCTTCGATCTTGGTCAGCAACGCCCGCACGTCGGGCTCGTTGGTGTCTATCGACGGCTCGACCCCGGCGTTGGCCAGCGCCTGGCGGGCCAAGTCACCGCATGGGACCCCCTCGGCACACAGCCCGATCAGCAGGTCCGGCTGGGCGAAATCGGCGAGGCCGGCGACGTCACCCGGGTTGCTTGCCGGCACCGCGATCTGCAGCCGGTTGCGCACGAAGACCTCGGGCTCGCCGTCCACCTCGCCGGCGTCGACGACCTGTTGCATGTTCGACTGGTTGGCCGATGCGAAGACATCGGCGGGAGCGCCCTCGAGGAGCTGCTCCCGCAGCGCCGAGCTACCCGCCGTGTTCAGCTGCACGTCGGCCCCGGGGTTGGCGGCCTCGAACGCCGATTCCACCTCGGCGAAGGCGTCGGCCAACGACGCTGCGGCGAACACGACCACCGGACCCTCGACCGCCCCGTCACCGGAGGCCGAGGCTGCGATGGTGGTGTCCGACGAGTCGTCCCCCCCGCCGTCGTCGCCGCCACAACCTGCGGCGCCGACGCTGACCACGACCGCCACCACCATCGACCCGAACCTCTCGAGCATCATCATCGTGCCCCGATCTCGATCAATGGTCTCGTTGAGACCATTGGGAGCGAGGTGTAGTCGCAACGCATCTACTCACACAACCCCGGGTCCATCAACTCACATGAAGTTGCGGGTGTGGAGGGCGGCCAGGGCCTCCGCCTCGTCCGGGGTGAAACCGAGCCGGGCGAGACGGGCAACCCGACCGTCATGCATGTCGGCCTGGAGGTGCTGCACCCCATCCCACCCCCTTTCGATGGCTCCGGGCTCGAACGACCCTGCGGCCAGGAGCACCAGGGCGTCGAAGACCTCCTGGTTGAGCCCGGCGGTGGAACGGAGATCGTCGTGCCGACTTTCCACGGCGGCGGCGAGGCGGGACCGGAGGTCCGGGTCGAGTCGGCAATGTCGTTCGAGGTGGGCGACACCGAACGCCACGTGACGGGCCTCGTCGCTGCGGACGAGGTGGGCGATGCTGCGGGTGCAGCCGTCGGGGGCGTGGCGCTCGATGAACCCAAGCAGAGCGAGGAAGGTGCCCTCGCCGAGCACGCTGAGCAGGAAGCTGGCCGTGGCGAAGTCGGGCTCGTCGAGCAGGGTCTGCAACGATGACCGCCCGCCGGCGCTCGACAGCGCCGGCGGTCGTTCGCCCAGGCGGGCCCGACGGGCGAACACGTGAGCGTGGCGGGCCTCGTCGGCGATCTGGACCGCCAGCAGATGCTGGATCTCGACGAAGTGAGGGTGTATCCGTCCCAGGAACCGGGCCGGCACCACCAGTGCCGCCTCCTCGTTCTCGACGAGATAGGTCATGACCTGCACCACCGCCTGCTCGATCTCCGGATCGTCGGGAAGGGGGGCGTTCCATTCCACCGCGGTGGCGGGATCCCACTGGCCGGCCAGGGCTCGCTCGTAGAGGCGCCCCGCATCGTCGGCCCAAATCTCGTCGCGCCGGTCGAGGTCGAACCGGGGTGTCGGGCCGCCCGCCTCGACCCAGACGCCGCGCGCCGCCAGCCCCCAGTGGGCCGGCGGCCGCTCGACCACCTCCCCCCGGGCCGGCGATCCGGCGGGGACGGCGCCGACCCAGCGGGATGCGCTGGTCGTCCCCTTCTCCACGGCCAGTACCCCGGCCTCCGGACCATCGTTCACCAGGCGGTGGCCGTTGGCCGTGCACCATGCCCGCAGCTGCGAGCGAAGGTCGTGGTGGGAGCCGACCACCGACACGGTGGCGCCGGCCTCGACGCGGCGCAGGCCCCGGGCGACGAGCACGTGGGCCCCACCGTCGAAGCCGAGGTCGCCCAGGTGGACGACCTCGGCCCCGGCGGGGTCGGTCACGGGTGGTACCCGGCGTCGACGATCCGGCCGGCCTCGTCGTAGAGGCCCAGGAGGTCGACGGCCCGTTCGAGCTGATCGAAACCGGTCGTCCGGCCCGGGACCCACTGGCGGAGACCCTCGAGCTCGAGCAGGCCCCGTACCTCGGGGTCGTCGAACGACATCGACAGCAGCAGCTCGCTGAACACGTCGACCGTGGTGGGCGCCACGGCGTCGTCGAGCAGCGTGAAGACGCAGTGGTCGTACGGCTCGGTCTCGCTCACCGCCTGCACCGCCCCCGCCGGGATCAGGCCCTCCTGGGCGAATGCCAGGTGGTTGGCCCCGATGATGCAGGCGGCGTCGACCTCGCCCGCCAGCAGCGCCACGACGGCGTCGCGCTCCCCGCCCACGTGATCGCCGTGCTTGCCGACCATGACGTCGAACCGGACGACGTCGAACGCCTCACCCGGCGGCATCCCGGCGGTGGCCAGGTGACCGAGCGGGATCAGCCGCGACTGGGGCGAGTCGGTGGCCCCCACCGCCACCCGGCGGCCGGCGAGTTCCTCGAGGGAGCCGATGCCGGCGTCGGAGCGGACGAGGACCACCGACGTGAGGTCCTGGTCGGTGTCGCGCATGATCGGGGCCGACGCCGATCGCCCCGCCGCCGCCGCCAGCCGGCGGGCCCGCACCCAGGCCAGCGGGGAGTTCCACGCCACGTCGATCCGACCGGCCAGGAGATCCTCGACCTGGCGCTCGTAGTTGGAGTACAGGACGTAGTCGACCGGGAAGTCGTTCTCGTCGAACCATTGACGGAACCCCTCCCAGATCGTCACCACCTTGGGGGCGTAGGCCACGGCACCCAGCACGAACGGCGCACTCGCCGGCCCGCTCACAGCAGCGGCATCCCGGTCAGGGCACGGGTGATCATGTCGTGGAGGGCGTCGCTGGTCGGCGCCATCACGCTCGAGGCCCGGGCGTCGCGGAAGTGCCGCTCGACGCCGATGTCGCGCCGGAAGGCGGCACCGCCGCCGAGGCGCATGGCCTCGCTGGTGACCTCGATGGCGGCCTCCCCGGCTGCCGCCTTGACCTCCAGCATTCGCAGCGGGGCGTCCGGCCGGCCCGATCCGAGGGCCACGCAGGCGTCGTCGACGAGGGCGCCGGCCGAGTCGAGGACGACCCGTAGCCGGCCATAGCGGGCCCGGGGCACCGCCTGGTCGGCCAGCGTCTGGTCGAGGTGTTCCAGGCGGGCCGACGTGAGGTGGTCGAGCGTGGCGGCGAGGGCGGCATCGCCGAAGCCGAGGCCCCCGGCGGCGTTGAGCACGAGAAACCACGGGAGGACCTGGGACAGGGCGAGGTCGAGGCCACCGCCATCGGCACCCAGCATGGCGCTGCGACCGATGCGGGCGCCGACCGCCGCCACCGGCGACGAGGCGTTGCCCCGGAGGCCGAGCCCGTCAAAGGGTGCGCCCACCTTCAGGCCCGGTGCATCGGCCGGCACGAGCCACAGGGTGGACGGTCCGTCGGCCTCGACCGGACGGGAGGTCCACACGTAGGAGTCGGCCTCGCCGGCCGACGTGACCCAGCTCTTCTCGGCGTCGAGCACGACGTCGTCGCCCTCGGCCCGGGCGGTGGACAGTGTGGCCCAGAAGTGGCTGCGGGATCCCCGCTCGCTGAAGGCCAGGGTGGAGAGGTGACGACCGGCGGCGATCTGACGGCGGACCTCGTCGGATCCGGCGGCCTCGATGGCGGCGGTGGCCGCCAGGTGCATGGTGTAGATCATCGCAGTGGAGCCGCACACCGCAGCGAGGCGTCGCACGACGGCCGCCGCATCGGCGAAGGAGGCGCCGACGCCGCCGACGTCGGGGGAACTGGTCAGGGCGCCGTAGCCGGCGGCCAGCAGGGCGTCGATCGAATCACGGGGGAACCGGCCCTCGGCGTCCACGTCGGGCGCAGCCGGGGCGATGGTGCCGGTGATGAGGTCCTCGAGCACGTCGGGACTGAGTGGGGCGGTCACCGTGACCGTCCCCGGAGGCCTGTTGTGGACGCTGACATGAGCATCTCCTGTGGTCTGGTGCGCCGGGCGTTCCGGCGCACCGCACTTCTAGCAGATCCAGCTCGCCGTCGTCCCCACCGGGCCGCTCCCGCCATCGGCCTTGCTCGTCCATCGCTCGTCGACGATCCTCGTACCGAGGTGAACGGACGGATGAGCGCAAGCCACGACGAACTCGTCGACCGGGCGAGACAGCTCGCCCCCGCCATTGCGGCGCGAGCCACGCTGACCGAGGCGCAGCGACACCCCCACGACGACACGATCGCCGAGCTGATCGACGCCGAGCTGTTGTCGATCCTCGTCCCCAAGCGCTGGGGCGGCCACGAGCTGTCGATCCACACCCATCGTGAGGTGACCGAGATCATCAGCGTCGCCTGCCTGTCGACAGGGTGGAACTTCGCCTTCTACAGCGGTCACAACTGGATGGCGGTGAAGTACCCCGAGCGGGCCCAGGAGGAGCTCTTCGCCGACAAGGGCTACGCCCTCGTTCCGGTGACCACGGCGCCCACGCTCACCGTGGAGCCCGTGGAGGGAGGCATGATGATCTCGGGTCGGGTCTCGTGGGGATCGGGCATCGTGCACGCCGACTGGGCCTGCATCGGCGGGGCGACCCCCGACGGCACCCGCTACCAGTTCCTGGTGCGGGCCGAGGACACGACGATCATCGACACCTGGCACATGGCGGCCATGGCGGGCACCGGCAGCCACGACTTCGAACTGCGGGACGTGTTCGTACCGGAACACCGGGTGCTGCTCGGCACCGAGTTCCGCAACGGCGACACCCCGGGCGCCCGGCTGCATGCCAACCCCCAGTACCGGATGCCGGTCCTACCGTTCATCTACTGCGAGACCATGGGCATCTTCTCGGGGGGGATCAGGGGGGCGGTGGCGGCGTTCGAGGAGATCGTCCGGGGCCGGGTGCGGACCCACTCCGGCGCTGCGCTGGCCGACAACCGCTACATGCACATCAAGCTCGGCGAGGCGGCAGCGGCGGCGGAGGTGACCCAGCGCCTCGTCACCGACCTCACCCAGGAGGCGATCGACCTCGCCGACGGAGACGGCTTCACGCTGGAGGAGCGGCTGCGCCTCAAGGCCCGCGCCGGGTTCATCGTCGACCTGTGCCGCCGGGCCGTCAACGACATGATCCACCACGCCGGGTCGTCGAACTTCGCCACCGAGGCCCCGTTGCAGCGGTTCTTCCGAGACTTCAACATGCTCGCCACCCACGCCTTCTACGAGTGGGACACCGGCCGCGAGCTGCTCGGACGGCACCGTCTCGGCCTGGAGCCCAACCACCCCCTCGTGTGACCGGCCCGCCGGCGCCGCGACCGTTCGCCCTTTCCCCGACGATACGGCCGGCGATCGGGCCGCCCAGGACCGCCACGAAGGCGATGGGCCCGACGCTGCGGTGCGGCTCCGCCCGCCGCCGATCTGCCAGAACCGGAAGCGGTCAATCACGTCGATGTGGAGCAACAGGAGGGCGCTGATCGGCGAGCTGAACGGACGCCCAGGTCGCCGGGAAGCCTCGTCGGCGCCGGCGGGTTCAGCCACCATGGCTGCACATCGAACAGCTCCGTCCCACGACGACTCCCCTGAGCGCTTGGCCGTCCTGCGTCGCGCCTTCGGCGGGTCGGCCCGGCCGCTACCCACCAATGAACTGGCCCCCATGGTGGACGGGTCACGTTCGTGGTGCGTCCGCGCCGGCACCGTGATCGTGGAGGCGGGCGCCCCCGCCATCGAGATCCATGTCGTACGGTCGGGGGTCGTCGAGCTGTGTCGCCCCGCAGACCCCCGCCGACCGGTCATCTCGTCGTTGGGGCCTGGCGCAGTGTTCGGTGACGTCTCCCACCTCCTGCGGCGCCGGCATCACCTCGACGCCGTCGCCGCCACCGAGGCCGAGCTCGTCTCCGTGCACGTGGATCACCTCGACGCCGTGCTCGCCCGGTCGCCCCGGCTCGCCCTGGCCTTCTCGGAGTCGCTGGCCGAACGAGTGCTGGAGACCCACGAACGCCTCGGTGAGCTGCTGGCCGGTCATCTGGTTCATCGGGTGGCGGCGGTGTTGCTCCGCCGGGTCGACGAGCAGGGCCGGGTCGAGCTGACCCAGGAGGCGATGGCCCGGCTCCTCGGTGTCCAGCGGTCATCGGTCAACGACGTGATCCGCCGCCTCGAGATCCTCGGGGTGGCCCACCCCGGCTACGGGCACGTCGTCGTCACCGACCCCGACGGCCTGGCAGCGATGTTGTCGTCCTGATCCTGTGGTCCGATCGTCGGCGACTGTCGGCAGACCGACAATGGGAACGACCGCGGCGGTGGGGTGGGTTGGGGAGGGTGTGCGTCGCCTATGGGTCCTCGTTCCGATCGCTGCTCTCGCCCTCGGGGTCGGGGCCGTCGTCACACTCGACGACGACCCCGACCCGACAACACCGTCGGCCGCGGCCGACGACGTGTCGGCGAGCGAAGAAACCGCTCCGCCCGAGGAGTCGACGAGGCCCGAGGCGAACGCCGAGGTCGAGACGATCGCCGTCGACCAGATCGCCGGTGATCCCCGTGACGACGGCCCGTCCGCGCTCGACGACATGAGGAATCCCGCCTTCCCCGAGCCACTCGTCGACCCCGACGAGATCCGCTCCGGCGGACCACCACCCGACGGGATTCCCCCCATCGACGACCCCATGTTCCAGCCGGCGTCCACCGTCGACTGGCTCGACGACGTCGAACCGGTTCTGCTCCTCGAGATCGGTGACGAGGCCCGCGCCTACCCGGTGCAGATCATGACCTGGCACGAGATCGTGAACGACACCTTCGGTGATGTCCCGGTCACGGTGTCGTACTGCCCGCTGTGCAACTCGGCCCTGGTCTACCTCCGCACGGCCGGCGACCGCGTCCTCGATTTCGGCACGTCGGGTCGGCTCTTCAACTCGTCGCTGGTCATGTACGACCGCCAGACCGAATCGCTGTGGTCGCACTTCACCGGGGAGGCGGTCATCGGGGTGCTCACGGGCACAACGCTCGACACGCTCCCGGTGACGACCGTGTCGTGGTCGACGTTCCGCGACGCCCACCCCGAGGGACTGGTGCTCAGCCGCGACACCGGGTTCAACCGCAACTATGGCACCAACCCCTATGTCGGCTACGACGACGTGAACCAGTCGCCGTTCCTGTTCGACGGCGAGCTCGACGGTCGGCTCCCGCCCCAGACCCGCGTCGTCGCCATCCGGGGCACGAGCGAGTCGATCGCCGTCCCCCTCGACGACCTCACCACCGCCGGGGTGATCACCACGGTGATCGACGGGGAACCGGTCATGCTCCTCCACACCCCCGGCACGGCCTCGGCCCTCGACTCGGCCACCATCGCCGACGGCCGCGACATCGGCGCCGTGGGGGTCTACCGCCCGCTGGCCGACGGTGTAGCGGTGGACCTGACGGCCAACGGTGACGGCACCTTCACCGATGCCGCCACCACCAGCACGTTCGACATTCTGGGTGTCGGGGTCTCGGGCGACCTCAGCGGCGCACGCCTGGAGCCGGTGGAGCACCTCGACACGTTCTGGTTCGCCATCGCCGCCTTCGAGCCCGACACTCGCATCATCTCCGAGTGACACGGGGGCTCATCGTCGTCGGCCGCCGCTCCGGGCCCGGCGACGGGGGCCGTTCAGTCGAGCTGAGGCCTGGGGGCCCTGCCACACCGCCAGCTGCCCCACGACGAGGAGCATCCAACCGCATGAGCCCCGACCAGCCACCCGTCGCCGCCGCCCCGCCCCTGGGCCCGACGCCACCTGGCACAAGCTGCTCGAGCTCGACGAACTCGACGACGGTCGGGTCACCACCGTGTCGGTCGGGACGCGGAGTTTCGCCGTCAGCCGATTCGAGGGTCGCTTCGGATGCCTCGACAACGCCTGCCCCCACCAGCGGGCCCCTGGGCGAGGGCTCGATCGAGCATGGCTGGCTGCGCTGCCCGTGGCACGGCTACGACTACTCCCCACCGATGGGCGCCCGCCGGAGGGCTTCAACGATGCACCGGCGTTGAACAACAGTGAACCGGCCAAGACCTCGAAGGAACAGCGCGCCGCCCACTAGGACGTGTGGCAGACCGGCCTGCACAACCCGGACTTCGCCGCCTACGCCCGGCTGTGCGGCGCCCACGGCACCCGAGCGACCCGCTCGGACGAACTCGATACCGCCCTCACCGCCGCCCTAGCCCATCCCGGGCCGGCGCTGGTCGACGTCGTCACCGACCCGCGGTCACCGTCGGAACGGTCTCGTTGCCGTTGGCCGCGGCGCGCACGAGCGCCGCCGCCGTCGGGTCGTCCCAGCTGTTGACCCGCCGGTGGGGAACGCCACGACGATCGAGGCCGCGCAGCAGCGAGGAGCAGAAGCCGCATCCAGGGCGCCAGTAGACGGTGATCTCCGAAGCGTGCTCGTGCATGCCGGGGAAACCCGCCGGGTCCGGATGACCTTCCCGACGATCCCCGATCCCGGAATCGTTCCGTGGCTCGACCATGTTCACCGCTCATGGGAGCAGCACGGCAGTCGCCATCGTCGGTCAAGTCAACGAAACGCAAGGCCCGCTCGGGCCGGCGTCGCCCACCGGTCGTGTCGTCGGCCGACATCCAGTGGCTGGCCCTGGCGGTGCTGTTCATCGTGGCCATCGTCGCCGCCTTCGTCCTCGCCGGAGGTGACTCCACGATCCCCGGACCCCACTCCGGCTGAGTCGACCGTCCGGAGGCCGGTCTTCGGGAGTTGCTGCGCAACGCCTCCGACGGGCACCGTTGCCAGGGCTCCAATCGGCCGCATGTCGTGAGCCGCCCAGGCGCGGGCCGCCGCCGAGCGACTGGTGGGGTGGTGCCCGGCGAGCCGGATCCCCCTGACCGAACATCAGCGGGGAACACTCCCCGGCTCGGAGGAGTTTCCAGCACGATGATCCACGCCGACGAGCACCCCCAACACCCGCAGCATCCCACCGGCACCCGGCCCCGTGACCCGGTGGCCCTGTTCCCCTGGCCCGAGCTGGCCGATCGCAGCCCTCGCCACGCCCTGGTCGCCACGGTGGATCTGGTGGCGGTGCGGTGGGACGACAACGTCTCGGTGCTGTACGGCCGGTGCCTGCACCGCGGCGCCCTCCTGGCCGACGGCAGCGTGAACGGCGACAACCTGATCTGCAGCCTGCACGGCTGGGACTACCGCTACGACACCGGCGTGTCGGCCTACGACAACCACGAGCGGTTGCACCGCTTCGGGAGCTGGATCATCGACGACCAACTCGTGGTGGATCGGGCCGAGATCCACGAGTGGGCGTGCGAGCACCCCCAACCCTTCGACCGTGACGGCTACCAGGGCGCCTACCAGGATCCCCACGGGATCCCCGACGAACCGCATGTGTCCCTCATCCGCCAGCTGGCCGAGGACGGCCTGGCCACCTACGGCCACCACGGCCCCGTCGTGTCGATGGGCGTGGCCCGCACCTCGCTCCCGGCATGGGACGATCTGCAGCTGCTGACGGCCCAGCTGGCACGCCGACCCCTCCTCGACGACGATCCCGTTGCCACCACCACGGTGTTGGGTCCCAACGCCGGCCGGCCGGTCGAGCTGTCCATGCCCATGTTCGTGTCCGACATGAGCTTCGGCGCACTGTCGGAAGAGGCCAAGACGGCCCTGGCTCGAGGAGCCGACCTGGCCGGCACCGGCATCTGCTCCGGCGAGGGTGGCATGCTCCCCGAGGAGCAGGCCGAGAATCACCGCTACCTCTACGAGCTGGCGTCCGGGCGCTTCGGCTGGCGGTGGGACATCGTGGAACGGGTGCAGGCTTTCCATTTCAAGTTCGGGCAGGGAGCCAAGACCGGGACCGGCGGTCACCTTCCCGGCCACAAGGTGACGGGCCGAATCGCCGAGGTCCGGGGCCTCCCCGAGGGGACGCCCGCGGTGTCGCCCGCCACCTTCGTCGATCTCGTGGAGCTGGCCGACTACCGCCGAGTCGCCGACGAGGTCAGGGAGCGCTCGGGTGGCATCCCGATCGGGGCCAAGCTCTCGGCCCAGCACATCGAGGACGACATCGACGCCGCCCTCCACATCGGTGTCGACTACATCATCCTCGATGGGCGGGGCGGCGGCACCGGCGCCGCCCCCGCCCTGTTTCGCGACCACATCTCGGTCCCCACCATCCCGGCGCTGGCCCGGGCCCGCCGCCATCTCGACCGCCGGGGTCGGCGCGACGTCACGCTGGTCATCACCGGCGGCCTGCGGACCCACACCGACATCGCCAAGGCCCTGGCGCTCGGCGCCGACGCCGTGGCCCTCGCCAACAGCGCCATCCAGGCCATCGGCTGTCTCGGGATGCGGGCCTGCGCCTCCAACGCCTGCCCCGTCGGGATCGCCACCCAACGCCCCGACCTCCGGGCACGGCTCGTGGTGGACGACGCAGCCCAGCGGCTCGCCCGTTTCCTCCAGGCCAGCAACGACCTGCTGCGGGTGCTGGCCCGGGCCTGTGGCCATGACGACCTCGCCCAGTTCAGCCTGGCCGACCTCACCACCTTCGACCGTGACCTCGCCCACCTCTCCGGCGTGGCCTACGGCGGGGTCCACGGGGACGGACGCTGAACCCGAGCGTTGCCGCCGACTCCGGAATGAATCCAGCGGGTGCTGCGGTTCAGGCGTGCGTGACCACTGAACCGCCGGACCCGCTACCACTGTCGGGCAAGCAGCAACCGATCTCGACGTGGAGCTCGGTGGGCGACATCCCCCGAGTCGTGTTCACCCGGGGCAACCTGACCCGGACGGTGTCGGTGGCGCTCGTGGTGGGGTCGATCCTGTTCGCCATCAACCAGCTCGACGTCGTCATGTCGGGGGAGGCGACCGCCGGCACCTGGATCAAGGCGGTCTCGACCTACGTCGTCCCGTTCGTCGTGGCCAACTACGGAGTCCTCTCCGCCACCCGACGTTCCCCCGCCTAGCAATCCGGCCGATGCCGACGTGTCAACGCCCTTCGTCCCGGGGGCCGGGCGCGGCGTCGGACTCCGTGAGGAGGGTGACGAGACCTCCCCGGTCCACGAGTTCGATCTAGCGGTACCGCAGCCGGACGAGCTCGGCCGCCTCCAACTGCTTCAGGACCCGTTGCACACTGGAGCGCTGCACCCCCAACATGCCGGCGAGGTGGGCCTGAGTACTCCGCACCCGGCCGTCAGCGTCGGCCTCGACGACCTCTTTCCGGTCCGGCCGCTGATCGGTCCGAGCGGTATCACCGGGAGACGCAACCACTTCGTCCCCGACACCGGCCTGCGACGTCTCCTGCACCGACATGTGGGCTTCCAGCGGATCGAGGAAGCGTCAACAACACGCCGATCACCAGTGCGATCGCAGCGTCTCGTCCTGGAGCCGCGATCCCGCCACTACGTTGTCCCGGTCCGGATCGCTCCCGCTCCCCTGCCCGATCACGGCCGCTCCCGCCGACTTCAGCCGGACGGCGAGCCTCATCGAACGATCAGGCCTTCGAGCGCCACGTCCACGAGCATCTCCACCAGCTCCGGCGCGGCGCCGCTCCGACGAACGCTGACCTGAACGCCACCGGAGAACAAACGCGAGGGCAGGGGCATGCGCGGGACTCCGTCCCGACGCATGCCCCGCCTCGTCGTCGGCGGCGTGGGCCAGGAGGCTAGACGCCGACGAGCACCTCGTGATCGTTGTGATCGTGGGTGGCGGCCGGCTCGATGCCGAGCATGCTGTCGACCGAGTACCGCCCGGGGCCGAGGACGACGACGGCGATGAGTCCGGCGAGCAGCGCCAGGTCGAGCTCGGCGCCCGGCATCGGTTCGGACGAGATGATGCCGAGGTCGGCCTTCACATAGATGATCGCGCCGACCATCACGGCGCTCAGCGCCAGGGCGGCCAGCCTCGTGCCGATCCCGGCCATGAGGGCGACACCGGCGACGATCTCGACGAGGGCCGACAGCGGTGCCGTGAGACCGGGGACGGGGACGCCCCACATCGTGTACATCTCCTCGATCATGGCGATGCCGGCGTCGAACTTGTCGATGCCGTGCCAGACGAACAGTGCGCCGATGACGACGCGCAGCACCAGGGGGGCGGCCTGCTGCAATCGGTTGAGCTTGTGAATTGCGGTGTGCATGGAAGGTGTCTCCTGTGCGTGTTGCTCGGTTTTCGGGTCCACCGTCGAGGCGCGACGATGCAAGCGGGTTGTCGCCTGCGTCCGTCGATCGGATCGAACATTCCCGACGGTGAGAGGGGAACACGCCTCGGGAGTGTGACGCTTCCCACTTTCGCGACGACCGCCGGGCCCGGCGTGGGCTGCGTGCTCTACGGTTCCCCGATGGACGCTCTTCACGTGCCACCGGACGAGGAGTCGCTGATCGATCGCACCCTCCGCTCGATCACATCGCCCGGCCCGACCCTCCACGGGGGACGACGCCGCCAGCTGGCGGCGCTGGCGCGTGCGCTGCGTGTCGAACCCGAGGCGCCCGTTCCCGACGGGTCGCTCGAACGGTTCGCCGCCACCGTCACCGTCGAGGCCCACACGATCCGTCCGGAGATGATCACCGACCTGCGGGCCGCCGGGTCGACGGACGCGCAACTCGTGGAGGTCGTGTCGTTGGTGGCGCGCCTGACCGCGGTCGACACGTTCTGCTTCGGTGTCGGGATCGCCCCGGTCGAGCTCGAGGCCGGCGCCGAAGGCGAGCCCACCGGTCGGGTCGACCCCGGGGCCGGCATCGACGGTGGCTGGCTGCCGACGGTCGGCACCGCCTCACCGCCAAACGCCCTGTCCCTGCTGCCCGACGAGCACCAGGCCATGCACGACGTCCACGGCGTGCTCTATCTCGCCGTCGCCGAGATGGCCGACCTCGATGCCGATCGGGGGCTGCACCGCACCCAGATGGAGCTCGTGGCCGCCCGCACGTCGCTGCTCAACGAGTGCTTCTTCTGACTGCTGGCCCACGCCGGCATGCTCCGTGCGAGCAGCAACCACACCGACCGACCGGTCGACCTGCGAGCCATCGTCGATGTCACCCTCGATCCGGCGTTGCCGGCCGGCCGTGAGCTGCTGGCCTTCACCGACGCCGCCGTGCTAGGCGACGCCGAGGAGATGCCGGGGGCACGCCGGGCCCTCCTCGACACCGCCGGACCGGCGGCGGTGATCCGGGCCGCCGCCGTCGCCGGGAATTTCCAGATGATGAACCGGCTTCTCCATGTCCTGGGCGTCCGGGTCCGCCGCAGCGGCATGGCCCTGGCCGACGACCTCGGCGTCCAGGTCCCACCGCACCTCCACCCCAGTTGAACGGGAGCCACCCACCGATGCAGACCGGAGACGTCGTCGACGATTTCGCCCTCACCGACGATCGGGGCGGCACGTGGACACTGTCGGAGCACCGGGGTCGACCGGTGGTGCTGATCTTCCACCGCCACCTGATGTGACTGCCCTGCCAGGAGCACCTGATCGCCGTGCGCGATCGACTCACCGAGCTCGGCGACGCCACCGTCGTCGCCATCACCTTCACCGGCGATCCGGAGCGTCTCGCCGCCCATCGAAGGCACGTCGATCTCCCCTTCCCCCTACTGGCCGACCCCGATCGGGTGGTCTACCGGCAGTTCGACCTGGGCCGCGGCTCCCTCCGCCAGATCTGGAGCGTCGGCACGCTCACGATGTACGGCTCACTCCTGCGACGGGGACGGCGGCTGCGACGACCGAACCAGGACACCCGCCAGCTCGGCGGCGACTTCGTGATCGCCCCCGACAGGCGCCTGGCCGCGGGCTTCTGGCCCACCTCGCCCGACGATCGCCCGGCGGTCGACGCGCTGATCGCAGCCGTCGAGCAGAGCCGGTGACGACGCGGTCGCTTCACCGACCCTCAGGAGTAACCGGTGGCCTCGCCGGGGCGTGCCAGCCGGGCCCCGAACTCCCGGAGGCGCTCGAGCGACTCCTCGGGGATCGGCTCACGGTGCGACGCCAGGCACGCCTTGATGCGTCGATAGGTTTCGGCCTCGAGGCCGCAGCGGCGGCAGTCGTCGAGGTGGGCGCTGATGCGATCGGCGAACCCGAGGTCGAGCTGATCGTCGAGGTAGCGCTGGAGCACCTCCGCCACCTCCTCACATGACGGCGCGGCCGGCGACCAGCGGAACGGGTTGGGAAGTCGAAACTTCACGCCATGCTCCTCGGGGCGAGGCCGGCCCGGTCGAGTTGGTCCCGCATCCGGGCTCGGGCCCGGTGCAGCCTGCTCATGGCGGTACCAGACGGGATGTCGAGGACCTGTGCGGCCTCGGCGTAGGTCAACCCCTGGATGTCGATGAGCTCGACGACGAGACGGAAGGGCTCACTGAGCGCATCGAGCGCCCTCGTGATCTCGGCGTCGAACTCGAGATCGACGAAGGCGTCGGTCTGCTCGACCCCGGCCGCCTGGCGCATGCGGTCGAAGGTGGCGTCGGGGTCGCGGAGCAGCTCGGGGCGGCGCCGGCGATTCCGGTTGATGTTGGTGTTGCGAAGGATGGTCAACAGCCAGGCCCTCGGGTAGCGGCCATCGAAGCGGTCGATGGCCTGGTGGGCTCTGATCAGTGTTTCCTGCACGAGATCCTCGGCATCGGCCGTGTTACGGGTCAGCGGGCGGGCCACATGGAACAGGACGTCGATCTCGGGTACCACATATCGCTCGAAGGCGTTCCGTTGAACGACGTCCACGTCCCCGCAACCCGCACCATGGCGGCGGGATTCCTCCTGCGGGGCACTCGATGCGCTCGACGTCGTCGCCCGGGACCACCCGAACCGGGTCGGCGCGCCGTTCCCGGCGCCGTGTGCATCCAATGATGTGGTGAGCACCCCGTCGAAGAACGTGCCGGCGCTGGCGTGGTTGCGCCTGGCCGGACTGGCTCTCGTCCTCGCTGTCATCGGCGTCACGACGATCGTGTCCGGCGCCTCGTCGCTGCGGGATGCCGTCGACGATGTCGCCACCGCCGGCTGGTCGGGCGTGGCCGCCTTCGTGCTGCTCTACGCCCTGGCCACCGTGCTGTTGGTACCGGGCTCGGCCAGCACGGTCACGGCGGGCATCGTCTACGGCACCGTCGGCGGCGCGGCCGTCGCCGTCGCCGGTGCCACCCTCGGGGCGACCGCGGCCTACGGTTTCGCCCGGGGTGCGGGGCGCCGCCCCACTCAGGCCCTGCTGGCGTCGCGGGCGGCGGAGATCGATACGTGGGTGGCCCAGCGCCAGTTCCGCTCGATCGTTGTGTCGCGCCTCCTGCCGGTGGTGCCGTTCAACCTGTTCAACTACGTCGCCGGCCTTTCCCCCGTCCGGCCGACGGCCTACGTGACTGGAACGGCCATCGGCCTGGTTCCGGGGGCCTTGCTGGTGGCCGGCCTCGGCAGCTCGGCCCATCAGCCCACCAGCGTCGCCTTCGTCGGGTCGTTGGTGGTGGTGGGTGTCGCCATCGTGGGCTCGGCCGTTCTCACCCGCCGGTGGGCCCGGCGATGACCGGCGGCACCGCTGGCGGACATCAGGGCCACAGCGGGTGGGACGAGGAACACGAGCGCCAGGGCGGCGGCGATCTGAGGGTCGCTGCGCACGTAGGGGACGAGAACGAGGGGCAGCATCGGGGTACCGCCACCCACGGTGAGGCTGATGGCGTACTGGCTCCACGAAACGGTGAAGGCCAGGGCGAGGGCCAGCAGGACGTGGGCCCGGGCGGCGGGGACCACGACGTGACGAAGCCGCTCGGAGGGCGTGGCGCCGAGCATGGCGGCGGTGTGGTCGAGCTCATCGAGGTCGGCCCCGAACCCCGGGGCCAGGGCCAGCGCGGCGTAGGGGATGGCGATGGGGAGATGGGCGACGGCGATCGCCGTCCGGCCACCGAGCCCGACCTCGAGCAGCCAGGGGGCGAGCCCGTCGCCGAGCACGAGGGGCGGGAGCAGCACGGGTGCCGCCAGCACCACCCACCCGACCCGGGATCGGGTGGTGGCCAGGTACCGGGCCGCCGGCCATGCCACCGCCACGGCGACGAGGGCCACGGCGACGCCCACCACGAGCGACCCCATGATGGCGTCGACCAGGATCGGGTCGTCCCACAGGGCCCGTACGCCACGGGTCCCCAACTCCTGGGGGACGACGGATCGGCCGTGCAAGCGGTCGGCGAACGCCTGCAGCACGAGGGTGGCGAACGGTGCCGTGGCGGCGACGACGACGAGGGTGTTGACGGCCCGTGCCGGCCTCGCCGCCCTCATCGGCCCCACCGTGATCGTGGCCATCCTGATCGGCGTAGCCGCCGTCGTCGCATCTGCCGCCACGCCACACCGGCGGCGGCGCCGAGTGCACCGACGATGGCCGACGCTGCGAGCTCGGCGACGGCGGCGTCGGCCCGGGCCACCGGACCGTCGAGGCGGACCACCTCGAGGGCGTACGGTCCCAGCATCTCCGGTCGGGTCGGCCCGACGAGGAGGGGCACCTCCACCGCACCGATGACGAAGGCGGCGACGACGAGGCCCCCGGCCACCATGGGCACGGCCAGTCGGGGAAGGATGACGTCGCGCAGCCGCTGCCACCGGTTGGCCCCCAGCAGGGCTGCGGTCTCCTCCAGCTCGACGGTGGCGTCGTCGAGGGCGGCGAGGGCGAGGAGGGTCAGGAACGGCACCTCCTTCGCCGCGTACACCACGATCACGCCCCATCCGGCACCGTTCCCGACGAGGCCCACGGGCAGCGTGGCGTGGAGCCGGTCGGCCATCCCCCCGGGGGCCAACCAGACGACGGCGAGGGTGGCCACGACCAGGTGGGGGGCGGCCACCGGCACGGCCAGGGCCCGACGCCCCCGGTGGCTGCGACGCATCGAGGAGGCCACGGCGATCGCTCCGACCACCGCCACCACCGTCGAGGCTGCGGCCACCCACACGGTGAAACCGACGGCGTCCCGGAACGTCGGATCGCCCAGCACCCGCCGCCAGGCGGCGAGACCGATCCCCGCCTCGCCGAGCAGGCCCTGGCGCAGCGACGTGCGGACCACGCCGCCGAGGCCGGCGACGGTGAGCACCCCGACGATCAGGAACGCCGGCAGGGCCGTGACCGGCACGCCACCGCCACCGGCGGGTGAGGACCGCTGATGTTCGACGCCCGGCTGCGACGGGGCTACGGCCCTCTGCTCGCCAGGGTGGCCCGAGCCGTGCACGGTGCCGGGATCGGGGCCCTGCAGCTGACCGCGGTCGGTCTCGCCCTCGGGCTGGTGGCGGCCGGGTTGGCGGCGGCGGCCTGGTGGTGGGCGGCCCTCGGGTGTTGGCTGGCGTCGCGGGTGGTCGACGGGCTCGATGGCGCCGTGGCCCGCCTCGAGGGCACCTCGCCCCGCGGCGGATTCGTGGGCATCGTGGCCGACTTCACCGTCTATGCCGCCTTCGTGGTCGGGATCGCCGTTGCCATACCGGAGGCCCGACTCGCCGCCGTCGTCCTGCTCGGCACCTACTATGTGTCGGGGGCGGCGTTCCTGGCGTGGTCGTCGGCGGCCGCCGAGGCCCGGGCCCGCCGCACCGGGGCCGGCCTCGCCCTCGACGACGACCGCACCGTCCGCTTCGTCGGCGGGCTGGCCGAGGGATTCGAGACGATCGTCGCCTACGCCGTCGTGTGTGTCGTGCCCGACCGGGCCGAGGTCGTGCTGTGGGCCTTCGCCCTCCTCGTGGGGGTCACGGCGTTGCAGCGGGTCGTGTTCGCCTTCCGCGATCTCGCCGCCATCGACACGCCCTGAGCCTTGCCTCACCGGCCGCGGGGTTTGTCGAGGCGGCGCAGCACGGCGAGCACCTTCGAGGTGACCCTGGTGAGGCGGGGGTCGAAGTACCGGGCCCGCAGCACGTCGTCGGCGGCCCGGCTCGGCCCCTCGGCGAAGGTCGGGTAGGCGTGGACGGTGGTGGACACGGCGTCGATCCGGGCGCCGTTGACGATCCACGCCGTGAGCTCGGCGATCGACTCCCCGGCGGTCTCCCCCACCACGGTGGCCCCCACCAGCCGGCGCTTGGGGTCGCCGACCAGCTCGGCCCAACCCCGGTTGGCGCCATGGGTGACGGCTCGGTCGAGCTCGGCGTAGTCGTAGCGTTGCACCACGGCCCGATCGCCCCAACGCTGCCGGGCCGCCGCGGCGTCGAGGCCGACCCGGGCGATCTCGGGGTCGGTGAAGGTGACCCAGGGGATGTGGTCGTAGTCGGCCCGCCGACGGGTCCGCAGCATGGCGTTGGTGACGACGAGTCGGGCCTGATGGGCGGCCACGTGGGTGAAGGGCATCGCACCGGTCACGTCGCCGGCGGCGTAGATGTGGTCGCCGGTCGTGGCCATCCGGTCGTCGACGACGACGTGGCCGCGGTCGTCGGTCTCGACGCCGACCAGCTCGAGGCCGAGATCGGCGGTGACGGGACGGCGGCCGACGGCCACGAGGACGCGGTCGAACCCGATCGTGGTGTCGTCGTCGAGGTGGAGGGTCCAGGCCGAGCCGTCGGGGGTGACCGAGTGCGCCCGCACCCCGGTCCGGACGTCGACCCCCTCGCCCTCGAGGCAGTGGGCCAGGAAGACGCCGACGTCCACGCTCTCGCGAGGCACCAACGTGGGGAGCGCCTCGACGATCGTGACCGCCGATCCGAGCCGGGCGAAGGCCTGGCCGAGCTCGCAGCCGATGGGGCCGCCGCCGAGTACCGCCAACCGTCCGGGCAGCTCGTCGAGAGCCCAGATGGTGTCGGAGGTCAGGGGGTCGGCGTCGGCCAACCCGTCGATCGGGGGCACGACCGGTCGGGAACCGGTGGCGATCAGCGCCGCCCGGTACGCCATCACCCGGTCGCCGACCTCGATCCGGCCCGGTCCGGCGAAGCGGGCACGGCCCTCCACCACCTCGACGCCGTGGGCCCGGAGTCGCCGGGGGGAGTCCTGGGGCTCGATGAACGCCTGGGCGGTGCGCACCGAGGCCATCACCCTGGCCATGTCCACCCGAGGCTGCACCGGTTCGAGACCGTGGCGTCCGGCGGTGCGCATCGTCTGGGCGGTGGCAGCCGCCGCCAGCAGGGCCTTCGACGGAACGCAGCCCGTCCACAGGCAGTCGCCGCCGACCCGGGCGGCTTCGATCAGGGCGGCACGGCCGCCGATGCCGGCCACGCCCAGCGAGGCCACCAGGGCGGCCGTGCCACCGCCGATGGTCACGAGATCGAATCGGTTGGTCACGGTCGTGGCTCCTCGGGGTACGGGGGATGGTGGGGGGACGTCAGGTCGGCGACGAGGTCGCAGCGGGGTCGGGCGTGCACGGCGGCGACGGTGTCGTGCTGCACCAGCCGGCCGGTGTCGAGGACGGCGATGGTGTCGCCGAGGGTGGCGGCGTCATCGGGTTCGTGGGTGACGACGACCCAGGTGAGGTTCCGCTCACGACGCACCCGGGCCAGCACCCGCACGAGGTCTCGGCGCTGGGGCAGATCGAGACCGGTGACCGGTTCGTCGAGCAGCAGCACGTCGGGTTCCGAACACAGGGCTCGGGCCAGCGCCACCCGTTGCTGCTCACCGCCCGACAGCTCGTGCGGAGCCGCATCGGCCCGATCGGCCAGACCGACCTCGGCGAGGGCCTCGAGGGCCCGGGCTCGGCGACGGTGTCGGCCCTCTCGCCGCAGGCGCAGCGGGTAGGCGACGTTGTCGAGGGCGCTCATGGTGGGGAACAGGCGGGGTTGCTGGAACAGCAGGCCGACGCGGCGGCGATGCGGTGCCACTCCGGCGAGGTCGCGTCCGCCCACGGTGACGATGCCGTCGTGGCCGACGAGCCCGGCCACGGCCCGCAGCAGGGTCGACTTCCCGGCGCCGGACGGGCCCATCACGACACACGCCGTGCCGTCGTCCACGGTGAGATCGACGCTGTCGAGCAGGGTCCGGCCGCCGGCCCGGACGCCCAGGCTCCGGCACACGAGGGTGGCCATCAGCCGATCTCGTCCCGCCAGCGGCGGTCGATGGCGGTCACCCGGTCGGCCGGGAGCTCCTCGAGCGGTGGGCCGTGGTCGTCGAGACGGTGGGGGGAGGGTTCGGCGGCGATCTCGGCCTGGTCGACCGGGTAGGTGTCGCCCGAGCGCCACAGCAGGGGGTCGAGCTCCGCCAGCATGGCGAAGGCCTCCTCCTCGCCGAGGGACTGGACGGCCTGACGCACGAAGGCCGAGCCGGTGAAGTCCGGCGGTGCCGGGTAGGCGACCCGGCCCGGGTTGTCCCGGGCGAAGGCGAGGAGCTCGTGAAAGCTACGCGGTGGAGCGTCGAGGGTGGCGGTGTCGTGGGCGAACACGAAGGCAGCCCGGCTCCACGGCATCTCCTGGCCGTCGGTGGGGACGCCGAAGTCGTTCCACAACGTGGGGTCGTCGGGATCGAGGAGCTCGGCGTTGGGCAGCACGGGCACCCAGTCCGCCAGCCACAGGCCCGCCGAGCGGCCCTGTTCGAAGTTCTTGCCGTTCACCCACACGAGGTCGATCGCCCCGTGGTCGGTACCGCTGTCGGCCTCGGCCACCAGGCGGGCCATGGCCGAGGCCGTGTCGTCGATCGGGACCCGTTCCAGGGTGACTCCGGCGGCGCCCGCCGCCGGGATCACCTCCTGGTCGATGTAGTCGTTCAGCGCAGCCTCCCCGCCCCACATCCACAGCCGCACGGTTTGGTCCCGCGCCGTGGCGGCGATGTCGGCCCACCCGGTGGCGGTGGGGTCGAAGCCCTCGCCGTCGCCGTCGCCGCCACCCACGAAGACCAGCACGGCGGCGCCTGCGATCAGGCCCGCGACGAGGGCGGCGACGAGGCCGACCGGGATTCGCCGCATCAGCGTTCCCCCCCGTCGCCCAGGCCGGCGATCCGCTCGGCCACGGCGTCGCGGACCGAGCGGCCGGGAGGATCCGGACGATCGGCCAGTAGGGCGAGGGCGGCGATCGTGGACCGGAGCCGATCCAGGGCCCGCCGGCAGGGACCACAGCCGGCGATGTGGAGACGGACCCGCCGTTCGGTGACCGCATCGAGGTCCCCGTCGCACAGATCGTCCAGCCGGCGGCGGGCCCCCACGCAGGTCCCGTGGCGGAGCATTCCCATGATCACCATGACCCCTTCGATGCGGAACCGGGCGCGATCGATCCACCCTGCCTCTCAGGAGTGACCCGATCCCCACCGCCGGATCTCGCGTCGCAGCCCCATGAGGATCTCGACCGCCCCGGGCCGGTCGCCGGTGCGAGCGACCGCCAGGGCGCCGAACACCGACGCCATCACCTGCGTCGCCCGGTCGCCCACGGTGGACGACGGCACCTCGCCCCGGGCCGCGGCCCGGCGTAGGGCCGCCACCAGGCCCTGCTCCACCCGGGCCCAGTGGGCCGCCGTGACGACGGCGACCTCGGGAACGGTGTCGCCGAGCTCGACCATGGTGTGGACCGGTCGGCGACGTCGACCAGCCAGCGGGGCGGTCGGCTGCCGCCATCGGCGAGGGACTGGAGCCGGCTCCGACGGGTACCGACCAGGGCGAACTCGGCGGCGACGAAGACACCGTTGATCGCCACCAGCACGGCGATGACGACGATGGAAATGACGACCGTGGCGATCAGTCGGCCCAGCCGCGATCGACGAAACTGGCCCGGGTCACCGCTCGCCCGTCCATGACGTCGACCCTCAGCTGGGGTCCGTCGGAGGTGAGGAGCACGACGTCACCGATGGCGGGTGCTCGGCCCAGCCGATGCCATATCAGACCGCCGACGGTGTCGACCTCGGTGGTGTCGGTCCGGATGTCGAAGCGATCCCGGAGTGTCGTCAGCAGGACGTCGCCTCGGACGGAGAGCCGCCCGTCGAGGTGGGTGATCGGCTCGTCCTCCAGGTCGAACTCGTCGTGGACCTCCCCGAAGATCTCCTCGATGGCGTCCTCCAGCGTGACCAGTCCGGCAACGTCGCCGTACTCGTTGACGACGAGCGCGCAGTGCTGCTTCTCTTCGCGCAGTGTGCGCCACAGATGAGGCACCGTCACGACCTCGGCCACGGCCACGACCGGGCGGGCGACGCCGGCGACCGGCTCGTCCGGCTGCCGGTCGGCGTGGACGAACAGGTCGCGGAGGTGGGCGATCCCGACGACGTCGCCATCGGCGCCAGTCACCGGAAAGCGGGTGTGGGGTCCACCGGCGAGCGTGGCGAGTGCCTCGCCGACGCTCATCTTCTCCGGCACCGTCACGAGCCGGGGGCGGGGGGTCATGATCTCGCGCACCAGTCGGTGGTCGACGTTGAGGATCCCGGCCAGCATGTCGCGCTCGGAGGCGTCGATGAGACCGCCGGCGGCGCTGGCCCGGTAGAGACCGGCGAGCTCCTCGGGCGAGTGGACATGGGCGTGGCCGTGCTCGACGTCGAGCTTCCACAGCTTCATGAGCCTGAACGCCGACCCGTTGAACACCGCGACCAGGGGCTGGAACAGCCACTGGCTGATCCGCATCGCGGGCAGGGTCGCCATGGCGAGCCGCTCCGGGTAGCGCAACGCCACCGTCTTCGGCAGAAGCTCGCCCAGCACGACCTGGACGGCCGTGATGGCCACCAGCACGATGATCACCGCCACGCCGCGAGCACCGAGGCGGCCCAGCGCCGGTTCGAGCAACGGGGTGAGCTGGGCCTGGCCATAGGCACCGGCCACGAGGCTGCTGACGGTGATGCCGATCTGACACGCCGCCACATAGGCGTCGAGGCGTTTCGGCTCCGACAGGATGTCGAGGAGCCGAGCGGCCGAGCCACTACCGGTATCCGCTTCTTCCTGGACCCGGGAACGGCGGGAGCCGACGGTGGCGAACTCGGCGGCCACGTACAGTGCGTTGAACGCAACCATCAGCAGGATGGCCAGGAGCGTCAGCACCACGTTCATCGCCGCACCGCCGGTACATCAGGGGGACGACGCCCGAGGGACGTCGTCGTGCGTTCTCGACACCCGCGGCCATTCCGAGTCACCACAGAGTTCACCGTAGCCCCGCCGGAGGGTGGTCCGTTCTCCTACGGCCATGTCGGCTGTTGCGGGCACCGACCCCACGACATGGCCGAGGTCGACGGCTCCACCGGAGCCGGATCTTCCGGAGCGGTTCGGCGATGACGGCGTCGACTCGACGTGACGGACGCTGGCACCGTGCCAACCGCACTCCCGATGGCCAGATGCGATGGTCGGATGCACGGGTGTTGACGTCAGGACGACTTCGAGATCGAGACGCCCAGCTCGGCGGCGAGCAGTGCGGTGGAGTGCAGCATGCTGGTTCGCCCGTCGTTGGTGATGGCCATCACCATGGTGCGTCGTCGAGGCCCGCTCCACCGCTGGCCGCCAGCCCGTGGCGTCGGCGGAAGGCGGACAGACGGTCCTTCACGGCGCGCCCGTGTCGGTCGCCGGGCAGAGACGATGGCGGCGGACAGGACAGTACGGGCCTGAGGCATCGCCCTGAACTCACTGCGACGATCGACCACAACGGATTGCGCAGCTCTGTCAAAACGCTGGCAAGATCGGCGCTGGTGGGCCGAGCGTGCTCGAGACCCCAGACCCGAGCCGGCAGGTGACCGGCGGGTCACCGGAGGTGAGAGGCACATCGGATCGGCGCTGACCACCGACCTGTACGAACTGACCATGGCCGCCAGCTATCTGCGGCACGACATGACGGACAGCGCCACCTTCAGCCTGTTTGTCCGGCGGCTCCCCCACCAGCGGACCTTTCTCGTCGCCGCCGGCCTCGAGGATGCGTTGCGCATGCTGGTGGAGTTCGCGTTCGACGAGAGCGATCTGGCGTGGCTGGCCGCGCAGGGCTTCCCCGCCGATGCCATCGAGGCGTTCGCCGGTCTGCGGTTCACCGGTGACGTCTGGGCCGTGGCCGAGGGCGAGCTCGTCTTCGCCGACGAGCCCCTGCTCGAGGTGACCGCGCCACTGCCCGAGGCACAGCTCGTCGAGACAGTGCTCTTGAACCAGATCACCTTCCAGACCGCGCTCGCCACCAAGGCGGCGCGGTGCCGGCTCGCCGTCGCCGGCCGGGCGGAGCTGGTCGACTTCGCCTTCCGCCGCACCCACGGCATCGAAGCCGGCGTGCGGGCGGCGAGGGCCGCGGCCATGGCGGGCTTCGTCGGCACCAGCAACGTGCTCGCCGCCCGCCACCTCGACATCAGGCCCATCGGCACCATGGCCCACTCCTACATCGAGGCCTTCGCCGACGAGCGCCGGGCGTTCACCACGTTCGCCCGCGACTTTCCCGACCGCACCACGTTTCTCGTCGACACCTACGACACCCTCGCCGGGGTCGAGAACGCGGTGGCCGTGATCGACGAACTCGACCTGACAGGCTCCCTCGCCGTCCGCCTCGACAGCGGTGACCTCCTCGGGCTCTCGACCGCGACCCGTCGGCTCCTCGACGAGCGGGGGCGGCCGGAGGTGGCGATCGTGGCCAGCGGCGGGCTCGACGAGCACGAGGTCGCCCGCCTGCTCGACGCCGGGGCCCCGATCGACGTCTTCGGGGTCGGCACCCGGATCGGCGTGTCCGGCGACGCGCCAGCCCTCGACAGCGCCTACAAGCTCGTCGAGTACGCCGGGAACCCGGTGATGAAGCTCTCGACCGGCAAGGAGACACTGCCCTGCGCCAAGCAGGTGTATCGCACCGGCCTCGACGGGCCCGACCTGCTGACCGGGCGGAGCGAGCCGCCGCCGGCCACCGGGCGTCCTCTCCTCCGTCACGTCATGGCCGACGGTCGCCGCATCTCGGCGACCGAGCCGCTCGCCACCATCAGGGACCGGCTGACCGGGGTGCTCGACACCCTCCCGCCCGATCTCGCCGACCTGCGAGCCGACGCCCACTCGAGGATCGACGTCTCGCCGGTGCTACGCAACGTCGCCGACGAACTGGCCGACGAACTCCGGGGGCGTATGGCCTGATCCGGCCGGTTCGATCTGTCCGTGTTGGACGGCGAGGACCTGGTGATCAACCGCCGGTTCGGCACCCTCGAGGCGGCCGAGGCCTTCGCCGACGAGTGGACCGACGCCGGGACGTCGTGCGAGCACCGAGGACCTCGGCCACGCCCGCTCCTTCGAGGACGAGGTGCGGGCCGACACCGCGCTGGCCGAGGACTACCCCCACGAGGGCTCGGGTCGGCCACCCGACGAAGGCTATGAATGACGGGAGGCAGGGGCAGGCAGCCGGTGACCTCCTCGTCGGCCGTCTGGGTGAACCGCTGATAGAACTGGCCCACCCCGAAGAACTCGCTCGGGTCTCGAGATACCGGGCGACCTCCTCGGCCACCGGTACCCGGCCGCGCGGTAGGCCGATGACGACGGGGTCGTGGCGACGGAGGTGAGCCACCAGGGTGCGAGTCGGCGCCCCGCTTCCCGTCGATCAACGCCGGTGGGACAGGTAACCAAGGTCACTCCTCCGAGGGGTCGTCGCTGGGCGGCTCGGGTGTCTGATCGTCGGCACTCAGCTCGAGCGCCAGGTCCTCGGCGGTCAGTTCGAGTGCCCGGTTGAACGCGGTCCGCCCCTCCTCGATCTTCGTCGCGTAGAGGACGGGGTCGCCGGCGAGGAGGGCGGCGTCGGCCTCGGCGAAGGCGGCTGCGGCGTCGCTCAGCAGTTGGCGGGCCTCGCTGCTGAGATCTGGGCTCGCGTCCGGGCTCGCGTCCGGTGTCGCAGGATCGACCGTACCGACGTCGGGGCTCTCCTCGAGCGTGTCCGGAGCGTCGCCGAACACCTCCACGAGCGCGTCCTGGAGGCGTTCGGCGATGGCGATCCGATCGCCGTAGGCGACGATCACCTGTTTGAGCTCCGGTACGGCGCTGGCCCCGGTCGCTTGAACGTAGAGCGGTCGGATGTAGATGAGCGACTGTTCGATGGGCACGATCACGAGGTTGCCGAGCAGGACCTCGGAGCCGGCGCGGCTGAGCAACGTGATCAGCTGGGACACCTCAGGCTGCTGGTTCATTCGGGCGTTCACGATCGCAGGACCGTCGACCTGTAGATCGCGGGGCATCACGAACGCCTTCAGTTCGCCGTAGTTGTCAGGGTCGGATCTGGCGATCATGAACGCCGAGAGCTCCCGACGCGAATCGTCTACGGAGAACGGGACGAACGGCTGAAGGATGATGAACTCGGCGCGGTCCTCGTTGGGCAGTTCCGTGAGCAGGTAGTACGGGTCCATACGGCCCTCGGCCCGTTCGATGATCTCCCCGGTTTCGGGGTCGATCTCGGCGGCTGCCGGTCCGCCGCCGGTGCCCGGGTCCTGGGCGATGTTCCACCGGTCGGACTGCGAGTAGAACTCGTCGGGGTCGCCGATGTGATAGCGGCCCCAGGCGTCGGTCTGGACACGGAATATGTCCTCCGGGAAACGCAGGTGGGCCCGCAGCTCGTCAGGAAGCTCGTCTTGAGCGGTGAAGAGATCGGGGAACGCCCTGGCGTAGGCTGTCGCGATCGGGTCATCGGGGTCCACGAGATACAGGGTGACGTCGCCGTCGTAGGCGTCAACCGCCACCTTGACGGAGTTGCGGACGTAGTTGAACTCCCGGTTGAGACCGCTCGCCGGATTCAGGCGGCCGATGTCGGCCAGGGAGGCGTAAGGGTAGCGGTTCGACGTCAGGTAGGCGTCGAGAATCCACGTCACTCGCCCGTCGCTCACCACCGGATAGGGATCGTGGTCGAAGGCCAGGAACGGTGCCACCGTCTCAGCCCGCTCCTGCACGTCACGCAGGTAGAGGATGCGTGACTCCGACGTGATGAATCCGGATATGACGGGGTTCAGGTCGCCGAAGCGCAGAGCGAAGGCGATGCGGCGATGGAGCGAGCCGATGCCCACCCCGCTGTCGCCCTCGTAGCGGGTCGGTACGGCCGTGCCATCGTCACGCAGGTAGTCGATCTCGTCGCGCGACGTCTGGACGATGGCGTAGCCGCCAATGCCTTCGCCGTGGTAGAGCCGTGGCTGATCGATCGCCGGCTGCCCCTGCGGTGGGATGTTCTCCACGAGGAAATCCGGCTGGCCGTCGGACGTGACGGCGTTGGCGGGCGAGAGCACGGCGCCGTAGCCGTGGGTGAACGCGAGATGGCGGTTCTCCCACGTCTCGGAGGGGAGGCTGTTCGGGTTGATCTCGCGGGCTGACAGCACGATCTGAGTGAGTTCGCCATCGATCATGTAGCGGTCGACGTCGACGTCGTTGAACCGGTAGAAGGTACGAACCTCCTGCAACCTCTGGTAGGTGCGCTGCAGCACGCTCGGATCCCAGAGACGAACGTTGCGAATCGTCTCGGCGTTGCTCTCGAGATCCGCCGCGGTCAGGTTCTCGTCATAGGCGAACTCGAGGACCTCCACATCGCCGAGGCCCATGGCGGCGCGTGTGGCGTCGATGTTGCGGCCGATGAACTCGCTCTCGCGTGCCGATTCGGCAGGTTCGACGCGAAAGCGCTGGATCGCGGCCGGATACGCCACGCCGACCACGACCGCGATCAGGGCCCACAACCCGATGGCGATGACGGGGAGCCGCGCACTGTGCCGCCAGCCGTCGTAGAGGAGCAGCGCCGCCACGGTCACCGAGACGGCGATCAGCAGGGTGATGGCGGGTAGCTGGGCATTGACGTCGGTGTACCCGGCACCGCGCACCACCCCGCGGTCGGAGTACACCAGCTCGAACCGGTCGAGATAGTAGTTGCCGGCCTTGGCCAGTGCGATCGCCGCCCCCAAGATCGACAGGTGGGCTCGAGCGGGCCGTGACACGAAGCGTTGGGGGGCCTGCAGCCGTAGACCGCCGTACACGTAGTGCGCTCCGGCCGACAGCAATGCAGTGACGACGAGGGCGGCGAAGCCCCAGTCGGCGATGAACGACAGAAATGGCAACTCGAAGATGTAGAAGCCGACATCACGCCCGAACTGAGGGTCGTCGATCCCGAAGCCGGCACCATTGCGGTACAGGAGCCACTCGTTCCACATGGGAGCCGCTGATGAGCCGAACACAACCGCCGGAACCAGCGCAACGAGGACGAGAGCGAGACGGCGGTGGCTCTCGAGGAGGTCGAGGATCGAGCGCAACGCCTCGTCTTCTTGACCAGCAGGTCGGACCTTCGGTGCGAAGCGATCGGCGACGGCGAGATTGCCCAACGCCAACGCCAGGAAGACCAGGCCGAACGCCGCCGCCAGCAGTATCTTCGTGCCCAGGATCGTCCCCCACACGCCGACGAAGCCGAGCGAGTCGAACCAGAGGAAGTCGGTGTAGACACCAGCGATACCACGGGCGAAGACACTCAACACGACAAGGGAAGCAACCACCCCCGTGATCAGAACGCGCCGTCGGGAAGGCCCGCCCCCGCGAGAGGTGAGCCATGAGTTACGAGCATCGGCAGGCATGAGACGGCCATGGTAATTGGTCCGCGCCTCGCCCGCTGATCGGACCGGCGGCCACCAGCGTCCAGGCGACGGCCCGACGAATGGGTCGCACCATCGTCGACTGGCAGCTCCGCCCGTGCCGGCCGACAACCACCTTCCCCCCCTCAACAGTCCGGAGGCGCTCGCCGGGATGATCGCCGACGGTTCCGTCCGCCTCCGGTCCAATGGGGGCCGGCCCTGAAGGACAGGTCCCCGGAGTTTGGGCGCGCTGAGCCAGCTGTTGGGCAGAACCTGACCGCCGGGACGGCTCGTCAACGGAACCGCCGGCTCGCCGCTGGCGTGTCCTACCATGCCCACGGTGACTCAGTCCCTGGGGCCTGCGCTCGATCCCGCCGTCGACGGCCACGATCACGACCACGGTGCCACGACCGGGCGCGGCCTGGGGCCGTGGGTGCTGGCCGTGCCCATGCTCGTGGCCCTGCTCCTGCGCAACCGTATCGGCTGGTTCGACAGCGGTGACGTGCGGCTGTGGTCGACGCTGTTCGTGTCGGTCTGTGTGCAGGCGCTCCCGTTCCTGGTGTTGGGGGTGGTGCTGAGTGGGCTCATCGGAGCTTTCGTGTCACCCGACGTCGTCCAGCGATTCGTCCCCCGCCGGTCGGTGTTGGCGGTGCCGACCGCCGGGTTGGCCGGTATGGCGCTGCCGGGCTGCGAGTGCGGGTCGGTACCGATTGCCGGCCGGCTCGTGGGCGCCGGCACCCCCCCAGCGGCGGCGCTGACCTTCCTGTTGGCTGCGCCGGCGATCAACCCTGTCGTTCTCGTCTCCACCGCAGTTGCGTTTCCCAACGACGGACGGCTGGTGGTCGCCCGATTCGCCGCCTCGTTCCTCGCCGCCATCGCGGTCGGATCATGGTGGGCGAGACGCAGCGACACATCGCTGCTCGACTCCCTACGGCAGTCCACCCACCAGCACGGAGCGGGACGCTGGGATCGCTTCGTCGACATCGCGGCCCGAGACCTGGTCCATGCCGGTGGCTATCTTGTGGTCGGCGCCATGGCCGCCGCCACCCTCCAGCTCGTGGTACCGCGCTCGCTACTCGATTCGGTCGCCGAGAACGAGCTGTTGTCGGTGCTCATGTTCGCCGGGTTGGCCGTGGTGTTGTCGATCTGTTCGGAAGCCGATGCCTTCGTCGCCGCTGGCCTTCCCCAGTTCTCGCTGACGTCCCGGCTCGTGTTCCTGGTCGTGGGCCCGGTGATCGACCTGAAGCTCGTGGCGATGCACGCCGGAGTCTTCGGTCGGCGCTTCGCCATGGTCTTTGCGCCGGTGACGTTGATCGTGGCCGTGACGAGCGCCGTGATCGTGGGGCAGGTGCTGCTGTGAATCGGGTGGGCCGGGCGGCCGTCATGCTGAGTGTCGGAGCGATCATGGCCCGCCTGTTGTGGTCGGGCGGCTTCGGTTGGTTCGTGCAGCAGCGCATGCGACTCCCGCTGGTTGCGGCGGCCGTGGTCCTGCTGGTGTTCGGGGCCTACGAGGCCATCGCCGGCACCCGCGATGAGCAGCGGGATCCGGAATCGGTTCGTCGCCCGGCGGGTCCCGTCGTGGGGTGGTTGCTCATCGCCCCACTGCTCGTCCTCATCTCGGTGGCTCCGACCGGGCTCGGCGCGGCGGCGGCGGGCCGGGTCGACGCCTACACGCCAACCGAGCGATCGACGGGTTTCGCTCCGCTCGACCCGTTGGCCGGCCCAGTGCAGCTCCGGGTGTTCGATTTCCTGGAGCGGGCGCTGTGGGACGAGTCCCGATCCCTCGAAGGCGTCCCGGTGAGGCTCGAGGGGCTGGTGGTCAACGACCCGGAGATCAGCGACGGGTTCAAACTGACACGGTTCATGGTCAGCTGCTGCGCCGCTGACGGCATACCGCTCCAGGTCGTCGTGCACGATCCGGGGCCGGGCCTGCCCGATGACACCTGGGTCATCGCCGAGGTCGTGTGGCGACCACCCGCAACCCCGTACCAGGACACATCGACCCACTGGATCGTCGAGGCCGACGCAGTGTCGGTGACGGTGGTTCCCGACGCTCCCACCGACCCCTATGAGTCACCGTACTGATCGCCCAGCCACCGTGCCGTTCGGTGCCCACACGTGACCGCGGCTCGAAGCGTGCGGCAGTGCAGGATCTCTGAGCGTCGACGCCGACACACCAAGCTGACGAGCGGTGGCGTCACACCGAGATCGGGCGGCGGGACGAACGGCCAACCGCCGTGGCGGCGTGGTGCACACCGAGAACGACGAAGAACTGCATCACGCTGAACCCGGCGATGGTGGCACCTCCTGCGGTGCCATGGTGGAAGCTCACCAACAGCCCGGCGACCACGGCCACGGCTCCGAGGGCCATCGAGGTTGCCATGATCGCCGGGATCCGGTGAACGAGCAGCGATGCCGTTGCGGGCGGGCCGACCAGTAGGCCGAACACGAGGAGGGTTCCGATGGCCTGGAAGCTGGCCACGATGCTCAACGCGAGGAGCCCGAGCAGCACCGCCTGAGCCAGGCGAGGGTGCATACCCAGGGTCTGCGCCTTGTCCCGGTTGAAGGTCAGGGCGAGAAACGGCCGGTAGAGCACGACGCTGGTCACTGCGACGATCGCAGTGGCGATGAGCTGCGACCGGATGTCACCGTCGGTGACCCCGAGGACATCGCCGAACAGCAACGCCGTCACCTCGGTCGAGAACGACTCTGCCCGGGACACGATCACGATGCCCAGCGACAGCATTCCGACGAACAACAAGCCGATGGCGGTGTCCTCGCGCACCACGGTCCGATTCGAGACCATGCTCACCAGCCCGCTCATCACCAATGCAGCGACGAAGGCCCCGACGATCGGGCTGAACCCCCACAGCACGGCGAGGGCAATTCCGGGGATCACACCGTGGGCGAGGGCGTCGCCGAGGAAGGCCAGTCCTCGGAGCACGACCCACGTGCCGACCAACGAGGTCGCCACCACGGCGATGAGGCTGCCGATCAGCGCCCGCTGCATGAACGCCGGCTCGAACGCCTCCACGAGGTAGTCCATCGACGGCCCTGTCAGCCCGCGAGTGCTTCAGCGATGCGCTGGGCGTTCGTGCGAACCATGTCGAGGTAGGTTCCACCGCCGGAGTCGTCGGAGCCCAGCGATTCCGAGAACAACTCGACCACTGCGACATCGCCCAGCTCGGCAGCGAGCGTGTTGGCGAGATCGTCCGACGACGACGTGTCAGCGAAGATGGCCGGCACGCCCTCGCTCTCGATCAGCTCGGCCAGCTCGGCCAGCGCCTGTGCGCTAGCTCCGTCGGCGGTGGTCCCGCTCGGTACGACCGTACCGACGACCTCGAAGTCGTAGCGATCAGCGAAGTACCCGAAGACCTCGTGGTTCGTCACCAGCACCCGCCGCTCCGCTGGGACCGCAGCGAGCACATCGGTGACCTCACCGTCGAGGGCCTCCAACTCGTCGATGTAGTCGGCGGCGGTCGCTTCCAGCGCCGATGCGTCGACGCCGACGACGTTGGCCACCAGGAAGTCGACGATCGCATCTGCCGCCGTCGCCATTCGGGCGGGGTCGGTGAAGAAGTGCGGGTCGACGCCCTCATGGTCGTTCCCGTGTCCATCCTCGTCGGCATGGTCGGCGTCATCCTCGTCGGCATGGTCGGCGTCATCCTCGTCGGCATGGTCGGCGTCATCCTCGTCGGCACGCGCACCACCATCCTCGTCGGCATGGTCGGCGTCATCCTCGTCGAAGTCGACCGTCTCGATGGCACTCACCGCCTCGAACGTGGGCACGCCATCGGCCTCGGCCGATTCGATCACATCGAGCAGGCCTTCCTCGAACCCGGCTCCGTTGACGATGAGCACCTCGGCCTCGCCGATCTGGGCAACCTGTTGCGCCGAGGCCTGGAAATCATGGGGGTCCGCCCCCACCGGCATGATCGTCACGACCTCGATCTGATCACCGACGAGGTTCCTCACGACGTCACCGAGGATACTCGTCGTGACCACGACGCTGGGGCGATCATCATCTGCTGCGACATCCGCCGAGGCGCCCTCGTCGTCACCACAGGCCGTGACCATCACCCCGAGCCCGGTGACCAGCGCCAGCAGGGCTCGGAACGAGTATCTCATCATCTGCCTCCAAGTCAGGAACCACTATCATTCCCGGTCACGCTACGTCCATCCCTGGTGCCCGACAACCCTGAACGGGAACCGCTTCTGTTCTCGATCCATCTACCCTGTTTCGCGTGCCACCAGCGATCACGACAATCGGCCTCGACGTCCGCTACGGCGAGATCGTCGCCCTGTCGGATGTCGACCTCGTCGTACCCGCGGGCTCGTCGCTCGCCGTGATCGGCCCCAACGGATCAGGCAAGTCGACGCTGCTGGGCGCGCTGGCCGGCACCATCGAGCTCAGCGCAGGACGAGCCACCGTCGAAGGGCCAGCTCCAGCGCTGGTCCTGCAGTCCACCGACGTCGACCGCAGCCTCCCGATCACCGTTCGCGACACCGTGTCGCTGGCCCGATACCCGAGCCTCGGACTCTTTCGACGATTCCAGGCCGCAGATCGTGACGCCATCGAGCGCTCGCTCCGTCGCCTCGACGTCGAGGATCTCGCCGGCCGCCAGTTCCACGACCTCTCCGGGGGCCAACGACAACGCGTCCTGGTCGCCCAAGGTCTGGCGCAGGACACTCGAGTGCTGCTGCTCGACGAGCCGGTCACCGGGCTCGACATGGTGTCGCGTGCCGTCATTCTCGACGTAATCGACGAGGAGGTGGCCGCGGGCAGGACGATCGTCATGACCACCCACAACCTCGACGAGGCCCGCCGCTGCGATCAGATCCTCCTCCTCGACACGTCCCCCATCGCCGTCGGATCACCCGCTCAGGTACTGACCGACCTCAACCTACGCCGCGCATTCGGCGGACGATTCATCCGCATCGGCGACGAGCTACTGCTCGACGATCCCCATCACGCCCATTGACGACCTCCTCCGGTCTCTGGCGGCCTGAGGTTCCCGGTTCCGTCCCACCGCTCGTCGGGCCCTGAAAACGTCGGCGAGGCCATGCCTGGACTTGGGAACCGTTCCTATTCGCACTAGTGTGGGGGGGTGACTTCTCGAAGCGAGCCGGACACCGATGTGTGCATTCTGGGCGCCGGACCCCACGGGCTGGCGGCAGCAGTCCACCTCCGGCGGGCGCAGCCATCGACGCGGCTCGTGGTCGTCGATGCTTCCGGGAGCTGGCTCTCGCGCTGGCACGACCAGATGGCCAAGGCCGAGATCGCCACCCTCCGGTCGCCCATCGTGCATCACCCCTCACCGGACAGCTCGGCCCTCTCCCACCACCTGGCCCGGCGCGGCCTGCCCTCGTCCGGGCTTCCCTACGGGGCGCCGACGACCGAGGCCTTCGCCTCGTTCTGCGATGAGCTGATCGCCGACTCCGCCCTCGACGCACCCATCGCCACACAACCGCGGACGGTTACCCCCGAAGGCCGGGGGATGCGGATCGAAACCGACGATGGCGTGATCAACGCCAGGCACGTCGTCGTTGCCTCGAACCCTCATCGACGGCAGATCCCGGACTGGGTCTGGCCCCTCCTCGGTCACCGTTCGGAACTGTTCGCCCATGCCAGCGATCTCGACCTTCGGCTCACGCCCGACCTCCGAGATAACCGGGTCGTGGTCATCGGCGGCGGGCTGAGTGCAGCCCATCTCGCCTGTGGTGCCGCACGTCGGGGCGGCGTCGTGCACCTCGTTGCCCGCCGGCCGCTGGAGACGCGAAGTTTCGACACCGACCCCGGCTGGCTCGGCCCCAAGTATCTCCGGGCATTCACCGCCGAGCCCGACCCGGCCCGCCGGCTCGGTATGGCCCGGGCGGCACGAGGCGGGGGCACGATCCCGCAGTGGATGGGGGAACGACTCGACGCACTCGTCGCCGACGGCCTCCTGGTGGCGCACGAAGCGACCACCATCCGGGCCGCCCTGGTCGATCCGGACGGCCACTGCCGCTTGGCGCTCGACGACCACACCACCCTCGACGCCGATCGCGTCTGGCTGGCGACGGGGACTGCGCCGGACATCACCACCATGCGGTGCCTGGAGGGTCTGGTCGCCGATCTACCCAACCTCGACGGACTACCCATTCTCGACGCCAGCCTGCGCCTCGGCTCGCATCCGGTCCATGTCATGGGCCGGCTGGCCACCCTCGCGCTGGGTCCCGCCGCCGGCAACCTCTGGGGCGCCCGGCGGGCCGCACAACGGATCACCGAGGCGATCACCGGAGTCGACCTCACGACCAACACGATTGCCGTCCTGTCCCCACTGCGTCCCCTCCAGGACCGAACGGAGCCCCCATGCCATCGGCTACCCATGAACCGCTGCCCGTGACGGTCCTCTCCGGATTTCTCGGCGCCGGCAAGACGACACTGCTCAACCGGATCCTCCACAATCGTGAGGGGCGCCGGGTCGCCGTGATCGTCTACGACATGGGCGAGATCAACGTCGACGCCACGCTGGTGGCCAGCGAGGTCGCCCTCGACCGGATCGAGGAGCGTCTGATCGAGATGTCGAACGGTTGTATCTGCTGCACCCTACGCCAGGATCTGCTCGTCGAGGTCGGCCGCCTCGCCGGCGAGGGCCGCTTCGACCACCTGGTCATCGAGTCGACCGGTATCAGCGGTCGAAGGGGTTCTTCTGGATCTCCAGCCGGCCCGACGTACAGGCCCTATGGCAGCAGGCCGGTGCCGCCGTGACCCTCGAACCGGCATCCCGCTGGCTCGCCGCCACCCCCTGCGAGAAGTGGACCTCGAACCCGACGAGGCCACCGACGTCCACCAGCACTGGGACCCTCCCGTCGGTGACCGGTTGACCGAGCTGGTCTTCATCGGCATCGACATGGACGTCGACGCCATCCGGGGAACGCTGGACGCCTGCGTCCTCACCGGCGACGAGATCGCCGCGGGGTTCGACGGCTGGGCCGATCACCCCGATCCCCTCCCACCGTGTGACTACGACGACGACCTCGGCGGCGATATCGGCGACCTCGGATCCGATCCGGAGGACGTGGCACGATGAGTGGCGTTCCCGTCACGATTCTCACCGGCTTCCTCGGCGCCGGCAAGACCACGCTGCTCAACCGGATCCTCACCGACGACCACGGTCGCCGGATCGCGGCGATCGAGAACGAGTTCGGCGAGATCGGCATCGACCAGGGCCTGGTCGTGTACCCGAGGCACACCTTCGCACCGTGCCCTCCCCTTCCGCTGACGCCTGCTGGGTAGGATGAGGACATGGGCACACGAACCGTCGAAACCCACGAGCTGGTGTCCACCCGCCTCCGAGGATCGGGGCAGCTCTACACCAAGGGCCGGCGGGAGCTGGTGGAACTGCTCATCCGCGCCGACCGACCGGCGTCGATCCCGGAACTGCTCGCACTGCGGCCCCGCCTCACCCAGAGCTCCCTCTACCGGAACATGGGCGACCTCGAGTCTGTCGGCGTCGTCCAGCGGGTCTCGGGCACCGACGACCTGACCCGCTACGAGCTCTCCGAAGACATCATCGGCCATCACCACCACACCATCTGCACCGAGTGCGGCGCGGTCGACGACTTCGTGGTGCCGACCCGGACGGAGCGGAGCCTCGAGTCAGCTCTCGAGAGGGCCCTCAGCGAAACCGGTTTCCAGCCGAACACCCATCGGCTCGACGTGCTCGGCACCTGCGCCGACTGCTCCTGACGACGGCCACCCCGCTCAACCCGCCCTCGCCAGGTCGCAGGCCAGATCGATGACCTGGTCGTGGCTGTACTCGCCTCGGCCCAGCGGCACGACTCCGGGCGAACCGTACGCGACGACGGGTCGACCATCACCTCCGAACTTGGATCCAGCTCCGCCTCGAGAACATCGACGAGGCGTCCGAGCAGCTGGCCAGGATCGACGGTGTCGAGGTCGTCGCACCACTTCGGCTGCGAGCCCGCCTCCGCCGCCACGGTGAACGACTCGCCACCGACAACCGCTGAGACCTCCTCTCGGTGAGATACTGGACCGCCATGGCGACCTGGTTCACCGCCGACCTCCATGTCGGCCATCGCAACATCATCGAGTACTGCAACCGTCCGTTCGCCGATGTCGATGCGATGAACCGCGCCCTGGTCGACAACTGGAACGAGGTCGTCGCCCACGACGACACCGTCTGGGTCGTCGGCGATTTCGCCCTTGGCAAGATCGCCGAGACGCTCCCGATCGCCGGCCAGCTCAACGGCCACAAGATACTCCTCGCCGGCAACCACGACCGGTGCTGGACCGGGCACGGACCCCGGGCCGAAGGCTGGACCGAGCGCTACCTGGAGGCTGGCTTCGACGAGGTCGTCGACGACGACTCGGCGACGGTCACCATCGGGGATCGCGCCGTCCTCGCCTGCCACTTCCCCTACCGGGGCGACAGCCACGGCGAGGACCGATTCATCGACCACCGACCCGTCGACGATGGAGGGTGGATGCTTCACGGGCACGTCCATGAGCGGTGGGCGCAGCACGGTCGGATGATCAATGTCGGCGTCGACGTCACGGGGTTCCGGCCGATCGGTGAGCGCGCCGTCGCCGGGCTGATCGACGCCGGGCCGACGACCCGCGCCGTCCACGATCGGGCCATGAGCGGGTAGACCAACGCGACTTCAGTCGCCGTACCAGTCGATGCCCCCCGTCCCGGCCTGACGCTGGATCTCGACCTGGGCCATGGTGAGCTTGGCCAGCTGGTTCATGTGAACCTCGTCGGGGCCATCGGCGATGCGCATGAGGCGGCCCATCACGTACATCTCGGCGATGGGCGTGTCACCGCTGACGCCCTTGCCACCGAAGATCTGCATGGCCCGCTCGGCCACGTCGTGGGCGAGCTTGGGGCCCACGATCTTGACCATCGAGATGTAGTCGCGGGCGCCCTTGGCTCCCGACTTGTCCATCTCGGCCGCCGCCTTGAGCACGAGCAGGCGGGCCTGTTCGATGGCGCACCGGGCCCGGGCGATGTCTTGACGAACCGAGGACTGTTCGCTGATCTTCTTGCCGAACGGCTCCCGCTGATCGGCCCGGGCGCACATCAGCTCGAGCATGCGTTGGGCCATACCCACGTTGGTCATGGCGTACTGGAAACGGCCGGGGCCGAGGCGACCCTGGGCGATCGTGAACCCCTGACCCTCGCCGAGGATCATGTTGTCGACCGGTACCCGCACGTCGGTGAACCGGAGCTCGCCGTGGCCGCTCGGTGAGTGGTAGTTGCCGAACACCTCCACGCAGCGCACCACCTCGAGCCCGGGGGTGTCGCGGGGCACGAGGATCATCGAATGCTGCTGGTGGCGAGGGGCGTCCGGGTTCGAGACACCCATGGTGACGAGCACCTCGCAGTGGGGGTGCATGATGTTGCTGCTCCACCACTTGCGGCCGTTGAGGACGAACTCGTCGCCGTCACGCTCGATGGTGAGCTGCATGTTCGTTGCATCCGAGGAGGCCACCTGCGGCTCGGTCATGGCGTAGGTGGATCGGATGCGGCCGTCGAGCAGGGGCCGCAGCCACTGGTCCTGTTGCTCGGCGCTGCCGAAGCGGGCAAGCACCTCCATGTTGCCCCGGTCGGGGGCCGAGCAGTTGAACACCTCGAACGACCACGGCACCCGCCCCATCACCTCGGCCAGGGGGGCGAACTCGAGGTTGGTGAAGCCGGGGCTGAGCTCGCCGTACTCGGCGGGCAGGAACCAGTTCCAGATGCCGGCCGCCCGGGCCTTGTCCTTGAGGTCCTCGACGATGGGTGGCTGCTGCCACAGGTTGGCGGCGTCCATGACGAAGTCGTGATGCTCCCGCTCGGCGGGATACACGTGATCGTCCATGAAGCTCTCGAGCCGCTCCTTGGCGTCCATCACCTTCGGGCTGTAATCGAAGTCCATGCTGGTTCCTTTCGTTGCCGGACCGGGGAGGCACCGCGTCGGAGGTCGGCCCCCGGCCATGGCCGTGACCTTACGGCGTGACCTTACGGCGTGACCTTACGGTCCGCCCTCACGGACCGCCCCCGCACCGGTGGACGCCCGAGCTGGATCGTGCCCCGGACGGGCGCAAACTAGGGTCGGCGCCATGGCTGACATCAGCGGGTTCTGTGATGACCGGTTCGGCGCGGTACGCGAGGCGTTCGCCGCCAACTTCGACCAAGGGGTCGACGTGGGGGCGTCGGTGGCCGTCCATCTCGACGGTGAGCCGGTGGTGGACCTGTGGGGCGGGTTCGCCGACCGGGACCGGACGGTGCCGTGGGAGCGCGACACGATCATCAACGTCTGGTCGACCACGAAGACGATGACGTTCGTGGCGGCCCTGCTGCTGGCCGATCGGGGCGAGCTCGACCTCGACGCCCCCGTCGCCCGCTACTGGCCCGAGTTCGCGGCCAACGGCAAGGAGGGCGTCCTCGTCCGTCACGTGATGGGGCACACGGCCGGCCTGTCCGGGTGGCAGGAGAAGGTGGCGCCCGAGGACCTGTACGACTGGGACAAGATGACGTCGCTGCTCGCCGCCCAGGAGCCGTGGTGGGAGCCGGGCAACGGGTCGGGTTACCACGCCATCACCCAGGGCTATCTGGTGGGCGAGCTGGTGCGCCGGGTGACCGATCAGAGCTTCGGGACGTTCTTCCGCACCGAGATCGCCGAGCCACTCGGTGCCGACTTCCATGTCGGGTTCGGGCCGGAGCTCGACGATCGGGTGGCGATCGTGATCACCCCGCCGAGGCCCGAGCGGCCCGAGGAGTTCCCGCCGATGATGCTGCGCACCATGACCAACCCTCTGGTCAACGCCAAGCAGTCGTGGGAGCGGGCATGGCGGCAGGCGGAGATCCCGGCGGCCGGCGGGCACGGCAACGCCCGATCGGTCGCCGCCGTCCAGTCGGTGCTCTCGGCGGGGGGCGAGGCCCGCGGGGTGCGCCTGTTCTCCGAGGCGGTGGCCCGGCGGGTGCTCGAGGAACAGGCCTACGGCCCCGACATGGTCATCGGTGACACGCTCCGGTTCGGCATCGGCTACGGCCTCCGCTGCCCGGAGCTGCCGATCGGTCGGGGCGACGCCGTGGCCTTCTGGGGTGGCTACGGCGGTTCACTGATCGTGAACGACCTCGACCATCGACTGACGATCGCCTACGTGATGAACAAGATGGAGTTGGGTACCGTCGGCGGGGCCCGCAGCTACGCCCTGGTCGACGCGGCCTATGACAGCCTCGGAGCCTGAGTTCCACCTACCGCGAGATCCGCCGGCGCGCGCCGCGGCAAACTGAGACGCATGCCCACTCGAGGCGTGCTGCGCTGCCTGGCCGCCGCCCTGCTCTTCGGCGCCTCCGCCCCCGCTGCGTCCGAGCTGGCCGACGGCATGGACGTCCTCGTGCTCGCCGGGCTCCTCTACCTCGGCGCCGGGCTCGCCGTCACCCCCCACACGCTCGCCCACCGACCCGACCGGGCCGCCATCTACCGCGACTGGAAGGCGGCGGCGATGGCCGTCATCGCCGGCGGCGCCATCGGACCTGCGCTCCTGGTCGCCGGCCTCACCCGCACCTCCGCCGCCAGCGCCTCGATCCTGTTGAACCTCGAGCTCGCCGCCACCGTCGCCCTCGCCGCCACGGTCTTTCGCGAACACCTCGGTCGCCGGCTGCTCGTCGGCGCCGCACTCGTCACCATCGCCGGCGCCGCCCGGCGCCACCGTCGACACCGGCGCCTTGCTCATCGCCGGAGCCTGCGTCGCCTGGGGCTTCGACAACGGCGTCACCGCCCGCATCGACCAGCTCTCACCCCAGCACGTCGTGTTCCTGAAGGGCCTGATCGCCGGCACCGCCAACCTCGTCCTCGGGCTCATCACCGCCGACACCGCGTCCACCGTCAGGGCATCCGATGTGATCGGCGCACTCGCCATCGGCGCCGCCGGCTACGGGGCATCCATCGTGCTGTGGGTCAAGGGTGCCCGTGACCTCGGAGCGGCCCGGGGCCAACTCGTCTTCGCCACCGCCCCCTTCCTCGCGCCCTCCTCGCCTGGACCGCACTCGACGAAGCCGTCACCGGTGCCCAGGTCGCCGCCATCGCCATCGCCGCCGTCGGCGGCGCCGTCTCCCTCGAATCGGCCCACGAACACCGACACGCTCACGAACCGAGCGAGCACGAGCACGAACACCGCCACGACGACCCACACCACGACCACGACCACGACGCCAGGGACGACGCCGGGGCGACCCCACACAGCCACCGACACCGACACCGACCCGTGATCCACTCCCACGCCCACGTCCCGGACCTCTACCACCGCCACCACTAGCTCGAGGCTCGCTGAGCGCCCGTCATCGGGCGAGGGAACGGAGCATGAGGCCGGGCTGGTCGTGGGGCTAATGGGGATCCGGCCCGCCGATGCACACCGCCCGTCTGGCCCGGCCGAGCCCACTGCTCATCACCGCTCACATTGCTCTCATCCCCGTGCTCCGCCACCCGGTGGTGATGGCCCAGCAGGTGGCCACCACCCTCGACCGCATCGCCGAGGGACGGCTCGTGCTCGGCGTAGGCATCGCCGCCGACGCCCCGTCGATCCGCCACGAGTTCACCGCCGCCGGCGTGGCCTTCGAGCGCCGGGTCGGCCGTTTCGACGATCATCTCGAGTGGTAGCCGAGGCGTTCCGCCGCCATCACGGCCTCCCGGGTCGGGATCAGGTAGCCGATCGACGCCCGGTTGGGCACGGCGTTCCTCGTCGTCATCGGACCCAACGGCGCGACGGTCCAGCGCCGCCCCCGTTCGTCGAGGCCGTCACCCATCCCGAGCTCGCCCGTTTTCCTCCCCCATCGTCGTCGGCACCATTGTGCCTGGGCGTTCGCCGCCGGGTCACCGCCCCGGGTGACCGCCCCGGGTGATCGCCCCGGGTGATCGCCCCGGGTGACCGGCGGGCGGGGTCCCCCGAAGGCTCGCTTCGGCCGAACGGCGGGTGAATTCTCGGCCCCGTGCGATCCTCGGTCTCCGGTGCCTGCCACACTGCCCGGTGATGGCCCGACGTCGACGCCCGAACGTCCTGTTGGTCACGTTCGAGCAGTTCCGAGCGGACTCGCTCGGGTGAAACGAGCACCCCTGTGGTCCGCACCCCCGTGCTCGACGAGCTGGCGGCCGCCGGGGTGCGATTCGCCCGCCACTACGCCAACGCCGCGCCCGGCACCCCCGGGCGGGCCGCCCTCTACACGGGGACCTACCAGCGCAACAACCGGGTCGTGGCCAACGGCACCCCGCTCGACGACCGGTTCGACAACGTGGCCCGCGCTCGGCCATCGATGCCCGCCAAAGCATCGTCGACTTCTTCACCACCCACCTGGCAACCGGCCAGGAGTGACAAGGCGGTGGATTGGACCCCCGGGTTCACCTACTGTTCATTCGTCGCCGGGGACGTTGGACCCTGCGGGCTCGGACCGGCTCGGGTGAAGCTAGTGCTGGCCGCAACAACCCCAACAGGAGGTTCCGTCATGTCCGCCCCGCCCCGACTGCCCGGCACCGTCGCCTGGGTCGATCTGTCGACCCCCGATCCGGACGCAGCCGCTGGGTTCTACACCGGCCTGCTCGGCTGGCAGATCGACGCCGAGGACACACCGATGGGCCGCTATGTCATCGGTCTGGTCGACGGTGAACCGGCTGCCGGCATGATGGCGCCGGCGCCCGAAGCGGCCGGTGCGCCGCCCGCCTGGAACGTGTACGTGTCGGTCGCCGACATCGACGCGACCTGGGCGCAGGCGCTGGACGCGGGCGCGACTGGGTTGCAGCCGCCCATGGAGGTCCCGGGCGGCGACCGAATCGCCGTGCTCGCTGATCCGGCGGGGGCCGTGGTCGGGCTGATGCAGCCGACACCGGAGGGCTCGATGATCGTGGACGCCACGGGTGCCGTCGCGTGGATCGAGACCGACAGCCGTGACTGGGCGACGAGCCGGCGCTTCTACGAGCAGCTCTTCGACTGGACCGCCCGCGACGACGCCGATGCCGACTACACCGTCTTCGGCCAGGGCGGCATCGACGTGGCCGGACTCATGAACATGCCGCCGGGCGTGCCCGACGAGGTCCCGTCGTACTGGCTCGTATACTTCGCCGTCGACGATGTCGATGCGGCAGTTGCACGCACCCGGGAACTCGGGGGAACGGCGACCACCGAGACGATGACCGGGGGCGGCATGCGCTTCGCCGTAGTGGAGGACCCGCTCGGCGCCGTGTTCGCCGTCCTCGAGCAGACCGCCTGACGGGAGCCGTTCACCCCGACTGAGACCTCTTCAAAGCGGCCGATGCCGACGAGCACGGTTCTTCTCCACGACCTCGACGAGGTCGAAAAGCTCGCGTCCACTCCCAGCGATCTGGCGATGAGCAATGCCGAGCGCAGAGACGGGCCGCCATCGGGCTACGCCTGTCTCCGCCATTGGGGCCTGCTCGCCATTGAGCAGGCCTGGGTCCGTCGACCCGTCGAGAAGTGGGAGAAGGCGCAGCGAGTAGGCAGCGCGGTACCACATGGTTCCAGGCAGGAGCAGCTCGTCGTCGACGCCGCTGTTCGACAGCAGCAACACCAATCGCCTGGCGGCCACCACGCGCTCGACGACCCGACCTTGCCACCCAGCAGCGGCGCCATTACCCTTACATCTATGGTTGAAGTAAAGAAACGGCGCCGAGGAACCTCCAAGATCAGCTCCAAGCACCAGATCACGATTCCCGCCGAAGCCCTCCGGAGCGCCGGCTTGGAGATCGGCGACCGACTGGTCGCCCGCTCCGACGGAGCAGGCCGAGTCATCCTCGAACGCGAGCACGACGTCGTCGCCGAACTCGCCGGCGCCTTGACCGGCGTCTACCAACAAGGCGAACTCGACGAGTTCCGCTCCGAATGGGACTGACCCACCTCGATGCCGGCGTCATCATCGGATTCCTCGATGCTTCCGACGCCCATCACGCCGCCGCGACGGCGTCACTGACCCGAGCACTCGACAACGGCGACCACCTCGCCATGGCTGCGTCCGCCCTCGCCGAGTGTCTCGTCGGACCAGCCCGCAGAAGCGAACAGGCAATCCAGATCGTAAGAGACACCTTCGATCGGCTTCCGGTGGAGATCGTCGACCTCTCGCCCGCAATCGCGATCGAGGCGGCTCGACTCAGAGCCCGCCACCGCTTCCTCCGACTCCCTGACGCGCTCGTCATCGCCACGTCGACAACGGCTGGTGTCGATCAGCTCATCACCACCGATGGTCCTTGGCCGACCCGACGAAAGCTTCAGGTCGAGTTCGAAATCGTCAGGATCTGAACAGCAACAAAGCGTCCCCTATCGCTCACAGGTCCGTGCCCGGCAAGGCGTCCTCGGGCTAACCGCATCACTATTCGAGCGGCGCACCGGCTGAGTTGCGCAGGCAGCCGCTCCTCTTTGCTAGTTCAACAATCGACTGCAGAACGAAGGGCCTCGCACGCCTCGGTGAGGCGCAACGGGTCGAGAGTGCACTGACGCGCGACGAGGTAAGCCTTCGCCACGACACGTAGGTTGTCGAAGCTCGCGACGCAATCGGTCGGCATACCGTCGCTCGGGCCGAGCCGGAACTCGGTCGGGATGTCGCGGATCGTTCGCGTTACCGGCGCTGCGAGGACGCTGCGCAGAACAGGGATCGCCGCAGTCCTCGTCATCACGAGAAAGGGTCGACGGCCGACGTCTTCGATCTCGCCCCACCAGACCTCGCCACGCCGCGGTTCAGTCACCACGGCTCGTCGGCGATGGCGTCGCGAAGCGAGGCGATCGCCGACGCCGTCTCGGCGTCGGTCGGCGGCGTGCGCCGGTAGCCCTCGACGATCGCGCGTTCGTCCCGGCGTCGCCGATCGAGATCGACGAGCGCGTCGATACCTGCACGCACGGCGGCAGCCCGGGTTGCGTAGACACGGCGTCGTACGAGGTCATCGAGTTCTTCGAGCTGTTCCGATGGGAGACGGATCGCGATCTGCTCGGTTGCCATCAAACGAAGCATACCGTGGCGGTATTCGGAGTGGTATTCGTTTGGGGAGTAGGACGCACAGACAGGCGTCGCCTGATTCCGCACCAACCGATCAGATCCGGCAGTATTCGAGCGGGTCGCCGGTCGATGAACGAGTGCCGCAGCGGGTGCGGGCTGATCCGCTTGTCGCTCCCGGCACGCCTGGCGAGTCGTCGCACGATCCGGGCTGAGGCGTGACGGTCCAGGCGCCGGGTGCCGTCGTGGTTCAAGAAGATCGGCCCGGTCTCGGTTCACCGCTGTAGAGATCGAGCGCCCGCGCCGTCCGGGACGACAGCAGGATGGTGGCGGTCTTGCGTCCCTTTGCGGTGGATGGCGCGGTTGACGTCGAGGTCGTCGATGTCGGCTCCGAGCGCCTCGGAGATCCGCAGCCCGTTCAACGCCAACAGCCAGGCCAGGGCGTGGTCGCGTCCGCCGGAAAGACCCGCTCGGACCCGACCCTCGGCCCGCCTCCTCGAGATCGGCGTCGCGGAGGCCGAGGGGATCGAGTTCATCGTTCACGCCATGGCGGCCCGACCCAAGTACCTGGAGACCTGATGCCCAAGTCCACCCAAGAGATCCTCGACCACGCAACGCATCGGCGAACTCCTCGGCACCTCAGCCCAAGCCGCCGAGCGATACCGTGCGGTCTCACCAAGACACCGCAGCTGCTGTGAATCCCTGGGGCTCGCCCTCCGGCCCTTGAACATGTTGCCGTTGACGAAGGCGGCGAGGTTGCCGAACATCGGTGTGATGGTCACGATCGGGTCGATCCCGGGACGAGTTCAGAAGGCGAGCGAAGTCGGCCTCGCTCGTTTTGGGAACCTTCATGTCGTGCTTCTGTCGGACTCGAGAATCGACTTGAGGAGGGCGAGATCCTTGCGATTCGCTCGACGTACTGCCCGTTGCATGATCGGTGCGACCAGCCTCGAGTACCCTGCGGGGTTCCCTCGATTTCGTAGCGTCATCCGCGTTGAGTCCGTGCCGATCGATGCCCACGTGTAGGTGGTCTCCATCGGAAACGGTCCGTGTGCGGTCCGCATGACCAGACGCGACTCGGGTAGGAGTTCGATGACCTCGTAGGTGTAGGTGAGTCGTCGGCCCATGAACTGAGCGACGAAGGCGACCTGCGACCCGACGCTCAGCGGCGGCTCGGTCTGCCATTCGACGGACTTGATGTTGACGTACCACGTTGGCGCGTTCTCGGGGTCAGTGGCCAGTGCCGCGACGTCCGCGATTGGCCGTTCGATGGTGATCTCGCTGACGACATCGACGCTCATCGCGTCACGCTCGCCGCGGCTGCTGGTAGCCGTTCGCCGACGAAGAGCGCCCAACCCGTCGCGTGGTCAGCGGCGTGTGTTGCTGGCATGTGCGAGTGACGCACCAAGAGTTCGGTGTCGCCCTCGTCCGGAGTGAGGGTGACTTCGACGATCGTGGAGCCGGGCGCGAGTGGTTCGCCAGGGGCGTTGTTCTCCCACCCGAAGCTGAACGCCACGCGGTGGAACGGTTCGAGCGCTATGTAGGACCCGCGCATCACGGGACCATCGGCGGACATCCGGACTCGGAAGATCCCGCCGGGTTCGGGGACGACCTCGGCCGACGATCCCCACCATTGACACAGGCGCTCGGCGGTGGTCCAGAACGACCAGACCGTTTCGGGTGAGGCGGCGATCCGGACCCGTTGTTCGATCGTTTGCAGGGTCGCGTCGGCGTCGGTCATGGTGGATCTCCTTTGGTCGAGTCCGTAGGTCGGTGGTTGCTGGCGTCGTTCGACTCGGCGGCAGCCAGTCCAGCTCGTTGGCGTTGTGGCCACTCGGCTCGCTCTGCGGCGAGCTTGAGTCGCTCGAGGCGATCAGTCCACATCTCATCGACGAATCTCCACATGTCGGCCATTCCTTCCGCCCGCGCCTGGAACAGCCGGAACTTCCCCTCGGACCGCACCGACACGAGCCCGGCCTGGTGCAGCACCTTGAGGTGTTGAGAGACGGCGGGTCGGGTCATATGGGGAAACTGGCTGGCGATCTCACCGGCCGAATGCTCGCCATCGCGGACCAGACGCAGGATCGACCGCCGGGTCCCGTCGCTCAGGGCGCCGGCAACGGCGTCGAGCGTGGACGGGTTGGGCGACTGGACAGAGGGTCTCATGTAAGTGGTAGCTTACATGAGACTCGGTCGCTGATGCCGCATCCCACACCAACTTCAAGGAGAACCTATGGACCTCACTGCTGCCCTTGCTCAAACCTTCGATCACACCCACGTCGTGATCGCCGGCGTTAAGCCCGATCAACTCGGCAATCCCACCCCGTGCTCCGAATGGGACGTTCGTGGCCTGCTGAGCCACACCCTTGGCGTCGTGGCGGGGATCGGCGCGGCGGTCGGCGGCGACGCACAGAGCAGCCCGGATTCCTTCGTTCTCGCCGACGACGTCGCGGCACAGTTCCGGGCGTTGGCCGACCGCACACTCGCAGCGTGGAGGGCTGTTGGGCTCGACGGCGAGACGAACATCGGTGCTGGTCCCATGCCTCGGCAAGCAGCGATCAGTATCAATCTGCTCGACACCGCAACCCATTCCTGGGACATCGCTCGGGCCACCGGCCAGCCCGAAGCGCTCCCGACGGAACTCGCCGACATGATTCTCGGCGTCAGCCAGCAGGTGGTCAGCGACGATGTCCGCAGGGTCGCCGGCTTCGCGCCGGCGATCGGCGCCGCCGACGACGCCGACCCCACCACCAAGTTGGTCGCCTTTCTCGGCCGTCAGCCATGACCGGCACCAACGCGCCGCGTATCGGTCGGCGCGAGGAGTGGCTCCGAGAACGCCTAGCGCTGCTTCACGAGGAGAAGGAACTCACCCGACGACGCGACGCCTTGAGCGCAGCGCGCAGGGCATTGCCGTGGGTGCCGGTCGAGCGCGAGTACACCTTCGTCACGCCCGATGGGACCCGCACGCTCGACGGACTGTTCGAAGGGCGCACCCAGCTCATCGTGAACCACTTCATGTTCGGGCCCGACTGGAGCGAAGGTTGCCCGAGCTGCTCGTTCTGGGCCGACAGCTTCGATGGGATCGGTGTACACCTCACCGCGCGAGACACTTCATTCGTCGCGGTCTCGCGAGCGCCGCTGAGTTCACTGCTCGCTTATCGCGCCCGCATGGGCTGGACGTTCCCCTGGGTCTCGTCGCTCAACACGACGTTCAACGAGGACTTCAGCGTGTCGAACGCTCAGACCTACAACTACTCGCCGGTCAAGAATCCGATGGAAGAATCCCCAGGGCTCAGCACCTTCATTCGCCGTGACGGCCAGGTCTTCCACACCTACAGCTGCTACGCCCGCGGCCTCGACCCATTCAACACCGCGTACCAACTCCTCGACGTGACCCCACTCGGCCGTGCCGAGGACGACCTGCCCTGGCCAATGGCCTGGCTGCGCCGCCACGACGACTACTGAACACCGCTGATCGCAGCGATGTTGAATCGGTAGGCACCGACGAGCTGTGCAGCTTTTGGGGGTTCGGGGGCTGGTCGCATCGCTGGGCGAGGCCGTCTTGCACATATCGGGCGCGCCGTAAGGCGGGCGTCGACGTGATCGGGCCGCACTACTTCGCCGGGTATGAGCGGCCGACCGGAGTGTTCGACCTCGCGATTACGAGCGGCCGTCCGACGCGGAAGGTCGGAAGTGCCGATCTTGCGCGTGGTCGAGGGCCTGCACGCGCCGAAGGGTACCGAGCGGTTTGTCAGGTCAGTCTCCAGCTGATCGCTGGGGCGTTGATGGTGCCGCTCGCTGGCTGACCTCTGGCGTTGGTCGCTTCCAGGTCGGCCTGGAGAGGTCGTCGCTGTTGGACCGCCAGCTCGACCAGGTCGGCCGGGATGTGGGCGAGCTTGATCTTGGCACGGGCGAACAGGACGAACGGTTCGGTTGCTTCCGCGACGCCCCACGAGAGATACATAGACCGGTCCCCACGACGACCGTGGACGTGATCGCCGGCGAAATCCAACCCCTCGTTGCTGGACCGAACCTCGATCTGGACCCGAAACTCAGCGGACTCTGATGCGGGGAGCGGCTCGTCGACTCCGTGTTTGGACTGCAACCCGAACAACACTCGGCGAGTTCTCTTGCGAACGGTGGGTCGATCGCGCTGATCACGATGATCACTTGCGTGCCGATGGCCTTGGTCATCGTGGCCCGTCCGGTCCGGTCGTACCCGCTTCTGCGAGCACGGCGAGGACGTCTCGGTGGCCCCCGTCAGTTGCGAGATTCCATGGGGTGCGCTTCGATCGGCCAACTGGCCGATCGAGATCGAGCCCGAGAGTAGCGAGGTGGCGCATCCGTTTCGGGAGGCCTCGATGGGCTGCGACCTCCAGCTCGTCATAGAGGAGCTCGGCGGGTTCGGTGAGGCGCCCACCGAAGCGCTGATACCACGGTCCGTTCGCGTTGGTTCCGAGCCCGAATTCGACGAGGAGCTCGACGTGGGTGGGATCGTCGTGCGCTGTTCCGGCAAGACCGTTGTTGTAGAGCGTCTGACCGTCGTTCGGGTCGGCTCCCGCCTCGAGCAGTGCCCGCGCGAGGTCCGTGGCCGCCGGGTGTGGTGGCTGATCGGCTTCGCCGCGACCGAACGTGCCCGTCAGCGCGGTGAACGGTGGGACGAGGCCGCGCCACAGGAACCCGGCGTTCGGATCGGCGCCGGCATCGAGGAGGACCTTGGCCGTCGCGACAGTTGAGTGATCGTCGTCGGTGACGAGTCGTGAGTAGCAGCAGTACAGCAACGGAGGCCACCGATTCGGCCCACCCAGCCCAGCCGGTGGGCCGGCGTAGACGGCCTGGACGGCCCGCATCGCCGCCGGGGGCGCGGGATAGTAGGCGGCGAGGAAGTCGTCGAGGTTCCGATCGGCCACCGTCGGATCGTCGTGGAGTGAGATCGTCAGGTAGGCCGACGCGGTGAGGTCGGTCGACCCCCGTCCGGCGGCGTAGCCGTCCGACGGTCCGATCGGCATCCAGCCGTCGTAGCGGCGTCCCGCTCGGCGCTGCCCCGGCGGGGTGGAACCCGCCACCCACAGCGGCAGCCCACCGGGGGTGTGGGGGCTGGGCCCGATCGTGATGTCGTCGACGTGGTGGAAGTCGCTGTGATGGGTGACGCCCTCCCCCGACCAGAGCTTGCGACACAGCTCGAGATGATCGTCGAAACGGCCGACGCGGCGCGACGGCCGGCGGGTCGGCGAAGGGGCCCGACGACAATCCCTGGTTGCGGAGTCGCCAGCGAGCGATCCGACCGTCGTCGACGACGCCCGCGCTTCTCATGCGCCCACGTTCGGGCCGGTCATCGGGCGAGCGTGGCGAGGGCGAGGAGCTCGCCAGCGACCCACGACTCCTCGAGCGGCCAGCCGATGTCGGTGTCACGCAGGCGCAGGAGGTCGGAGGCCTCTGCGGCCATCTCCACGAGATGTCGAACCGCCGTCGATGGCTTCACGCCACGATTCTGGCCCATCGGCGGTCCGTCGCGGCGACGGGAACGAGAGCGTGGCCGGGTCACCCGCCCGGTAGGCGCTGAGCAACCGTTCGAGTCCGCCAGGGGCCATCGGGCGACCCGGCTCAGGCGCTGGGGGCGGAGCCGCCGTGACGTCTGACCACCGGGGTCGCGACCGCGGCCGATGCCCGCGATGACAGCATGGGAACATGCCTCCATCTCCTGCGCCCACCGACGCCGCCATCTCGGACGGCACCGAATCGGAACGCCCCCGCGGTGGCGGACCGGTCTCCTCGGCGATCGGCGATCGTCCACCGTTCGGGCCGATGCAGCGCCTCGACCACGACCAGTTACGCGAGGAACATCGGGTCACACTGTCGTCGCCGAGACGGCGGTACTCGATGAGCTCGCGAGCGCTGTTCTGGGTGATGGATCGCGTCTATGGCGAGGGGCGTTCACTCGAGAAGTTCCGGGTGCTGGAGCTCGTGGCCCGAGTCCCGTACCAGGCATGGGAGAACGTGGCCTACGTTGCCGTGACCCACACCGCCGAGGAACCGGGCTTCGCCCGTCGCGTCTTCGACCGGGTGCGGATCGCCCGCTGGGAGCAGGACAACGAGCAGTGGCATCTGCTCATCCTCGAGGAGCTCACCGCCGGCAGCGGACGACGTGGATTCGTCCGCAGTCGGGTGATTCCCCAGATCCTGGCGTTCTCGTACTACCAGCTGTCGTGGTTCCTCTACGCGCTGCGACCGGCGCGTAGCTACCGCCTCAACGCCGACTTCGAGGACCACGCCGAGCACGAGTACGCCCTCCTGGTGGAGGACCACCCCGAGTGGGAGCACACCCCCTACTCGGGCGAGTTCACCGCCGACTTCGGCGACTTCGACAGCCTCGCCGATTTGTTCCGCCAGATCTCCTTCGACGAGCGGCTCCACAAGCTCGAGAGCGAACACATGGAGGCGACGCCGCGCTTCTCCTGACCGGTCGGTCGTTGAGAAACTCGAGCTCTCGCCCTCGGCTACCATCGGGGCCATGACCGGGAACACCCTCTGGATCGTTGTCACCGTTGCGCTGCTGGTCGTGTTCGGAGCTCTGGCGTTCGCCACCGGCAACGGCATCTGGTGGTCCGTGTTCGGCATCCTTGTCGCCGTCTTCGGCGTGTACTGGTGGGTGGTCAGGCCGGCGCTGGCGAAGCGCGTGGGCTGATCGCTCTTCGGGGGAACCAGCTGTTGATCCGCCCCGACCCCGACGTCACGCCGTGAACGGTCAGCGTTGGCGTCGCCGGGCGCAACTGTCGGTCCGCCGGCGCGTTCCGTAGGCTCGGGGCGACACCGACGACCCGGTCATGACGACAGGAGGCCCGAGTTGAGCGAGGCACTGGACGAGCTGCAGCGACGCACGGCGATGGCGCTCGAGATGGGCGGCGCCGATTCCGTGGCCTTCCACCACGGCCGCGGGAAACTGACCGTGCGCGAGCGGCTCGACCTGCTGGTCGACAAGGGGTCGCTACGGGAGTTCGGGATGCTCGCCGGCCGCAGCACCTACGACGAGCGCGACGAGCTGGAGCGCTTCACCCCGAAAGGGGAGGTGAACGCCATGGCCACCATCGGGGGCCGCAAGGTGGTGGTCAGCGGTGGCGACTTCACCGTGAGCGGTGGGTCGGCGTCGACCGGCCACGGTGGCCTGGGCGAGGAGTACCGCCCGTCGGAGCGAGCCCGGGAGTGGCAGGTCCCCTACGTCCGCCTCCTCGACGCCGCCGGGGGCAGCGTGCGGGGATTCGAGGAGATCGGTCGCACGTACCTGCCAGACGGGAACTCGTTCACGTTCCCCGACGTGCAGCTGCTGAACACGGTGCCCGTCGTGTCGGCCGTGATGGGATCGGTGGCCGGGTTGCCGGCCGTCAACGCCTGCATGGCCCACTGGAACGTGATGGTCGACGGGACCAGCCAGATCTTCCCCGGCGGCCCGCCGGTGGTGAAGGCGGCCCTCGGCTACGACGTGACCAAGGAGGAGTTGGGTGGGCCCGAGATCCACACGAGGATCAGCGGCTGCATCGACAACCTCGCCACCTCCGAGGAGGATGCCCTCGACCAGATCCGACGGTTCCTGTCTTACCTGCCGGCCAACGTCCACGAGCTCGCCCCCCTCGGCCCGACCGACGACCCGGTGGAGCGGACCGCGCCCGAGCTGCGCCACCTCGTGCCCGACAATCCCCGCCAGATCCACGACGCCCGCCAGCTCATCGCCGCGGTGTTCGACCACGACTCGTTCTTCGAGATCGCCCCCGACTACGGGCGGGCCCGCATCACCGGACTGGCTCGCATCGGCGGCTACCCGGTGGGGGTAATGGCCAACAATCCCCGCTACCACGGCGGCGCCACCGACGTCGCCGCCGGGAGCAAGGCGATGCGGTTGACGCAGCTCTGCGACACGTTCCACCTAGCGTTGATCTCCCTGGCCGACGAACCCGGCTTCCACGTGGGGATCGAATCGGAGAAGGAGGGCATCGAACGGGCCGGGGCCCGTATGGTGGCGACGACCTGCATGACCCGCATGCCGTGGCTGACGGTGGTGATCCGCCGCCTGTACGGGGTGGCCGGGCAGTGCCACCACCGCCCCACCGGGATGTTCCGTCGCTACTGCTGGCCCTCGGCCCGGTGGGGTTCGATGCACATCGCCGGCGGTGCGGCGGCCGCCTACCGCCGCGAGATCGAATCGGCCGACGATCCGGAGGCCAAGCAGGCCGAGATCGAGGGTCGGCTCAATGCCCTGGCCTCCCCGTTCCGAACGGCCGAGGCCACCGGACAGGACATCATCGACCCGGCCGAGACCCGACCTTTGCTCGCCGAGTTCGTTGTCGACGCCCAACGGGTGCTGGCCACCCAGCTCGGCCCGCCCGCGCTCCCCTACCTGCCGTAGGGATGGTGACCGGGGCCGCCGGCGGTCCCGGTCACCGGGCCGGGTGGAGCCGCATGCCCGGCACGTCCCACTCGATGGCCAGCAGGTGGCCCTGGTCGGAGGATGTCACGTACAGGGTGGTGAGGTCGTCGCCGCCGAAACAGCAGTTCGTGGGGCCCGCCTCGGGGAGCTCGACCACGAAACGGGGCCGGCCGTCGGCGGCGTCGAGCACGAACAGGTTGTCGGTCTCGTGGCCGGCCACGATCATGCGTCCGGCGCTGTCGAAGCAGAACCCGTCGGGGATCGACCGCCGGCCGATCGAGCCGTTGCTCTTCGGCTCGGGGTGCAGCACGCCCGGGCCCTCGATGCGGAAGCCGAGCAGGTTTCCCGTCATCGACTCGGCCACGATCAGGAACCGGTTGTCGTCGGTCACCCCCAGCCCGTTGGGGAACCGGATGCCGGTGTAGGCCCGCGATGCGGTGCCGTCGGCGGCGAGGTAGCAGACCGAGGCCGGGTTGCCGGCCCAGTCGGGGTCGGTGAAGTAGAGGCCGCCCTCGGCGTCGAAGCAGCAGTCGTTGGGGCCGAGCAGGGCCCGCCCGTCGATCTCGGTGAGGATCGTCTCGACGGTGCCGTCGGATGAGATCCGCTGGATCGATCCCGGGCCGTCGGGGCCTGCGCCCCGGCCGGCGGTGGAGGGCACCTTCGGCCACGAGCCGCCGTTGTTGCACACGTACAGCCGGCCGTCGGCGTCGAAGGCGCAACCGTTCGGGCCGCCGCCGGTATCGGCGAAGGTGACGACCGTCCCGTCGGGTTCGAGGGCGGCGATGCGTTGCCCGGCGATCTCGACCCAGTGCAACCGGCCCTGCGGGTCGACGGCGGGGCCCTCGGGGAAGGCCAGGTCGGAGGCGATGACGGAGATGTCCATGGCGCCGTTCTAGTTGACCGGCCCTGGCCCGGTCACGCCAGGATGGGCGGCCCCGGTCGGCCGCGCTCTTGCCGACCCGATGCTGAGCGACCTACGGTCCGGCGATGCGACTCGGTCTGCTCCTCGGGTTCGAGGATTCGATGGCGACGGTGACCCGGTTGGCGAGCGCCGCCGGGGCCGCAGGGTTCGACTCCCTCCACACCGTCGAGGCGGGCCGCAGCGCCTTCGTCACCGCAGCGGCGGTGATCGCCGCCACCGAGCGGGCCACGGTCGGTACCTACATCGTCAACGCCTACGCCCGCGAGCCCTGGCTCACCGGGATAGCGGCCCGTGATCTGGCCGAGCTGAGCGGTGGGCGCTTCGTGCTCGGCGTCGGCACCGGAAACCCCCACTTCAACGACTGGTACCTGGGGATCGACTCGTCACGACCGGTGGCCAAGATGCGCGACTACCTGCGCATCGTGCGCCGTGTCGTCACCGCCCGGGCCGGTGAGGCCGTCCGCTACGACGGCGACGTCCACCGGATCCGGTGGCGGGCGTCGTGGGAGCCGGCACAACCGTCGCTCCCGGTGTACCTGTCGGCGTCGGGGCCCAACATGGTCCGCCTCGCCGGCCAGGAGGCCGACGGGGTGGCGGTGGGCGTCATGTCGTCGACCGATTTCCTGCGGCGGATCGTGCGGCCGGCGGCCCGGGCCGCGGCCGAGGACGTGGGGCGTGACGCCGGTGAGCTGGCGTTCCCCGTCGGAGCGCAGTTGAGCGTGAACGCCGACGAGGAGCTGGCCCGGCGGGCGACCCGGGCGTCGATCTGCGGACTGTTCCACCCGGTGCCCCACCCCTACTACGACTCCCAGCTCCGCCAGCTCGGGTACGGCGACTTCGCCGACGCCGCCGCCCGACTCATGCCCGAGGGCAGGACCCGGGAAGCGATGGAGCTCGTGCCCGACGAGGTCATCGACACGATGACGATCACCGGCACCCCGGCCCAGTGCGCCGCCCGCGTCGCCGACTACGACGGTCTGGCCGACGAGCTCGTGCTGATGCGGCTCGAGCAGCGGGGCGAACCGTCCGGCCCGGCGGCGTGGGACGACCTGTTCGACCTGGCGTCGAGGGTGGCGGCCACCGGCTGACGTCGACCACCTGCCGACTCGCCCAATGGGCGCTCGGCGGCGTCCCGGACCAAGATGGTCGGAGTTCTCGATCGTTCCCGAAGAGGAGTGCGCATGGCTTCCGAGGCCGTTCCGGCGATTCGTACCGACCCCGAGACGGGTCGCAAGCTGTTCAACACGCGAGCCGACAAGGCGTCGGAGCGGATCGTAGGCAAGGGCTACGACGTCGTCACCGACGCCGAGTTGCTCGAGCTGCCCGAGTACAAGGCGGACGCCGCCTACGACGCAGCCGAGCAGGCCCGGCACCGGGAGTTCAACGACGTCCGTCGTGGCACCGACGACTACCTGGCCATGGAGGGCCCCTTCGCCGCCTATCTCGAGGACCACTACTCGACACCTCCTGTCGAGCGGGACTCCCTCACCGACGAGTGCGAGATCATGGTCGTGGGGGCGGGCTTCGCCGGCCTGCTGTTGTGGCATCGCCTGTCGCAGGTGGGCTTCACCGACATCCGCTTCTGCGAGAAGGGCGGCGACGTCGGCGGGACCTGGTACTGGAACCGGTACCCGGGGATCGCCTGCGACGTCGAGTCGTACTCCTACCTCCCGCTGCTCGACGAGATGGGCTACTTCCCGTCGATGAAGTTCGCGTCGGGGTTCGAGATCTTCGAGTACTGCCAGAAGGTGGCAACCGCCACCGGGTTCTACGACCACTGCCTGTTCCACACCGAGGTGACGGGGGTGGCGTGGAACGACGACTCCGAGACCTGGACGGTGCGGACCAACCGGGGCGACGAGATGCGCTCGAAGTTCGTGGTGCTGGCCAACGGTGTGCTCACCACACCACGGTTGGCTCGCATCGAGGGCATGGAGGACTTCGCCGGGGAGTCGTTCCACACCGCCCGCTGGAACTACGACGTCGATCTGACCGGCAAGCGGGTCGGCATCATCGGGACGGGCGCCACGGCGGTCCAGGTGATCCCCGAGATCGCCAAGGAGGCGGGCGAGCTGTTCGTGTTCCAACGGACACCGTCCACGATCGACGTGCGGGACCAGCGCGCCACCACCGATGAGGAGATCGCGGAGTGGAGCAACGAGCCGGGCTGGGCCACCGCCCGGCGGGAACGGTTCCGCCAACTGGTGGGTCGCCGGGCGTTGCAGGCCAACGACCAGTTCCTGGCCGGCAAGGCCGAGCGACCGGTGCGGCGGTCGCGGGGTAGCGGACCCCGCCCGAGCCGGGAGGAGAGGATCCAGCGCGACCTCGAGACGAGCTTCCGGATCATGGAGCAGATCCGTGACCGGATCGACGCCATCGTGGAGGATCCCGACACCGCCCGGGCCCTGAAGCCCTACTACCCGTACGGCTGCAAGCGGCCGACGTTCCACGACGAGTACCTGCCCACGTTCAACCAACCCCACGTGACCCTGGTCGACGTGGCACCCCTCGGGGTCCAGCAGATCAACGAGCGGGGGGTGGTGCACGACGGCAAGCAGTACGAGCTCGACGTGTTGATCTACGCCACCGGGTTCGACTTCATGTCGCGCCAGACGATGGGACGGGTCACCGGCGTCGACGGTCGGACGATCGCCGACAAGTGGGAGCAGGACGGCACCCGCACCTTCCTCGGGCTGCACACCAACGGCTTCCCCAACCTGTTCATCGTGGCCGGACCGCAGGGCACCGGGGGCAGCTTCAACTTCCTCGACGCAATCGAGGAGCACAGCCAGTACCTGGTGTGGATGCTCTCCACCATGCGAGATCTCGGCCACGGCGTGGTCGACGTCCGTGAGGACGACGAGATCGACTTCGCCCAACATTGCGCCGAAGTCGACCTCGCCACGGCTCCACTGCGCGACTGCCTGTCGAACTTCAACTCCTACGGACGGGCCGAGCCGGGATCGCTCGCCTACTACGGCGGCAAGGAGGCGGGGCGGCGGAGGGCGTGGGCGCAGGAGACGCTCGAGCCCTATCTGTTCCGGCCTGCTCGGACGTGACCCGACCACCGGTGCACGACCAGCCCATGCCGCTCGATGGGCGCTCTCGTCCGGCGTGGAGCAGGCCCTCGGACGAGCGGCCCGTACCAGTACGGCGACGAGGTCCTGCACTTCGCCGGCGGCCGCCTCCTGCTGCGCGGCGTCAACGGATCCGGCAAGTCGACGGCGATGAACATGCCGCTGCGTTCCTGCTCGACGCCGACACCCACCGCATCGACGCTGCCGGCGTCCAACGGGGCGTCCTCCGCTCGTGGAGGCTGACCGGACGGGACGAGCCCCAGCCCGTCGGGTACCTGTGGCTGGAGCTGGGCGCGAGCCGACGACCATCTCTTCTTCGGCTGCGGGATCAGAGCCAACCGCTCCACCGACAACGTGACCGTCTGGTGGTTCATCACCCCCCGGCGCCCCGGCATCGACGTCAACCTCGTCGAAGCCAGAACGCCCCGCAGCGTCGACTCGCTCCGAGATGCCCTCGGCCCCGAGTCCCGGGTCTTCACCAGGGATCAGCGGGGTGAGTACCGGGCCGAGCTGCGATCCCGCCTCTACGGCGGCGCCGACCTGTCCCAACACATCCGCCTGCTCCACGTACTGAGGAACTCGACCGTGGGCGACCGGATCGACGCCGACCTCGACCGCTACCTGAACGAGGCCCTGCCCCAGCTCTCGGAACGGGCGATCGACGACGCCGCCCAACCCCTCGAGGACCTCGAAGAGCACCGCAGCCGGATCGTCCACGAGGAACGGCTGCTCCACCGGATCGTCCCCGGGCCGTGACCGACCGCGGTGCGGGGCTCGCCGCTGGTTCGTGCCCCGCCAGGGCACCCCGTCGACCGGTCCCTCGCAGGTGCACCGGTTGGGGCTTGACCAGCTCACGGCCCGGGGCAGATCATTCCGACGTCGCAGCCGCATCATGCCATCGAATGACCGTCTCACCCACCGGCCGGGAGCGAGACATCGAGGCGCCCGACGTTCGCCGCTGCGACTACGGTGCAGTCGATGCAGCTCAAGATGTACACGATCGACGGCCGGGGCGAGCCGGACCGGTTGCTGTTCCTGATCCACGGGTTCAGCGCCAACGAGTTCCACCTCGCCGCCTACGGCCCCCTGGTCGACCCCGACGCACGCTTTCTCGTAGCCGCTCCCCGTGGGCCCATTCACATCCCCGCCGACGGCGCCGCCTGGTGGGACATCGACCTCGACACCTTCGCCTTCGACTACAGCCTGCTGCCGGGTTCACTCCAGGCGTTGGATCGAGCCATCGATGACCTGTGCGCCGAGAGGGGCATGGACCGCTCCCGTGCCGTCATCGGCGGGTTCTCCCAGGGTGCTGCCCTCTCCCTGGCCCTGGCGTTCCGCCGGGGAGCGCCCTCCGTCGCCGGCGTCGTGTGCCTGTCCGGGTTCCGCCTCGACGACGACCTCGTGGAGTGGGACGTCGCCGCCAACGCCGGGGTGCCGGTGTTCGTCGGCCACGGCGACGCCGATCCGTTCCTGGGCCTCGACCGGCGCGACGACAGCGTCGCCGCTCTGGAGGCTGGCGGGGTGCACGTCAGCTCTCACACCTACCCGATCGCCCACGACATCAGCCTCGAAGAGCTGGGCGACCTCCGCAACTGGCTGGCCGAACGCTGAGTCCGCCGGGAGATCGGGGCCCGAGAGTGGTCGAGATCGAGGCCGGGGCCGCTGCCATCGGGGATGGGGCGGCTCCGGGAACCGCTCTCGGCGCCCGACGGATGCAGCACTTCGTCAGTCGATGCCCAGGGCGAAGCCCAGGTCGGCGGCGACGGGCGCCGCGATGCGATCGGACGCCCTGGCGTCATCGATGGTGATGGTTCATCGGGGAACTGATTGCCGCCGGGGTCGGCGAACACGAACCAGCAGGAGCCATCGAGCTTCCGACGGCCTGCGATCTCGACGGCCCCAGCCACCGTGCCTGCGGGGTCGCCCGACCGATCGCGCCGACACTGGCCATCGGATCCCCGGTCAGGGAGCGTCACGGCCCTCGCAACCACCCGAACGTCAGGGAGGGCGTCAGCCCCGTTCGCTCGTGGACCGGTCATCAGCGCCACCCTCAAGGTCGCCTTCCTGGTCATCGTCATCGTGGCACAGCGCATCGTCGACATCCCGGTGGGCGTCGTGGCGCTCGACGGTCGCCTCGGTAGCTGTTGTCGCCGGTGCGATCCGGACGCGTGTGATCTTGTGGGCGCTCATACCCTCGACGGTGAGGTCATGGCCCTGCACCGTCACGGTCGATCCGACCGCAGGGATGGTGGTCGAGGTGGCGGCGGCGGCAGCGAGCACGATCCCGGCCACTGTCGTCACCTCCGGGTTGCTGATGGTGATCCCGTGATCGTCCTCGAGTTCGGCGAGGGTCACTTCGCCGTCGAGGCTGAGCGAGCCGTCATCGTGGCGGACGGCCGCGCTGTCGGTCGAGTGGGCCTCGTCGTCCATGACCTCGGCGATGACGTCGTCCATGGTGACGAGTCCGAGGGTGCCGCCGTGCTCGTCGACGATGAGCGCTGCGTGGGTGCGGTCGCGTCGGAAGCGCTCGAGGACCTGTTCTGCGCTGGCGGTGGCGGCGATGGTGGGGATCGGCCGCACCAGCCCTCGGAGCTCGAGTGGTGCGCCGCGTTGCTGGGCCCGGATGAAGTCCTTTATGTGGAGCACGCCGGCGACGCGGTCGAGGGAGCCGTCGATCACCGGGTAGCGGCTGCGCCCAGAGGCGGTGATGCGTGCGGTGATCTCCTCGGGTGGCGTGTCGATGTCGAGCGCTTCGATGCGGCTGCGCGAGGTCATCAGTTCCTCGGCGGTGCGTTCGTCGAGGTCGAACACGTTGCGGATCAGGTTCCGCTGGAGGTCGCCGAGCTGGCCGCTGCTGGCGGTCTCGTCGGTCACGATGGCGAGCTCGGCGCTGGTGTACAAGGTGAGCCGTTGATCGGGTTCCGGGATGCGCAGGAGCCGCATGAGCCCGAGCGCCGCGGCGTTGAGGACGGCGACCATCGGACGGAACACGAGGCCGAACACCCGCATCAGCGGGTTCACGCGGAGGCTGACCGTCTCGGGGGCCTGGAGGGCGAGAGCTTTGGGGATCATCTCGCCGAACACGACATGCATGTAGGTGATGCCACTCAGGGCGATGATGAACCCGACCGTGTGCGCAGCAGCGTTCGAGAGCCCGAGGTCCTCGAATGGTCCGTACAGCCAGCCGGCAACCGCCGGTTCGCCGTACATGCCCAGCCCGATGCTGGCGAGGGTGATGCCGAGCTGAGCGATAGCGATGTAGCCGTCCCTGCCGGCCGGGCGGTCGAACACACCGAGCAACCAGCGTGCCGGCCGGTTGCCGGTGTCGGCGAGGGTCTTCAAACGGCTACGGCGGGCCCCGACCAACGCGAACTCGGCAGCGACGAACACCCCGTTGATGATGACCAGCACGATGATGACGAGGATGGGGAGGACGACGGTGGTGATCATCGAGGACCGCCAGGTTCGGCGAAGCTGGCTCTGGCCACGGTTCGGTTGTCCATGGCGTCGACCCGGATCTCGAGACCGTCCGGCGGGATGGTCACGACGTCACCAGGGGCGGGGATCCGCCCGAGGTGATGCCAGATGAGGCCACCGACGGTGTCCACATCGACGGCGTCGGTGCTGACACCGAAGCGGTCCCGGAGCGTTGACAACAGGACGTCGCCACGTACCGAGACGCGCCCATCGGCGGAGCTGATCGGTTCGTCCTCGAGGTCGAACTCGTCGTGGACCTCACCGAAGATCTCCTCGATGGCGTCCTCGAGGGTGACCAGTCCGGCGACGTCGCCGTACTCGTTGACGACGAGCGCGCAGTGCTGCTTCTCGTCGCGCAACGTGCGCCAAAGGAGCGGAACCGTCACGACCTCGGCAACGGCAGCGACCGGGCGGGCGACGTCACTCACCGGGCGGCCGGGGTCGAGTTGGGCCTGAACGAACAGGTCTCGGAGGTGTACGAGGCCGACTACGTCGCCGCCCGTGCCCGTCACCGGGAACCGGGTGTGTGGCCCGTGGGCGAGCCGATCGAGCGCGGCCTCGACGCTCATCGTGTCGAGCACGCTCACCAGCCGCGGTCGAGGGGTCATGATCTCCCGCACCAGTCGGTCGTCGACATTGAGGACACCGGCGAGCATGTCGCGCTCGGAGGCGTCGATGAGTCCGCCGGCGGCGCTGGCCCGGTAGAGACCAGCGAGCTCCTCGGGAGAGTGGACGTGAGCGTGGCTGTGGTCGATCTGGAGGTTCCACAGCTTCATCAACTTGAACGCCGAGCCGTTGAACAGGGCCACGAGCGGTCGGAACAGCCACTGGCTGACCTGCATCGGCCCCAGGGTCGCCATCGCCAGTTTCTCCGGGTAGCGCAGCGCCACGGTCTTGGGGAGCAACTCGCCGAGTACGACCTGGAGTGCGGTGATCGCGACGAGCACGACGACCACCGCAATGGCGCGGCCGCCGACGCCGCCCAGCGCCGGTTCGAGGAGTGGAGTGAGTTGGGCCTGGCCGTAGGCGCCGGCGACCAGGCTGCTGAGTGTGATGCCGATCTGGCAGGCGGCCACGTAGGCGTCGAGACGCTTCGGATCCGACATGATCGCCAGCAACCGACCCGCCGAGCCGCCTCCGCCTGCGGCCTCCTCCTGCACCCGGGAGCGCCGGGAGCCGACCGTGGCGAACTCAGCCGCAACGTACAACGCGTTGAACGCCACCATGGCGGCGATCACGAGCACGACGACGGCGACGCTCATGGCGCAACCTCCGTAAGGTCAGGTCCCCTGAGCGACGGCGGTGCCATGCCGCCATTTCGCCATAGTCGCACGGTTTGAGTCACCACGACCGGCACACTAGCCAGGCTGAGCGCGATCACCCATACGATGGGCGGCAAGACGGTGAGTCCGAGGAGCTCTCGCAGCGGCGCGACCCCGAGGGCGAACGCTTCCAGGCTGACGGTCAGCGCAAGGGCGCCCCACAGGAACGGGTTGGCGGTCGCACCGCGGAATCCCGAGCCACGGTCGGTGCGGGCATTGAACACGGCGAGCAGCTGGGCGGTCGTGATGGCGATGAACGTGGTCGTCCGTGCCTCGTCGAGCGAGAGATCGAGCGGCCCCCGAGCCAGCAGGTAGGCGACGAGCCCGACCGATCCCACGAGCAGTCCTTGGACGACGATTCGACGCACGGTTCCCGCACCGAGCACGGGTTCGGACTTGGGGCGCGGCGGCTCGCTCATGGCATCGTCGCTGCTCGGCTCGAGCGCCAGGGCGAACGAGGGGATGACGTCGATGATCAGATTGTTCCAGAGGATCATCAACCCGGCGAGTGGCGCTGGCAGGCCGAGCAGGATCGCTGCGACGACGACGAACACGACCGACAGGTGCCAGGAGAACAGGAACTGGCCGAAGCGTCGGATGTTCTCGAAGATCCGACGACCCTCCTCGATGGCGAGCTCGATCGTGGCGAAATCGTCGGTGGTGAGGACGATGTCGGCAGCTTCGCGCGCCACGTCGGTGCCGGCGCGACCCATGGCGATGCCGACGTCGGCCTGACGCAACGCCGGGGCGTCATTCACGCCATCGCCGGTGACGGCGACGATCTCACCATCGGCCTGCAGGGCGCGCACGATGCGGAGTTTGTGCTCGGGTGCGACACGGGCGAAGACGTCCACGTCCACGATCCGTCGGGCGAGTTCGAAATCGTCGCAGGCGTCGATCTCGGCGCCGGTCATCACCTGCTCGTGACGCAGGCCGATCTCGCGAGCCACCGCTCCGGCGGTGCGGGGCTGGTCGCCGGTGATCATCACGACCCGTACCCCGGCGCGTTGACAGACCGCGACCGCATCGATCGCAGCGGGGCGTGGCGGGTCGGCGATCCCGACCACCCCGAGGGGCATCGTTGCAGCGAACACCTCGTCGTCGCAGTACCCGGCGGGAGGTGCCGGCCCGCTGGCGATCGCCAAGGTCCGCAGGGCACGTTCACTCATGTCATCGACCGCGGTCACCAGGGCGGCGTCACGAACCGGCTCGAGCAGCACCTCGGGCGCGCCTTTGGCCTGGACCTCACCGTCGATCACGACGGCCATCCGCTTGGTCGTCGAGTCGAACGGGATCTCGTCGCTGCGTTCGGCGCCGTCGCGCACGGTTCGCCAATCGAACTCGGCGTCGTCGGCGCCACGCAGCAGCGCGACTTCGGTGGGATCGCCCACCGGGTCACCGTCGGGCGCGATATCCGCGTCGTTGCACAGCACTGCGGCACGCCACAACTTCTCGAGGTCCACCCCGTCGGCGGTGTGGACCTCGACGACACGCATCTCGTTGGCGGTGAGCGTGCCGGTTTTGTCGGAGGCGATCACGCTCGTGCTCCCCAGCGTCTCCACCGTCGGCAGACGACGCACCAGGGCGTTCTGGCGAGCCATGCGACGCATACCGACCGTGAGCGTGAGCGTCGCAACTGCGGGTAAACCCTCGGGAACGATCGCAACCGCCAGCGCGATCGACACCTCGACGATCTCGTTCACCTCGAGGCCCCGCACCCAACCCAACCCGGCCAACGCGAACGCGAGTCCGACGACGGCCAGGGAAAGGCTGCGACCCAGCCGTTCCAGGCCCACCTGCAAAGGTGCATCGATGGTGTCGGTCGCAGCAGCGAGACCGGCGATGCGGCCGACTTCAGTACCGGAGCCGGTGGCGACCACGACACCTCGAGCACGACCGGCACGGACGGTCGTTCCGGTGTACAGCATCCCAACCCGCTCAGCGAGCGGGGTGCCGACCGGTACGAGTTCGATCGTCTTGTGCACCGGCTCGCTCTCACCGGTGAGCGCGGACTCCTCGACCTCGAGGTCGCTCACCTCGATCAGCCGGACGTCAGCCGGGACCCGGTCTCCTGCGTCCACCGCGACGATGTCGCCGGGGACGAGATCGATGGCATCGATCTCGTCCCGACGGTTGTCGCGTTCGACGTCGGCGACACTGCCCGCCAGCCGCTGCAACGCCTCCATCGATCGAACCGCCCGCAGTTCGGTGACGAGGCCGACCACGGTGTTGACCAGCAAGACGACCGCCACGGCAGCCGCCTCGACGATCTCGCCGATCGCGAGCCCAGCCACCACCGCCACCGCGAGAAGGGCGACCACGGCACTGCGGACCTGGTCCCACAGGATCGACCACCCGGACAGCTGCCTGCGCTGCTCGAGCGCGTTGCGCCCCACGGCTCTGCGACGACGAAGCACCTCGGCCACCCCGAGGCCCGCGTCCCGGTCGACGCCGAGACGGTCGAGCACCTCGACCGGGTCGAGCGCGTGGGGCCCATCGACCACAAGTTCAGAAGCCGAACCTGACGACGAGCGACGAGACAGGCGCGGCGAACCGCCTCGCCTCGCGGTCACCCAGCGCCCCACAACAGCGTCAAGGGACCGTTGCGACGCCGGCAGGTCACCAGTCCTGGTGCCGTTGCTGGACAACCGACTCGTCGCCGAACTCCACGTCGGGGTCGGCCAGCGACTGCGGATCGTTGGCTCGATGGGCGGTCGGGGTGAGGGAGATCTCGGTGATGGCTCGGCCTCGCATGGCACGCACCTGGAGACGCCAACCGTCGAGTGCGACCTCGTCACCCGGTGCCGGGATGCTGCCGAGCTGATCCAGCACGAGGCCGGCGATGGTGGTGTAGTCACCGTCGGGAAGCTCGATCCCGATATCGGGTAGGTCGTGGATGGGGAACCGGCCGGGCAGCACGATGGTGCCGTCGGCCTCACGGACGACGGTGGCGAGATCGGGGTCGGTCTCGTCGTAGATCTCACCGACGAGTTCCTCGACGAGATCCTCGACGGTCACGATCCCGGCGGCGCCGCCGTGCTCGTCGACCACGAGCGCCATCTGCACCCGGCCGGCCTGCATCTGACGGAGAACATGCAGGGCCTTGGCGGAGTCGGGGAACATCGGGATCTCCATCGTCAAGGTCGACACCGGCTCGTCGCCGGCGACGAGCAGTTGCCGCAGGTGCACCGCACCGGTGACCTGGTCGAGGCCGCCACCAGCGCCAACCGGGGCCCTGCTGTGTCCGGATTCGGCGAGTTTGGCGAGCGCGTCCCGGCACGACCAGGAGGCGTCGACGACGAACACGTCGCGTCGGGGGACGAGGATCTCGTCCAGGGTGCGCTCGGCGATCTCGAACGCGCCGTCGATGATCTGCCGCTGCTCGGGGGTGAACGTCGGTTGCACGGCGACCATGTCGCGCAGCTCCTCCTCGGTGACCTCCTCGCGTTGGATCCTGGGGTCGCCGCCCATCAGCCGCACGGCGATGTCGGTCGAGTGCGACAGCAACCACACGACCGGACGGGTCAGCTTCGACAGGAAGGCGAGCGGCCGGGCCATCAACAGCCCCCACCGTTCCGCCTTCTGCATCGCCACTCGCTTCGGGGCGAGCTCGCCGAACACCAGGGTCACATAGGACAACGCCAGCGTGACGAGCACGACCGACGCCGGCCCTGCGGCGCCGCCGAGAAATCCGAGCGGCTCCTCCAACGGCTCCGCCAACGAGACCGCCGCCGCAGCGGAGGCCAGGAACCCCGCCAGCGTGATGCCGATCTGGATCGTGGCCAAGAACTGGTTCGGTTGGCGGGCCAGCCGGGCCAGCACCGCACCGGTGCCCGACCGCTTCTCGAGGCGCTGCAGCTGCCCCTCCCGCAGCGACACCATCGCCAGCTCGGTTCCGGCGAAGGCGGCGTTGATGACCACCAGCACCACCACCAGACCGAGCTGGAACCAGAGGTCAGACATCGCGGCCACGCAATCGAGCGACCCGTTCCTGGGTGATGGAGTCGGTGGGGAGCAGTGGCGGTGCCAGCGGCTCTCTCCGGCACGGGAACCACACGACCACCGAGGCGAGGATCAGCCCGATGATCGCCCGACCTCGACCGAGCAGCGGGGCGCTGCCCGCCGTCGCACCACCCCGTGCCGCCGACACCGCGGTCTTCACTCCGTTGCGGAACACCTCAAACCTCCAACTCGGACAAACCCACCGACCGTCTGAAACCGCTCGACGGCGAAGGCGCCGCCAGCACCGAAGCCCGCCGGCCCGCAGCAGGACCGGTGGACGGGGGCGCGTTCGGATCACATCCACAGCACCGGAGGACCACGCCACGACGGTGGAGCAAGGCGCAACCAACGAGCGACCTGCGTCTCGACGGGCGGGACGGGTCGAGTGGTCGGGACACGGCGAACGGTCGGGCGTTCGGCATGCGAGCGCACCCGGCGCCACATGCGCCGGCGGGCGGCACGACGACCGGTCGAGGCGAGCGGGGTCGACTCGGAGACATCCTCGATCGCCGTCGCAGCGCCGAAAGGCGTGGTTCCCGCACCCGACGAGGCCGTAACCCCGGGGCCGAGGCCGAGGAGCGCGACCGCGCCGATGACCAGCAGTGAAGCGAGCAACCGCAGATGAGGTGCTCGCTTCGTACTCGGAGGCTCCTGTGCAGCAGTCACGACGGTCCATCTCAGGTTAGCGCACACTGCCGGCGACGTGACGAGACGGAACGCCCATCCGGTGCCACCGATGAGCGTTCCACCTGCGAACCGTGTCGCTCGCCCGCAGGTTCAGGGATGCAGGGTCCTGGGCCCGATCGTTGCTCGCTCGAGCAGCCCGCCCTCGAAGAACGCCCGGCCGAACGTCATGAGCGCCCCGGCGGTCGAGACGATGCCGCCGTCCGGTCAACGTCACGATGGCGCTCGACGGGTTCGTCGCCCCGCACCCCGAGCCCGGCGAACCTCGACGCGCTCCGCCGCGACGAGAGCGCCCCGGACCTCAACGGATCGAGAGGTGCTCACGGGGCACCGTCCGCCGCCAAGAGCCCGGACGGTGAGTGTCTCGTGTCAAGCGTCGGTGACAGATTCCTTGGTCAGACGTTCGTCTCTCACCTCGAAAGAGATGCGATAGGCGCAGGTGTGGCCACCGTCGGTCTTGTGGCTCACCCGATCCACGGCGGCGTCGGGAAGCAGGTCGTGGATGAAGTCGAGCTCGGCGGAACAGGCGTGACGGTAACGACTGGCCACTGCCCAGATGGCGCAGCTGTGGAGATAGATGCGGTACTGACCGTGATCGACCTTCTCGAAATCGGCCAGGTACCCTTGTTCGTCGAGGAGCGCAGTCACTGCATCGATCCGCTCGTCGATCGACCGGCCGGCCAGGCGCTCACGAGCACGTTCGACGAGTTGTTCACGACGCCGGTCGAAGATGCGACACACCAGCTCGGGGTCTTCCGCTTCGACCTGTTCGAGAATCTCGATGGAAAGCCTCGAATCGTGGGGAGCGAACAGGGGCTCGGCTGCTTCGGTGACGCGATAGTGATCGGCCGGCCGGCCCGGTTGCCCCCGCCCTCGCTGGGCCGCGATGAACCCGGCCGAACGTAGCGCCGCGAGGTGCTGACGAACAGCACTGCTCGAGATGCCGAGCCGGGTGGCGAGTTCGTCGGCGGTCGCCTCGCCGAGCCGCTTCAGGGTGACCAGCACGGAGCGCTGCGTGGGCGAGAGCTCAGCGACCGGTGTGTCCATACCACTAACCTAGCACCCCTCGGCGGTTTCACAAAGTTTCACAAGGCATAACTTGCGAAACAGCCGGCCACTTGGTAGAACGAATGGGTCGCTGCACTTTTATCGCGACCTCCGAAAATTGGCGACGACGTCGGCCCGGCGTCTCGAGAACCGCATCAGAACCGCATCGTCGAGCCGATTCCCCGGCCGAAACAGGAGCATCAGAGCGATGACCACGACCGACACCACCATCATCACCGAGGGGACGACACCGCAGAGCCTCCTCCTCACCGACGGGGCGATCGCCAAGCTGGCAACCCTGCTGGCCGAGGAGAACGAACCCGCCCTGGGCCTCCGGGTGGCCGTACGGCCCGGCGGTTGCTCGGGATTCTCCTACGAGATGTACTTCGATGCCGAGACCGTACCCGACGACCAGGTGGCCACGTTCGACGGCGTCACCGTCCGCGTCGACGCCACCAGCGCGCCGCTGCTCGCCGGTGCCACACTGGACTACCGCGACGGCCTGCAGGACACAGGTTTCAGCATCGACAACCCGAACGCCCAGCGCAGCTGCGGCTGCGGCCAATCGTTCAGCTAGTCCTTCAGCCACAGCCAGCTACAGCGTCGCCCGGCGGGACCACCGTCGACCACCCCCCACCACCGTCGACGCAGCGCGTCACCACCCCCGCCCGGGGCGGATCGCCTCGAAACCGAGGCCCCGTATCGGGAACCACGAAAGGAAGCCTGATGAGCGAGACGCTTCGATCCATCGAGGAAATGACCGAGGCGCGGTACGAGTACGGGTTCAGCTCTGATCTCGACACCGACATTGCTCCCATCGGCCTGGACGAGTCCACGGTGCGGCTGATCTCGGCGAAGAAGAACGAACCGGAGTGGCTCCTCGAGTGGCGCCTCAAGGCCTTCGAGGCCTGGAAGACGATGGAGGAACCGGACTGGGCGAAGCTGAACATCGCTCCGATCGACTACCAGGCTCTGAGCTATTGGGCCGCCCCCAAGAAGAAGCCCGTGCTCGGCAGCATGGACGAGGTCGACCCCGAGATCCGCGAGATGTTCGACAAGCTGGGCATCCCCCTGCACGAACAGAAGATGCTGAGCAACGTGGCGATCGACGCCATCGTCGATTCGGTGTCGGTCACCACCACGTTCAAGGCGACCCTGGCCGAGGCAGGCGTCATCTTCTGCTCGTTCTCCGAAGCAGTGCAGGACCACCCCGAGCTGGTTCGGGAGCACCTCGGTTCGGTGGTCCCGGTGCGAGACAACTTCTTCGCGGCACTCAACTCCGCGGTGTTCTCCGATGGCTCGTTCTGCTACATCCCTCCCGGCGTTCGCTGCCCGATGGAGCTGTCCACCTATTTCCGGATCAACTCCCAGAACACGGGCCAGTTCGAACGCACGCTGATCGTGGCCGAGGACGACTCCCATGTGTCGTATCTCGAAGGATGCACCGCGCCGCAACGCGATGAGAACCAGCTGCATGCAGCGGTGGTCGAGCTGGTGGCCAAGGATCGTGCCGAGATCAAGTACTCGACGGTTCAGAACTGGTACCCGGGCGACGAGAACGGGGTCGGCGGCATCTACAACTTCGTGACGAAGCGAGGCCGGGCACACACCGACGCAAAGATCTCCTGGACCCAGGTCGAGACCGGGTCGGCCATCACCTGGAAGTATCCGAGCGTGATCCTCCAGGGTGACCGCTCGGTCGGCGAGTTCTATTCGGTTGCGCTTTCGACCAAGCGTCAGCAGGCCGACACCGGCACCAAGATGATCCACATCGGCGCGGACACCACGAGCTCGATCATCTCGAAGGGCATCTCTGCCGGACACGGCCAGAACACCTACCGGGGCCTGGTGAAGGTGATGCGCTCGGCGGAGAACGCCCGCAATTACACCCAGTGCGACTCGTTGCTCCTCGGCCCCGACTGCGGGGCCCACACGATCCCCTACATCGAAGTGAAGAACGCGAGCGCTCGGATCGAGCACGAGGCATCGACCTCGACGGTCGGTGAAGACCAACTGTACTACTGCCGGCAGCGTGGAATGAGCGAAGAGGACGCCATGTCGATGATCGTCAACGGCTTCTGCCGTGAGGTCTTCAACGAGCTCCCGATGGAGTTCGCCGTAGAAGCTCAGCGTCTGCTGAGCGTGAGTCTGGAAGGAAGTGTCGGCTGATGCTGCAGGTCGAGAACCTCACCGCCTCGATCGGCGGAAACCCAATCCTCAAGGGAATCGACCTCGACGTCGGGACCGGCGAGGTCCATGCCATCATGGGGCCGAACGGTTCGGGCAAGAGCACCCTTGCGCATGCGCTGGCGGGCCGAGACGGCTACGAGATCGGCGGCACGGCCACCTTCGACGGCCAGGATCTGCTCGCCATGGAACCCGAGGCGCGAGCCGCGGCCGGCCTGTTCATGGGCTTCCAGTACCCGGTCGAGATCCCGGGCGTGAACAACATGTACTTCTTGCGCACAGCGCTCAACTCGGTCCGCAAGGCGCGGGGCGACGACGAGATCAGTGCGCGCGACTTCTTGGCCATCGCCAACGAGGCCATGGCCCTGGTCGAGATGAAGGAGGACTTCCTGCACCGGGCGGTGAACGCAGGATTCAGCGGCGGCGAGAAGAAGCGCAACGAGATCCTGCAGATGGCGGTCATGCAGCCCCGCCTCGCCGTGCTCGACGAGACCGACTCCGGGCTCGACATCGATGCGCTGCGAGTCATCGCCTCGGGGGTCAACTCATTGCGCGGCCCGGATCGGTCGATGATCGTGATCACGCACTATCAACGCCTCCTCGACTACATCGAGCCCGACTTCGTTCACGTCCTCGTCAACGGCAGGATCGTCGAGTCAGGGGACCGTACCCTCGCGCTACATCTCGAAGACAACGGCTACGCCGATTACGTCGGTGGTGACCGGGGCGCAGCCGACCGATCCCTGTCGGGGGCCCCGACATGACCACCGGTTCCATCGTGACCCCACAGGTTCATTCGATGGCTGCCGAGGCTCGCCAGCGGGTCGCCACCATCGAACGGCCGACCAAGCGCGACGAGGCGTGGCGGTACGCCCCCCACGCGAAGCTCGCCCAGCTCACGTTCGGCGCCCCGACGGCGCCACCGCCGGTGCCGAACGACGTCGAGCGACAGATCCCGGTCGTCGACGGCCCGACGATCGTGATCGTCAACGGTGTGGTCGATCCGACCCGGTCCAGGCTCGACGGGCTCGCGCCGGGTCTCGATGTCTCGAGTCTCGCCGAGGTGGCAGCCCGGGCCCCCGAATGGCTCGACGCCCATTTCACCACAGTCATCGACGACGCGTTCGCAGCGGCCAACATCGCCTTCGGGACCGACGGCGCCGTCATCACCGTCGCCGACGACCACCAGCTCGTGTCACCCCTCCACGTCGTCGACATCTCGCTACCCGGTGAGACCCCGAACACGTCGTGCACCGGGGTCGTGATCCACCTCGGGGCGAGTAGCTCGGCCACCGTGGTCGAGACCCGCATCGGAGGGAGCGGCACCGGCGCCACGGCCTCGACCATCACCGGGGGTTCCAACACGCGCACCAGCATCACCCTCGGGCCGAACGCCACGCTGGAACACATCGTCCTCCAAGACCTTCCCCGGTCCCAGATCCAGCTCGGCGCTGTGGTCGTGTCCCAGGCCGAGGGCAGCGGGTTCCTCGGACGGTCGTTCAACATCGGCGCCGGCTACGGGCGACTCGCCTATCGCGTCGAACTCGTCGGCGAAGGGGCTCAGTTGGAGCTGTCCGGGCTGTTCTTCGGTCGCGGTGAGCAGGTGCTCGACCAGCAGATCGACGTCATCCATGCGGCCAAGGACTGCGCCAGCACCCAATCCTTCCGAGGGGTACTCGACGACGACAGCGTCGGCGTCTTCAACGGGGGCATCGACGTCCGCCCTGGTGCCGATGGCACCGACGCCGCCCAATCGAACTCGAACCTCGTGCTGTCGAATCGGGCCGAGATCAACACCCAGCCCCGGCTCGAGATCCTCGCTGACGACGTCGCCTGCAAACATGGCGCCACCGTCGGCCAGCTCGACGAGACCGCCCTCTACTACCTGCGCTCCCGTGGGATCCCGGCACCCGAAGCCCGTCGGCTGCTGATCGATGCGTTCGCCGATCAGACCCTGGAGTCCGTCAGCATCGAGTCGATCCGAGGCTGGGTGATCCAACGATTGGGGCATACCGATGGGTGACTCGGTCGTCAAGATCCAATCCTCTCGCCGGTTCACCCTGCCTCGGGCGTGCGAGGTGACGATCGTGCCCGCCGGGCACCGGGTGACCCTGGCCGAAGGCGACGAGGTCAAGGTGCTCCAGGCGCTTGGAACCACGGCCACCGTCACCACCGCCGACGGCGAGATGGCACGCCTCACCCCCGCCGATTCGATCCAGTTCGGCCTCATCGAGGCGCCGGCCGAAGCCACCTCCAGGGAGGGTTCGGCCGACGACTTCGACATCCAGCGGGTGTGGGAGGCGGCCACCACCGTCTATGACCCCGAGATTCCGGTCGACATCGTCGAACTCGGGCTGATCTACCGGGTCGAGGCCGACGAGTTGCCGAGCGGTGGCTGGAAGGTCGACATCGACATGTCGGTCACCGCACCGTTCTGTGGCATGGGCGACATCCTGCGCCAAGATCTTCACGACGCAGTCGCCGCACTCGCCGGAGTCGAGACCGTCTCGGTGCATCTCGTGTTCGATCCGCCATGGGACGTCTCGCGCATGTCCGACGTGGCCCGCCTCGAACTGGGCATGATGTGACGAATCCGACCGACGCCACAACCACCGACGCCCCGGTGGACGCACCCGCCTCCTCGAGGCCCGACGTCGAGGGTGATGACGTCGACGAGGTCATGATCACCAACGCGCTGCGCGGCGTGATCGATCCCGAGTTGGGCGACAATGTCGTCGATCTCGGCATGGTCAAGCGCTACGAACGCAGCGCCGATGGCGTCATGCACATCACCATCGCGCTTACGACGGCCGGTTGTCCGCTGCGGGCCCAGCTCATGCGAGACGCCAAGGCCCGCGTCGGTTCGCTTCCCGGCATCGACGCCGTCTCGATCCACTTCGGCGAGATGACCAGCGACGAGCGCAGCAACGTGATGGCACGGGCTCGCTGGAAGGCCCGCGACGCGGCGCTCGAGACCGACATCCCGAGTACTTGTCGAATCCTCGCCATCTCGTCGGGCAAGGGCGGCGTCGGCAAGTCGTCGATCACCGCCAACCTCGCCGTCCTCCTCGCCGATCGCGGCTACACCGTCGGCGTACTCGATGCCGACGTCGGCGGATTCTCGATGCCCCAACTCTTGGGCGTCGAGGGTCAGATCGAGGGTCGACGCGCCGGCGAGGGAAAGACGGTGATGGCCCCGGTCTCGAGATCCGTCGGAGCCGGGACCCTTCGTGTCGTGTCGATGGGCTCGATCGCCGGCTCGAACGAGAGTGAGGCGATCATGTGGCGCGGCCTGATGCTCAATCGTGCCGTGCAGCACTTCCTCGAAGACGTCCAGTGGGGCGATCTCGACTACCTCGTCATCGACATGCCTCCCGGCACCTCCGACATCCAGATGGGTATCGCCCGGATGTTGCCGAGAACCGACGTGCTGATCGTCACCACACCGGCAACTGCCGCTCAGCACGTCGCCGCCCGGGCCGCCGACATGGCCCGCAAGGGCTATTTGCGCGTGGCCGGAGTCATCGAGAACATGGGTCCGTCCGTCGGCCCCGACGGCACCGTCACGGCCGTGTTCGGTTCCGGTGGTGGACAGGCGCTCGCCGAGGCCATCGGTGTGCCGCTCCTGGCGTCGATTCCGCTCGATGCCGGCGTTGCCGCCGGCGGCGATGCCGGCACGCCGATAGCGTTGGAGCATCCCGACAGCCCGGCTGCGCTGGTCTACGCCGAGCTGGCCGACATCATCATCGATGACGTTGCTCCTCCGATCGCAATTGCCGACTGCAGTCTCCGGGGTGCGCTGGTTCGAGCCGGCGCCGACATCGAAGGAGCCCGCCGCCGAGCCGAGGCCCGCTGACGCGCTGGAGTTGTCGTGACGCCGCCGGCGATGGCTGACACGGGAGCAGGTCGTCGAAGCTGCAGCCGAGATCGCAGATCGTGACCGCCTCGACGCGCTCCGCCTCGCGTCGGACCCGGAAGGCGGTCGCTTGCTGCAACACCGCCGATCTGGGAGCCTGGCCTACGTGATCACCGAATCGCTCGACATCTCCGCCGAGGCGTTCGCCTCTGGCACCGGCTGGGCCATCAAACCCGAAGGTGCCTGCAAGGGCGAGGTGTGCGTCCCCCTCCCCGATGGCTACTCGGCCGTTCACGCCGCAGACCGTCTGGGCATGGCCGTCGTCGGTGACGACGCCTCCGGCCTCTCGGCCTTCGGACCGGAGTCGCTCGGTGGGCGAGCGCTGGTGACGGCGCAGGCCCCCGACGTCGTCCTTCCCGACCTCGATGGCAACGAGTTCCACCTCTCGTCGCTCCGAGGCAAGAAGGTGGTGGTCGTCGCCTGGGCGCCCTATTGAGGCTGCCGCTACGACCTGCCAGGTTGGCAGGCACTCCACGAAGAGCTGTCACCGCTCGGCATCGTGATCGTTACGGTCTCGCTCGAGTTGAGCGACTCCGAGGCCTCACGCCCGTTCATCGAGGCGGCCGAGCCGACGCATCCCTCGTTGCTCGACCCGAGGCACCAGCTCGACTCGCTCTTCGGCGTCGTCAACATCCCCAATGTCATCTGGATCGATGAACAAGGGGTGATCGTGCGGCCGGCCGAGCCCGGCTGGCCACCCGGCGACCACTACCCCGACTGGCTTCGAGGCTTCCTCGACGAGCGAGACGCTGCGGTCGAGAAGAAGGCCGCCGAGATCGAGGCCACCGATCCCGAGCTGGCGGCACGCATGCGCGGCGGGCAGGACCGCGCCACCTATCCCGACGCCATTCGAGATTGGGCGCACAACGGTGAAGCCAGTGCGTTCGCTCTGACACCGGATCAGGTTGTCGAGGCCTCCGCGGACCGGAGCATCGACAAGAGCGCTGGTGCCGCCCACTTCGAGCTCGCCAACCACCTCTGGACCGCCGGCGACCGCGACGGTGCCATCGTGCACTTCAACCAGGCCCACCGGCTACAGCCCGACAACTGGACCTACAAGCGCCAGGCCTGGTCGCTCGTCGGCAACGAGAACGCCGGCGGCGGCGAGATGGGCCGCTTCAACCAGGGCCCACTGCCCGGCGCCGAGGCGGACTGGCCATTCGCCGGGAACTTCGCCGCCGAGTCATCGGCCACCCCCGCCGGCGACTACTACCCGAAGACGATGTAGCGGTCCTTGGCGAGGGTGGTCTTGCCGGCCCCACGCAGCCCGCAGGTGGTCAGTAGCAGTCTGGGCTCGCTCATCGACGTGAGCGCCTCCGCTCGACCTGACCTGCCATAGCGCTACGACCACGACAACGGGCCGCGAACTCGAGGCCCCGAAGCGCTGCAGCTCATGACCTACCGGTGGGCGCAGAGCCGCCGCCGCACGGCGCAAACCACGACGCCACCGGTTCGTCCTGTCACCTCAGACCGGACCGTCGACGTACGGGTCGGGACGTGGATCGGACTCGGGGTCGGAGGGGCTAGCCCCGAGGCCTTCCCGGGGGCGCCGAGACGCTGGCCACGCACAGGCCCTGGTTGCGGTAGCCGGCGGCGTAGAGACGCCAGCCCTCGTCGAGGCACTCTGCTCTCGATGTTGGCCTCCGGCCGAGGTCCAAGCCCACCAGCACCGGGTCGTGGTCCGAGGACCGGTAGGCGCTGGGGTCGTAGAACCGCTCGGCCACGTCGGCGGTCCGGAACCGCTGGTTGACGGGCACCCCGCCGACCGACTCGAGGTAGTCGATGGCCGGGACCTCGTCGGCGTTGATGTTCCAGGCGGCGGCGCCGGTGACGAACCGGCGCCCGACCGGGTCGATCAAGGCGTGGTCGAGGTAACCCTGGGTGGCGGCGAAGGTGAAGGTGTACGGGACCCGGCCGGCCGGTGCATAGGCACCGAGCAGGTCGACGTAGCCCTCGGTCTGGAAGGCCCGGACCGGATCCTCCTGAGCGTAGGCGTTGAGATCACCGACGAGCAGGGTGGCCACCGGCCCGGCGCCCGTCGGATCGGCCGACAGCCAGTCGACCATCGCCTCGGCCGCGAGGGTGCGGGTGACGTTGCAGTTGCCCTGCCGGGGGTCATCGTCGCCCTCGCCGCACCCGGAGCCCTTGGACTTGAGGTGGTTGACGGCCACGGTCAGGCGCTGCCCGTTCGCCCGCTCGACGAAGGACTGGGCCAGAACCGGCCGGTTGCGGTCGTCGTCGAAGCGGGCATCGACCGTGGAGTCCAACAGAGCGAAGGGCCCGACGGGCTCGACGACCGCCGGCCGGTAGATCAACGCCACCTTGATGGCGTCGGTGCCGATCACGCCGGTGTCGATCAAGTCGTAGCGATGGGCCTCGTCGAGTTCGGCGTTGATGGCCTCGACCAGGGTCCGGGTGGCCTGCTGCCCACCACCGTCGTTCTCGATCTCGATGAGGCCCACGATGTCGGCGTCGAGGGTGACGACGGCAGCCACGATCTTCTCGGTCTGGCGGGCCAGCTCCGAGGCGGTGACCGCGCCGCGGGCGTTGGGGAAGCCGCCACCGGCACCGTCGCCGTCGAAGTAGTTCAAGACGTTGAAGCTGGCAACGCGCAGGCTCCCGCCGACGGCCGGAGGCTCGGGCGGGCGGGGACGGGTCCGTCCCTCGGGGAAGGCCGCCGTCAGCTTTGCGATGTCGGTGGGCTGGAGCCGCCACTGGCCGAACCCGAAGTGGAGCACGGCCGGCTCGTCCCGGAGCTGGTCGCCGATGCGCAGGGTCCCGCCGGGCACGACGTAGGGCAGTGGGTCGAGGTTCTGGCCTGTCCGCCCATCATCCAACACGATGATGGCGGCAGCGTTGGCGGCGACGACCGCCTGATAGGCGGCGTCGTCGCGAGGGTCGACCACGTTGGTCGGGTTGTCGAGCACGCCGCTGGCGGAGAGGCGAACCTCGCCGAAGCGCTCGAGCTGGAAGAACTCGACCACGGTCAGCTCGGGGTGGACGACCCGCATCGACTCGAGGGGCTCGAACACCTCCGCCCGCCGGTCGGGCGCCACCGGCAGCGGGAGCGCCACCGCTGGCGGCAGCGTGGTGTCCACCTCGCTCTCGGTGCAGACGGCCACCCCGTCGGCGGCCACCTGCGTCACCGTGGAGAACTCGCCCGCGGTGCCGGCCACGTGGACGAGGTCGCCGAGCTTGCCAGCGAAGGTGCCGGCCGGCTCGAACACGAACAGGCCCTCGGAGGTGAGCGGGTCGTCGTCGCGATCGGTGGCGATGGCCTCGATGAAGAACCCCCGCAGGCCCTGGTTGTTGGGCTGGCCGCTGGCCCCACCGGAGGTGAAGTCGGCAGTGACCACGCCCCGCACCAGCACCTGCTGGCCAGCAATGGGCGTCTCGTCGCCAGCCCCCTGGACGGCGTTGATGGGGATCAAGCCGTCGGCCTCGCACAGGTCCGGATCGACGGGCTCCTCCGGTGGTTCAGGTTCCCCGCCTCCGCCCGTGCACGATGCCGCCGGGGAGGCGGTCGTGCGGGGGACGGGAGAGCCGGCGGTGAAGTCGGCGGCGTTGACGTTGGTGTCGGCGCAGCCGCCGCCGGTCCGCAGAGCGGCCGTCGTGTTCGACAGACCGGGTGCCGCCCCCGTGCCCTCGAAGAAGTCGGCGCCTCCGTAGCCGACCAGGTCACGGATGCGAGCCTGCTGGGTCCCATCGCACGGCGCGGTGCCGCCGTTGCAGCCCAGCGAGGTGGCGCCATCCACGAGGGCCACCTTCCCGGAGCCGGCGGCCATGGCGATCGGCGTGGGATCGACCAGATCCGGCGTCGGCAGCGGCGAGCCGGTCGAACCGCCGGCCTGTTGGACGAGGTAGTGCTGGCCGGGCTGCAGGGTCACATCGGGCAGCTCGGTGAGCTGGCCGGAGTTGGCCCCGAAGTTCCCCGCGCCGGTGGCGCTGGTGTACTGGATCGACAACCCGGACAGCGACGCCGGGGCTGCGCTCCGGTTGAAGAGTTCGACGTAGTCGTTCATGAAGGGGGCGCCGGAGTTGCCCCCACCCCCGTACACCTGGCTGATGACGATCGGCGTGTCCGCCGCCAAGGCGCCAGCAGGCGTGGTGGCGGCCGGGACCAGGGCCGAGCCGCCGACCATGACGGCCATGGCGAGGGGGGCGAGGAGCCGTGTCTTCAGCATCGGGGGTCTCCCACGGTGGTGGTCGTCCGTGGTCGGAGCGCGCAGGGTGAGGGGTGCATCGTCTGGGTGCCTCTCGAGTTGGAGGGTGGAGCCGGCCGGGTGCTCAGCCGATCGAGAACCGGTCGACCGGTCCGAAGCGGGTGAAGTCGTCCTCGTTCACGGAGATGTCCGGGTACTGGGCTGCGGTCACCGTGCCCAGAGCCATGAGTTGGCTGGCCAGCGCTTGTTGGTAGGTGACGCCGAGGGCGGTGAACGGGCTGTCGTCGAGCGAGAAGTACCCGTCGCCACCGTTCAGCAGGAAGTCGGCGGCGACGATGGTGAAGACCTCGCCTGGGGCCACGAGGGTTCCGTCCTGCACCAGCGTGACCGTGGTGCCGTCCGAACGGGTGACGACGGCGTCGACGATGCGCTGGCCCCCGGTGGTGATCGTCCGATTGGGGATGTCGATGACCTGGGCTTGGCGGCTGGGGTCGTAGGTGAAGCTGATGCCGGACCACTGGCCGTGGAAGCCGCCGGCGCCGGGGAGGGCTGCGACGCTGCGCTCCAGGGCCGACTTCAGCTGGGCGCCGGTGATGTCGGCCACGCTGACGAAGTTGGCGAAGGGGGCGATGTCGTAGGTATCCAGCTCGGTGACGGGACCGGTGGGGATGATCTTCTCTTGGCGCATGCCACCGCCGTTCTGGAGGCCAATGTCAGCGAGCGGCACGCCGAAGTCGTCAGCCCGGGCCCGGGCGGTCGCCACCAGAGCGTCGGCGAACAGGTTGCCGAGGTTGGTCTCACGATCGCGCACGCCCGGACCCTGCCGGCGCCCGTCGAGGGGCACCGCGGTCCGAGCGATCTCGTTGCCGGCGAGGTTGGCCACGTAGGCCGCCACCGGGTCCTCCACCATCGCCTTCGTGGCGGTGTCGATCGGTCCGCTCAGCGGTACCGGGAGCAGTGCGGAGGAGGGGGCGACGTCGACCAGGTCACCGGCGGCGTCGAACCGCAGGACCAGCCGGCCGATGTCGGCGTAGTCACCGGGGGTCGTCACCACCGGCACGGTGCGGCCGTCGGCGTCGGTGGCCAGCAGCGGGTACGACGCCCCGATGTCCTCACCGCCGCCGCCGCCGATAACCGCGTCCACGCCGCGCAGCCGGGTGACGAGGTCCAGCTCCTGGTCCAGGTCCTGGAGGTGGCTCGACAGCACGATGATGTTCACGCCGTCGGCGCGCAGGGCGTCCACCTCGGCCTGGACGGCGGGGAGCACGTCAGTGACGACGACACCGCGGGGGCTGGAGATTATCGGCAGCTGGGGGGTGGTGGCCCCCACGATGCCGATCCGCCGGCCGAGCCGTTCCACCACGGTGCTGGCGGCGATCCGCCCGTCGTCCTCGAGGTCAGCGAGGCGCTTCTCGCCGGACACGTCGAGGTTGGCTGAAAGGAACGGGATGTCCCCGGTGGCCTCGATGAAATCGGCGAGCACGTCGGGGCCGAAGTCGAGCTCGTGGTTGCCGACGGTCATCGCGTCGAACCTGGCCCGGGTGTAGACGAAGGCGTCGTAGAACGCCTCAGGGTCGTCGAGCGACGCGCTCAGGCGGGGCCCGGCCAGGAAGTTGTCCCCCGAGGAGATCGTCACCACCGCCCGTTGGGGCACGGCCCGCCGAGCCCTAGCGCTGGCTCGTGGGGGCAGCGACGGCGAGGACGCCTGCTTCTGGAGCACTGCCAGCTCGCCGACGAAGCGGGCCGCCCCGGGCAGCTCGGCGGTGGGCAGCAACGCCGACTCGCCGTCGTTGATGTGGAGGATGGTCAGCTCGAACAGCCGCGCCGGTGGACCGCCCGCCGGTGGCGAATCTTGGCCGGGTGGGGTGGCGCTGGCGCCAGCCGACGCCATCGAGACGAACAGCGCGAGGATAGCGAACAGCGAGGCCGTGAAGCTGCGGCGGCGCAGAGCCGTGGACCGGGGCATGGGACTCCTCGGAGGGAAGGGGTACCGTGACCATAGATAGGGCGCTGGTCGCGGAGGTGACGACCGAACGAACACGCTCTGAACGTCACGCAATATGCGCGTGGAGCCGAGCCCGGGATCGCCGAGTTCGCCGCGCGGGGCCTGCACGAGCTGTCGGGCGGCCAGTTTCCAGCGGGTTCTGTTCGCCCGGGCGTTGGTGTCGGACCCCGATCTGGTGTTGCTCGACGAGCCCACCAGCGGCATCGACCTCGCCACCCGAGCCGAGATGCTGCGCCTCGTCGGTGATCTCGCCGCCGACGGGCTGACCGTGGTCATGACCACCCACGATCTGCCTGGGTGGCGTCGCACCTGCCGCGGATCGTGTGCCTCAACCAGACCGTCCGCGCCGATGGCACCCCGCACGACGTGCTGCGGCCCGACGTGCTGGCGGCCACGTTCGGGTCTGACATGGCGGTGATCGACCACGATGGCCGCCCGGTCGTGGTCGACCCTGTGGCGTCCTCGTGTCGGTCGTGGTCGCCTCCACCGCCGTCGCGCTCACCGTGTTCTACAAGCCGCTCCTGGCCGTCAGCCACAACCCCGCAGTCGCCTCGGCCCACGGGGTACGGGCCGGGCTCATCGAAGCCACGTTCCATCTGCTGTTGGGCCTCGCCGTGGTCACCGCCCTCCAGGTCCTCGGCGTCCTACTCGTCGCCGCTACCCCTCCTGTTGCCCGCTGCGACGTCATCGCTCGCGTTCCGATCCTTCGGACAACTCACCGCCGCGTCGATCGGCATCGGCGTGACCATCGGGATCGTCGGGCTCTACATCTCCTACTACCACGACATCGCCAGCGGCCCCGCCATCGTAGTGACCGGCGCCGCCCTGTTCGCCGTGGTCGCCGTTGCCGCACCCAACCGGTTCCGTCACGGACGTGCCCGCTGTGACCCACACCGACTGCCCCAACTGGGACCACGTCTCGGCCGCGATCGACGGCGAACTCCCCGAACCAACCTCGAGCCGGTCCCTCGACCACGCACGCCGCTGCGCCTACTGCGGGCCCCTCCTCGCCGCCATCACCCGACAGGCAGACGGCACCAGCCATCGGGATCGAGCTCAGGCGATCGACGTCGACGCGTTGAGCCCACGCGAGCGGCGCTGGCTCCGAGCCCGGTGGAGTCGCTGGATCCTCGCCGTTGCCGCCGTGGTCATCGTCGCCAAAGCCGTTCCCGCCTACGCCACCGGCCACGGACACGGCCTCGATACGCAAGCCCACGTGCACGCCGCCCGCCACCTCGCCACCTGGTAGATCGGTTTCGGGGCCGGGCTCCTCGTAGCAGCGCTCATTTCCCGCCTCACTCAGGCCATGCTCGCCCTGGCCACCACCTTCGCCACACTCACCATCGCCGCCACCATCATCGACGTGATCAACGGTCATCGCGGGCCATGGGCCGAGTCGGCACACCTCATCGAACTTGTCGCCATCATCCTGCTGTGGCACCTCACCCCGCCCCATCTCCTGCCCTGGCACCCGCCCGCCGACCACAGTCAACCCGAACCCGTCGAACAGCGACGAAGCCTCCGACTCGTGCCACCCCGCCACCCCACCGACGAACCCGCCGGCGACGACCGTCTGACGTGACACCGCTGACCGTCGTTGTCACAGCTGCGCTCGCGCTCACCGACGCTGTCGAGTAGGCGGGCCTCAGCGGGCGGAGGGCCGGAACACCGGCAGCATCACATCGGTGTCGTCGATCGGCTCGAACGCAACCTGCACGGCCATGCCGACCTCGATCCGGTCCGGTGCGCACTCGACGATGTTGGTGATCATGCGGGGCCCTTCGTCCAACTCGACGATGGCGATCGCCAGCGGGCACTGCTCGGCGAACACGGGATGCGGGGGCCGGCGGGCGATCGTGAAGCTGTAGATCGTCCCCGTGCCTGACACCGGCCGCCAGGAGAGCGCGCCGGAGCCGCAGGCTGGGCAATGGGTCTTGGGCGGGAAGAGCCGCTGCTGGCAGGCGTCGCACTCCTGGAGGACCAACTGCTGTTGGCGCACAGCGTCCCAGTAGGGGCGGGTCAGCGTCGAGACCGGAGGGACCGGGCGGGCGCTCATCGTTGCGCCCCCACCACGAGGCCCACCTGTTCGGCGATGATGCCGCCGTTGCCGTGCGCATAGGCCAGTTCGAGGCCGGGTACTTGGCGCGCACCACCCCGGCCTTGGATCTGTCGGACCGCCTCGGTCACGTGGCTCATACCGCCCGCCATACCGGCCTGCCCGAACGACAGCTGCCCGCCATGGCTGTTCAGAGGGAAGTCGCCGGCAAAGGTAAGATCGTGGGACTCGACGAAGGTGCCGGCCTCGCCTCTCGGGCAAAAGCCCGCTTCCTCCAGCGTCAACAGCACCATGATCGTGTAGCAGTCGTACAGCGATGCGAGCCCGACATCGGCGGGCCTGACACCCGCCTGGGTGAACGCCGAACGGGCGGCGATGCCAATACCGGTGGCATCGAGCGCGGGTGCCTGCGCGAGCGACGAGTGGGTCACGGACTCTCCTGCGCCGAGCAACCAAGCCGGGCGCTGTCGAGCGTCGGGCACCCGATCGGCGGAGGTGACGACAAGTGCGGCGGCACCTGCAGCCGGCATCACGATCTCGAGCATGTGCAGCGGATCGCTGATGATGTCGGAGGCAAGTACGTCGTCGATGGTCAGCGGTTCGTCGTGGAAGATGGCGGCCGGGTTGGCGTTGGCGTTCTTGCGCTGATCGACCGCCACCTTGGCCCTCTGGGCGGGCGAGAGACCGTATTCGTGGGTGTAGCGGGTGGCCAGCATGGCGTAGCCGACGTTGGCGCCGATCATGCCGTAGGGCGAATCGAACTCGGCCTGGGGAGAACGGTCGCGGCCGGGTTGGATGGAACGCGACCGCCGTGTGTCAGCCTCGCCCCCGTTGGCGCGCCGCTCCCGCCTTCGGCGCCGCGTTCCGGTGAGACAGAGGCAGGTCGTACACATGCCGGCCTTGATGGCGGCTGCGGCTCGCCACACCATGCCGGCACCGGTTGCGCCTCCCAGGTCGACGACCTCGGCGAACGTCGGGGCGAGCCCTAGATGCTCGGCGACCGCCGCCGGAACGAAGCCGGGAAGCCCGCCGATCGGATGCACGATCAGACCGTCGACCTGGGCACGCGTCATCCCAGCGTCGGCGATCGCCTCGACGCCAACCCCGCTCAACAGATCGAGGATGCTGACATCGCCGCTGTAGCGCTGCGGCGCCATCTCGGCGACGCCGACGACGGCGGCAGCACCCCGCAACGACATCAGGAGCGCCCCGCTGCCGAGCGGTAGCGCGCCGGGACGTCGATCTTCCAGAACCGGGCCGCGTTCAGCCCGAGCACCTTGGCCCGTTGGTCGTCGGTGAGGTCGCTCATCGTGCGCTCGATCGCGGCGGCCGAGTGGGGCCAGGTCCCTTCGTGGTGGGGGTAGTCATTGGCCCACATGAAGTTGTCGATGAGGTCGTGGGACGCGCCGGTAGCCAGCCCGGAGGTGTCTTCCCCGAACGACGCAAACCCCTGCCGGCGGTAGTAGTAGCTGGGCGGTTCCTTCAGCTCGGGGGACACCCACATGCGGTGCTTGTAGAACGCCTCGTCCATTGCCTCGAGCAGCCAGGACACCCAACCGATGCCGGCCTCGATGGTGGCGAACCGGAGCTTGGGATGCCGTTCGAGCACGCCGGAAGCGCACAGGTTGGCGACCGGTTCTTGGCTGGCCGCGCAGCAGTGCACCGCGTAGTTGATGACCGCGCCGCCCGGGCCCGACGACGCTCTGGGGTCACGGCCGGTCGAGACGTGGATGGTCACCGGGAGGTCGACGTCCTCGATGGCCGACCACAAAGGCTCGAACTCGGCCTGGTTGTAGTTCCGCTGGTCCATGCCGGTCGGGCCGTACTCGGGCTTGACCGGGATGGTGATGCCCTTGAACCCGAGCGCGGCGACTCGCTGAACCTCCTTGACCGCGGCCCCGACGTCGAGGGTGGGGATCTGGGCCATGGGAAGAATGCGGTCCTGGTGGGCACCGAACTCTTCGTGCGCCCAGTCGTTCCACGCCTGACACATGGCCATCGAGAAGGCGGGATCGTTGGTTCCGAACGCGTGGATGCCCTTGTTGCCGAAGACGATCTCCACGTCGATGCCGTCGCGCTCCTGGTCCGCCAGGCGCGAGGCGAGCGTGTAGCCGGTCTTGTTCCGCTCGATGTCCTCGGGACCCCAGTCGGTCGTGTCGGTCTTGAGCTTCCACGGCCGATTGCCCTCGGTGATGATGAACGCTTGGCCGTCGCGGACCTCGAGGCGGGGGAGCCGATCGAGGAACTCGGGTGCAATACGAGACTTCACCCAGTCCTTGGGCTCGTTCGCGTGGCAGTCGGCTGAGACCATGAAGAACTTGTTCGGGTCGTCGGGCCGAGCGGTCCGCGGCCATACGTCGGCCCCCGGGGTCTGCAACCGTCGCGCTTGGGTCGTTGCTGCCGATGGCATGGTATTCCTCCTGGAAGAACTTCGCCTGCCGACGCTAGTCGACGGGATTGCCCCATTTCGACCCGGCAGGTCGGAGACGGGCCTCGGGCCGATGCGACCGGTTTCGGATGACCAGATCGCCGTCTGCGTCCGCACCGGATCGCAACACCGGCACCGTCGAAACCGCGGCCGGCGACGCTCCCTTGCGACTGTCGGCCTGCCGACGGGGCTCCGGTGCTGAATCATCGCGCTCGACTTGTCCATAGGTCTCCTATCTATAGTTTTCCTATGGATCTTCAGACCGAGTTCCCTCCAGCCCCGCCCCTTGCGGTCTCGCAGTGGTTCAACATCGACACGGCGATCAGCCTCGATGACCTCGCCGGGCAGGTGGTTGCGATCGAGGCGTTCCAAATACTGTGCCCGGGATGCGTCAGCCACGGCTTGCCGCAAGCCCAGCGCATCGCCGGCGCCTTTGCCGGTGAGGTGACGGTGCTCGGGTTGCACACGGTGTTCGAGCACCACGACGCCATGGGCCCGGTGTCGTTGGCGGCGTTCCTCCACGAGTACCGGATCGGGTTCCCCGTCGGCGTCGACACCCACGACCACCCGGGCGGCACCCCGATCACGATGGCCCGCTACCAGCTCCGCGGCACCCCCAGCCTGATCCTGATCGACCGCGCCGGCCGGGTCCGGCTCAACGCCTTCGGCCACGTCGACGACCTCGCCGTCGGCGCCACCCTGGCCCGCCTCATCGACGAACCACCACCCACCACCAGCGGATGCGACACCGACCAGGGATCCACCGTCCCGACCAAGGAGAACACCCCATGACCATCGAGATCGCCGGCGACACCTACGACCAGAACTTGCCCCCGTCCCCTGTCAGCGCCGGCGACCTCGACCTGCTGTTGTCGACGCTGTTGTGGACCGACGACGACGCCGCTGCGCTCGCCCGGGCCGGCACCGTGCTCGAACCCCAGGTCGAGGCCATCCTCGACGTCTGGTACGGCTACGTCGGCTCCCACCCGCACCTCGTCGCATCGTTCAACGGTGCCGACGACCAACCCTCCGGCGACTACCTCGCCGCAGTGCGCAGCCGATTCGGGCAGTGGATCCGCGACCTGTGCACCCGGCCCTGGGACCAGACCTGGCTGAACTACCAACACGAGATCGCCCGCCGCCACACCGACACCATGGGCGACACCGACCACGTCACCTCCGACCAGACTCACATCCCGCTGCGGTACCTGATCGCCTTCATCTGGCCCATCACCGCCACCATCCGACCCTTCCTTACCGACGCCGACATCGACCCCGCTGACGTCGACGCCATCCACGCCGCCTGGTTCAAGGCCGTCACCTTGACCATCGCCCTGTGATCCCAGCCCTACGACCCCACCCGATGGTGACCCGCCCCGGGTTCGAGGGGCGACAATGGACCCATGAACGATGACGCCGGCCTCGACCGCAAGGTACTCGCCGCGGTCGAGCGGCTCGGCCGAGCCCTGCGGGCCGCCCGACAACAGGTGGCGACCCGCCACGAGCTGTCCCTGCTCGGCCTGAGCGTCGTCGGAACCCTCGCCGACGGGAGGCCCCGACGCGTCGGCGACCTCGCCGCCGAACTCGACGTGTCCCAGCCCACCGTCAGCGACGCCGTCGCCACCCTCGACAAGCGCGGCCTCATCTCGCGCCACCGCGACCCCGCCGACCTCCGGACCACCCTCGTCACCCTCACCGGTACCGGCGAAGCGGTTGCGGCCGACATCGCCACCGAGCTGCGCCCGGTCCTGGGGGCCGAGGCCGGCACGACGGCCGAGCGGGCGACGACGTTGCGGGTGCTGCTCGGCGAGATCGGCCGCCTCCAATACGCCCGGCACCAGCCGCCGGCTCCGCGAGCGCATGTCGAACCACAACTCCACCCCGACCAGCGGTACCGCCGCCGCCAACGGCACCCAGAACCACCCATTCGACGCCCCCGCCGCCGCGGCGATCGCCAACACGGCGATCACCGCCAACCCGACCGCGGCGATCCGGGCCGCCATCCGGGTGCGGTCCAGCCAGCGGTTTCGCCACCGGTCCACCAGCACCACCTTCAACGGCGTGCGGGCCACGAAGCCGAGCATCGCCGCCAGCCCCAACGCCAGACCGGGCCACGACCACGCCACCAACAACCCCAGCACCACCGGCTCCGCGGTCAAGCTCCACCCGCCGTGTTCGGATGGCACCGCCACCTGACGCCACAACGACACCGCACGCGGCCCCGCCACCGAATCCCCGGCACCGATCACCGTCATCACCCGGCTCCCACAACCAGCGACGCGTCGGCGACCGAGGTAGCATCGAGTTCGCGCAGCAGTTGGGCTCGGGCCCGCAGCCACGGCACATGCGACGCGCACGTCCCGACCTCGTTGCAGGGCCGATCGGCCAGCACACAGCGCCCCGAAACGGTCGGGCCCTCGATCGCCTCGATCACCGCCGACACCGACTCCAGCGCGACCGCCAGCGACTAGCCACCCGACGGACCCGGATCCGAACGCACCCCCCCCTGACGCACCGACGGATTCACCACCTGGGACACGAACCCCGACGACGACCCCACCGCCTCGGCCAACCCCGGGCCCTTCACCCACCCCGAGGCGTCCGCAACGACCCGCAACGCCCGGACCGCCGGGCAGCTCTTGCGCCTAACTTCGAGTCGCATACTATAAGACTACTCAGAACACCGGTTGGAGGAACCCCCGATGGAACGTCACCTCGAAACCGTCGAACTCGAGTGCGGCTCAGGAAGGGGGACCACGTCGGTGACGGTGGTCGAGTCGAGGTCGACGATGGCGAACGCGTTGTTCTCCTGGAGCGCGACCCACGCCGTGGTCGAGTGCGCGTCCATGGCCACGTACTCGGGTTCGAGGTCCTGGGCGACCGTGGCGTTGGGTCCGAAGATCCGGACGCCGGCGGCTCGCACTTCCTCGATCTGGTCGTTGAAGCCCTCGAACCCAGCGGTGGCGACGGTCAGCGCCTCTGCGCCAGCGGACAGGTCGATGATGCTGACCGATCCCTGGGGTCGCCCTCGCCGTCGTCGCAGTAGTGGTCGGGCGAAGCGGGCTGTTCGGGGACTAGCTGATCAGACTTCCATCGGTAGCCGCGGCTCCCGATCGTCAGCCGGCACACCCTCGCTCCTCGGGAGGTTCTGCGAGACAGGTGGGTAGTCCGGGACCCAGCTTGTCGAGACCTTCGATCCAATGCCGCGCGGCCCGGCGTACATGTCGACAGTGCGCGCAGCAGCGGTGATGTCCTCCATGAGCGTGAGTCGGATCCGCGTAGCCTCGCCTGTATCGAGTCGCGAATGAACTGGGAGAGGCTCTCCCCGCGTTCTTGGGCGGCCGTCTGCAAGAGGTCAAGCTCATCAGACGGCAGCCGAAACGACACCACCTCGGTGGTTGTTGGCCGAACCTGGACCGGAGCGGCTTCATCCTCCCACTCGTTCCGGTGCTTGTGGAGGTCCTCGATCTCAGCGTCGCCTCACAGCTCTCCTGTGCCATCACGTGAGCGAGGTTCGGGCAATCCTTTCGCTGCGGATCGCGGCCGAGTTCAACGTCCCCATCCCCACGGACGGCGTCTTCGTCGATGTCGATCGCGAGACGGTCTTGGACACGATCAAGGTCAGGCCGCCTGAAGTGCTTGCCGAGGTGATCGGGTTAGCCGCGAGAGCAGGCATGAGCTGATTTGTGGATATGTCAGATCTCGACGACTCACCGACGTACTGACCCTCGACCGTCACGTCGCAACCCTCGAATGCCACCCCGTGCCGGATCGTCTCTCAGAAGATCCGTCATGAACCCGAGTTCCGCACTGCGGAACTCGGGATGAAGTCGGGCCGCTGAACGGCAAAGCCCTAGTCGCAGCCGTGCTGTGACCAGGGTGTCTTTGTGGTGGCGGGAGCAGGATTTGAACCTGCGACCTTCGGGTTATGAGCGACGCCCGTGGGCGCTGGTCGGCGCTCATCGGCGTTTCCCCTGATCGCGAGACGTTTCGGTGCCAGCGCTGATCTCTGTCGTATGCGCTGATAGGTGCTCGTCGTGTTGTACGACTGTCGTACGGAGCCGCCCGAACCAGCGGCGACTCCCACCACGTTCCGAACCGGCCGACCAGTGAGCACCAGACAACGATGCGACGGACCCATCCATGAGTACCAACAAGCCGCCTGAACCCCACGACCGACCGAATCGGCACCAACAAGCTCACACCGCTGAAACAGCCTCACCGTCTGCCCACCAGCTGCGGAACCCGGGTGGACCACGATCGTCTCGACGCCCATGACGGGGCGCCGCTCTCCCACGACCTCCGTCGTCGAACACGGCAACTCAGCCGTGCACCGGGCGGATGAGGCACCGGCGAGGCGTCACCCCGGCTCGTCCGTCTTGTTGAGTCGTTTTCAGATCGTCGACGCTCGCGCGCTCGTTGAGGTCGTGCGCGACAGACAGACGACGACTGCGTCGTCGTCGGCGTGGCGACCCTGCATCATGTGTTCGACGACGTGCTGGGCCGTTGCTCCGGGGAAGGCAATGCCGATGAAGTCGCGGAGACGCGTGGTTTGGCTGTCGATGTCGACGTGACGCCGCTCGACTACTCCGTCGGTGTAGAGCACGATGGTCGATCCTGGAACCATGACGAACGTTGCGTCTGTGGCAACCGCTTCCGCGATCCCGAGCAGTGCTGACCTGCCGCCGTTGAGCATCTCCGTCTGGCCGTCTGGGTGGCGAAGTACTGGAGCCGGGTGGCCGGCGCACGAGTAGCGTCCCAGCCCGTCGGGTCCGACCTCTACGCAGCACACTGATGAACAGAACACGCCAGGGGTTGCTGCGGCGAAGGTGTTCAGCCCCGCGACGAGTTTGGCCGGTCCGGTCGACATGAGGGCGAGAGCCTTGGCGGCGGACCGTAGCGAACCCATTGCGGCGGCCGCTTGCAGACCGTGGCCGACCACGTCCCCCACGAGGAGGATCAGCCTGCCATCGTCGAGCTCGGTCAGATCGAACAGGTCACCGCCGACGACCATGTCGCTGGTGGCCTGGTACCAGGTGCTCACCGACCAGCCCGGCGGGGTCGTGTCAGCGACTGGCAGGATGCTGCGCTGCAAGGCGAGGGCGATCTCGTGTTCGACGTCGAAGCGACGGGCCCGCGCCAGCGCGATGCTGGCCTCCGCTGCGAGGCCCGACAATGTCACCTGTGCAGCGTTGGTGAGCGTGTCCTCGATGTTGAAGCCGATGACGATCATGCCCAACTCGGTGCCGGCCAGCCCGAGAGGAAGTACCGCTGCCGCCTTCCATTTGGCGTCCTGGACGAGCGAATCAATGCGCTTCTCGATCTCGGCGCGGGTTGACAGGAACTGTGGGGATCGCCATGACACCAGACCGAACCGGTCACGAACTTCGCCAATTCGGGCTGTGCTCGTAACGTTGGCGTGCTCGAGCCCGACGGAGGATGCGAGCCGGACCAGTGACGGGTCGTTGCCGGCGACGACGAAGACCGCCAGGCCCGCAGCGTCGAAGGCCTGTTGGCCTTCTCGTGTGATCGTGTCAGCAACATCCGTCGTGGTGATCGATCGGTTGAACGCTTCGGAGATCACGCGCCGGACATCGGCCCGCTCGCGCGCGACGACTTCATCGCTGTGCGACCTCGCCCGTTGGGTCGCTTGCGCGGCTTGTTCAGCGAACAGCTCGACGAGTTTGACATCTTCGCTGTCAGGGGACCCGGAGTCCGCGTAGGCCAGCACCCAGGCACCGAGGACCTCGTGCCCGCGTCGCAGCGGCACCGTGATGCATCGACCGAAATCGGGGTCGGAGAGGATTGGGCTGTCGGGGAACCGCTCCTCCACCTCGCGGCGGCTCGCGGCGATCTGCATCGCACCGGTTCGGAACGCTGTACACGCGATCGAGCGCCGCTCGATCGGGATCAGCAGCCCGAGCCTCCCCCCGATACCAGTGCCGCGAACGAACTCGAGGTTGCGTGTGGTCTCGTCGAGCACGGCGATCCTGACGCCGACTGCGCCGAGCAGGTCGTGGCTGCCGGCGACGATGACGTCGAGCACGGCGTCGAGGGAGTCGGCGCCGGACAAGCGAGTCGTGAAGTCAAGCAGTATCTCGAGTCGTCGCTTGGCTTGAAGTGTAACTGCTCAGCTGGTTGGTTGATTCGCGCGGCGTGTGGTGGTCCACCACTGATCGCGCGTGTGTTCGTATGATGTGGGCGTGTCGCCTGAGGAGCGTGTCGTCGAGTTGGAGGCGA
>JBHJNQ010000052.1:0-49950 GCA_050330635.1 Acidimicrobiales bacterium | reverse complement strand
GCCCTGTGCGAGGCTGGAAGGAGCCGGACCGGACAGACGAGCTGGACGGTGTTTGCCCACGTCACGGGCTTGGCTGGATGGCTCGGTTGCTCACCGGACGGTCGTGTGTTTCCTGGGGGTCAAGAGGCCGGGAGTTCAAATCTCCCCAGCCCGACAAGAAACACCAGGTCAGACCGCCATGCCCCGCTGGCGCGGTGCACCTGTGGGGATGAAACTTGGGTGTGTCGTCCTTGTCGAGCCCGGATTCTCATTGGTGTCGTGAGCCCGTAGGTCAGACTGGTGCCGGGGACCGGCAGGCACCTTTGATTGTTGCTTCGAGCACGTGTGTCAGATTCTTGACGCGACGGTCCCCCTTGGGCGGCACATGGTCATGGTGTCGATGCCGAGGAGGTCGGTGATGGAAGTGATCGTGGAGCGCTGCGCCGCGCTTGATGTGCACAAGAAGACGGTGATGGCGTGCGTCCGCGGCCCGGACGGGGTCGGTGGCCGATCCTCGGAGCTGTTGGAGTTCCGGACGTTCAGCCGGGATCTGGTGAAGCTGCGGGACTGGCTCGTCTCCCATGGCGTGACGCAGGTGGCGATGGAAGCGACCGGGGTCTATTGGAAGCCGGTGTGGTACGTGCTCGAGGAGGGCCCGTTCGAGCTGCTTCTCGCGAATGCGCATCACGTGAAGAACCTGCCGGGCCGCAAGACCGACGCGTCGGACGCGGCGTGGCTGTGTCAGTTGCTGGAGTGCGGGTTGTTGCGAGGCAGTTTCGTGCCGCCCCGTGACATCGCCCGGTTGCGGGACTTGACCCGGTATCGGACCAGGATCGTGCAGGAACGGGCCCGGGAAGCTCAGCGGTTGCAGAAGCTTCTCGAAGATGCCGGCATCAAACTGGACTCGGTCGCCACCGACATCCAGGGCAAGTCGGCACGGGCGATGATCGACGCGCTCATCGCTGGGGAACGTGACCCGGAGGTGTTGGCCGACATGGCCAAGACCCGGATGCGGCCCAAGATCGGTGAGCTACGCGAAGCACTGGTCGGCCGGTTCGATGAGCATCACGCGATGCTGGCCCGTACCCATCTCGATCACATGGATCACCTGCGCGGTATCGAGGCCCGTCTCGACGCGGAGGTGGACGCGTTGATGGCCCCTTTTGCTGAGGCCGCGACCCGGCTACTGACTATCCCCGGGATCGGCAAGCGGGTCGCGGAGATCGTGGTCGCCGAGATCGGTGTCGACATGGGACGGTTCCCGACCGCCGGGCATCTCGCTTCGTGGGCGGGTCTGTGCCCGGGGAATCACGAATCAGCGGGCAAGCGGCGTTCGGGCAAGGCTCGCAAGGGCAACCCGGCTCTGCGATCGGCGCTGTGTGAAGCAGCGTGGGCTGCCGCCCACACCAAAGACGGCTACCTCCCCGGCGCAGTACCGCAGGTTCTGTCCCCGGTTCGGGACCCGCAACCAGGGCAAAGCCATCTTCGCCGTGGCCCACACCCTGATCGTGATCATCTGGCACGTCCTCGCCGAAGGCGGCACCTACGACGACCTCGGCGGCGACTACTTCGAACGCCGCAACGACACCGACCGCCGACAGCGCTACCTCGTCAAAGAACTCGAGAAACTCGGCCACACCGTCACCCTCGCCCCCGCAGCCTGAGCCCACAACCGAGCGTCGGGCCTTCGGCCCGAGCGGGGCCGCCGCCCCGCACCCCGCGACCCGCGCCCAACAAAACGCTCAACCATGGAAGTTTCGTGTCAGATTCACGCTCGATAACGCGAATCTTCCCAGCTCAGAAGGGCTCTCCCGCGGACCCCCACCCCCCAACCAACCCATCCGCGCGAACGATCGAGGCTAGTCATGCCCGAGCGATCAACGCTCGAATGTGAGATCCGTTCGGTATCGGCGCTCGGGTTCGGAGTCGAGCCAACCGACGCTGATCGGCGCGCCACCTTCGAGCGCCTCGATCTCGAAGGCGTAGAAGCGGTAGTGGTTCGGCTCAAGTTGATCCCAATTCAGGACTGGAGTGCTTCCCACGAAGACAGCCGGTCCGAGTGCCCGAGCTGCGAACGGCTGATCGGTTATCACCTCGAAGGTGATCGCCGACCGATACTCCACCCGATCTGTCCCCACGTACTCGACACGTGGCTCGTCGAAAGACGCCTCGCCCTGCTCTACCGAGATGATCTCGGGCAAGAGCCCGAGGTCCACAGGTGGCCCGCCCAGGGGATCTGAGCCGTCGAACCCTCCTGCATCAGACATGACCAATTCCTCCCTATGACACCGCGACGATCTCAAGATCGTCGCACGCTAGTTTTCGTTCCCCATGCGCACCACTCAGGCGGAGCCTAATGGCAATCACGTCGTCTTCTCGGGGACGATCCGGGAAGCACCCGCCTGGGAACCGTAAGGTGGTGAACATCGTCTTGTCGCCGCAGTCACTTCGACTGTAGATGGCGGGCACTCCCCCAACCTCCTCGCTATTGACCCAGCTGACCGAACCGCTACTCCATTCAACACCCAAGTCGAAACTCATGTTGTCCGGCGGCGGGTCGGGAGGATCGTGAACCTCGGCAGCCCGGATCCAAATCTCGGAGCCGACCACCGAATAGGGCCGGTCAAGCTCGGAGCGGAACTCGCCGTTCGCCTCCTGGGCCCAAGCCTCCATGCGAGTGGTTCGGCCGTAGTACGTCGACTCCCCGGGTACACACGTTCCGTAGTAGTTGGTCTGAACGTGGTCGACCTCCTCGGCGATGAGACCGTTGAGCTGATCGGTCGAGCCGAGCAGGGAGTTCTCCCCGATCCCGTTCGGCTGCTGGTGGTTGTCGACGATGATGCGCTCCCTCCATCCGAAGCTGAGATGCACGGGGTCGGTGATGACTCCTGAAGGTCGTGCTCCCCCGAACAGGTAGCTGTGGGTGTCGTGTCCCATCAGAGTGGCCCGGAAGAACGCGGACCCATAGCTGGCCAGGATTCGCTCGTGTTGGTTGCGGCTGGGTCGGTCGGGCCCGAGACCGTCGTCTTGGGGCCACTGTCTGTTGAAGTAGTTGTGGTTGGCGCCGTCGATGTAGAGCTGGGACCGGAAGCTCGAGGGGGTCGCCTGGTCATAATAGATCGCGCCGGGATTGGTCCGCACGTCCCCATCTGCGGCCGGCAGGATGACCATCAGGTCATAGCCATCGGGTCTTCCGGACGATGCCCCGGCGTTGGTCGGGGCCAGCGAGATCACACTGCGGATGTTCGCACCCACAACCGAGATGATCTCGGGCAAGGTAACGACGGCCTCGCCCCCACGGGAGTGCCCCATCAGTCCGATTCGGTCCAGGTCGACGACACCGCCGAAGATGGCATCCCCCGCAGAGCTCAGCGTCGAGAAGTGCTCGATGGAGGCCTGGATGACCTCAGCTCGGTGGCGCATGTTCTTGACGGTGTAGTCCTTGCAGTTCGTCTCGTTGGAGTAGACACCGACGGCGATGAATCCCATCTTGGCCAGGGCCCGCTGGAAATACTCATATCCTTCATGGTTGGGGATCTCCTCGAAGCCGGCCGATGGCCCGCAGCTCTCGTTCAGGTGGTTGGCGGGATCGCGCCACGTCCGATGGTTGCCGTGCGCGGTGAAGACTATAGGGACTGGTCCCAGCACCGCCAGACGTGCGGCGAAGTCCTGGTCGACGCCGTCGGCTTCGGCCGGGTAGAAAACTGTGCCCCTGATCGAGTATGTATCGCCGTCCACGGTGAAGGTCCCGCCGTCGTAGGTGGTGTTCCCGACCGGGAAGAGGTCAAGGGCCGCCGGGTCCGCCCGCCAGCGAGGGTTCACACACCCGCCATCGACGGTCCGCGTCGTCGACGACGTGCAATCGCCGAGGCTCTGCGTGAGGTAGAGCGTCTCGTTGTGCGCCACCGGACGAACCAGTGCGATGACGGGCCCGGTGCCCTCACCGATTTTGACCAGGTCGCCGCCGTAGATCTTGACCACCGCCCCCGGAACCTGCTCGGTGATGACGATGTTCTGGTCGCCGTCTTGGACGGGCCCGGCCTTTGGCGCTGGAAGCGCCGAGCACGGTTGAGTGGTCGAGCTCCCGGTTGGACTGTCCGGGTCGCCGGGACACATCCGTTGCTTGATCTCGACGGTGTCGCCGGCCCCGAGGGGGCCGAGTGCAACGAAGTGAGCTCCTCCCCAGGTGCGCCACCAACCTAGGTCGGTTCCGTTGTGCACGATGTTGAAACGGGCGCCGTTGGCCAGATTGACTACGCGGATCTGTTCTTGGTTCTCGTAGTTCGTGTCGATCGCCGGCTCGCCGAGAGGTGATGGCGGCGGCTGCGTGGGATGAAGCGCAGATCCCGCACTCCGATCGTCGCAAAGGCTGGCGAACGCCTGGACGTCCTCGGTTCCGTAGTCAGGGTCGACGTTGACGCCCTGATGTTCTTTTGCGCCGTTGACCCTGCCTCGTTCGATCCCGTTGCCCTCGATGTACACGGTGCACCCGGTAAGGAGGTTGCTGACACCAGTCCGGGAGCCACACTCGTGCACCGGCGCAGGGTTGATCTGCGGGCGGGGCGGCCCGGCCGGGTAGTCGACGGTGTGATCACGTACCGTGAACAACGCGGTCCAAGCGCTGCTCCGGCCATCGTGGTGCTGGCGAGCCCGCACCTGCCAGCCAGCTTCCAGCGGGTCGGGCAGAGCGAACGGTTGGCCGTCGGGTTCTGGGAAGCCGCCTGTGCGGGTGAACGTGGCTCCATCGATCTCGAACTCGAGCTCGGCGTGAGGCAAGAAGCTGAGCACGACGAGAACCTCGGCGCATGCGTAGAGGGGTGCCGCAAGGATCGGCGGCGAGATCAGCTCCCAATCGTCCTGGAGGTCCAATTCCCCTGTAGGCAACTCATCCGGCGCCAGACTGGCTCTTTCCTCATCCTTGGGTTCGGACGACCTGAAATGCCGTCCCAGCCACTCCACGATCAATCGCCACCAATAGGCGAAGAACCGCCACACCCTTTGCCACATATTGCCCCCCAAGTCCCTCGAGCCTGAAGACCAACGCCTCCTCACCGACGGATCCCCACATCCATCAAACTACTCTGGCAGAGGTTGCATGGGAAGGGACGAGCGACAGCCCGTCCACGAGACGAAGCCCCACCATGGAGGGTCCGGGCGGGTGGGACAACTCAGATTCGACCCTGAGTCACCCCCAATGACCCTCAGGGTTGGCGAAGGTCCCGGCCAGACGAAGGCGCACCTCTGACCGACCCTACTCGCCGACCTCGAGCTGATCGAACCGTAGTCCGCTGACCGCTCCACCCCGGCCGGTGCGCTTCCTTCGACCGAGCCACAGGTGAATCGAGCCGTCGACTCCACGGCTCCGCTGGAATGCCCTGGTGACGATGGCCCCGCCCCGCGGCACTTCCTCCTCGTTGACCAGGTAGGGCTCTTCGGGCGGCAGGGGCGGCCGGAGGATCCGTCCGGACGGGGTCACCACGTCGTCTGGGTCGACGGTCCCCGTGCGGGGCATCGCCGCCCGTTGCAGCGCGATCTCCCGGTCCGAGCCGTCCTGGCGGGCCGGGACGAAGGGGATCCAGTTGCCTGGCACGGTAGTGCCGAGCCGGTAGCGAACATCGGCCTCCGGTCTCTCCTCCTCACCAGGGTCGCCGACGTCCAGCCGATCGGCCAGCAATCGGCTGAGGGCCCCAGCCAACTCGTTGCCGTCGACCCCCGAGCCGGCGATGCCGGGAACCCGATCCTCGACCGCCCACACCAGGTTGGCCATCTCGTCGCGGGCGAACAGCACCCGCTCGATCGGCTCGGAGTCGTTCGACGAGACCAGAGCCGGAGCCAGGAACAACCGATGGTCGACGCCGACGGCCGCGGTCAGGTCGAACATCGACCAGCGCTGCCACTGTTGATCGGGGGGCGAGCCGGCCGCCTCGACCAGGGTGTGACGGCCGAAGCTGTCGGTCACCACGACCCCGAGCACCTCGGTGAGCGAGCCGACGGGGAGATCGATCGGGAGTACCGACCAGTCGTTGCCGTAGGCCATGGCCAGCTCGGTGACCAGCAGGGTGCCGATGTCGGTGGTGGCGGCGGTGATCCCGCCGAAATCGGTTCGACGGTCCTCGAACTCCCACCAGCGGGCGTTCGGCATCCCCCCGAACTCGATCGGAGTCGGGATGGTGGCCACCGGGTCTCGATCGCTGGGAGGGGCCGGGGCGATCTCGACCCCCTCCGCGTCGACCAGCCGGTCCTCGGCGTGGCGTTCGGCGACGTCGAAGGAGTACCAGTCGAGCCGACCCCCGTGATAGCCCCCGGCCTCGAGGACAGTCTGACCGCCGCCTTCGGCGTCGGCCGCCAGGGCCAACTGGTACTCGAGGTGAGCCGGGGACCAGGCGTCCTCGACCGGGCCGGCGGGGATCGAGTACCGGGCGGAGGCCCAGGCCACGAGGGCGGCGGCTGCGTCGAGTACGGCGGCGGCCTCGGTCGAGCCGAGCCCGAGGCCGCCGACGAAGGCGGCGTGCTGACCATCGGCGATCTCGGCCACGAGCTCGGCACCGTCGATGACCCGACCGGCGAGGGCCCGCAGGAGCCGGTCGGCCTCCGGCTCGCTCTCGAGGGCGACGAGATCGTCGCCGGTAGGGCGGGTGAACCCGTAGCGCCCGAGGTGATCCGGGCCCACGTCCGCTGTGGTCCTGGCCGCCACCAGCCGCAGGAAGTGTCGACCGATCTGGCTGCGGTCGGTCAGGCCGAGGGCAACCGGTTCCCGCTCGACCATCGTCTCCAGGGGGATCCGATCGTCGTAGGGGACGGCCGGGCGGCCACGCGCGGTGTACCGGTTGACCGCTGCGGTACGGACCTGGACCCCAGGCCTGGGACCGCGGTGCCGCCGTCGTCGGCGATGAACTCGCCCATCTGCCACTGGCGGCTAAGCATCCACATGGCGTCGCGAACCTCGGCCTGGAGGGCCCGGCTCATGTCGTCGGTTCGGGGTCGGCCCTCCATCCGTTCCCAGGTGATGATCGACGGCCAGGCCAGCCACTGCGTGATCACCGACGGGCCATCGATGCTGGTCATGCCGGCTCCTCCCGCTTGGCGATGGCCGCCTCCTGGCTCGCCACCAGGGCCATCGAGATCGTGGCCAGGGGTGTGGTGGCCACGGCGGTCAAGACCGCGGGCAGGAGATGGGCCAGGGCGGTGGTGGCGAGGTGGTCGGGCTCGACGGCCCGCAGTTTGGCCCGGTCGAGGGTGTCGGTGACCGTGCCCAGCAGGTCCTTCCAGGTCCAGTTGTCCTGGGCTCGGGGAGGAACGGCGACCAGGATGGCCTGCGGCGGCTCGCTGTCTGGCTGATTGACGTGGACGGCCAGGCCGGTGGTCTCGGTTCGGCTTGGGATGGTCTCGGTCCACTCGTCGAGGACAAGGCCGACGGTCGGATCGCGGGGGTCGGCGGCCGGTGGGCGGGAGTGGACGAGGTGGAGGTGGTAGCCCTCGGCCAGGTCGTCCGGGTCGATCGGGCCGGCCACCCAGGGATGGTCAGATCGCACCGGCAGCTGACGGATCTGGAGGTCGAGTTGTGGTCGCCCGAACCCGTCGCCGAGCAGGCGCACCCGGTCGAAGGTGGCCAGCGGGGCCCGAACCGGGGTCAGACCGAGCCACCACTCCTCGATGTCGACGTCGTCGGCCAGGGTCAGGGCGTCGGCGCTGACCAGCTCGTCGCCGTTCTTGGGCCGGAACCGGGGCAGGATCGGCATCTGGGCCCCGAGGATCAGCCGCCCGATCTCGGTGAGGGCGACCACGTCGCCGGCCACCGCGTCGGGGTCGGTCCCGACGCCGGAGCGGCGCTCCGCGACCTTGGCCAGGAGGCCACCGACGGTTGCGGCCACCGTCGCCGCCTGCTCCAGCAGGGCGGCGACCGTCCCGGGGTCGGCCCCGACCGGGGAGTGGGGGAAGGCGTCGTCGACCCCATGGTCGGCCACCGCCACCAGGGCCGCTCGCACATCTTCGGCTCGGGCCGGCGTCGGCCCAGCGGCCAGGAGCTGAGCTGCGGCGACGAGATCGTCGTTGGCCACGGTGAGTGAGCTGGCGGCGCCGTCGATGCGGGCGGTGAATTCGACCAGATCGACGCCACCCGGGTTCGGGTCGGTGGCACCGTCGGCGTCGGCCTCGGCCGCCGGCCGCAGATCGACCGCCGACAGGGGGCGGGACCCGGTCACCAACCGGCGGCAGGACACCAGCAGCGGGAACAGTTCGGCCACCGTGACGGCCCCGGCCTCCCACCCCGGATCGCGTTCGAGAAAGCGGATGGTCACCGACTCGGGCGGCGCCTGGCCGGCGTCGTCGGCCAGACGACGACTGAGGTGGGCGATGCGGCGCTCGAGCGGCGCCGTGCTGCAATCGCTGGGGACGGGAACGACGGTGCAACTCCCGGAGATCGTCCGCACCCCCCGGTCCGGCACGGTGCTCCACCACCGGGTCGCCGTCGAGCTGCCGGCCTCGAACGTGGGTTGGCCCGCCCCGCGGGCCACCGCCCAGCCCGAGGTCAACGCCTGGTTGGCCGAGCGACTGGGACCCGCCCGATCGCATCCGCTTCCTAGTCGACCACGGAGGCCAAGGGGGGACGACCACCGACCCGACGATCACCATCGCCGATCTCGGACTCCAGCCCGTCGACCTGGTGTTGGCCGTCGGTGACGACCTCCACCTGGCCGGGGTCGACGAGTCCGGCAGCCGTGACGACACCACCCTGCTCGAGCGGGCACTGGCCGAGCACCCCTCAGTGGCCGGACTCCAACAGTTCCTGCCCGCCTTCCGCAATGCCTTCCCGCTCGTGGCCGACGCCGTCACCCCCGATCCCGCCGGTGGCATCACCGAGACCAAGGAGGCCCGCCAGGTCGTCGACGGTTATGCGCTGATCCAGGCCGCCGTGCTCTCCCGCCCGCCCCGGCCCTACCCCTGGGGGGTCGCCGGGCTGCCCACTCCCCCCGACCCTGCCGCCCAGGCCCTCGGCGACGAGGTCGAGACCCTCGGTGGAGTGCTCGACGCGGTGGCCGACCTGCTCCTGGCCGAGGCCGTGTTCCAGTCGGTCCGAGGCAACCACGATCGGGCCGAACCGGTAGCCCAGCAGAGCACCGAGGCTCTGGCCCTCGCCAACCCCTTCGAGCAGGGACAGGGCGGTGCGGACCCGAGCCGACGACAGGTCGACCGCCATCGGGTCCGGGTCGTCCCGACCGGCGCTGGCCAGGTAGGCATTGCGGAGCACCGCCGCGGTGGCGCCGTGGTTGAGGGAGGGGGCGTGGACGTGGCCACCGTTGTCGGCCCGCCTGACCACCGGTGCCCCATCGGTCGGGCGCAGGGCCGGAGGGAGCTCCTCGACCGGCACCGGCTCCTGGGTCGGTCGGGGCCGTACCTCCTCGAGCCAGCCGTAGGCCCCCAGCAGCAGGCCGGGTCGGAAGCCCGATTCGCCCGGCGAGGTCGACGTCGCCGAGCCGAGCGAGCGGACCTCGTCGAGCCGAGCGGCCGGCAGAGCCCCGATCCAGGCGTCGAGCCGGTAGGTACACACGTCGAGGTGTTCCCGGAACAGTCGTTCCAGGCGGGCGGTGGGCAGGTCCTCCAGGACCGCCAGGGCCCGGCGGACCGATCGGAGGTCGGAGGCCCCGCTCAGCGACAGGCCCCGTTCGGTCTGGAGGTGCTCTAGGATGGTGGTCCCCTCCGGGGCCTCCGGGTCGATGGCGCTCGAGGGCAGCTCCATCAGCCGCCAACGGGTCGTGGTCGGCTGGTCGGCGATGTCGACCAGCTCGTGCTCCCGGCCGAGGCCCGCTGCGGTCGCGGCAGCGACGGTGGCCGCCGTGGCGGCGGCGCTGGCGGTGGGCGAGTCGATGACGATCCGGTCGAGGAGTCGAACGGTGGCGTCGTGGTTGGCCAGCAGGAAGGCTCGGCGGAGCCACCGGTAGAGCAGGGCGTCGGGGGCCGGCAGCCGCTCGCCGGCCTCGTCGGCGAACCGCTGGGCCTTGATGTCGGCCACCGGGGCCCGCAGCAGCCAGCCGACGTAGTTGACCGATTCCTCCTGTCCCTCCAGGTGGTAGATCCGCTGCAGACCGTTGCGCTCGGACCAACGCTCGTCGGTCATCTCGTCGAGACGCTCGACCACCGGATCGGTCAACAGCTCAGCCCGGTTGAAGGAGGCCAGCTGGAAGAGCAGCTGCGGGTCGTCGGCGACGTTGGCCCCGAGCTCGGTGGCCAGGTTGGCCGCGGCCACGGCGATCAGCCCCCGGATGAGACGGTCGCCGAAGCCCTGGGCGTTGAACTCGGCCCAGTTCGACCGGTAGTCGGGGCCGGCGGCTCGGCGCCGGTGATGCTCGACCGAGGTGGCGTGGCGGCCGAGCACATCGACCAGGACGGCATGGGGATCGCCAGGGCCGCCGAGCCGGGTGATCCGATCGAGTTCGTTCTCCCACAGCCGACGGCCCTGGGTGGCCAGCGCGGCCACCGGGCCGGCCATCGGGTCGTCACTCGGACCGGTGAAGCCGGGTGAGACCCAGGTGGTGAAGTCGCTGGTGACCAGCAGGCCGTAGGGTTGGGCCCCGACCCGCAGGGCCGGGACCGGACCGCGGCCGGTGACATGGCGACGGAAGAACCGGGCCATGGCCCGTTCGGTCGACCGGTCGACCTCGAGTAGGTCCCGGAGGTAGTAGCCGAGGGTGGCCGGCCACAGGGCGTCATTGACGGCCAGGGCCTCCCGGTGGTCGGTCCCCGCTGCCCCCTCCACCCGTTGCAAGACCGCAGGGTCGAGCCCGAGGGCATCGGTGATCACCTGGCCGTCGTGGCGAGCGGCCCAGTCACCCGTCGGCTCGAACGGCACCGGACCGAGCTCCAGGTCGTGACGGCGATCGGTATCGGCGTCGGAGCTCGAGTAGCCGGACCGGCCGCGATCGGTGTTGTTGGTCGGCGTGCCCTGGGCCAGTACGGAGAGCCCGTTCGGCCCGTAGCGGTGATCCGACAGCAGATCGGCCATCAGCTCGGAGCCATCCTCTGGGTCGGCCGACAGCTTGAGGCCGACGACGGTGACACGGTCGAACCCGGTGGCCGCCTGCCCGGCCGACAGCGGCACCCGCACGGCCATCCCCACCCGGATTGCCTCCTCGAGGTCGAAGATCCAGGCCAGCCGGGGACCGGCTACCACCTCACCGTCGATCGAGTCGAGCTCGGCCTCGTCGGCCAACGGCTCGGGTCCCAGGAACAGCGGGTCGGGGATCTGGTTGCCCACCTGCTGGATGACCGCCTCGCCGCCCTGATGGCCGATGACGGCGAACCGGTCGGGCATCACCGTGGAACGGGGGGCTCGGCTCCAGGACTGGGTGGTGGTGTCCGGGGTGCCGAACTCCAGATCCTCGGCGGAGCCGACATCGAGCGAGACCGGCCGGAGGGCCTCGACGACCCAGGCCGCCCGGGATCCGCCGTGCTCGCCGGCCAGGGTGCGCCAGTTCCCCCGTTCCTGGTCGAGGCGTTGTTCGTCGTCGAGCTCGGGGTCGGTCATGATCCGGTGGACCTCGATCCAGAACCGCTTGCCCTGCGCCACCTCGTCGTCGGTCAGGGCCGGCTCGTGGGACTGGAGGGGGACAGGGTAGATGCGGACCACGAGGGCCGCGTCACCCTCGGCCCCGCCCGGCTCGAATGCGGTCTCGATCCGGACCGGGAGCAGCACGATCGGGGTACGGGCGTCGGTCCTGCCCAGGCCGGCCACCGGGTCGATGGACAGGTCGAGATCGGCCAGGGCCCGGTCGAGCCGCTGCTCCGCCGCGGCCAGCTCGGCCCTGGCCGCGATGGTGCGGCCGCTCAGCTCCTGGACCTCGGCCTCGATGTCGGCCAACGACGTGTCGTCGGTGTCGTCGCTCTCGCCGGCGTCGCCGCGGCGACGCCGATCGGACAGGCGGCGCCTGGTCCGATCGAGGGCACCGATCCCGGTCACCAGGTCGGTCTCGGCTCGGCGTCTGGCCGCTCGGGCCTCGGCCACCTCCTCCGGGGTACTCATGAGGCCCCTGGCGGGTCGAGCATGTCGGCAGCGTGCAGGGCCACCATCACCGGCGACTGGTAGAGGATGTGGGCCATGGCCGCGGCGTCGGTTCCCCAGTCGATCGCGGCATCGGGGCCGTCGTCTATCGACGTTGGGGGAGCCGGTTCGAGCGAGAGGGGTCGGCCGGGCTGGGTGCCGACGTGGGACCAGGCCAGGTCGTCCCACGATTCGATCACCGGCGGGTCGCCGCCGTCGGACGGGGGCAGGTCGAGGCCGAACCGGGTCTCCCCCGGTCGCTCCTGGATGACGAAGAACCAGCCCGGGTCGTCGTCATCGGGGTTGGTGGTCCCTCGAACCTGGTCGCCGGTGAGGTCGAAGCCGACCAGGCGAACGTCCGGGTCGATCGAGGCAGCGAAGGCCGGGTCGCGCACGGCCTCGGCCGGGTCGGCCAGGTCATCGAGCAGTCGGACCGTCCGACCGGTCTCGGGATCGGGTCCCCACCGAGCCCGCTTGGCGAAGATGACCGAGCGAGGGTAGCGTCCTCGCCGACCTGGCGGCTCACTGCTCGACGGAGACGTACTCGACTCTGCGGAGCTCGGCGATGCCGTTGCTGGTCAGGTGGGCATCGTACATCACCCAGCCCGGGGTCAGGAACGGCGCCGGCGCTGGTGTGACCAGCCGACGCCATCGGGCGGGGTCTCGGTCGGGGACTTCGAACAGATCGTCCCAGTACTCGATGAACTCGGCGCCGACTTCGTTGTCGTGCTGTCGGCGCGACCATTCGAGCTGGTCGAGGGGCTCGGGGAGCACGAGGGCGAGCCGGGCCCAGAACGGTGGCCCGATGGCGAATCCGACTGGTCGGCTGCTCAATCCTCGTCCAGCGCGGGCAGTGCCAACAGCGTCTCGACCGCCAGACGATCCTCGGCGGTGAGCGAATCCAGATCGCTCGGGCGGAGCGACCGTCGGCCATGTCCGCCGGTGGTTGGGAGCCTGGCCGCTCTCGTCGTCGAGCTTCCGGAAGGTATGTCGCTACTCATCGCCGCGAGCCTAGCCGACAGGTGGAACCGGAACCCGTGGGTGCCGAATACTCGGTCGTGGCTGGTCGGGCCGCATCTCGGTACTCGTTGATGAGGCCCGGCACAGCGGATTGATCTCACGATCTTGAGGCGGCGATCTCGGCCGCATCGCCCATCTCCATCGTCTCAACAGCATGGTCATGCTCGTCCGTGAGGAGATCGTCCGCAACGTCGAGACCCACCAGGGGCGCGCCGCCGCAGACCGCGACGCCACCGAGGCCCAGCGCCGGGAGGTGATGGCGGCTGCGGCGCAGGCCGCCAAGCTTCTCGACCAACGTTCGAGCCGGGCCGTCGAACGGTTCCTGACAGCCGTGACCAGTGCCCAGGAGCTGCTGGACGAGCGCCTGCGGCTGGCGGTGCAGACCGCCGAGCAGAACGTCGCTGGCCTCGATCAGATGTGGTCGCAGATGCACTGGAACACCATGCGGGCGGCTGTCAGGCGCAACGGTCAGTGGGCGACAGGTGGGACCCGAATCGACTTGGCCGACCAGCTCGCCAAGCCGCTGCTCGATACCGTGGCGTTCGCCTGGGTCGACTTCTTCGGCGGTCGAGCATTACGGGCAGTCGATGCCTTGGCCGAGGGACTCGACGATGCCTCCGCCGACTACATCGATCGGTTCGAGCTGTCGCTAGAGGCCATCCCCCCGCTGATCGAGACCTTCCAGACCCACGGGCCTGCGACCGCTGGCGCCGCGCGCCAACTCGTCGACCAGCGCCTCAACAATCTCAAGCGTGACGTGAACGATCGTCTGACCACCGACCGTCGGCGCCTGAACGAGGATGTCCTCGGCCAGGTTCGCCTGGCCATGAAGCCCGCCTTCGATCAGGCAGCCGCCGTCTCCGGGCGGGGAAGCGGCAAGCGGATGGTCGGGCTCCTTCATCAGCACGCCGTGGTTGTCGCCGAGGACATGTTCGCCAGTGTTCGAACCCAGATCGATGAACTCCTCGTGGAACTGACCGCCTACGTCCAAGGCCGAGCCGAATCGGTGGCGCACGCCGTGACTCAGGAGGTCCGCTCGATGGACCGGCTCGTGATCAATCACGCCAACGACCAGTTCGATCCCACGAGCCATGCCGCCACCGCCGAACAACTACGCCAACTCGGCGCCCAAGCCCCGACGCCGGCGTCGGGCGAGACCGGCCTGGGCTGATCGATTCGACCGGCCAGACCTGGCTTTCGACGGTTAGAGGCGGTCTGGGCGGTCATCCGCCGATCGACTCCTCGTGGGCGCGAGGCCCGCTTGGAACGGCGTGTCGCCCGCCCCGCTGGAATCGCTTGGATCGCTGATGGGGCTAGCGGCGTCGTTGCTCGGCTCATCGTCGTCGGCGACCGCCGTTGCTTTTTCGGCTGCCTCGCTCAGGAAGGGCTTGACTGCATCGACGAGGCGGCGGGCCATGTCGGCGAGCCCGTGAAGACCCTCCTGGGTCGGATCCTCGCGCGCTCCTATGGCAACCTTCGGTGTCACGACCTTGGTCCGCTTCGTCATCAGCCCATTCGCCTCGAGGGTTCGCCAGTCGAGGACTCCACCGAACGTAGCCTCGATCGCCACGCGATGTTCTTGGAGGGAAGTGGGCGGAGCCTCGTTGGTAGCGGGCTCGTCGTCGTCGAACTGCAGCTCGGCGTAGGCCTCGGCCGATGACACCCAGACCGTCAGCGCAGCCGGGATACCGGGGGTGATCCGGCGCTTGATGAGCACCGATCGCGGCCCGTTCTCTGGCAATCGGATGTCGGGGAGCACTCCTCGGCCAATTCCGAGCCATGCATCCCAGAACTTCTTGGAGGAACCAGGCTGCGTAGTCGATCGCCTGGGCGAGGACGTCGCGCGGGGTGCGGTCTCGCTTGTTCTCGACGATCACGAGGCGGCCGTCGCCATCGAGTGCCAGCAGGTCGAGCGGCCCCGAAGGGGTAGGCGTCTGGCGGTCGATGATCAGTACGTCGACGCCGAGAAGCTCGGGGGCTGACTCGACGGCGGATTCGATCTGGTCCTCCCGCGAGAGCCGTTCCTCTGGCAGTGGTGTGGCCGAGCCGTCGGGGTTCAGCTTCCAGAGCGACATCCGAGTGGCCATGGTGACCTCCTTTCCTGCTGCCCACCATCCCACGGTGCGGAGGGCTCTGCTACGAGGTCAGGCCTGTCCAGGTCAACGCTGGTCGGTTATGGTCGGCCACACAGATCCGGCGTCGTCAGCTCGGCTGTCGTGTGATGGCTCTGTCGTAGGCGGCGGCGATGTGTGGTTCGCGCGCCGCCTTGAGGGTGGCACATCTGGCGACGGCGATCGGCAGCCGTGCCGCTCGCTCTTTGCTCGGTTTTGCCCAGCCACAGTCGTCGATCGGCTCGGCATTGATGCCGCAGGCCCGTGTACCGTCCTTGGCGTCCCACTCGATGGCGTAGTCGAGGCCGTCGAGGCGAGCGTGCTCGCGGATGTCGTAGAAGACCTCAGCGTTGTTGGCCGGATCGCCGACATCGATCCACAACATCGGAAGGCAGTCGGTACGCCGAACGCGAATCGCCGTGAGGGGGCCGTGAATTCATCCGCCCCGTGATCCTGGGGGTGCTGACGCCTGCTCGATACCGTCGGCGGAGCCATGAATCCGCTCCCCGCCCTCACGAAACTTGTCTTCTCGCGGCTCAGATGGGTGTTCGCCACCGGCGATCAGCGTGACGCCGAGATCCGCGCGTTGCGGCATCAACTGCTCGTGCTTCAACGCCAGATCAACCGAGCGCAGTTCACCGAGACCGACCGGACGATCCTCTCGATGCTCGCCAGCATGTTCGACCGCCGACGCCTCGGCGAGGTGTTCCTCATCGTCAGACCGGACGCGGAGATCGGCTGGCACCGCCGGCTCGTCGCCCGGACCTGGACCCAGCCACCAATCGCGAAACGAGGCCGACCACCCATCGAGCCTGAACTTCGACGACTGATCATCCGACTCGCGGCGGAGAACTCGAACTGGGGCTACCGGCGCATCCACGGCGAACTCAACCGCCTCGGACAGACCATCGCAGCGTCAACCGTGTGGAAGATCCTGCGATCAGCCGGCATCGACCCCGCCCGCGATCGGACCGGGCCGACGTGGATCGAGTTCATACGATCCCAGGCAGCCGGCATCATCGCGACCGACTTCGCGTGCGTCGACACAGCCGCTCTGCGCCGATACCACGTCCTGTTCGTCATCGAGATCGGCACCCGACGCGTGCACCTCGCTGGGATCACCACGAACCCGACCGGGCCGTGGACCACCCAAGCCGCCCGCAACCTGTTGATGCGCCTCCCTGATCCTCACGGGTTCCGGTTCCTGATCCGCGACAGCGCCGGACAGTTCACCAGGTCATTCGACGACGTACTCGCCGGCTCCGGGATCACCGCGCTACAACCAGCACCACCGAGGCATTAACCAGCGTGCACCCGACGACCTCGTGCGACGTCGTTTGTCCCGATTCGGCCAGGCCACCAGATCGAACGACACGCTGTGTGCGGGGGACTCATCAACGAGTACCGCACCGCCGCCTGAAACACCAACGGCCACACAGAATCAGCGACTACCCAGCTTCGACGCCCAAACACCCGATTCACTGCTCCCCAAGGAACGCCCATACCGCTCCACCGAGGAATTCTCGGCACCTTCAGCCACGACGCAATATATTCCGGCTCAACAGGCCGTTGCGCCGACGTCAGCGTAGGGTGATGCCCATCGGGTAGTGCGCGGTGTACGGCTCGTCGCGGTCGTCGATCCACATGCCGTTGAACTCGGTGGCGTAGTTGAACCACAGGTGGGCGTCGTCTGCGTTGTCGACGATCATCTCTATACACATCTTGTCGGGGTGTCCGAAGTAGCTTCCGTTCGTGGAGACCAGGAAGTTCCGGCAGTCGAGACGGTCGAGCAGGTCGGTGTTCAGGTTGGCGAGGCTGCCATGATGGGGCAGCTTGAACGCCTGAAGCGTCAGCTTCTTCGGGGCGGTGATGTAGCCGTCGATGCTTGCGGTGAGCACGTCGGCGTGGGCGTCGCCGGCGAGGAGCACCCGGCGGCTGCCGACCTCGAGCACGAACGCGATGCTCGAGCCGTTGGCGAGCGACTTGTCGGGTGTGGCGTCGACGCGGTGATCGTCGGAGCCGAGGTGGTCGAGCTCGTCGGCGAGCGCGTTGAGCCGCCGGTCGGTCGCCAGCCGGGCGAGCGCTTCGGTGGTGTCGCCGGTCCTATAGCCCTCGCTCTCGATCACCTTGGTCCAGTCGAGCAGGAGCTCGGTCAGCCGCTGCTTGGTAGGCGACAGCACCCGCACCTTGGCGCCGCTGGCGAGCCTGACCGGCTTCTTCGGGCGGGCCAGCACCGGACCGCCATCGAACACGACGTTCCACGGAAGGCCCTTCGACTTCAGCAGCGCCTGAAGGTATTCGCCTTGTTTGGCGCCGAGCGCATCGTCGGCCGAGGCGATGGCGTCGAGCTGGTCGGTTCCGTTGAACCAGATGTCGTCGAAGACGAAACCGAGCTTGTTCAGGTCTTCGCGCAGCAGCCTGATGACGCCGTCGACGTGGTCGGCATCGATGTGGGTGATGACCAGCAGCTCGAAGTGGCGGTCGGCCTTGGGGATCTGGAGCAGCCGGCGCATGATGCGTTCGTAGGCGTAGTACGGGCCGCCGTCGATGAGCATCCGGGCCGGCGCATCGACGTCGCCATAGGTGACCAGCAGCGCGTCGCCGTGGCCCGCCGGCAACATCTCGACCTCGATGAACGTCTTCGCCATGATGTCACCTTGCCAGGCTGTAGTCGGCCGCGCCGAACGAGTTGAGCAACAGACCGGTCACCCAGCCCATGGCGAAGGTGTCGCGCCGGACCTTCAGTACCGCTTCGCCCAGCGTGGCCGGGCTCGCCGGGTCGGCGAGCGAGGCGATCAGCTCGCCGGCGATCGGCGCCGCGAAGCGGCCGAGCGTCGCCCCCACCGTGCCGACCACGACGGCCGCGCCGCGTTGCTGGAAGGTTGCCACGAACGACGAGAGCGTGTTGGCAGTCGATGCGGTATCGCAGCCGAGAAGCAGCACGATCGGCCCCGCTGGGTCGCGGGTGAACGGCTGGCGCACGATGTCCGTCTTCATGTGGAGCTGCTTGAGGCGGGCCGCAGCCCCGAGCTCGAGCGAGCCGTCGGCGGTGTGGGTGAGCAGCACCAGCACCTGCGGCGCGCCGGCGCCGGCTGCGACCGCCTGCTGCCAGCTCACCCAGTCGGTGACGACAGCCGGATTGTGGCCTAGCACCGCCTTGACGCGGTCGAGCATCACGGTGGTTGGCTTCTTGTTGCCGATCTTGGACCTGTCGACCCGGTCCGATGTGCCGATCAGCACCCGGTCGAGCCCGTCGATCCTCGACGTGTCGGCGCGGGGCTTGCTCTGCAACACCACGGGGAAGCCGTCGGCGTCGAGCTCGGTCGTGGTCCGTTCGATGATCTTGCGGATGCCCCAGAAGCCGGCCGGGCATACGGGGACCACCAGCGGTCGGCTCGAGGTCGGGCTCCACGGAGGGCAGCTCGGGCATGACCCGGTCGTGAGGGCGGTGTCGAAGTCGTCGCACCAGTCGGCATCGTCGTCGGGCGGTTCGCAGTCGTAGACGAGTTCGACCATCAGGCGACTCTCGGCGACATCGAACATCGTCAGATGGATGGCCGGACACTCGATCATCGCCCGGGCCCGTTCCGGGTCCTCGAGCGCCCACGGGACCAGGGCCTGGAAGGCCGCCGCACCCTGGTTCGCCAAGGCGGCGAAGGTCCTGGCACCGTGCTTCGATCTCAGCCATGCGGCGTTCTTGGCGTCGACCTGGGCCCCGACGAGGGTGGCGAGCGTGGGCCCGAAGTGGTCGGCTAGCTTGTCGATCATCAGCCCGTTGAGCTGTTCCTGGAACATCTGGGCGACGCCGGTGGGATGCTCGATCATTGTCAGCCGATCCGCCGGCGTACTGGGCGCAGGGGCCGCCCCGGCAGCGACGTCGCCGATTGCGCCGAGGGCGTCTAGCTCTACCAGCTCGGGTCCGACCACGAAGCGCATCGGCACCGGGTCGGCCCGCCGCTGCTTTCCTCCCGACGGCGTGACCGGCGCCCGTACGACACCGCTTTGGATCACACGACCGTCGATGACGAGCGCAACGTTGATCGTGAAGTCCTCGGCGCGGCGGGGCACGTCGAAGACGAACGACGCCAGATCGCTCAGCAGGCTGGGATGGATCATCACCGTCTGGCGCTGCAGCTCGACGTGATCGCCCCAGACGACGATGTCGGCCGGCGTGTCGGGGCGCAGGTCGTTCGGGTCGAGCGGCGCCGGGGCACCCTCGGGTGTCTCGGCTCGAAGGAAGCCGGTTGTGCCGCTGCCGATCCAGAGGTGGATCCAGTGCTGCGACCCAGCTGCGAGCGCGTGCTCGACCGCCTCGCCGTCGCGGAACAGCGCCGCCTGGAGGAACCGCTGGGGGTTCGGTTCGGGCAGCAGGTCGATGCCGAGCTCGTTCGCCTGGCGAATCTCCTTGACCTCGGTCGCCCCGCTTCCTTCCATCGAGAACAGGTCGGAGTCGTCGACAGCGAGGGCACGCGGCATCTCGATCATCGCGGGCGGCGCCATCTCGGCCGGCTCGAACGGCGGCGCACTCTCCCACGTGCGCACCGAGTCGGGCCCGTACCGCTCGAATGCCTCGCCCCGGAACCGTTCGCGCATCCGGACCGCAACGTCCTCGAGCGGTGCGACCATGGCGTTCGAGTTGCCAACGACGATGCCGCGATCGGTCGACTTCCCCATTGCGACGTCGATCGGGTTCTTGTGGCTGACCTCCTCGACGAGGCGGGCGAACCATCGGGCGAGCGGGTCGACCTCGGCCAGGCCGGGGACGAGGATCGCCGCGGCGTCGAAATGGGCGGCCAGCTCGCGGGCCTGCACCAGGCCGACGGAGCCCGAGGAACGCTTCTGGCCGACGATGATCAGCGCGTTGACCCGAACGCCGCGAGTATGGAGCAACGGGTGGGGGTCGGGATGTGGTGGCACCACGAGGAAGTCGATGATGCGCGGCATCGTCGGCCCGCCGAGCTCGACCATCTCGACGAGGGTGGCGATCCAGTACGGCAGGGTGCCGTCGGTGAGCCGGTCGACGACCGCCTCGCCGACCGACCCCCGGACCCAACCGAGGCGAAGCGGCCAGCGCCATTCGGGCGCCGCTTCCAGGCCCTCGTCGGCGACGAACACCGAACCGACCGCCGCGGCCTGGCGCAGCGCTGCGGCGAGCGACGCGGTCCGGTCGTCGACCTCGGGGACCGTCACCTTGAACCGGTGCTGGGCCCACGAGACGTGGTCGATGCTCTCATGCCACCGGGCGATGTTCTCGGTTGCGGCGACGACGGCCGCATCGACGTCGACCTCGGTCAGGTTGATCTCGGCGAAGTCGGGTGATCCCACGTGCTGGAGCGCCGTTCCCTGGTATGGCGCCCAGCCGTGGCCGGTGGAGGCACCGGCTACCGCCTCGGCGTGCTCCCGGTTGGCGGGATCGAAAGTGGTCATCGGCGTGTCGTAGTCATCGTCAGCCCCAGAACTTCCAGAACGGTTTCTTCTTGCCGGCGGGCGCGGGCCCGCTGATTGGGTGGTCGGGGTGGGGCAGTACCGCCGGTGTCACGGTTGCGCCGTCGAGCACGTACCGGGCGAGGGCGGCATCGGTCAGGCAGTAGGAGAAGTTGACAAGCTGCCTGGCGGTCGTGCCGCCGATCGGGGCGAGCCGGGTGGGGATCGCGCGGAGGCGGTCGGTCCAGCTGTCGTCGACCGGGATCGAACCGGCCTGGTACGCGCTGTGCAGCGTGGAGATCCCCCAGAACGCGCCGTTGCGACGCTTGTTCTCGAAGTCGTCGATCAGCTCGCTGCGCCGCAGCGAGCGCACCTGGTTGTCGGTGACCTTCCACGTGCGGATCATGTGCTGGAGCCAGTTGGTCGCCACGTCGGACTCGTACTGGAACGGCCCTCCGCCGTCGCTGACGAGCACGGTCTGGTGCCCTTCGACCGGCTGGAGGCCGAGGTTGTCGTACACCCCGCCGTCGCTGAGCTGGAGCCGGCGCGCGTACTCGGTGTCGGCGAGCTCGGGCCGCGGGTCGCCGTCGAATTGTTGGGTCAACGCCTGGGAGTCGCCGAGCTCGATGGTCATCGGCGACAGCACGGGCGGGAACGCAGCCGACGCGGCGATGACCTGCGAGAGCTTCAGGTCGAGCCGGTCGCGTTTGCCGACCCGGCGATCGGCGGTGTAGGGCTTGGCGAACCGGACCAGCGATCCGGTGCCGAGGTTGGTGGCGCAGAACACGAACCGGGGCGCGTCGGGCAGGTCCTGGAGCGTGGCGCCTTCGAACCAGCGTTCGTAGGTCTCGCCGACCGATTGGGCGATCGAGCGCCCGGGCAGCAGAAGGCCCTTGACTCCCGCCGGCACGTCGAGATTGGTGGACGCGAACTTCAGCAGCGGCTCCTCGATCAAGCGGGTGTAGGTCCTGGTGTCGGTGCCTGCGGCCATCAAGTCGTCCCAGTTCAGCGCCAGATGTGCGGCCGCAATCGAGCCGCCCGAGACGCTCGAGATGCGATCGATCCTGGCGAGGGCGCCGACCTCGTAGAGGCGACGTAGCGCCCCGCAGTGGAAGATCATCGCCCGGTAGCCGCCTCCCGACAGCGCCAGGCCGGCCCGGGCACTGCGCGGTGCCGGCTCGACCCTTGTGGGGGTTGTCGCCGCGAACAGCGACTCGAAGTCCGCATCAGCCATGTCATGCCACCTGTTTCTTCGGAGCCCTTAAGAGCGCCCCGCCGCTTCTCCCCTGTGGGCTAGCCCATGCCCGCCCCGTCCGCAAGCGGCCAAGGCCCCTTTACTCGACGGGCCTTCGAGGTGCTGGGGTTCAGCTCCCGATCGGGAACTCGCAGCACCTGGCCGACGAAGATCAGATCGGGGTTCGGCACGAGGTACTGGTTCGTGGTCTGGAGACGGGGCCAACGAACCGACCGCGAGTGCGAGGTCCTGGCCAGCGTAGCCAGGGGCCTCTCCGACGCCGAGATCGCTTCAGAGCTCATCGTCAGCAACGCGACCGTCAAGACCCACATCGGTCACCGTTGACTAAGCTCAACGCCAGAGACGGGGCCCAGCTCATGATGGTCGCCTACGAGACCGGAACCGCCCGCCCCGGCGCCAACTGAGGCCAGCAACAACCTGAGCGCAGTGGTGCGGCTCTCCACCCTGTACCCCAGCTACCTGCCTGCAACAGCAACCCGCTCGAGGGGTAGTCGGATTCTGCGGCGAGTTCCGACCGACGTCCTGCGAGCGGCGTCGCTCCTGGTTCATCAGCCTCGGGGCTGACACGCCATCCGACCTTCCTTTCGAGTCTCTATACGCCTTGGAGCGTGAGACTGTCGGTGACCGCTGGAGCCGTGCAAGACGCGGCAGCCGCCGCATGTCTGTCGGAGTTGGTGTTCGTTCCAGCAGCGTTGCTCGGGCGCGGCGCCGTGACAGGGCGGGTCCATCAGGCGGGCAACGTTGCAATGCACGAGGTGCACGAGCCCGCCTCGTTCGGCGTCACCGAGCGCGTTGCGAAGGATCTGATGCACGTTCAACCACGGTCTTCGGTGCGAGCGGGCCCCCGTCATGGCGGCCGCTGCGACGAAGTGGCGCGTAGAGGTCTTCGAGATGGGTGACGGTGAGGCTGTGGAGTGGCACTCGACCGATGTGCGGGAGCACGTAGCGGTCGATCATCTTCTCTATCGGAATGCGGTCGTGGGCCGAAGACGTCCCTGGCGGGTCGGCAGCCAGCGAGTGCAGAGATAACGCGACACGGTGATGCCACGTGATCCCGCCGGTCGCGACGGCGGGAACGTTGCGGCAAGAGAACGGGCAGCTGCCTCGTCGGTGGCGCGGTGCCATCGTCGACGGTGGCGGACGATGAGCGGGTCGAGTCGCTCGTAGTTGACGGCGTACCAGCGGCCGTCGCAGTTGGTGACGTAACGCGCAGATGCCGATGCCCCGGTTGTACGTGTCACCCCAGGCGCAGCCGAACGCGTCCGCGACGGGCCGCAATCCGCACCGTACGGCCGTTGCGGTGACGGCGGGCTGGTTGCAGGTGTGCTCGTGGGGGGAGGTGCGCGGTGTGTTGGCTCACGAGCTCACCCACATCCGTAACCGCGACATCTTGATCGGTTCGGTCGCGGCGGCGTTCGGTACTGCGATATCGTTCAGCGCGAACATGGCGATGTGGGGTGCGATGTTCGGTGGCGGTCGTGACGACGACGAGAACCACAACCCGATCGCGATGTTGGCGACCGCGTTGCTGGCGCCGCTCGCCGCGTCGTTGATCCAGATGGCGATCTCTCGCAGCCGCGAGTTCGAGGCGGACCGGATCGGTGCCGACATTGCGGGTGCGGGAGAGCCGCTGGCACGGGCGCTCGAGAAGATCGACGCCTATGCGGCGCGGGTACGGATGAACATCGCGCCGGCGCAGGCGAGCCACTTCATCGTCAACCCGTTGACCGGCCGCAACGTCGGGTTCGCGAACCTGTTCCGCACCCACCCGACCACGCAGGAACGGGTCGCCCGATTGCGAGGCAGCCATGTCTGAGATCTGGGTCCAGCTCGGTCTTGTGATCGTGCTGGTGATCATCAACGCCGCGTTCGCCGGTACCGAACTGGCGATGGTGTCGCTACGAGAAGGTCAGCTGCAACGGCTGGAGAAGCGCTCCGGCACCGGCGCTGTGCTGGCACGCCTGGCGCGTCAACCGAACCAGTTCCTGGCGACCATCCAGATCGGCATCACGCTCGCCGGATTCTTGGCGTCCGCTGCGGCGGCGGTCTCGCTCGCCGAGCCGTTGGAGGAACCGCTCGGGTTCCTCGGCAGCGCCGCCGGCCCCGCGTCTGTGGTGGTGGTCACCCTGGTCCTGGCGTACTTCACGCTCGTGTTCGGCGAGCTGGCCCCGAAGCGCGTCGCCATGCAGAAGGCCGAGCGGTGGGGGCTGTTGATGGCCCGGCCACTGGCGTTCTTGTCGAAGCTGACGCGTCCGGTCGTGTGGTTGCTGTCGCACTCGACCGACATCGCCGTGCGGTTGATGGGCGGGGACCCGAAGGTGCAGCGCGAGGAGGTCACCGAGGAGGAACTGCGCGACATGGTCGCCGTGCAGCCGACGTTCACAGCCGAGCAGCGTCGGATCATCGACGGCGCGTTCGAGATCGCCGAGTGCACCCTGGACGAGATCTTCGTCCCGCGACGCGACGTGTTCGTCATCGACGCGTCCTGCTCGTGCGTCGAGGCGCTCGCCAGGCTCGCCGAGTCCGGACACAGTCGGGCCCCAGTCGGAGCGGCTGCCAGCCTCGACCAGGTGACCGGTGCGGTGCACCTTCGGCAACTGCTCGGCGCGGGCGACGAGCCCGTGTCGACCGTGGCGATGGACCTTCCGATGTTCCCCGACTCCGCCAAGGCGCTGCATGCGCTTCGTCAGATGCAAGCCGGTCGGGTCCAGATGGCGCTGGTGGTCGACGAGCACGGCGGCGCTGCCGGCATCGTGACCGTCGAAGACCTCATCGAGGAGCTCGTCGGCGAGATCTACGACGAAACCGACCCCGACCTCGCCACCGCCGTCCACGAGGCCGACGGCACGACCGTGTTGCCGGGCCGGTTCCCCATCCACGACCTGCCCGACATCGGAGTCGAGCTCCCCGACGGCGACTACACCACCATCGCCGGCCTCGTGCTGGACCAACTCGGCAACATCCCTCCACCGGGTGACGAGGCCACGATCGACGGTTGGCGTTTCCAGGTGCGCTCCATGAGCGGCCGCGCCATCACCGAGGTTTCCCTCACCCCGACCACCGATCGACCCCACGGCCCGAGTCCCCTCGGCGCAGAGACCGACGGCGAACCCGCTGTCGAGCAACCGCACCCGGGCCGATGACCTGTCGGCGCCGCAACGGCACCCGGCCACCGTTGTGGAGCGCGAGGTGAGCCCTGCGCCCGGTCGCCCCCTGCGCCCGTTGCGACGCCCGTCGCCCGGGTCGGCCGTCGAGTTGGTGCTCGACGAGCCGCATGCGCTCCACCCGGTCGAGGTGCTCGAACGTCTGGGCGTGGACGAGACCGTCGGTCTTGCGGCGACCGAGGTCGTGCGTCGTCGCCGAGCCGTCGGGCGCAACGCGCTCGAGCACCGCAGGCGGTTGTCAGGGTGGTCGATCCTGTGGGACTAGGTCCGCAGTGCCGTGGTCGTGCTCCTCGCCGTTGCGGTGGTGGCCGCGCTCGCGATCGGCGAGTTCGTCGAGGCGGCTGCGGTGGCGGTCGTGTTGTTGGTCAACACGGTGGTCGGTTTCGTCACCGAGCTGCGGGCGGTTCGGTCGATGGAGGCGTTGCAGCGGCTGGCCGGCAGCGTGGCCGACGTCGAACGGGACAACCGCCGCGACGAGATCGACGCCGTCGATCTCGTCCCCGGCGACATCGTTGCAGTGGAGGCAGGCGACCGGATCCCGGCCGACATCCGTCTGATCGAGGTGAGCGACCTCGAGGTCGAGGAATCCGCGCTCACCGGCGAGAGCGAACCGGTGCACAAAACAACGGAACCCGTACCGCTCGGCACCGCGCTCTCCGAGCGCGTCGGGATGCTCTACACCGGCACCACCGTCCGCGCCGGGCGTGGGCGAGGTGTCGTGGTCGCCACCGGCTCCAACACGGAGGTCGGTCGCATCGCCGATCTCGCCGCCGCGGCCGACAGGCGCCGCTGCAGGCGGGACTGGAACGGCTCGGCCGGAGCCTGTCGCTCGTCGTCGTCGGGCTCGCGTTGGCGTTGGCCTGGTTGGGGTGGGTGCGGGCCTCGAGGTCCACGAGGTCATCGAGGTGTCGATCGCGCTCGCGGTGGCGATCGTCCCCGAAGGTCTCCCCGCAGTTGCGACCCTCACGCTGACGGTCGGCATGCGTCGCATGGCCCGCCAGAACGCGCTCGTGCGTCGTCTGCCCACGGTGGAGACGCTGGGGAGTACGAGCGTGATCGCGTCGGACAAGACCGGCACGCTCACTGCGAACCAGATGCGTGTCGTCGAGGTCCACCCCGCTGACGGTGTCGATCCGGAGCAGTTGTGGCGTGCCGCGACTCTGTGCAACGACGCCGACATCGCACCCGACGGGTGACCCGGTGGGTGACCCCACCGAGGTCGCGCTGCTGCGAGGCGCCGATGACGCCGAGTTCGATTGGCGGACCGTGCGCGACGGCGCCGAACGCAGCGACGAGATCCCGTTCGACTCGACGACCAAGCGGATGGCCGTCGTGATCGACGGCGAGGTCCTCGCCAAGGGCGCCCCCGAGGTGCTGCTTGATCCGGTCCGCGACGCCGGCCTGGTGGCCGCGATCGACGACATGAGCGAACGAGCCTTGCGGACTTTGGCGATCGCCAGCGGTCCGGCGCCCGCCGCCGGGAGCTCCGACGACGAGGTGTTCGCTGCCACCATCCCTCTCGGGGTGGTCGGGATCGCCGATCCGCCACGCCCCGCTGCGATCGACGCGGTCGCGGTCTGTCACCGCGCCGGGGTACGGGTGGTGATGGTCACCGGCGACGAGCCCCGTACCGCCGGTGCGGTCGCCCGGAACTCGGCCTGCGTCACGACCAGGTGATGACCGGCGCCGAGATCGACGCCTGCGACGATGCCGAGCTCGCCCGACGGATCGTCGACGTGGACGTGTTCGCCCGTGTCGCACCCGAGCACAAGCTGCGCATCGTGCGCGCCTTGCAGGCCGACGGTGAGATCGTCGCCGTCACCGGTGACGGCGTCAACGACGTCCCGGCGTTGCGGCAGGCCGACGTCGGCATCGCCATGGGACGCTCCGGCACCGACGTCGCACGCGAAGCCGCCGACATCGTCCTCACCACCGACGACTTCGCCACGATCGAGCACGCCATCCAAGAGGGTCGCCGGATCTTCGAGAACATCCGACGGTTCGGCCAGTTCTTGTTCTCCTGGCATTTGTCGGTCGTGTTCGTCGTCGTCGCTGCGATCCTGCTCGGCCTTCCGGCCCCGCTCGCCGGGTTGATGATCTTGTGGAACAACCTGATCATCGACGTCATCCCCTCGTTCGCGCTGGCGCTTGAGCCGAGCAGCGACGACGCGATGAGCGAGCCTCCGCGCCCCAAGGACGAGCCGGTTCTCGGCGCCGGCACCGTGCGCCGGATCGTTGTCCAGGGCCTCCTTGTCGGCAGCGTCGGTTTGATCGCGTATCTGCTGGCCCGAGGACCACTCGACCTGGCGCTCGACGAGGCACGTACTGCGACGTTCATCGCCATCACGACCGCGCAGCTGCTCGCTGTGTTCAACGCCCGCACCGACCGTGGCTCAGGGTTCCGGGGCGCGACCGCCAACCCGTACCTGTGGGGCGCCCTTGCGCTGACCGTGACCCTGGAAGCCCTAGCGCTCAGCGTCGGTCCGCTGCGAGACCTCCTCGGCCTCACCGTCCTGCCGCCGACGACCTGGATGATCGCCCTGGGCCTGGCTACCGTGCCGCTCGTGATGACTCAAACGGTGCGCAGTTGGCGAGATCGAGCAACGCCGGTGGTCTGATCGATGCGTCCGGGCGGGACATGCTCGTCGGGATTCTCAACGTCGACGCCGGGCTCGTCCGCGAGGGACTCCCGCGGCCACCGGCAACCGGCCTGCACGCTGGCTGCTGGGCGTGTTCGACCGGCCGGCCGGCAAGGACGGCTACATCGTCGTCACCGACGAGACCGCGAGCAGCGGGCAACTCGGCGACCTGCAACGCAACCTGATCCGCAACGTGTTCGACCTCGACGAACGCGCCGCGGAGGAACTGATGACCTCACGCAGCCGCATCGAAGCGCTCGACATCGACACACCACCCGAAGAGGTCACCGCACGCGTCACAGCCTCCTGCCGGGCGCAGCCGCTACCCGGTGATCGACGGATCCCTCGACCGCGTCGTCGGGGCGCTCCACATCAAGGACTTCGTCCGCGCCCAACAGCGCGGCGGATCACTCACCTTCGCGAGCTGATGCGGCCGATCCCAACCATGGACGGCGCCGCCAGCGCCGAACAACTCCTCGAACGCTTCCGCCGGCCGACGCGACCGCACCCACGCAGCACTCGTCCTGGACGAGCACGGCGGCACCCTCGGGCTCGTCACCATGGACGACGTCATCGCCGACGTGATGGACGACGCCGCCCAAGATCACCCGCGTCCGCGTCCGTTCCGACAAGGCCACCGACCGAAGCGCCCACCGACGGCAACGACCATCACTGAGGCCTCGACGGTGGACTACTCGATGATCAAGATGACAACGACGACGGTGGCAACGAACAGCGGCCCAGGAACGAGCCAGGTCGGACCACTCCCTGACGTCATCGGACCCCCCACCACGTCTGAAGAATTCGACAGCACCGCGCAAGGCAGTCCGCCCACGTCAACAGCCGAACTCGGCGGGCGTCACCGCCGTGATCACCGATCAGTTCAACCCACCCTGCGGTCTCGATGACCGAGTAGCCGAACGCTCCCACGGTCGAGGTTGTCCCGAGTTCCGTGGAACTTCGGTGGCGGTCCGGTGGTGTTCAGGCTGTTTCCTGGTCATCTTGGCATGGGTGTGTGACAGCGCCGGCGGCGTGAGCGGCGATGGCGGTGCGGAGCGCTGCGAGGTGGAGGTGCCCGTTCACGCGGCGGAACTGCTTCGCCGCTTCGCCCCGCCGCCACACAGCAGTACCCGGCGAAGTGCACACCGTCGATCATCAACGCCACGACGCCGACATCGGACAGCGCGACGCGATGGGCGCGCAGCGTGAGCAAAGCGTTCTCCTTGCGGATCACCTGAGTTCACATGTCGTTCAACTCGTCCGGCGATGATAACGAGCCATGAAACAGATTTGGAGACTCCGCCGCCCTCAGAGGCTGCTCGCCATCGTCGCTGCATCGCTCGTGCTCTTGACCGGACCGGTGACCGCTGGTGCGTCTCCGCCTTCCAAGGGGATCAGCCTGCAGCCGATCGGCACCTACCGTGACGGGGCCTTCGACGTGAGCGCGGCCGAGATCGTAGCCCACGATCCCGACAGCCAACGGTTGTTCGTGGTCAACGCCGACCCGGACGGTCCGGCGATCGACGTGCTCGACATCACGGACCCGACGTCGCCGGCCCTCGTGAAGAGCATCACAGGCCTCGGCGGCACACCCAACAGCGTCGACGTGAACGACGGGGTCGTGGCAGTCGCCGTCGAGAACCCCGTGAAGGACGAACCCGGCGAAGTCGTGTTCTTCGACACCGATGGCAACGAGTTGAACCGCGTACAGGTCGGGGCGCTGCCCGACATGCTGACCTTCACTCCCAACGGCAAGTGGATCGTGGTGGCGAACGAAGGCGAGCCCTTCGCCGAGTTCGAGGGTGACACCCCAGGCTACGATCCGGGCCGGGACCCGGTCGGTTCGATCAGCATCATCGACATCCGACGCGGCGTCGATCGGGCGACGGTACGCACGGCGGGATTCGAGGCCTTCGATGCTCGCCGAGCCGAACTGGTCGCACAGGGCGTGCGGCTGAATCCAACGGTTCCGACCGTCTCGCAGGACCTCGAGCCTGAGTACATCTCGGTCTCGCACGATTCGCGGACCGCGTGGGCGGTGCTGCAGGAGGCCAACGCGATCGCCGAGATCGACCTTCGCCGCGGCGTCGTCACCAAGATCTCGGCGCTTGGGCGAAAGGATCACTCACTGCCCGGCAACGGGCTGGATCCGAGCGACAAGGACGGCGTCGCCGGTATCCGCCCGATCGACAACGTCGTGGGCATCCACATGCCCGACGGCATCGCCAACGTGCGCTTCCGCGGCCAGACCTATATCCTCACCGCCAACGAGGGCGACGCACGCGCCTACACCGGCCTCACGGACGAGTCCCGTGTTCGCAGCCTGCGCGATATCACTGCTGGCGGAAGTGGGCCACGTGAGAATGCACTGTGCGAAGAGGAGTTTCCCGATCGGAAGAATCTCATCGAGGAAGACGAGTTGGGTCGTCTGACGGTCTCGACGATCGATGGGTACGACCCCGTCCGGAACTGCTACTTCGAACTCCACGCGTTCGGTGCCCGGTCGTTCTCGGTGTTCACCACCGATGGCGAACTGGTCTGGGACAGCGGTGACGAGTTCGAACGGGTGACCCGCGACGCGTTCCCCGACTTCTTCAACTCTGGCCACGACGAGGTCGAGTTCGACAATCGAAGCGACAACAAGGGCCCCGAGCCTGAGGGGATCACGGTCGAGAAGTTGAACGGCCGAACCTACGCGTTCATCGGCTTCGAGCGCATCGGTGGCGTGATCACCTACGACGTGACCGACCCCACGCGGCCGGTGCTCGTCGACTACGTCAACAACCGCAACTTCGCTGCCCAGCTCGCCGGCCAGGTGGAGGCCGAAGAGACGGGCCGGACCTTCGTGCCCGGACCGGAGTCGGGCGATCTCGGCCCCGAGGGTGTCACGGTGATCAGGGCCACCGACAGCCCGACCAAGAAGACCCTCGTCGTGGTGGCCAACGAGGTCAGCGGCACGACGACGATCTTCGAAGTCGTGCAGCGCCGCTGATCCGGTCCTGGCGGGCATGCAGCCCACCACGGTCACGTCGAGCACCTGCGGGGTCGCGTCCCCGATTCGCGCCGTCGCTCGCAGCCGCAGGATGTGAGCCATGACCACCACCAACGTCCACGAGATCTCCGACGGGGTCTTCCGGCTCTCGACCTTCATTCCCGAGGCGGCTCCTGGCGGCTTAACCTTCAACCAGTTCCTGATCACGGGCGAAGAGCCGGTGCTGTTCCACACCGGCCCTCGCCAGATGTACCCGTTGGTCTCCGACGCCCTCGCCAAGGTCGTGCCGCTCGAGACGCTCTCGAACTCCTCGCCGCACGAGATGCACAACGAGACCCCATGCAGGAGTTGTTCATCGACCGGGCGACCGCCCGGTCCTCGTCGCTCAGGAAGGGGAAGCAGGCACCGAGCCCGGCCTTGAACGCCTCCAGCACCCGGGGCCGGTCGACCGACACCCACGGCGATCCGCTGGTAGGCGACCTCGGTTGATTCAGAGCTCGACCAGCTCTCGCAGCTGAAGCTGTCACTTGGGTCACCACGGCCCACGGAAGAAGGCCAGAAACAGCGGCTGGCCGTCGACGATCTCGCCGATCGAGCGGGTGTCGCCGCGGTCATCGACCAGCGACCACGTCCGGGAACCGGTCACCGACGCTGAGATTCAGGGGCATGAGACCCCCGTTGCCTCCCGACCACTTCCCTCCCGACCCTACTACTAGTGCCGCTACCCGGCACCGGTCGCCCCGACCCCAGCGCCTCCGGCGGCCAGCCACGCCGCCTCCTGACCCGGTTCGGGCATCACCCGACCCCCCTCGAAAATCCAATGGGCCGGGGTCCCCGAGGTCCGCATCGTGATCCGATCGGCGGCCACACCGCTCACCTCCGACACCGTCGCGATGCAGCGCTCGATGATCTCGACGACCACGCCATCGTCGCGACCCGACCGCAGACCACCGTGGAGGGTCACCGAGTCGCCCCCGTCGAGCCCGTCGAAGAACTGGACGTGGACGAAGGTCGGGGGTGCGCCGGTGGCCCCGCAGTGGATGTCGGTGATGGCGACGGCGATGGCCGACCGCTGCTCATCGTCGAGCGAACCGGGGGGTGTGGTGCATCGGTACAACGGCATCGTGATCTCCTCGCAACGGGGCTCAGGGGCGGTCGGCAGCGACGACCATCACCTCGTCGACGTCGGCTCCGGTGGCGTCGCTGAAGGCCCGGGCCATGGCGCCGAGGACGGCGACCCGGGTCTCCTGGTCGGTCCCCACCGGGACGGTGCCGAGCACCATCGACGCCGTCGACGGCCGCCCGGCCGTGTACCAGCGCCCCTCGGGCACGACGATGAACTCGATCGAAACCGACGCCGGGTCGATCCCGAGGTGTTCGTGGGCCACGCCGGCCAGGCCGGCCTCGACCCGGGCGCGAGCGTCGTCGTCGATCCCCCCATTGACCAGGCACTTGTAGCGGGCCACGACCCGAGCCTAGCCCGCCACCCCTCGACTAATCGAACGCGCCGTCCGCTCCGTCCGGTCCCCGCCTCCCAACACTCAGCTACCGACATCCGGCGATCAGGGGTGTGGACTCGGGGATCCGTGTCCGCCCCGAGTCTCGACGAGGGCGAACCCCGGCGCGAGGTGCCCCGGGCCGAAGCCCCTACCGTCCGGTCCAACGGGGCGGGCGCCGCTCGGCGAACGCTCGAGGACCTTCGACGGCGTCGTCGCTGCTCCGGCGGCGCTGCTCCCACGGTGCGACGTGCCGGTTCGCTTCCCGCAGCGAGAGGTGGAGGGCCTCGAGGGCCGACTGCTTGGTCGCTCGGACCGCCACCGGCGAGCAGGCGAGGATGTCGGCCACCCAGGCGTCGACGGCGTCGTCGAGATCGGCGGCCGGCACCACCTCGTTGACGAGGCCGATCTCGTACGCCCGTGCCGCCGTCATGTGCCGGCCCGACAGGAGGTAGCCCATGGCCAGGTGGTGGGGGATCTGGCGGGGCAACCGGTGGACCCCCATCGCCCCCGCGATCAGTCCGCGGCGGGGTTCGGGCAGGCCGAGCTCGGCGTGGTCGGCGGCGACGATGATGTCGCAGGCCAAGGCCAGCTCGAGTCCCCCACCGAGGGCGAACCCGTTGATCCGGGCGATGAGCGGCTTGACGACGTCGAAGCGGTCCTGGAGCCGGGTGGCCGACGCCATCCTGGCGGCCGAGGCCGCTCGCTCCTCGGGGGAGGCGGCGTTCATCGCCGCCGTCCACTTCAGGTCACGGCCGGCGCAGAAGGCCCGTTCGCCGGCCCCGGTGATGACGGCGACCCAGACGTCGTCATCGTCCTGGACCCGGTCGATCGCCTGGCTGAAGGCAACGTGGGTCTCGTCGTCGAAGCTGTTCATGCGCTCCGGACGGTCGATGGTGATACGGGCGACGTGGTCGGCAAGATCGAATCGGATGGTCATGGCCCGAGTCTCGCGCCGGGCCGGCCGCGGCGCCCCGTGTACCCGACCTCCGGTCGGTCGACTCACAACCCGAGGACCCGGGCGGCGTTGTGGCGCAGATACTTGCGTTCGACCATCGACCCGAGCCCCCACGACGCCACGATCGAGCGCAGGTCGGTCAGCGGGCCACAGTTGGGGTACACGCTGCCGAACAGGATCTGGTCCTGGAGGAGGTGACGCAGCGCCGTGATGTAGTGCTCCGATCCGGGGAAGCCGTAGTGGATGTACTGGCCGGGCACGAGGAACAGGTTCGGCTGCTTGTAGGCGGCACCCACCGCCTCGAGGGCGTAGGGCCACCCACCGTGCTGGATGACGACCGTGAGTCGGGGGAAATCGGTCGCCACCCGATCGGCGTACTCGGGTCGGCAGTCGTCCATGTACGGGCCGAGCAGACTGCTCATCGTCGTACTCACCACCAGGCCCCGCCGTTGGGCCTCGTCGAAGATGGGGTGGAGGGCGCGATCGTCGAAGCGGCGGCTGACCTCGGACGTCGACGGGTCGAGGGTCACCCCGCGGACCCCGGCGTTGGCCAGCGCGGCGACGGCGTCGACGGCGGCACCGACGTCGCTGGTCTCGACCGACCCGAACCCGATGAACCGCCCCGGATGGGCCGCCGCCAGGCGTTGGATGTCATCGGTCGAGGTGGGTTCCAGGCCCCGGGCGTCGGTCGGTCCGGGCACCCCGATCACCCCGATCTCGATGTTGGCCTGCGACATCTCGGCCAACATCAGTTCGGTCGAGGCGGCCTCGAAGGAGGGACACGGCTCGAGATTCATCCGTTCGAGGTAGTGGTAGGTGGTCTCCCGGGTCCAGCTCTGGGCCCCTACCGGGCGGAACCGGAAATCGATGGCCGGTACCTCCCAGCCCACCGCTGCGGCCGGTTCGGAATCGGGCAGGTCGCTCATCCCCCGAGTCTCGCAGACGAGACCCACCGCCGACCCGACATCCTCCGCAGCGCCATCACCGACGCTGGCGGTCGCACAGCCCGGTCGCTCACCGATCTCGCCGGCGGGTCAGGGTCGGGCGGATCCGCAGGAGTGTCGCCGCTCAGCGGTCGAGGAGCCGGGGAAGGACCTCCTCGCTGAGGCGGCGGAACTGGCCGTCCTGGTCGCGGCCAGGATCAACCCGACCCCCGACACCTGGTCGAGGGTGGCCCATTGGTCGGCGACAGGGCGGGGTTACGCACCGGGAAACTGGCCAGGCAGCCGACGCCGAGGGCGAGGCGGTCGGTCGAACCGGCGAGGGCGCCGAGCAAGGGCAATCGCCTCGGGGCGGGCTTGGCGGTGAGGTTGTCGCCGACCCAGGCCGAGGTGAACAGGCCGGTCGCCTCGGCTCGGGGGGCGAACTCCAACAGCTCGCCGAGGGAACCGACCCCGATGAGGGCGCCCCGCTGGGGGATGGTGATACCGATCTCCACGGACATCGCCTCAGCATCCCACACCGATCATCGCCCACGAGGGGTGATGAACGTCCGTTCATCTCACTGAACGGGTCCTGAACATCTCCCAGCGGGGGAACACGGACCCTCCCCGACGGGCTTGTGGCCGTGTCGGTGCGCCAGCCCGGCACGAACCACACACGATCGGAGAACGTGGATGAGAAGACGACGACTGGCCACGATCGGCATCGCCGGTCTGGCACTGCCCGCCGTGCTCGGCGTGGGCGGCGCCCAGGCCCAGCCGCCCAGCGCCCCGCTGGAGGTATCGGCCGCCGAGTCGGCCACCCCGACCTACACCGTGACCTTCCGCAACCTGACCGACGGGCAGTGGCTGACCCCACCCAACTGGGCGGCCCACGACCGCTCGGTTGCCGTGTTCGAGCGGAACCGCCCGGCCTCCGAGGGGGTCCGAGCCGTCGCCGAGAACGGCGGGGTGCCCGTGCTCGCGGCCGAGTTGCAGGCCGCGGTCGACAAACTCGGCAATGGGGTCAGCGGGGTGGGGGCGACGGCACCGATCGGCCCGGGTGGTGAGGTCTCGTGGACCTTCTCCACCGACGAGCGACGCTTCTCGCTGGTGTCGATGCTGATCTGCACCAACGACGGATTCGGCGGCATCGACGCCACGCCCCTGCCGAAGCGCGACGGTCGCGCCCGGACCATCCCGGTCCGCGCCTACGACGCCGGCACCGAGGTCAACACCGAGCGGCACGACGACCTGGTTCCCGCCCCCTTCTGCGGTGGGGGTGGTCTCGGTACCGACCAGTCCGATCCGGCGCTGGCCCAAGATGGCGTGATCCGCAGGCATCGGGGCATCCGAGGCGTCGGTGACCTCGGGCCGGAGTTCGACTGGCGTGGCCCGGTGGCCGAGATCACCATCGAGCGGGGCTAGCGGAGGGCTAGCGGGGGCAACGGGGCTCGTGCCGGAACCACCGCTTGTACGGCACCGCCGAGCGCCCACCTCGTCGCCGCGTGGCGGTTGCGACGAGGTGGGCGCTGCGCCAACCTGAGGGTTCGCCGCGGTGCGGCGATCGAGACGGGGGAGCGCCATGGACCTGACCGACAAGGTGGCCGTGATCACCGGTGGGGCGAGCGGGATCGGGTTGGAGACCGGGCGGGTGATGGGCCGGCGGGGAGCGCGGATCGTGCTGGCCGACATCCAGGCCGGGGCCCTCGACGCCGCCGTCGCCTCCCTCGATACGGAGGGCATCGAAGCGATCGGGCTGACATGCGACGTCAGCGACCTCGACTCGATGCGGTCCCTGGCCGACCGGTCCTTCGCCGAGATGGGCGCCGTCCACGTGGTGTTCAACAACGCCGGCGTCGCCGTCGGCGGCCCCACGGCGGAGATGACCCACGATGACTGGCGGTGGATCATCGACGTCGACCTCTGGGGACCGATCCACGGCGTCGAGGCCTTCCTTCCCCGCCTGATCGACCAGGGTGAGGGTGGCCATCTCCTCTTCACCGCGTCGTTCGCCGGCCTCGTCCCCAACGAGGGCCTCGGCCCGTACTGCGTGGCCAAGTACGGGGTGGTGGCCTTGGCCGAAGTGTTGCGCCGTGAGCTGCGCCCCCACGAGATCGGCTCCACCGTCCTGTGCCCCATGCGGGTCGAGACCAACATCGGCTCCAGCGAGCGCAACCGTCCCGACAGCCTCGGCGGACCTGCGGCATCGCCCGGCGTGGCCGACCAGGACGAAGCCAACGAGGACCTCGCCGGTCAGGTGCTCGACGTGGCCACGGTGGCGGAGATGACCGTGGCCGCGGTGGAGGCCAACCGCCTCTACGTCCTGCCCCACGACGAGAGCCGGAGCTTCATCCAGCGTCGCTTCGAGCGGATCGACCGCACCTTCGACGAACAGGCCGCCGAGCGCTGAGACCGGGCCGGCGGACGACGAGGTCGACGGAAGTCATGGCGGGGATGCTAGGTCGTCGCCGTCGCCCGGTCAGAAGCCGTCGTCGACGCAGGCGTTGAACACGCGCTCGAGGTGGGGGTGAGCGACTGGCCGTCGCCCTCGATCACCTCGAGACCCTGCCGGAAGTCGCTGGGCTCGAGCTCGGTATCGACCCTGTCGGCCACACAGCCACACAGCCACACAGCTGCTCGGTGACACCGCCGGCTACACAGGCGGCAATGAACCGGTCGAGCTCGGCCTGGGTCAGCGGCGCCACCTCACCACTCGACAGGTCATCGGCGGAAGCGGTCTCTTCGGTCGCCGATCCGGAACCGGCGGCGGGCGGCGACGTGTCGTCACCGGTCAGATTCGCCGTCAGTGCGGCCACGCCAACCACGGCGAGACCCACGACGGCGGCGATGAGAGCGAGGTGCACCGGACGCCGTCGACCGGACGGAGGCGCCGCGGCTCGGATCACGGTGGTTGGCGCCTCCCCGGAGCGGCCGACCGGCCAGCTTGCGGTCGACGGTTCGGCGATGGCGGTCGCCCCGGGGTCGAGCTGGGGGAGGCCGCGCAGGCAGGCCCGGGTGGCGGCGGCCAGCTCGACGACGAACCGTTCGGCTGTCGCCGGACGCTGCCCGGGGTCTTTGTCGAGCGCTCGGTGGACCACGTCGGCGATCGTCTGGTCCACGTCGGGTCGGAGCGACCGCAGGGGTCGGGCGGGTTCGTGGACGTGCTGGAACAGCTGCGCAACCGAGTCGGTGCCCGGGGGATAGGGCGATTCGCCGACCAGAAGCCGGTACAGCACCACCGCGAGGGAGTAGATGTCGGTGGCCGGCGACAGCTCCCCGCCCGACACCTGCTCGGGTGCCAGGAAGGTCGGGGTACCGATGATCGTGCCGGTGGCTGTCATGCCGGCCTTCTGTGAGTTCAGCACCTTGGCGATGCCGAAGTCGGTGAGCTGGACCGTGCCGTCGGCGAACAGAGTTCCAGAGTCAGGCCCGTTTCAGGGTTTTCAACTCCTTCGACCTTCCACACCGGGTGCGACGTTCCCTGCCGGTGTCCTGGCCGGCGGCAACGGCCGCTGAGTGCAGTGTCGGGTCGGTTTGTGCCCTCCGGCCCTGTGTCTCCGTTGCGGTCCCTCCTAGGGTCGATCGCGACGCAGCGTCTGCTCCAGGGCCGGCCGCAGCTCACCGGTACGGTCCGATCAATTGAGATGCAGCGCGGAAGGGGAAGCCCGTGAAGGATGGTGACGCCACCCCCCCCGTCATCATCGATCTGATGACAGGTGATCTCGTGGCCATCGAGCCGGTGGACCGTGTCGGCCGGGCCTTGACGTCATGCTGTCGGTCGGCATTCATGCGCTACTGGTGATGGAGGGCAATGATGTGCTCGGCATCGTCACCAGCACCGACCTCATTGACAACTGGCCCGACGACGAGCCCATCGCCACGGTGATGACGCCGGCGCCGGTGGCGATCCGGGTGGAGGCAGCGGTGCGGGAGGCGGTGGAGCTGATGATCAGCAAACGGATCCATCACCTCCTGGTCACCGACGACATCGAAGTCATCGGCATCCTGAGTACCTTCGATCTCCTCGACGCCCTCACCATCCCGCAAGAAGCGATCGGCTGAACGGCGATGCCGTGACTCGACGCTGGGTCGTCGGCGTGCTGTTGTTGCTGCTCGCAGCGTGCGCCGACGCCCCGTTGGAGTCCGACACCAGCACGTCGAGCCGGCCACCGTCCAGCGGGTCGACGACAGGTGCATCGGCCACTCCCACCTCGGATGACGGAACCACCGCCGGTTCGACGGCGACCACCTCGCCGGCGGCACCAGGGGCGTGGGTACCTCCGTGCCGGGAGTCGTTGGGGCCAGCCTCTCCTGCGGTGCTCGCCTACGACGGGACGCCGGAGCAGTTCGGTCCGTTGGCACCGGCGCCTGCTCTCGCTGTGGTCCTGCCCGGGCTGGACGCGGTGGATCCTGACGGCACGGCGACGCAGGTGCGGACCGTGGCCCGGCTCGTCAACGGCGGCTCGCTGGTGGGCCTCAGCTCGGGCACCGATGCCGAGGCCGACAGCGCCGTCCTGGCCGTGGTCGAGCCCGACGGCATCAAACGGTGGGTTCGTTGCCTCCCCGGCACCGCCGTCAACGCCTGGGTCGCGGCCCCGGCCCAGCAGCCGAGAACCGCTCTCGTGGCCACCTATCGCAACACCACACTGTTCGTGGCCGACTGGCAGCTCATCGCCCTCGACACCGGTGAAACCACGCCCGGCTTCACCGAGGCCGCCGCCCGGGCCGGTGTCGATCCGTCGACGCTCGCCACTGCCTCGGTGGCGGATGTCTCCCCGACCGCGGTGCTGCTCAGCCGCGCCGCCGCCGATCCGGGCACAGGAGGTGTCACCTCCGATCTCCTCGTGCGCTACCTGCTGGCCGAGGAAACCTTCTCCGTGGTGGCACCGCTCCCGGCCGGTGGCGACGGTTTCGTCGAGTACGAACTGGGTCCGGGCGACGACATCGTGGCCCGGACCTTCGAGTCGGGCGTGGTCGCCGTCCATCGCGATGGCGAATGGCGCCGCGACGACGCCACCCGCCTGGCCGCACAACCGATCGAGGTCCGGTTCCACCTGGGGGACGACCCGGCGTCGCTCCGCTCCCTCGAGGGCGTCGACGCCTTGGGAACCGTCATCTGGCGCAACGATGAGCTGACCGGTCCCTCCCTCGAGGGCCTGGGGATCGTCACCGACGGTCCGGTGGCGCTGGCCAATGTGTCTCGCGCCGCATCCTGATCTCAGCTGTGACCGCTACGCACCGGGGTGGTGGTCGATGACAGGCAACGCTGGAAGGCCGGCGCTCGTTCGCCCGGGGATGCTGTGGCGAGGGAGAGTACCTCTGGGTGGAACGGGCGGGCGGAGTGCTCTTCGCCACCGCCGATGGTCACCTTCGGGTCTGGTACCCCGAGGCCGCGGCGAACGGCACGGCCACGGTGTCCCTACCCTGAGCCCTTTGCACCGGGTCGTGCGGAGCCGGAGCCGGGATCGCCGAACCCGGCGCCGTCGGCTACGCCTCAACAGGTCGGTCGTGGTCAGGGCGCCGCCGAGCCCGATGATGATGGCCCACGACCGGGCCCGGATTCTCGGGCTCGAGCCCCATATCGTCGACCCGATCAGGGCCATCGTTCGCTGGGTGCGAGGGTACGACGCCAAGCCATAGGAGCCTCAGATCGCCCACTCGGTGGCGTCTGTCGCCGATCCGACCTGGGCTCGGCATGGCCACCAGATCAACGCCGGCGGGAACGACCTCGATGCCAGCGCCGCGAGGGCAGCAGCGCTGGGCGAAGCGCTGGATCGGGTGGCAACCACTCCGCCGCGGCCCGAGGCCCTCGTCGTCGCCCCGTTCGACGCGGTGGCGGGCGAGGCAGTAGATCCCGAACGCTTCGACCTGTTCGATGAGGCGACGCGGCGGCGCCAGGGCTTCCCCTTCCCGCGGATCTGCCGGTCGACACCGTTGAGCTGGGTGTGGGCATGGTCGCTCGCCGAGCGGCGCCCGTTGCTGGTGCCGGCGCGGGGGGTTGCTCGAGGTGATCGAGCGCGACTCGTTGACCATCGCTTGGACGAACGGCCTGCCGATGCTCGGGCTGGAGCTCGCGGGCGAGTGTCCGGGAGTCGTTGCTTCGTATGTGGACGCGTTCGTCCAGGTCGGCATCGAGGTGCGATGCTCTATGGTCACGCTCGACTGGGGTGTGCCGACGGTGGTGGCGATGGCCCGGTCGCGCATCGGGGGGATCCGGCGACCGTGGTGTCGGCCGCCGCTGACCTCGACCCAGCCCACGCCTGCCGGAGAGCGTTGAAGGAGCTGACGGCGAACCTCGCCTTCGTGCGGTCGCTCCTTGGGATCGGCTCCCATCCGATGACGATCTCTACGCGCTTTCACGTGTCCGTTACGACTGGACGACCGTGACGCCGCCCGCATCCTCGCCACCTGCCGGACCGCCTGCCAACCGACGCCACACTGCTCGTACGACCACCTCACCGCTTCACGGCGGTCGGGGCGAGCAGCCGCTCGACCCCCGCCCGCAGGGCCCGCCCGACCGCGGCACGATCGAGTCCCTGCCGGTGGAGCTGTTCCCAGCTCTCGTGGGACGTGAGTGCCGCCACCAACGCCACGAGCTCGCGCCGCGGCGCCGCCCGAAGTCCGACCAGCTCTGCGGCGAAGTGCTCGCTGAGCTGGTCGGTGAGGGTGGCCCGGACGCGACCTAGCGCCTCGTCGAGCTCGGGCACGGTGAACGCCTGGGCCCGGGCGAGCCGCGCCATCGGGTCGATCGTCTCGTAGTACCGCTGCCTGGCGTCGACGAGCGTCGCCACCCGGCGCGTCAGGTCGTGCTCGCCGATGTCGGCCACGTCGATCAGGTGGTCGTAGCGCTTCAGATAGCGCTGGATGCCCTCGCGACGGAGGTCGTCGAGGCTGTCGAAGTAGCGGAACACCGACGCGGTCGACACGCCGGCACGGGCCGCGATCTCGTCGGCGGTCGGCGGTGCGTGCCCCTCGAGGACGAGGTCGATCAGCGCGTCGACGACGGCGATCCGCCCCTGCTGGCGACGGAGCCGGCGCCCATCGACTCTGCCGGTGTCCGTGGTGCCGGTGTCCGTCGTGCTACTCGTCGTCACTGCTCCTTCTCCCGCCGTTCCCCGCGAGCTCGCGTCGCCATCTTTTGCGAGTAGTACTACCAAAAGAATGTTGACAGCCGCGCCCGCGATGCGCAAGATCGAAATCCGTGGGGGAACACAACGAAGCATCAGGCGCCCGGATCGGACGCACCTTGGCCGAGAGCGAACCCTGGTTCGACGCGCCGGCGCACCCGGGTGCCGACGCCCCTAACGTGGTGCTCGTTCTCCTCGACGACACCGGCTTCGCCCAGCTCGGCTGCTACGGCTCGGACATCGACACGTCCAACGTCGACCGGCTCGCGGCCGACGGCCTCCAGTTCACCAACTTCCACGTCACACCGCTCTGCTCCCCCACCCGTGCCTCACTGCTCACCGGACGGGCGCAGCACGCCGTTGGCATGCGCTCGGTGTCGAACTTCCAGACCGGATTCCCCCACCAGCTCGGCCACATCTCGAACCACGCCGCCACGGTCGCCGAGGTCCTGCGGGCCGAGGGGTACGCCACGTTCTGCACGGGGAAGTGGCATCTGGCGCCGATGGACCAGTGCTCGGCCGCCGGCCCGTTCGACCAATGGCCGCTCGGTCGCGGCTTCGACCGGTTCTACGGGTTCCTCGAGGGCGAGACCGATCAGTTCCACCCCCAGCTCGTCGCCGACAACCACCCGATAGACCCGCCCGCCGGGCCCGCGGACGGCTATCACCTGAGCGAGGACCTCGTCGACCAGCTGCTCCGGATGATCAGCGACAGCAGGGGCGTGCGGCCCGATCGCCCGTTCTTCGCCTACCTCCCCTTCGGTGCCACCCACGCCCCGCACCAGGCCCCGCCCGAGTACCTCGCCAGGTACCGCGGCGCGTTCGACGAGGGATGGGACGTCGTGCGCGAGCGCTGGTTCCGTCGGCAGATCGAGCTCGGCGTCATCCCGGAGGGCACCCGGCTTGCGCCGCGCAACCCGGGCGTCGAGCCGTGGGACGAGCTCCTCGACAACCAGCGCCGCCTGGCTGCCCGCCTGCAGGAGGCGTTCGCCGCGTTCCTCGACCACACCGACGACCAGATCGGTCGCCTCGTCGACGGGCTCCGGGCGATGGGCGAGCTCGACAACACCCTGCTCGTCGTGCTGGCCGACAACGGTGCCTCGCAGGAGGGCGGCCCGTTCGGTGTCATGCACGAGATGAAGTTCTTCAACTCCATCCTCGAGACGCCAGACGAGGCGGTCGACCGCATCGACGACATCGGCGGCCCGCACAGCCACACGAACTACCCGTGGGGTTGGGCCCAGTGCGGCAACACCCCGTTCAAGTGGTACAAGCAGAACACCCACGAGGGCGGCGTCCACGTCCCCATGATCGTGCACTGGCCGGAGCGGATCGGCGAGGGCCAACGCGGCACGAAGCGGCGTCAGTTCGTCAACGTCGCCGACATCGTCCCCACGATCTACGAGCTGGCCGGCATCACGGCACCGGAGGTGTTCCACGGCCGTGGGCAACTCCCGGTCACCGGCCATTCGTTCGCCTCGATGCTCGATGACCCCGAAGCTCCCGCCGCCAACACCCTCCAGTACTTCGAGATGGCCGGATCCCGCGCCCTCGTCGCCGAGCTCGACAGCGCCGGGGGCAGGCAGTCGTGGAAGGCGGTCTGCAAGCACGCCCAGGGCGCCGACTACGACACCGAGCCCTGGGAGCTCTACCGGCTCGACGATGACTGGTCGGAGTGCCACGACCTCGCCGCCGACCGGCCCGAGCGGCTCGCCGAGCTGATCGGGCTCTGGTGGGCCGAGGCCGAACGTCACGGCGTGCTGCCACTCGACGATCGGGGCGTCGAGCTGTTCACGACCCGCACCGCCGACCATTCGCCGCACCCGACGTCGCGTCGGTACGTCTACCGCCCGCCGATGTCGCCGATCCCCGGCCAGGCGACGGCGAGCGCGGGTGGCCGCAGCTTCGACCTGACCGCCCGCGTCACCCGGGCCGCCGGTGACGAGGGGGTGCTGTGGGCGACCGGGACCGAGAACTCGGGCATCTCGGTGTTCGTGCAGGACGACCGGCTCGTGGTCGACTACAACGCGTTCGACGACCACACCGTCGTCGAGTCAGACCGCGAGGTCCCGACCGGCGACGTCGAGCTCCACGTCCGTCTCGAACGCGACGGCCGCCGGACCGGCTGGTGCGAGGTCTCGATCGACGGCGAGCCCGCCGGCCGGGCCGAGATCCCGTTCTACATGCGCATGATCTCCTCGGTCGGCGCCAGCATCGGCTACGACCACGGCTCGGCGGTGTCGAGCAGCTACCGGGCGCCATTCCCGTTCACCGGCACACTCCACGAGGTCGTGATCCAACTCCCCCAGAGGCGGGACGCCACCGAGGCCGCCGTCACGGCACGAGCGGAGATGGGCCGCCAATGAGCTGCGGCGCCCGCCCCCAACGTCTAGGGATCCCCGATCGGGGCCCGGCGCTCGGGGGGGAGGCGGCGAGACGATCGACATCGTCCTGCTGGGTACGGGGAGCCCGATACCCGACCCTCATCGGGCCGGGCCGGCGACGCTCGTGTCGACGGGTGGCGAGCACTACCTCGTCGAGGCCGGCCGTGGGGTGCTGATGCGCATGGCCGCTGCCGGCGTGGCCGCCACGAAACTGTCGGCGGTCCTGCTCACCCACCTGCACAGCGACCACATCACCGATCTCGATGACGTGATCACCACGCGCTGGGTGATGGCGTTCGAGCCGACGCCGCTCACGATCGTGGGGCCGCCCGGCACCCGGTCGGTGGTCGATCACCTGCTCGCGTCGCTGGCGCCCGACATCTCGTACCGCATCGCACACCACGCCGACCTCGACCACGAGCCGCCGGTCGAGGTGATCGAGGTCACCGACGGCCCGGTCGACCTGCCCGGCCCGGTGCGAGCTCGGCGACGACCTGCACCGCGTCACCGTCGAGCCGCCAGACATCGAAGGAGCCAGCTGACATGCAGACCCTCCGCACCCCCGACGAGCGCTTCGCCGACCTCCCGGGGTACCCGTTCGAGCCCCGCTACGTGGCCATCGACGACACCGACGGCGGCACGCTGCTTGTCCACCACCTCGACGAGGGACCGGCCGATGGCCCGATGGTGCTGTGCCTGCACGGCGAGCCGTCGTGGAGCTACCTGTACCGCAAGATGATCCCGATCCTCGTCGACGCCGGCCTCCGGGTGATCGCCCCGGATCTCGTCGGGTTCGGCAGGAGCGACAAACCGACCGAGCAGAGCGACTACACCTACGCCCGCCATGTCGCCTGGATGCAGGCGGCCATCGTCGACCACCTCGACCTGCGGGGCGCCACGTTCTTCGGACAGGACTGGGGCGGCCTCGTCGGTCTCCGACTCGTCGCCGAGAACCCCGATCGTTTCGATCGCGTGATCGTCGGCAACACCGGCCTGCCGACCGGTGAGGGAAGGCCGACCGACGCGTTCATGCAGTGGCAGAAGTTCAGCCAGACGACGCCGGTCTTCGACGTCGGCTTCCTGCTGCAGGCCGCCACGATCACCGAGCTGTCCCCCGAGGAGGTCGCGGCGTACGACGCACCGTTCCCGGACGACTCCTACAAGGCTGGCGCGCGGATCTTCCCGACGCTCGTGCCCACCAGCGCGGACGACCCGGCCGCCGAGGCCAACCGGGCCGCCTGGGAGGTGTTCCAGCAGTGGACCAAGCCGTTCATCTGCTGCTTCAGCGACAGCGACCCCGTCACCAGGGGCGGCGACAAGCCGTTCCTCGCCAGGGTGCCCGGTGCCCAGGGCCAGCCCCACGTGACGGTCGCGAACGCCCACCACTTCTTCCAGGAGGACGCCGCCCCCCAGTTGGCGCAGATCGTCATCGACGCCGTGGAGGCGGGCTGATGGCGACCGACACGGCGATCACGAATGGGCAGTGGCGCGAGCCCGGCGACCGAGTGGGATCCGCCTCGCATCGACTGGTCGAGCCGTGAGCCGGCTCGAACGTTCCGTGATCGTCGCGGCACCACCCGAGCGGGTGTGGGAGGTGCTCGCCGACTTCGGCGCGATCGCGGACTGGGTGCCGCTGATCCAGCACTCGTGCCTGCTCAGCGGGCAGACCGAGCGCCCCGGCACCGTCCGGCGGGTGCAGATCGCCCGCCAGACCCTGGTCGAGCGGGTCGTCACCTGGAGGCCGTTCCGGGAGCTGGCCTACGACATCGAGGGCCTCCCTCCGGTCGTCGGCCCGGCCCGCACCACCTGGCGTCTCACCCCGGAGGGGAACGGCACCACGACCCGCGTCGTGCTGAGCACCGCGATCGACACCGGACCCAACCCCGTCAAAGTGCTCGTCGCCAGGAAGGTGCTGGAGCGGATGGCCCTTGCCTCCGACCTCATGCTCACCGGGCTCACCAACGCAGTCGCACCTGGCGCACCGACAGCACCGGCTGCGCAGGAGGAGACGCCATGACCAGCCGTCCCGACGTGATCGTCATCATGACCGACGAGGAGCGCGCCGCGCCCCCGTACGAGAACGACGAGCTCCGCCAGTGGCGACGCACCCTGGCCGGCGCGGCGTGGTTCGACGACCACGCGGTCTCGTTCGACCGCCACTACACCGGGTCGCTGGCCTGCGTGCCGAGCCGCCCGACGCTCTTCACCGGCCACTATCCCGACACCCACGGCGTCACCCAGACCGACGGGTTGGGCAAGATGGCCGACGACTCCCGGATGCGCTGGATGCGACGGCACGAGGTACCGACGCTCGGCAACTGGTTCCGCGCCGCCGGCTACGACACCCACTACGACGGCAAGTGGCACATCACCCACGCCGACCTCCACGGGCCAGACGGCGAGCCGCTGCCGACCAACACCGCGTCGGGGGAGGTGCTGGCCGGCAACGTGCAGCGCTACCTCGACGCCGACCCGCTCGACCCGTTCGGCTTCTCGGGCTGGGTCGGCCCGGAGCCGCACGGTGGGCTGTTCGCCAACAGCGGGCTGGTCCGCGACCCACTGATCGCCGAGCGCGTCGTGGCGTGGTTGGAGGACCGCTACGGGCGTCGTCGGGCGGGCGACCCCGATGCCCTGCGACCGTTCCTCCTGGTCGCCAGCTTCGTGAACCCCCACGACATCGTGCTGTTCCCGCTCTGGATGCGGCGCGGCATGCCGGCCGAGCTCGACGGAGTGGAGGTGCCCGAGATCCCGATGTCGCCGTCGGACCTCGAGGACCTCCGCCGCAAGCCGGCCGCCTACGTCGCCTACCGGGCGGCGTACCCGTCGTGCTACGGCCCGGCCGGGGCCGTGGCGCCGCTCTACCAGCACAACCACCAACGCTACCGAGACCTGTACCACCAGCTCCACGCCACCGTCGACCGTCCGATCGACCGGGTGCGACGAGCGGTGACCGAGGGCGTCGACACCTCCGGCGGGGATGCGGTGATCGTGAGGACCTCCGACCACGGGGAGCTGCTCGGGTCGCACGGGGGACTGCACCAGAAGTGGTTCCAGCTCTACGACGAGTCGACGCGTGTGCCGTTCGCCATCGCCCGGGTCGGCTCGTCGCAGACGTCACCCACCGCCGGCCGCCGGATCGACGCACCGACGTCGCACGTCGATCTGGTGCCGACGCTGCTCGCCGCCGCCGGGATCGACGAGGCGGAGACCGCGGCGGTGCTGCGCGCCGACTTCTCCGAGGTCCACCCGCTCCCCGGGTCGAACCTCCTCCCGGTGGTCGACGGCGGTGACCCCGACGACGAGCGGGTGGTCTACGTGATGACCCGCGACAACATGCCCGAGGGCGACACCGGGGCGAGCGGGGTGGCCCGCGCCAACGGTCGGACGTCCGACGCGCCCGGTCCGCTGCGCATCAACGTGGCGGCCCACGTCGCCACGAACTTCGAGGGCATCGTGTGCCGGGTCCACGGCGCCGACGCCCCGGGTGGGGCCGGCCATCTCTGGAAGCTCGTCCGCACCTTCGACGATCCGGCGGCGTGGACCGAGCCCGGTGTCCGCCAGCTGGCGAGCGACGGGCTCGGCGGACCCGTCTACCGGACCAACGTCCTGCCCGACCAGTGGGAGCTCTACGACCTGACCGACGACGGGGTCGAGATGGAGAACCGCTGGAATGATCCCGACGCGCTCCACGTGCTGGCCGTGATGCGCGAGCGGTTGAAGGAGCAACGACACCGGTCGATCCCCGAGCGCAACGAGCCGTGGCCGTACGTCACGAGCAGGCTGACCGAAGTCGACAAGGTGCCGCTTCTCCCGCCCCGGGCACTCCTCCAGCAACAGGTCCGCGAGCGGTTGGGGCAGCGGATGGGTGAGCGCAGGCGGGCGCGCCGGGGCGGTCCGCGGCCGAATCCGCCGGCTTTCGCCAAGGCGATCCGCAGGGTGTTGCAGCGTGCCGGGCTCCACCCCGACGACCCCGACGCAGCGACCATCGACTTCAGCGGTAGGCGGGCGCTCGTGATCGCCACCAACCACGGGCAACTCGACGTCGGCAGGCCGACCGGGGTGTTCGCCAGCGAGCTGACCGTGCCGTACTACGCCTTCCTCGACGCCGGCATGGCTGTCGACGTCGCCAGCCCGGCGGGCGGCGTCATCCCGGTCGATCCGCTCTCGTTGAAGCCGGCGATCCGCACCGAGGCCGACGACCGCCTGCTCGCCGACGCCACGCTCCGTGGGCACCTCACCCATTCACTCCCCATCGGCGAACTCGACATGTCGAGCTACGAGCTCGTCTACCTCGCCGGTGGGTGGGGCGCATCGTTCGACCTCGGGGCCTCCGACGAGGTGGGGGAGCAGATCACGGCCGCGAACGCCAACGGCGCCGTGATCGGCGGGGTCTGCCACGGCCCGCTCGGCCTGCTGAAGGCGAGGGCACCGGACGGGTCGCCGTTGGTCGCCGGGCGACGCCTGACCGCGGTCACCGACGCCCAGGTCCGCCAACTCGGGATCAGCTCCACTCCGCAGCATCCCGAGACCGAGCTGCGCGCCGCCGGGGCCGAATTCGAGTCGGCCAGTGCACGGCGGGAGATCCTCGCCAACCACTGGGTCGTCGACGGCAACCTCGTCACGGGCCAGAACCAGAACGCCGCACCGATGGTGGCGCGCCTCATGATGGAGCAGCTCCGATGAGCTGGCTCACTAGGGGCAGTAGGTGTCGACCGTTCGGCTGTACCCGTTGGGGCCGGGAAGGGTGGCCAACCAGCCGCGTGGTCGGGGGCGGTGCTCGCAGCACCGGCTGCGGGCGATCCGGCAACGCTTGACCACAGCATCCGCGATCGCCATCGCGGCGCGCCAACGAGTACCTTGCCTACGCCGGGGAGCATCACCAAGTGCCGCCAGCGCATGGCGGGCATGGACGAACAGGGGTTACCCCGGGATCACCTTCGGCCGACCGGTCCGAGCCCAATCGTCCAGAACACGAGCAGAGGATGACGATGGGAGCATTGGACGGCGTTCGAGTCGTTGAACTGGCTGGCGGGGTCGGCGTGGCCTACGCCGCCAAGCTGCTGGCAGACCTGGGAGCCGACGTGCTGCGGGTGGAAACCGAACGCGACATCGTCCGCAGCCGACCGTTCGAGGTGCACCGATGGTTGAACACCAACAAGCGGTCGGTACGAAAGATCGATGGCCTGCTCGAGGGCGCTGAGCTGCTGCTGCACGACCTCGGACCAACGGCGGCTGCAGCCGCCGGTGTCACGTACGCCGAGCTGGCGCCGCGGTGGCCCCGTCTGGTCGTCGGCTCGCTGACCCCCTTTGGCATGACGGGACCGTGGGCCGATTACGCCGCCACCGAGCTCTCGATCATCCACGCCACCAGTTGGGGGTTTCTATCGCCGAGCTCGGCCACCGACGCCGACTTACCGCCCCTCAAGGCACCGGGCCACCACGCCACGATCATGACCGCAACCGTTGCCGCAGCGGCGTTCTTGGCCGCAGTCGACGGGGCCAGCCGCACGGGCCGCGGCGACCACGTGGACTTTTCCTCGTTCGCGGCCGGAGCCAAGATGACCGAGACCGCTCCGGCGAGCGCGAGTTTCCTCGGCGAGGACGCGTCGCGACTCGGTGTCAAGACCGTTGTCCCGTGGGCCATCTACCACTGCCGGGACGGTCAGGTCCAGCTGGTGGCCGCCGAACAGGCCCAGTGGGAGTCGTTGCTGACGCTCATGGGCAATCCCGAGTGGGGCCAGCTCGACGTGTTCGCCACCAACGCCGACCGCCGGGAGAACGGCGATCTCGTCCACCTGTACTTGTCGGAATGGTTCGCTCAACAGTCGGTGCACGACGTCTACCGACGGGGCCAGGAATTGAGGATCTGCCTCTCGCCCGTCTACACCATGGACCAACTGTCCGACGACGCGCAGTTCCGGCACCGCGGATTCATCGTCGAGGGCACCGACGGGTTGCGAATCCCTGGCCCAGGATTCCGCTTCGACTGGGAAGCCTGGGAGCTCCGGCGACCCGCACCCGCCCCCGGTGAGCACGACGGCGAGGGCTGGCTGGCGGCCCCCGCTGGGCGGGAAGGCTCGGTCGACAGGCCAGCGGAGCGGGGGGAGGTCGAAACCCACTCGGGCGACGCACGACCCCTCGACGGCGTGACGATCTGCGACTTCACCTGGATCTGGGCCGGGCCGTACTGCACCCAGCTGCTGGCCCATCTCGGTGCCGACGTCGTCAGGCTGGAGTCGCCCGACCACCTCTGCCTGTTCCGCCGCCTGCCCTTCAACCCGCCGGACCTTCCGCTCACCCCGGACAGTAACGGGTTGTTCCAGCTTTACAACTCCGACAAGCGCAGCCTGGCCATCGATCTACGCCATGAGCGGGCTCGCGAGATCGTTCGTCGCATGGTGGCCCGGGCCGATGTGGTCGTGGAGAACTTCGCCGTCGGGGCCC
>JBHJNQ010000051.1:0-27153 GCA_050330635.1 Acidimicrobiales bacterium | reverse complement strand
GGGGGGCGGGCGCCGAGGGCTGGGCCGGGGCCTCGGGAGCGGCGGGGGCCGGCCCGGCCGGCGCGTCGGCCGAAGCTGCGGCGGGCTGGGCCGGCTGGCCACCCCCCTCCGACAGGGGGCGGAGCTGGTTCGCCTCGATGTGACGCTGGACGTCGTCGCGGCTGACGCGACCCCCGAGCCCGGTGCCGGCGATCCGCGACGGATCGATCCCGTATTCGCCGATGAGGCGCCGCACCACCGGCGACAGGACCCGGCCCTGACTCACCGGCGATCCGTTGGCCTCCGACCGGTCGACCCCGTCCCCCGCCGGGGCGGGAGCCGGCTCGCCGGCGTGTGCCGGAGCCGGCTCAGGCGGCGGTGCCGTCTGAGGGGCCGGGGCCGGCTGGGGGGCCGGGCCGGACGCTGGTTGCGGTGCCGGCTGGGGCGCCGGTTGGGGGGCGGGGGCGTGGGCCGCCTCCGGGGCGGGCGCCGATGCCGGGGCCACCCCGTCGTCGCTCAGCACCGCCAGCACGGTCCCGACCTCGACGGTCTCCCCCTCGGATACCCGGATCTCGGCCAGGGTGCCCGACGCCGGCGAGGGCACCTCGGTGTCGACCTTGTCGGTCGACACCTCGAACAGGACCTCGTCCTGTGCGACGGTGTCGCCCACCTGCTTGAACCAGCGGGTGATGGTCCCCTCGGTGACGGTCTCACCCAGTTGGGGCATCGCGATTTCGGCCACGTCGATCGGCTCCTGTAAAGATGGCGGGGTTGGCGGTTTGTTGGGGTGCGGGTGCGTAGGGGACGGAGGGTCAACCGTGTAGGGAGCGGCCGGTGAGGGCGAGGACGCTCTCCCCGAACAGCTCGCTCATCGTGGGATGGGGCTGGATGAAGTGGGCGACCTCGTCCACCGTGGCCTCCCAGTTGACCGCAAGGTAGCCCTGGCCGAGCTGCTCGGTCACCCAGGGACCGACCATGTGCACGCCGAGGATCCGCCCCGCCGTGCCGTCGGGGCGCTTCTCGGCCACGATCTTCACCAGCCCGTCGGTCTCCCCGACGATCATGGCCCGACCGTTCCCGGCGTAGCGGTGCTTGGAGACGACGATGTCGTAGCCGGCGTCGCGGGCCGCCGACTCGGTCAGGCCGGCGAAGGCGACCTCGGGGTGGCAGTAGATGCACCAGGGCACCTTGTCGTAGGCGACGGGCACCGGATCCTCGCCGAGGATGTCGGTGATGGCCAAGATGCCCTCGGCAAAGCCGACGTGGGCCAGCTGGGCCGTTGCCACCAGGTCACCGACCGCCCACACGCCGGCAACGTTGGTCCGGCACCGCTCGTCGATCGTGACGAAGCCGCGCTGGTCGACGACCACGTCGGTGACCTCGAGGCCGAGGGACTCGACTGCGGGGCGGCGCCCGACCGACAGCACCACGGTCTCCACGGTGATCGTCTGACCGTCGCCGTAGGTGACGGTCACACCGTCGTCGGTCGTCTCCTGACCGGTGACGGCCACCCCGGTGTGGATCTCGATGCCCCGCTTCTTGAACGACCGCTCCACGACCCGGGTTGCGTCGTCGTCGCAGCCGGGGAGGATCTTGGGGGCGTACTCCAGGATCGTGACCTCGGTGCCGAGGTCGCTCATCATCGAGGCGAACTCGCAGCCGATCGCACCCCCACCGATCACGACCGCCGACTGGGGCAGCTCCGGGATGGAGAGCAGCTCGTCGGAGGTGACGATGCGGTGATCATCGACCGGGAACCCGTCGAGGGTGCGGGGCACGGAACCGGCGGCGAGGATGACGGCGTCGGCGGTGATCGTCACCTCGCCCGAGGCGCCGCCACCGACCATGACCGAGGCGTGGTCGGGACCGAGACGACCGGTTCCGTCGAAGAGCGTGACCTTGCGTCGCTCGAGAAGACCGGTCAGACCGTTGACCAACTGATCGACGATCGACTGCTTGCGCCGGAGGGTCACCTCCCACTCGAGACCGAGCGGCCCGACCTGGACCCCGAAGTCGGCGGCGTGGGCCACGGTGCGGGCCACCGACGCCGTCTCGAGCAGCTCCTTGGCCGGGATGCAGCCCACGTTGAGGCAGGTGCCGCCCACTTTGTTCTTCTCGATGAGCGCGATGTTCAGGCCGGCCGACGCGCCGTACAACGCCGCCGCGTAGCCTCCCGGTCCCCCGCCGATGACGATGACGTCGAAGTGCTGACTGGTCAAGCTCGGGACCCTCCTCGGGGGGTGGACGTGGTGAGCTTACAGCGGCGGGCCGACCGGCCTGCGAACGGTGTCGGACGTTCTCTCCGTGTGTCTCACGGCGAGTCTGGCAGGGTCAGAGCAGCAGGAGCTGCACCGCGAACGCACCGAGGATGGCGAGCCCGCAGGCCAGGGACAACAGCAGCAACATCCTCGTGCTCACCGATCCAGCCTAGAGACGTTCCGACGCCAGCCGGAACCCCGTCGACGAGCCGGCCCGGCCGATCCGACCTGGCGGCGACGGCAGAATCTAAGGTCGCGCCGGGGCGGGGTGGCGGGAGCGCTGCGCCGGCTCCCGCCACGAGAACGGAGACGTGATGGAGATACTGATCACCGGTTCGAGCGGCCTCATCGGCACCGCCCTGGTCGAGGCCCTTACCGGGCAGGGTCACCGGCCGGTCGGCCTCGTTCGCCGGCCTGCATCCGGCGCCGACGAGATCCGTTGGTCGCCGGCGGACGACGAGATCGACGCGGCCTCGCTCGAGGGTTTCGACGGGGTCGTCCACCTGGCCGGCGCCGGCATCGGCGACAAGCGGTGGAACGACGAGTACCGCCGCGTCCTCGTGGAGAGCAGGACCGGTCCCACGGCGCTGTTGGCCAAGACCCTGGCCGCCCTCGACCGACCGCCGTCGGTGCTGCTGTCGGGTTCCGCCATCGGCTTCTACGGCGACCGGGGCGACGAACTCCTGACCGAGGAGAGCGGCGCCGGTCGCGGCTTCCTGCCCGATCTCGTGACGGCGTGGGAGGCGGCGGCCCAGCCGGCCGCCGCCGCCGGGATCCGCACCGCTTTCCTCCGTACCGGCATCGTCCTGACCAACAAGGGCGGGGCCCTCGGCAAGCTGTTGCCGCTGTTCAAGTTCGGCCTCGGGGGGAAGATGGGTTCGGGTCGCCAGTACTGGTCGTGGATCACCCTGGCCGATGAGGTCGGCGCCATCATGCACCTGCTCCGGGTGGAGGTGGCCGGCCCCGTGAACCTGACCGCACCCGAGCCCGTCACCAACGCCGCCTTCACCGAGGCGCTGGGCGACGTGCTGGGCCGCCCCACGTTCGTGCCGGTGCCGAGCTTCGGCCCGAAGGTACTCCTCGGTGCCGAGATGGCGCAGTCGCTGCTGTTCGACAGCCAGCGCATCCTGCCCGACGTGCTGACCCTGTCGGGCTACCGTTTCGCCCAACCCGACATATCGTCCGGGCTCCGGGCCGCCGTCGATGACTGAGTCGACGGGCACCCGACCGGTGCCGTGCCGAACGACGGACCGATCGACGGCCGGATCGTCGCCGACAGCCCGATCGTCCGGCTCGAACCAGGAGATGACATGAGCGTGAAGCGACAGGTCAGCGTCAGCCGGGAGATCCCCGCCGAACCGGATGCCATCTTCGCCCTCCTGGCCGACCCGGCGAGCCATCACCGCTTCGACGGCTCCGACAGTGTGGTCGCCGGGCACGCCGACAACCCGGAGCGCCTGTCCCTGGGCGCCCGCTTCGGGATGGACATGAAGATGGGCCTCCCCTACCGGATCACGAACGAGGTGGTCGAGTTCACCGAGGGCCGCCGCATCGCCTGGCGTCATTTCGGCCACCACATCTGGCGTTACGAACTCGAGCCCGTCGAGGGGGGCACCCGCGTCACCGAGACGTTCGATTGGGCGTCCGCCCGTTTCCCCCCCTTCTACGAGTGGGTCGGCTACCCGGCCCGCCACGAGAAGAACATGGCGGAGACGCTGGTTCGGCTGGAACGCTTGGTGAGCGGTGGAGGTTGAGCGATCGCCCGGCCCCGGCACCGCCGTTCGTCAGTCCCCGACGGTGACCGCCGGGTAGAAGGCCACATGGTCCTTTATGCCGGCGGCCGCCTCCTTCGGCTCGTGGTAGGTCCAGGCCACGTTGTCGAGGCGGGTGGCTCCGACGGTCACATCGTAGTAGTTGGCGGTGCCCTTCCAGGGGCACACCGACGTCTGGTCGGTCTCCCGGAAGGCGTCCCACAGGACCGACTCGGGCGGGAAGTAGTGGTTGCCCTCGACGACCACGGTGCTGTCGGACTGGGCGATGACGGTGCCGTCGACGGTTGCGCGCATGAGGGACACAACCCCGCTTCCGCCTCCCGGTATTCCGGGGCACCCCCATCCCACGCCACCGCCCGGTCGGGATCGGCTCATGCGTCGTCGACGACCTCGATCACGCCGAGGCCGGCCTGCTCGACGGCGTCGGCCAGGCTCCGATCGCCCACCACGATCGCCCCCACCGCGGCCGCCCACAGCCACTGGTTGCGGGCGGCGACCGCCGGCCCCGGCCGCGAGGGGTCGCCGTCGAGGACGACGGTCCAGGTGGCGGCCCCGATGGCGTCGTCGAAGCGCCGCCGTTCGGCGGGCGACCAGGCCCGGGCCGGGTCGGCGTAGGGCAGCACGACCGCGAGCGGGATCGTCGACCGGACCGCCAGCTCCGCCCCCAGCAGCTCCGCGCCCTGACGCAGGCCGGACACGATCACGTCGTTGTCGGGATCTAGCGACACCATGGCATCGGCCAACGCCTCGGCCAGATCGGGGTCGAGGTCGCGCTGGCCCGTCACGACGATGGCCCGCTCCGCCGGCCATGGTGGCGCAGGGCCGGGGGTCGCATCGTCGACCGGCGGGGCCGCCCCAGCCCGCAGCTCCTCGATGGCGGCGACGGCCAGCCGGTCGGCCAGCTCGTTCATCTCGTCGCCGGCGTGTCCCTTCACCCAGGTGAACGTGATCTCGTGCCGACGGGCGAGATAGTGCTCGATGAGGGGCTCCCACAGGTCTCGGTTGGCCACCGGCTTGCGCTGGGTGTTGCGCCACCCCCGAGCGTGCCATCCCTCGTACCAGCGGTCGTTGAAGCAGTTGACGACATAGGTCGAGTCGGAGTGGATGTCGAGTTGACCGTCGAGCGTCTCGACGGCCCGCAACACCGCCGTCAACTCCATCCGCTGATTGGTGGTCTCCGGTTCCGCCCCCGCGCCGCGCCGCCCGTCGTCGGTGACCCAGGCCCACCCCCCGGGGCCGGGGTTGCCGGAACACGCTCCATCGGTGAAGACACGCACAGGTCCCAACCTAGGTGACCGATTCCGAATGGGGACTGTTCGACGGTCGCCGCAGGTCCAGGTTGGGCGTGGTCCTGGGAGTCGCGGCAAGGTCGACCCGCCGACGGACCGCTATCGGCGTTGCACTCGGGAACAACTGATGAACTCGCGGCCCGCGAGCGGGTGCTCGGCGGTCAGACCTGCTGAACTCTCCGGCATGTGGCGCATCTGCTCATGGGAACCCTCGTCAGCCGCGTGTCCCGAGGCGGTGCGCAGGCGTCTGGTCCCCTTCCTGGTCGTGGCGGCGAGCCTTCTGACTGCGGCCTGTAGCGACACCTCCCCGGTCGGCGACGACCCGTCGGCGATCACCGGCCAAACGGTCGCCGGATCCGAGGGGGCGACGACGGACGACGGCCGGCGCCCCGAACCGCCGACCGGGTCGGTACGCGACTTCGGCCCCGGCCCCGAGATCCCCACCGGCGACCTGGATCCGGTGACCCTGGACGCGGTCGAGGTGGCCTTCGGGGAGCGCCTGCGTTCCGGCGAGTTCGGGCCGGACGCCGTCGAAGCGGTGCGAACGATCGGCGCCTCCGGCGATCCACGCACCGCCTGGTGGTTGACCGACCTGCTCCGGATCAGCTCCAACCCCGACCTGGTCGACGCCATCGGCGAGGCCTACACCGAGCTGACCGGTGTCGACCTCGACCCGTTCGGCGGCTGGGGGGATGCGGTCGATCACCTGTTGGCCTGGGACGTGCCGGCCCCTCCCGACTACCTGACCTACAAGCGCAACGTCTACCTCCTGGTGGAGCCTCGCTGGGAGCCATTGTTCCCCGACGAGAGCGACATCGACTGGCGGCTGGTCTCCTGGGGCGGCGTCCTCATCGACGATCGGCCCTACGGCGAGACCGATGTCCCCTGCAACTGCATCCCGGCCGCCGACAACCCCGTGACCACCGACGCAGCCCGGGGCGACGAGTGGTTGGACGACACGACGATCGTCTTCGGGGTGGAGATCGAGGGCGAGGCCCGGGCCTACCCCCGCGCCACCATGGAGGTGCGGGAGATGGTGAACGACACCCTCGGCGGCCGGGACTTCGCCATGCCCTACTGCACGCTGTGCGGGGCGGCCCAGGTGTTCTTCACCGACGGCGTGGTCGGGTTCGAGCGTCCCATCCTGCGGACCTCGGGTCTGCTGTCGCGCTCCAACAAGGTCATGTATGACATCCGGACCAGCTCGGTGTTCGACACCTTCCTCGGCGCCGCCGTGAGCGGCCCGTTGTGGGAGGCGGGCGTGGTCCTCCCCCAGTACGGCGTGGTGACCACCACCTGGGGCCAGTGGAGATCGGAGCACCCCGACACCACCGTGCTCCACATCGACGAGGCGCTCGGCCGCCCCGGCAGCAACCTCCGAGACACCCGCGACGGCGACGGGCCGATCTTCCCCATCGGCGACGTCGACCCCCGTCTGGCGGTCCAGGAGGACGTGCTGGGGCTGTTCACCAGCGATGGCGAGCCGATCGCCTTCCACGTGGCCAGCGCCCTCGATGCGCTCGAGCGGGGGGAGACGATCTCGATCGAGGGCATCGACCTGATCCTCGACGGCGGTGGGCTCCGAGCCGTCGACGCCGACGGGAACGACCTGGGTGGCCACCAGGCCTTCTGGTTCGCCTGGTCCCAGTTCCACCCCGGCACCGCCCTGTGGCCCGAAGCCCGGTCCTAGCGGCCTCGGAGCGGGGTGCCTCGCCCAGCGTTCGGGAGGTGGACGCCCGGGCCCACCGATCGGGGAAACCCTGGATCGTGGGGCGGGTTGGCTACGATGACAACGACCGCCCGAGACGACGCCCACCCGCCCCTCGCCACGACCGTTTCGCCGAGCCCGGGGGCCGCTCCCCGAGGCTCGTACTGGACAGGAGAACCACCAGGTCATGACCACCGACGGGTTTTTGAGCCAGCTTCCCGACATCGACCCCGAGGAGACGTCCGAGTGGCTCGAGTCCCTAGACGCCGTGACGGAGGTCGACGGAAAGACCAGGGCCCGCTACCTCCTCGGGCGGTTGAACCAGCACGGGCGACAGCTCCAGCTGGGCAACGCCGAGGCCGTGTCGACCGACTACGTCAACACGATCCCCACCGAGCAGCAGCCGTTCTTCCCCGGCGACGAGGGGCTCGAACGCCGCATCCGAGCCTACATCCGGTGGAACGCAGCGGCCATGGTCATCAGGGCCAACAAGCATGCCGACGGTATCGGCGGTCACCTCTCGACCTTCGCCTCGTCGGCCTCGCTCTACGAGGTCGGCTTCAACTGGTTCTTCCGGGGCAAGGAGGACGGCACCCCGGGCGACGCCGTCTACTTCCAGGGCCATGCCGCCCCCGGCATCTACGCCCGTTCGTTCCTCGAGGGACGCCTCGACGCCGCTCAGCTCGACAACTTCCGCTTCGAGGTCGGCGGCGAGGGTCTGTCGAGCTATCCCCATCCCCGCCTCATGCCCGACTTCTGGGAGTACCCGACCGTCTCGATGGGGCTCGGCCCGATCAACTCGCTGTACCACGCCCGGTTTCTCAAGTACCTGCAGAACCGCAAGATCGACAACACCGGCGAGAGCCGGGTGTGGGCCTTCCTCGGCGACGGCGAGACCGACGAGCCCGAAAGCCTCGGCTCGATCTCGTTGGCCGGCCGCCACGGCCTCGACAACCTGACCTGGGTCATCAACTGCAACCTGCAACGGCTCGACGGCCCCGTAAGGGGAAACGGCAAGATCATCCAGGAGCTCGAGGCGTTCTTCCGGGGCGCTGGATGGAACGTCATCAAGGTGGTGTGGGGCTCCCGCTGGGACGAACTGCTCCAGCGCGACGTCGACGGGGTCCTCCTCAACAAGATGAACACCACGGTCGACGGTGAGTTCCAGCGCTACGCCGTAGAGAGCGGGGCCTACATCCGGGAGAAGTTCTTCGGCCCCGACCCCCGGCTCCGCAAGCTGGTCGAGCACCTGAGCGACGACGACCTCCGCAACCTCCCCCGCGGTGGCCACGACTACCAGAAGGTCTACGCCGCCTACAAGGCGGCGACCGAGCACGTCGGACAACCGACCGTGATCCTGGCCAAGACGATCAAGGGCTGGACGCTGGGCGAGGGCTTCGAGGGCCGAAACGCCACCCATCAGATCAAGAAGATGACCAAGGCCCAGCTCCTGGTCCTCCGGGACCGGCTGCAGCTCCACGACGAGATCGACGCCGGGGAGCTCGAGGACGGGATCCCGCCCTACTTCCGGCCCGGCGCCGACTCCCTCGAATACCGCTACATGATGGATCGCCGCAAGGGCCTCGACGGATTTCTCCCCGAACGGCGGATCGAGATCCGACGCCCCCTACCCCAGCCGAGCGACGTCCCGTTCAAGGCCTTCGAGGAGGGCTCGGGCGGTCGTGCCGTGTCGACCACGATGGCGTTCACCTCGATGCTGCGGGAGCTGATGCGGGAGGAGGGCTTCGGTAAGCGGGTGGTGCCGATCGTGCCCGACGAGGCCCGTACCTTCGGGATGGACTCCATGTTCCGGGAGTTCGAGATCTACGCCCCGTTCGGCCAGCAGTACGAGCCGGTCGACCACGAGCTCCTCCTCAGCTACACGGAGGACTCCGACGGACAGATCCTCGAGGAGGGCATCACCGAGGCGGGGTCGATGGCCAGCTGGATCGCCGCCGCCACCAGCTACGCCCACCGGGGTGTACCCATGGTGCCGTTCTACACGTTCTATTCGATGTTCGGCTTCCAGCGGGTGGGCGACCTCATCTGGTCGGCGGCCGACGCCCGGGCCCGCGGCTTCCTCATGGGGGCGACGGCGGGTCGGACCACGCTGGCCGGAGAGGGCCTCCAGCACCAGGACGGGCACAGCCTGTTGCTGGCGACGACGGTTCCGTCCTGCGAAGCCTACGATCCCGCCTTCGCCTACGAGCTGGCGGCCATCGTGCAGCACGGGATCCGCCGGATGTACGTCGACGGCGACGACGTCTTCTACTACCTCACCATCTACAACGAGAACTACGACCAGCCGGCGCAGCCGCCGGGCACCGAGCAGGGCATCATCGACGGCCTCTATCGTTGGAGCCGGGTCGGTGAGCATCACGAGACCCGGGCCTCGATCCTGTTCTCCGGCCCCTCACAGGGTCCGGCCCGCCAGGCGGCCGACGAGCTGGCCGAACGCTGGAACGTCGGCATCGACCTGTGGAGTGCCACATCGTACAAGCGTCTACGGGAAGAGGGGCTCGAAGTGGAGCGGTGGAACCGCCTCCACCCGACCGAGGAACCCCGCCAGCCCCTGGTGACCCGCGCCTTGGCCGATACCCCGGGCCCCGTGGTGGCCGTCACCGACTACGTCCGGGCCGTGCCCGAAGCGATCGCCGCCTTCGTCCCCCACCGGTTCCGGGCCCTGGGCACCGACGGCTACGGCCGCTCCGACACGAGGGAGGCCCTGCGGTCGTTCTTCGAAACCGACGCCCCCAACATCGTGGTCACGGTGCTGAGCGAGCTGGCGGCGGGCGGCGCCGTCGATCGAGTGGCGGTGGCCGAGGCCATCGCCCACTACGGCCTCGACCAGGACACGACCCCGCCCTGGCTCCGCTGAGGGCGGCGCTCCGGCGCCGGTGATGCCGGAGCCGCCTCAGCCACCGCATCCGCCGGAGGGCGATCAGCGCTCGAGGGATCCGGATATCCGACGACCGAGCCAACCCAGCAGCACGGCGATGGCCCGGGGGTCGTGGCGCAGCAGATGACCGCCGCCGACGATGAACCGGAGCTCGGCGTCGCCGTGGGCGTCGGCCAGGAGGCGGGCGTCGAAATGGGGGACGAGCTCGTCCTCGGAGCCGTGGATGACGAGCAGGGGCCGGGGTGGCAGGTGCTCGGCCGCGTCCACCGCCCGGATCCGACGCAACTGGGACTTCCATTCGTCGAGGTCGGCGGGGAACGAGGGCGAGGTGATCGCCCCGACCCGGCGGGCATGGGCCAGGAGCCGGTTCGGGTTGGCGGCCCAGTCGTCGAAGTCGGCCGGGGAACCGAGGACGGCGACACCGACGATGCGGGGGTCGTCGACCGACGCGATCACGCCGACGGCGCCTCCGGTACCGAACCCGCAGACCCAGATCCGGTCGGCGCCGTGCTCCCGGTGGAGGTAGTCGATGGCGGCCTTGACATCGTCGAGCCAGCCCTGGAGGCTGAAATCGCCGGTGGAGGTTCCGCAGCCCCGGAACCGGATGGCGAGCGCGGGCCAGGCCATCCGCTCGGCCGCCCGATCGGCCAGCTCCGGCAGGTCGGCGCCGATGCGCTCGGCCCACACCTCGCCCGATGCGAAGCCGTGGAGGAGCAGGATCCCGTTGCGCTCCGAGGGGGAGCGGTCGTCGGGGACGGCCACGTGGGCCTCGAGGTGCACCTCCTCGGTGGAGGGCACCCGCGGTTTCTCCGTGGGGATGGTGGACATGTGATCGGCTTCGCCCCGGTCCCGTCCGCCCGGCCGGTCAGCCCCCGTAGGGGCGATACCCGCGGTTCCGGGCCTCGGCCAGGGTGTCGGGAGCGAAGCAGAGGTAGGTGCCGGCCGCCATCAGCTCCTCGATGACGGACTCGTCCTCGAGCTCGTCGACGTCGTAGACGACCTGGGTCCGCTTGTCACCGACGTAGCGGAAGTGCTGGAATTTTCCTGGTCGTTCCATAGCGTCTCGGATCGTAGCCGCCCCGGGGGGCCGCGCCCCGGCCGCAACGACGGAACCGGTAGAGCGCGTGGTTGCACGGGCTCCACCGGTTCCTAGGTGTTGCTTCACTTCTTGCTCTACTGCTTGCTTCTTGTGCTGGAACCCGGAAGGTCGCGGTCTCACGTCGAGCGGGACCTACTCGAACGACCCTCGCGGGGGTGGACTGGTGGCAATTCGCCAGCGGTCCAAGCTGCCCGTCTAGCGGCCAGCCACCTCCAAGGTCCCGTGGGTTATCTCGTACAGTTGGACCACCTCCTTCCTCTTGGTGCGCCCAGTGTTGCACATCCCCGGGCCCGAGGGAACGCGATATCTCCCGGCCGGGGAGACTCAGGCGTCGTCGCCGTCCGGCTCGTCGAGGGCGGGCCGGGGCCGGGGTGCGTCGAGCAGCGGCAGCTCGGCCAGGTCGGCCTTCGCCGTCACCGGGTCCTCGAGGTGGATGGCCCCCATGACCTGGAGGTAGGCCGAGTGGGCCTCGATCACGGCCACCAGCTGGTCCCGGGTCACGGCGAGGCCGAGGACGTCGGCCCGTTCCGCCATGTAGTCGGTGGCGTCGAGTTCCTCGAACAGAATCGGTCCCCGATCGTCACCCTCCGGCGCCCAGTGGTAGGCCTGGATCCACTCCAGATGCAGGCGGAGGAGACGCCGGAGCTCGTCGTAGGTCAGCACGGCGGTGAACTCGTCCGGCAAGGCCTGGGCGCAGAACTCGATGGCCTCGTGGGCGTCGACGACGATCTGGTCGGGCATCGACGTCGTCTTGCCCACGGCCCACCCGACCATGAGCAGGGCGATGACGACGACCACGACGGCGGCGACGACGATGAGCACCAGCTCCACCCCTCCACGCTAGGAGCGCGGGTCCGAATTGCGCTCCGGGGCATCCCCCGGAGCCGTCGCCGGGTTGCCGCAGCCCTACTGTTGCTGCTGGCGCTCCTGGAAGCGGCGCTGCTCCAGGGCCCGCGGCATCGACGGCTGGACCAGTGTGGCGGGCTGGCGGGTGGGGTCCATCCGCCGGATCTCGACCCCGGCGTCGACCCGGGGACGACCGACACCGGCGTAGGCCCCCCGCAACGGGGGCACGTCGTCGTAGTCGCGCCCGTGACCGATCTTGACGTGCTGGTGCCCCACCTGGAGCCGATTGGTCGGGTCGAGGGGAAACCAACCGAAACCGGGGATCGCAGCCTCGAACCAGGCGTGGGTCTGCACCCGGGCCTGATCGCCGGTGATCTCGCCGGTGGTGTCATCGCTCGTGAACAGATACCCCGAGACGTAGCGAGCCGGTATTCCGACGCTACGGCACAGCGCGAGGGCGAGGTGGGCGTAATCCTGACACACCCCCCGCCCGCCGGCCAGGATGTCCTCGATCGGCTGGCCGATGTCGGTCGATCCCGGCTCGTAGGCCAACAGCTCCCCCACCGTGCCGTGGATGGCGAGGACGACACGGATCAGGTCGGGACCATTGAGCTCGACCACCCGGGCCGCCGCCCCGGCGATCGCCGACCCCCAGTCGGTGTGGGCCGTCCGCTCCAGGAACTCACCATGGAGGTCTCGGAACTCGGGGTCGGCGGCGGCGGCGAGGACGGGCATGACGGCGATCGGCGGCCGGGGGCGCGTCTCGACCGCGGCCTCGGCCAGGACCTCGAGCACGATGTGGCGGTCGCGCACTCCGAAGTGGTCGACCCGGGTACCCCAGTAGTCGGTGTACGACAGCGTGCGGGACGGAGGCGAGGTGGTGACCCGGTAGGCCAGCAGCTGCTGGCGGTCGTCGGTGGCGGGGCACGCCCTGATCTCGTTCTGTGACTCGCTGACCACGTCGTCGTAGGTGAAGACCGTGCGATAGCGGATGTCGAGCCTCATCGCTGCATCGCCTCGATCCCGGGCAGCAGAGACTGGGAGTGCAGTGCCAGCTCGTCGCCGCTGCGGAAGTACCGGCTGCCGATGGCGGCGGCGACCTCGCGCAGGGAGACCTCGATGTGGTCGAGCTTGGCCCGGAGGTGAGCCACGACGTGCTCGACGTCGGCGTAGTCGAGCTCCGACCGCAGCCGCCCGAGGAGGAGGCGGGGGGTGGAACGGGTCTCACCGTCGAGGATGGCGAGCTGGTCCTCGGCCCGCCGGAGGCAGAACAGGATCGACCGGGGGAAACTGTCACCGAGCACGAGGAAGCTCACGACCTCCACCGGCCCCGAGGCCGCCCGGTTGGTGCGATGGTAGGCGGCCAGGGCCGACAACGACCGCAGGATGAGGGCCATCTCCTCGTAGGAGCCGGACAGCTCGCTGGCCCGCACGTTGACCAGGCGGCACGTCATCAACGCCCGCTCGAGGACCTGGCCGAGGATGAGGAAACGGTAGCCCTCGTCGCGGGCCATGGCGGTGGCCACGATGCCGGCGAGCTGCTGGCAGCCATCGCGAACGAGGTCGAGGGCAGCGAACGGATCACGGTCGAGGAGCAGGCGGAACGAGCGGTCCTGGAGCCGGAGGTGGAGCCGGTTGGTCTGTTCCCACAGCTCGTGGGGTACCTGGTCCCGGAGGGCCCCGAAGTTCTCCCGGCTGGAGCCGACCGACGACACGATCGACCCCGGTTGGGTCAGGTCGGACACGAGGAGGCTGAGCATGTCGTCGGGGCCGAGCTGCCCGGGGGGTCGTTCCTGGCGCAGCGTGCGCAGCAGTTGATCGAAGTTGAGCGATGCCTGCTGGGGGCTGACCGACACCGCGCTCTGGAGCGTGGCGGTGAGCATGCGGGCGGTGTCCTCGGCCCGCTCCACGTAGCGGCCGGCCCAGAACATGTTCTCGGCGTGGCGGGCCAACATCAGCGCTCCCCGCCGACGAGGTCGGTGTCGAGCCCGCCGTCGTCCTCGAGGGCTGCCTCGTCGTCGGACAGGTCGTCGAGAACCCACGTGTCCTTGGAGCCCCCGCCCTGAGAGCTGTTGACGATGAGCGAACCCTCCCTCATGGCCACCCTGGTCAGCCCGCCGGGAATCACCTCGGTGTGCTCGCCGGTCAGGACGAAGGGCCGGAGGTCGACATGACGGCCGGCGAACCGCTCACCGGTCCACGATGGCAACCGGGAGAGCTGGACCACCTCCTGGGCGATCCAGTTTCGCGGGTCGGCCTCGATCTCGGCCCGGACCCGGGCCAGCTCCTCGTCGGTGGCCGACGGGCCGATCACGATCCCGTAGCCCCCGGACTCGGCGACGGGCTTGACCACCAGCTGGTCGAGCCGGCCGAGAACCTCGGCCCGCTGGTCGGCGTCCCACAACAGGTAGGTGTCGACGTTGGGCAGGATCGGCTCCTCGCCCTGGTAGTAGCGGATCAGCTCCGGCACGTAGGGGTAGACCGCCTTGTCATCGCCGACCCCGTTGCCGACTGCGTTGGCCACGGTCACCGTGCCGGCCCGGGCCGCCGCCATCAGGCCCGGGACCCCCAGCGTGGAGGCGGGGTTGAAGATGACGGGATCGAGGAACTCGTCGTCGATACGACGGTAGATGACGTCGATCCGCTGGAGCCCGTCGGTGGTGCGCATGGCGACGACGTGGTCGTCGACGACGAGGTCGCGACCCTCGACCAGCTCGACCCCCATCGAGCGGGCCAGGAAGGCGTGCTCGAAGTACGCCGAGTTGAACACGCCGGGGGTGAGGACGACGACGGTGGGTGTGTCGCCACAGGCGGGCGGTGCGATGGCCCGCAGGGCCCGCAGCAGCGACCGGCCGTAGTGATCGACCGACCGGACCGCCTGATCGGGGAACGACGTCGGCAGCAGCTTGGTCATCAGGGCCCGGTTCTCCAGCACATAGGAGATGCCGGACGGGTTCCGGAGGTTGTCCTCGAGGACGCAGTAGGTGCCGACGTCGTTGCGCACGAGGTCGATCCCGGCGACCGTGCACCGTGCACCGTGGGGCATGGTGACGTTGACGGCCTCCCGCCGGAAACCGGCGGACGACGTGACGAGCCAGCGGGGCACGATCCCGTCGTTGAGCGCTGCCTGTTCCCCGACATAGAGGTCGTCGAGGAACCGGTTGAGGGCGGTTACCCGCTGGACGAGACCGCGTTCGACGCGGCGCCACTCGTCGGCCGGGATGATCCGGGGGAACAGGTCCATCGGCCAGGTCCGCTCGACGCCCTCGCCCGAGCCGTAGACGGTGAAGGTGATGCCCTGCCGGCGGAACGAGTCGTCCTTCTGGCGGTCGAGTTCGACGACCGACTCGGCGTCGAGTCGCCCGAACCATTCCATGACGTCCCGGTAATGGCTGCGAGCCGTGCCGTCGGGCTCCAGTGCCTCGTCGAAGAACGGACCCACTTCGTAGTTGTCGAGCAGGTCACCCATGGAGCCAACGTAGCCGGGCCGACCCGCCACCGCCTGCCCGCCCGCCCGTTTCACACCAGGTTAACGGTTCGGAAACAGCACCGACCCGACCGACGTACGACGCGACGGAGGCGGGTCAGGGATCGACCCGCCTCCGTTCGATGTGCCGACGTGACCGGTGGCGCCGACCGTCGGTAGTCGGCGACCGAACTACAGCCCGATGCGCTGGGCCAGCATCTCGCGGTGGTAGGCGGGATCGCCGAACAGCAGCTCCGAGCTCTTGGCCCGCTTGAAGTACAGGTGGGCCGGGTGCTCCCAGGTGAAGCCGATGCCGCCGTGGATCTGGATGTTCTCCGCCGCGGCGTGGAAGTAGGCCTCCGAGCAGTAGGCCTTGGCCAGCGAGGCGACCGACGGCATCTCGTCGTTCATCTCGGCCGCGCACCACAGTCCGTAGTAGGCCGCCGACTTCGCCGACTCGACCTCGAGCAGCATGTCGGCGCACTTGTGCTTGATGGCCTGGAACGAGCCGATGGGCCGACCGAACTGGACCCGGTCCTTGGCGTACTGGACCGCCATCTCGAGCACGAACTGGGCGCCGCCCACCTGCTCGGCGGCGAGGGCGATGGCCCCCAGATCGAGCACGGTGGTCATCGTGTCCCAGCCTGCGCCCTCGTTGCCGATGAGGGTGGCGGGGGTGGTGTCGAACGTCAGCTTCGCCTGCTTGCGGGTCTGGTCCATGGTGGAGAGCGACTCGCGGCTGAGGCCGCTGGCGTCGCCGTCGACGGCGAACAGGCTGACCCCGCTGGAGGTGCGGGCGGCGACGACGATGAGGTTGGCGACGTGCCCGTCGATCACGAACGACTTGACTCCCGACAGGGTGTAGCCGTCACCGGAGGAGTTGGCCTCCATGGTGATACCCGACTCGTCCCAGTTGCCGTTCTCCTCGGTGAAGGCCAGGGCGGCGATCGTCTCGCCGGCGGCGATGCCGGGAAGGTGGGCGCTCATCGCCGCCTCGTCGCCCGACTGCAGGATGGCCTGCGAGGCGAGTACGCCAGAGAAGAACGGAGCGCACAGCAGGGCCCGGCCCATCTCCTCGAGGACGACGCCGAGTTCGACGAAGCTGTAGCCCTGACCGCCGTAGGCCTCGGGGATGGCGAGGGCCTGGAGGCCGAGCTGTGCGGCCATCTGCGACCACACCGCCTCGTCGTAGCCCTGCTCGGTGTCCATCTGCTCGCGGACGGCGGTCTCCGACGACTTGTCCTCGAGGAACGAGCGGACGAACTGGCGCAGCTGTTCCTGCTCCTCGGTGAAGGCGAAGTTCATGGACACCTCTCTCTGTGTGTGGTGGCGTGTTCGGTGACCGGGTCACGGTAGATGGCCCGCCACCGTGGACGCAACCGGTGATGTGTACACTGGTGCTACATGACTACCCCGTCGCCCGCCACACCCGACGCCGACCCGCCGGCCGCCCCGGACGCCGAGCCCGATCCCGATCTGGCGCTGGCCCCGGTCGGGGTCAGGGAGTTGCGCAACAACGTGGCCGCCGTCGTGCGGCGGGCCCGGGCCGGTGAGCGTCTCCTCATCACGGTCGACGGGCGGCCGGTGGCCCAGCTCGGCCCCGTCTCCCCCGACCGCACCGGCGTCACCCTGTTCGACCTGGCGGCGGCCGGTCTCATCGAGCCCCCTCGCCGCCCCGACCGTCCCGTCGATCCCGCTCCGCTCCCCCTGCCGGCCGACCTCACGGCGGCCCGCCTGCTCGACGCCAGCCGGGGCCGATGAGCGTGCTCGTGCTCGACACCTCGGCCCTGCTCCGCCGCTACGTGACCGATCGGCAGCGCCCCCTGGTGATGACGGCCATGGCCGACGCCGAGCAATGGGTGGCCTCGGCCCTGGCCCGCAGCGAGGTCATGCTCGCCCTCCACCAGACCGCCACCGACCCGGCGAGTCAGCGGGCGGCGTGGGCCGCCGTGCGCGACGACTGGGAGGCGGTGTGGGAAGTCCCCGTCGACGGCCGTTGTCTGGCCCGGGCAACCGAGATCGGCGCCCGCTACGGGATCACGCTGGTCACCGCCATCCATCTGGCAGCCGCCGATCGGCTGCCGTCCCCCGTCCGCTTCCTGACCTTCGACCGTCATCAGATCCCCGCTGCAGCCGACCTCGGCTTCGACGTGGTCAGCCCCGCTGCCTCCTGACCTGGAGGGACGCCGCCCGACCAACCGGCCACCATCACGACGTCGACCGCAACTCGTTTGCGACGCCAAGCGCCACCTCTTAGCGTCGCCACGATGATGGCGGGGTCCAGCGCACAGCGGGTCGTCGCCGCCCGGCTCATCTCTTCCACGGGCGCCGAGGCCGCCTTCGTCCTCGGCCTGTGGGGCAAGGCGGCGTTCGTCCTCGAGGGGACCCCGACGGACCTTGCGATCATGAGCGCCCTCATCGGGGTGGCCGCCATGGCCGGCAGCGTGCTCGGCGGCGTAGCGGTCGACCGCTTCGACGCCCGACGGGTGGTGCTGGCGGCCGAGGTGGCGTTCGTCCCCGCCACACTGGCTCTGATCCTGGCCGACGACCTGACCAGCCTGTTCGCCCTCGCTGCGGTGTCGTGGCTCCTCGGTGCCGTGCTGGAGACCGCCATCGTGTCCCTGCCGCCGGTGCTGGTGGCCCCCGAGCGGCTGGAGGCCACGAACGCCCGGCTCGAATCGGCCAACTCGCTGGCCCTCATCGTGGGCCCGGCGGTCGGCGCCCTCCTCATCACGGCCTTCGGCCTCGACGCCGTCTTCGTCTTCGACGCCGCCACCTCGGTGGTTGCCCTGGCCCTGGTGGCCGCTCTCCACCTGCCGGCCGTAGCGCCGTCACCGGTCGACGACGACGGGGAGACGCCCGGACCGGTGGCCGGGCTCCGCTCCGCCCTCGCCGGCCTCGGCTACGCCTGGCGGTCGGGCCCGATCCGAACCGCCCTGTACCTGGCGGCCCTGCCCGCCCTGGCCTTCGGGGTGTTCATCGCCCTCGAGCCCCTGTTCTTCCGTGACATCGTCGGCACCGAGGTCGAGACACTGGGCTACGTCAACGCCGTCTACGGGCTGGGCCTCCTGGTCGGTTCGCTTGCCCTGCACCGGGCCGGGGCCCGGGCCGGTCGATTCCGGGTGCTGGCGATCCTCACCGTCTGGTCCGGCCTGGGCGGCATGCTCTACGTCGCCAGCCCCGCCCTGCCCGTCATCGTCGTCGGCGCCCTCGTCTGGTCGATCCCCGTCGGCGCCCTGTTCCCTCTGGCCCGGACGCTGGCCCAGCGGTTCACCCCGGCGACCCACGTCGGTCGGGTGATGGGAGCGCTCGGGCTGGTGATCTCCGGCCTGCCGATCCTCCCGGTGGTCGTGGCCCCGGCCCTCGCCGCCGCCTTCGGCCTCCAAGCCGTGCTCATCGGCTCGTCCGCCCTGGCCGTGCTCGGCGTCCCGTTCGTGTGGTCGGCCGTCGTCCGTCTCGACCGCTCGGGACCGACCCCGACGCCCACCCCAGCGGCGGACGTGGAGGTGCCATGACCACCGGTGCCGCCCCGACCGATCCGGTCGAGCTAGCCCTGCTCGGCGAACCACTGCCCGTGGAACTCGCCAACTCGCTCTACGGCGACGGGCCCCCGACCGACCGGTGGTGCTCCCGGCTCGCCCTGGCCACGATCGAGCTGGTGACCCGGCCCGAGGGCGGGCCGGTCCGGCGATGCCAGGGTCCGGGCTGTTCGCTGTCGTTCGTCCAGGGTCACGGCCACCGCCGCTACTGCCACCCGGTCTGCTCCCAAAGGCCGCCCGCCAGGTCCGCTACCGCCGCTCCGACCGCTGACGGCCGGTCGGGTCACGACGGACGAGCAGGCGACCTCCCCGGTCATCGACGACGACCTCCATGGCGAAGTCGAAGGGACGCCCAGGGACGCCGCGGCGACGGCGGTGGCCGTCGCCGAGCCGCTATCGCCAGCACCCCGGGATTGGCCGCCTTGAAGTCCACCGCCTCGTCGACCCCGGCCACGAGGTGAATCGCCTCGGCGCCGGGGGCGAGTGCACAGGCGCCGGTGGTGAAGGCCCGGAGCACGTCGATGACGACGACGGCGCCGGTGCCGCCGGCCAACTCCCATCGAGCGAGGTAGCGCAGTTAGGCCCCGTCGTGTTCCATGCGCGCCGTCCGCCCCCGTCCTACCCCAAGACCTCGGTGCGCCACCGGGCCGGGCTCAGCGTGACCAACGCCTCCTCGTGGCCGGGGAAGGCCTCGGCATAGCGGCGACCGCCCTCGTCACCCAGGTAGCGGGAGGCGATTTCGGTCAGCACCTCATGACGCTCGTCGGCCGACATGACCCGCAGCTCGACCGGACCCTCGACGGTGACGTAGCGGTAGGGCCGCGACTCGTCCTGCACGCACAGGGTGGCCCGACCGGCGGCCCTCAGGAGGGCGGCCTTGGCCGATCCGTCGGCCATGGCGATCTCGAACCGTCCGGCGCCGTCGCGCCGGTACCAGACCGGAGCGCACAGCGGTCCCTTGTCGCGGCGCTCGATGGCGAGCACGGCCACCCGGCGCTCGGCCAGGAACCGGTCGCGGTCGTCGTCGGTCATCTCGGCCATGCCCACTCCCTCGGTCAGCGACCGGCACCACCGGCCCGGCGCCGACGCTAGCGGGCCCGCCACGGTCCCGGTGCCCGCAACGGCGCGAACCCTCGGCACCGCCCGTGCGGGACGGTCCGAGCCGCTACCGTTCCGGCATGGCGAACGAGCACGGCACCGATCGGGGACGGGGGCGGACCGGGGCGGCGGACCGACCATGACGGGTCCCGACATCGTGGTCATCGGCGGCGGCATCGCCGGGGCCAGCGCCGCCTTCGCCCTCAGTCGGCACCCGTCGGGCCCGACGGTGACGGTGGTCGAAGCCGACACCGGCCTCACGCGCCACACGACCGGGCGCTCCGCCGCCATCCTCATCGAGAACTACGGCACGCCTCCGCTCAAGGCGCTGACCAGGGCCAGCCTCCCCTTCCTGACCGACCCGCCCACTGGGCTGGCCGACGACCCGCTCCTCGCCCCCCGAGGCATGCTGAGCGTCGCGGGGCCCGACCAGGACGACGCCTTCGAGCAGTTGCTGGCCGACGGCCTCGCCATCAGCGCCACGGTCCGCGAGATCGATGGCGCCGGCGCCGCCACCCTGTTCCCCCCGTTGCGGCCTGAGCTCGTCCATCGGGCGTTGCACGATCCGGAGCCGGCCGACATCGACGTCGCCGCCCTCCACCAGGCGTTCGTGCGGGCCACCGTCGCCGCCGGAGGCTCGTTCGCCACCCGACACCGGGCCGTGGCCCTCGAGCGCCGTCGGGGGCGATGGCGCATCACGATCGACACCGGACCAACGGTCGGGCCGCCGGCCGGCCCGGCCGATGCCGCCACACTCGAGGCCGATCTCGTCGTCGACGCCGCCGGGGCCTGGGGCGACGAGGTGGCGACCCGGGCCGGTGTGGTCCCCCTCGGGCTCCGGCCGCTGCGGCGGACCGCCTTCATGGTCACCGCCCGGTCCGACGTCCCACCCCACGCTCCCCTGGTGGCCGACGTCGAGCACAGCTGGTACGTCAAGCCCGACGGCCCCCAGCTCCTCTGCTCCCCGGCCGACGAGACCCCCTCTGACCCGTGCGACGCGAAACCCGAGGAGGTCGACATCGCCCGGGCCATCGATGCCATCAACGCCGCCACGACGCTCGACATCCGCACGGTCCGGTCGAGCTGGGCCGGGCTGCGCACGTTCAGCCCGGACCGCACGATGGTGATCGGCCCCGATCCCACCGAACCGAGCTTCGTGTGGTGCGTCGGTCAGGGCGGCACCGGGATCCAGACGTCGCCCGCGGCCGGCCAGCTCGTGGCCGATCTCTCCCTCGACGGCTCGCCCGGACCGCTGTTCGATCGGACGGGCACCTCGGCCGCCGTCGATCTCCTCCGCCCCGACCGTTTCGGCGGCCGCTGAGAAGGGCCGCCCAACGGGCGGCCGCCGACAAGCGGACGACGCCGGCGGCTCAGGAATCGAGCAGGACGCCGCCCCGCTCGTCGACGTCGAGATGCAGCGTCTTGCCGTCGGGAGGAAGGGCGCTGGTGACCGTGTCGACCAGGGCTCCGTCGACCACGATGGCCACCGCCGGGCCGGAACCGCTGAGCCAGGCGGCGGCCGCCCCCGCATCGAGGGCGGCGTCCATGGCCCGGGCCGAGGGCACCGATCGGGCCAGGCGCTGGGGCTGGTGGAGTCGATCCTCGGTGGCCCGGCGCAACAGCGACAGGTCCTGTTCGTAGAGGGCGGCGATGAGGAGACTGACCCGACCCAGGTTGAACACGGCGTCGGCCCGGGAGATCTCGGTCGGCAGTTCCTGACGCGAGGCGTCGGTCGCCGTCTCCAGGTCGGGGACCCAGCACAGGAGCCGCCCCGGCAACCCGGTGGCCAGGCGATGGTCGAGGTCGCCGGCGATCACGTGGATCCCCCCGAAGACCGATGGGGCGGCGTTGTCGCCGTGGCCCTCGATGGCGGCCACCACCGGGTAGGCCAGGCACTGGGCCTCGGCGATGGGATGGCCCTGCTGCACCTTGGCCAACACCGCGCCGGCGGCCCGGGCGGCTGCGGAGAAGCCCAGACCACGACCCGGCTCGAGGTCGAAGCCGAACCACAGGTCGCCGGTGCCCCCGGCCTCCCGGTGGGCGATGCGGGCGATGTGGTCGGGGCCGCAGGGGTCGCCCCCCGGCCGATCCGAGGCCCAGGCGTAGCGCGACAACGCCACACCGAGTACGTCGAAACCGGGGCCGAGATTGGCCGACGAGCCGGGGGCGCGCACACACGTCACGCCACGATCGTAGAGGCGGATCGGCCGAGCGCGGGTCCGACCAGGCCGCGGGGTCGACCCGGGGCCCCGCCAGGAGGGAATCGACCCGACCCTGCGGGGCCGGTAACGTCGCCCGCGGGTCCGCCGTCCGACGGGACCGTGGCCCGGGCACCTCGACGCCGGCATCCCCGGCACCCGTGAGCGAGACGAAAGGGATCGGATGGACTTCGACATCATGACCGGATCGGGCCGGTGGTCCGAGATCGCCGAGCGGGCCCGGAAGGTCGAGGCCGCCGGCTTCTCGGGGATGCTGTTCACCGAAACCAGCGCCACCCCGTGGATGGCGATCGCCGCCGCCGCCATGGCCGCTCCCAACCTCACGTTCACCACGGGGATCGCCGTGGCCTTCCCCCGCTCCCCCATGGTCAGCGCGGCGTTGGCCTGGGAACTGGCCGACAACACCGAGGGGCGGTTCCGACTCGGGCTCGGCAGCCAGGTCCGGGCCCACGTGGAACGGCGCTACGGCTCGGAGTTCGACCCGCCCGGTCCCCGCCTCAAGGACTACGTTGCCGCTGTCAAGGCCTGCTTCCGGGCCTTCCGGGGCGAGGAGAAGCTGGCCCACGACGGCCCCTACTACCAGCTCAGCCTGCTGCCCGACGCCTGGAAGCCCCGCAGCCACCCGTTCGGCGACATCAAGGTCGACATCTCGGCCGTCGGCCCCTACATGACCCGGGCCGCCGGCGAGGTGGCCGACGGTATCCACGTCCACCCGTTCCACTCGGTCCCCTACCTCGACGAGGTGTTGGCCCCCAAGGTGGCGGAGGGAGCGGCGCGGACCGGCCGCCAGCCGTCCGAGGTCGACCTGATCATCCCGGTCTTCACCATCGTCGGTGACAGCGAGGAGGAGCAGGCCCCGCTCCGGCAGTACGCCAAATCGCAGATCGCCTTCTACGGCTCGACGAGGAACTACGGCTTCCAGTTCGACATGCTCGGCTTCGAGGGCACGTCGGCCAGGCTCAACGAACGGTTGAAGGCGGGCGACATGGCCGGCATGGCCGAGCTGATCACCGACGACATGCTCGACCACTACGCCGTCACCTCCTCGTGGAGCGAGCTGGGGGCCCGGCTGGTCGAACGGTACCGGGGCCGGGCCGCCCGCCTCGTCATGTACCAGGCCGAGCTGTCGCTGCGGAACGACCCGGCGACCATCGACAAGTGGGCCTCGGTGGCGGCTACGGTCCGCAGCGGCTGAGCACGGCGGCCGGAACGAGGAACCCTCGCCGTGCACGATCCCGCCCTCGACGAGCTGTGGGCCCTCACGCCCGGACCGGGACCGGCCCCCGTGACCGTCCTCGAACCGACCCTGGCCGTCCCGTCGGCCTTCGCCGTGGGCCGGGCCGCCACCGTGGCGGTGGCGGCGGCCACCGCCGCCGCCGCCGAGCTGGGCCGTGAGCGGGGCCTCCCACCCCACGGGCCGACCACCGTCGACGGCGACCACGCCGTGGCCTCGTGCGCCGGGTTCGTCCGCCTCGACGAGGCCGAGGTGCCGTCGTGGGCGCCGCTGTCCGGCCGCTACCGCACCGCCGACGGCCACGTGTTGATCCACGCCAACTTCCCCCACCACGCCGAGGGGGTGGCGGCCCGACTCGGGGTACCGGTCGACCGGGAGGCGGTGGCGGGCGCCATCGCCGGGTGGCGGGCCGACGAGCTGGAGCGGGAGCTCGTCGATGCCGGCATGGTGTGCGCCGCCTACCGGACGCTGCCGGCGTGGGACGCCCATCCCCACGCCCGAGCCACGGCCGACCTGGCCGTCGTGTCGGTCGAACGCCTCGGAGACGCCGACCCGGCCCCGCTCGGCCCGGCCCGGGACCGCGCCCTCGACGGGGTGCGTGTCCTCGACTGCACCCGGGTCCTCGCCGGCCCGGTGGGCGGCCAGACTTTGGCCGCCCACGGGGCCGACGTGCTCCGGGTGGGGGCGGCGCACCTCCCTTCGATACCGATGGGTGTCCTGGCCACGGGTTCGGGCAAGCGCAACGCCCATCTCGACCTGGGCGACGGCGACGATCGGCGCACGTTCACCTCGCTCCTGGCCGGGGCCGACGTGTTCGTCGACGCCTACCGCCCCGGCGCCCTGGCCGCCCGGGGCTTCGGGGCCGAGGCCGCCGCCGCCCTCCGACCCGGCATCGTCGTGATCGAGATCTGCGCCTTCGACTGGGTCGGCCCCTGGGCCGGTCGTCGCGGCTTCGACTCGATCGTGCAGGCCGCCACCGGGATCGCCGCCGCCGGGGGCGAGCGGGCCACGGTCGACCCGTCGGTGGCGGTCGAGCCGGTCCACTTGCCGTTCCAGGCCCTCGATTACGCCACCGGCTACCTCGCGGCCCACGCCGCCGCCCGCCTGCTGGCGGCCCGGCAGCGCCAGGGCGGGAGCTGGCGGGCCCGGCTGTCGTTGCTGCGGACCCGGAACTGGCTGGTCGGTCTCGGCCGACCCCACCCGTTCGTGGCCGGACCCCTGGGCGACGTGTCACCGTGGACGGAGGAGGTCGACGCCCCGGCCGGCCGGGTCCGCCGGGTCAGCGCGGTGGCCGGGCGGTGGGACCGGCCCCCGGCCCCGCTCGGCTCGTCACCCCCGGCATGGCTCGAACGGACCTGAGCCGGCCCCCACGCCACCGAAGGCCGGTGGGTGACCGGCACCCATCCCCTGCCACGGTCACCGGGATCGCCGTCACGTCAACTCCGATCGACCGGCGAAGTGGTCGAGGGCATCGGGGTTGGCCAACGCCTCCAGGTTCAGGACGGGGCGGCCGTGGACCACGTCGCTCACCGCCAGCTCCACGATCTTGCCCGATCGGGTCCGGGGGATGTCGGGCACCTCCGCCACCACTGCCGGCATGTGCCGGGGTGAGCACTTGTTGCGGACGTCGCTGCGAATGCGGGCCACCAGGTCGTCGGCCAAGGTGCCCGGCTCGACCAGGCGGACGAACAGCACGATCCGGGTGTCGCCGTCCCATTCCTGCCCGATGGCGATGGCCTCGGCCACCTCGTCGATCTGTTCCACCACCCGGTAGATCTCGGCCGTCCCGATGCGCACCCCGGAGGCGTTGAGGGTGGCATCCGACCGTCCGTGGATCACCATGCCACCGTGGTCGGTCCACGAGGCGAAGTCGCCGTGGGCCCACACCCCGTCGAACCGCTCGAAGTAGGCGGCCCGGTAGCGGGATCCGTCGTCGTCACCCCAGAACCCGAGCGGCATCGAGGGGAACGGACGGGTGCACACGAGCTCGCCCTTGTGGCCCCGGGCCACGGGCCGACCCTCGTGGTCGTACACGTCGATGGCCATCCCGAGACAGGGACCCTGGATCTCGCCGGCATACACCGGCCTCGTCGGGTCGCCGCCCACGAGGCAACCGCAGAGATCGGTTCCGCCGGAGATCGACGCCAGGTGGATGTCGGGGGCGACGGCGTCGTGGACCCAGACGAACCCCTCGGGGCTGAGGGGTGAGCCGGTGGACGAGATCGTGCGCAGATGGTGGAGGCCGGTCTCGTCGCGGGGACGGACGCCCGACTTCATCAGCCCGTCGATGTACTTGGCCGACATCCCGAGCATGGTGACGCCGAGCTCGTCGGCCACGGTGACGAGGGCGTCGGGCCGGGGAAACGAGGGATTGCCGTCGTAGGCGACCACGGTCGCCCCCGACCCCAGCGCCGACACCAGCCAGTTCCACATCATCCAGCCGCACGTGGTGAAGAACAGGACGCGGTCGCCGGGCCGGATGTCGGTGTGGAAGCGCTGCTCGCTCAGGTGCTTGAGCAGGACCCCGCCTGCCCGGTGGACGATGCACTTCGGCCTTCCCGTCGTGCCCGACGAGTACAGGATGTAGAGCGGATGGTCGGTGGTCAGCGACTCGAATCGGAGCTCAGCGCCCCGATGACGGTCGAGGGCGTCGCTCCACCGCTCCACGCCGGGGTCGTCGAGATCACCGGTGAGCTCCGGCCGCCGCTCGAGATGACCGACGACGAGGGTCGTGGTCACCGACGGCAGCCGGCTCCGGATCTCGCCCAACCGGTCGAGGCAATCGAAGGTCCGGCCGCCGTAGTGGTAGCCGTCGGCCGCCACCAGCACCTTGGGCGTGGACTGGCCGAACCGGTCGACCACACCGTCGACGCCGAAATCGGCCGACGTCGACGTGAACACCGCCCCCAGGGAGGCGGCGGCGAGGAACGTCACGATCGTCTCCGGGACGTGGGGCATCCACGCCGCCACCCGGTCGCCGGCGGTGACGCCGGCCTCGGCCAGGCGGCCGGCGACGGCGGCCACCTCGGCCCGGAGCTGGTCCCAGGTGACCGTGCGCCCGGCCCCGTCCTCCCGGCGCCAGACGATGGCCTCCGGCCCCGCACCGGCCCGGTCGGCGAGCAGGTTCTCGGCCACGTTGAGCCGGGCATCGGGGAGGAAGCGGGTGCCGGCGAAGGTGGCGCCGGTGGCGACGTCGCGTTCGCCGGGATCCCCGACGACCCCGCACCACGTCCACACGGCCCGCCAGAACGGGCCCGGCTCGTCGACCGACCAGCGCCAAAGGTCGGTCGTGTCGTCGCTGTCGGGGCGCACGGTGAGACGGAAGCGCTCCATCTCGCTCGCCGCCACCCGCTCCGGCGACGGTTGCCACAGCGCGTCGTCATGCACGGGATCGCTCATGGGCCGAGGCTAGCTTCCGCCGCCGACCGCCCGTGCCGCCGAGGTGGCAGGCCGGGCGTCTACCCTCGGCGGATCGACGTGTTCACGACGGTCCGAGCCCGACGACTCCCCCCCGCCTTCCTCAGGGCCCTCCGATCCTCTTCCGGGCGGGGCCTGCTCATCGCCGCGCCCGTCTCGTTCGTGTTGCTCCTGCTGTTCGCCATGGCCGGATCGAGCGACCGGTCACGGCTCGACCTCACCGCCATCGCGGGCGGCGGGGAACCCCCGACCTCCACGACGGCGACGACCGCCGGCGACGCCGCCGCCGACCGGGTCGCCGCGGGGACGACCGCCCCGCGCCCGCCCGCC
>JBHJNQ010000050.1:0-68776 GCA_050330635.1 Acidimicrobiales bacterium | reverse complement strand
GTGGAGCTCACCCAGTACGCCCGCCTGCCCCACCTGCTGACCGAGGTGGTGACCGACCCGAAGAAGGCGGCCAACGCCCTGTCGTGGGGGGTGCGGGAGATGGAACGCCGCTACGACCTCCTGGAAGAGGTCGGGGTGCGAGACCTCGACGGCTACAACCGCGCCGTCGACGAGGGACGCCTCGAACCGCGGCTACCGCTCGACCAGGGTGGCGGCGAGTACCAGAAGCTGAGCTACATCCTGATCGTGCTCGACGAGCTGGCCGACCTGATGATGGTGGCGGCCCGCGACGTCGAGGAGTCGATCTGCCGTATCGCACAGAAGGCCCGGGCCGTCGGCATCCACCTCGTGATCGCCACCCAGCGGCCGTCGACCAACGTCATCACCGGCCTCATCAAGGCCAACGTCCCGGCCCGCCTGGCCTTCGCCGTGGCCAGCCTCACCGACAGCCGGGTCGTCCTCGATCAGCCGGGGGCCGAGCGTCTCGTCGGTCGGGGCGACGGCCTCCTCAACGACGGCACCACCAGCACCCCGGTCCGGTTCCAGGGGGCGTGGGTCACCGAGGAGGAGGTGGAGACCGTTGTCGACCACTGGATCGGCCAGGCCCCCGACGTGCTCTATGACAGCCGGGTCGTCGGCGAGGACGACATCGAGGCTGGGGCCGCTCTACCCGGCGGCTCCACCGGCGACGAGGACGACGACGAGCTCCTGCTCCAGGCCATGGAGCTGATCGTGCGGTCGCAGCTCGGCTCGACGTCGATGTTGCAGCGCAAGCTCCGGGTCGGTTTCGCCCGGGCCGGTCGGCTGATGGACCTGCTGGAGGAACGGGGGGTCGTCGGGCCGTCGCTCGGCTCCAAGCCCCGCGAGGTGCTGATGACCACCCAGGACCTCGACGCCGGCCGGTGGCCGACGGGTGCCGGTGCCACCGCCCCGTCGCCGGCGCCGGCCGTGTCGCCGACACCGGCGGTGCCGCCGGCGGTGAGCGGGAACCACCCCGCGGCCCGCCGTCCGCCCACCCCGTCGGCCCAGCCCGACGTCGACGAGCCGCCGACGAGGCGCACGACCCTGGCCGACCTCCAGTTCCCCGAACCCGCCCCCGCCACCCGGCCCTACGAGCCCCGGGGCCCGAAGCACAACCTGCCCCCGATCACCGAGCCCGAGCTGGAGCCCGACCCCGAGCTGGGGCTCGACCGCAAGCGTCGGCCGGCCCCCGTCAGCCCGGCCCCCGTCGGGGATCGCCCCCAGCTTCGGGTGGTGGCCGATCCCGACGTCGACACCGCCGCCGACGACACCGCGTATGGGGCCGACGACCTGGCCTGGGACGACACCGACACCGACGACACCGACGACTTCGTCGACGCCGACGACGGTGACTTCGACGGTGACTTCGACCCCGCACTGGCTCCGCCCCCCGGCTACGAGCCGAGGACCTGAGCCAACGCAGCGCCGCTAGTCTTTGCCCGCGGTGGACACCCTCAGCGAGCCGACCCTCCTCGTCGCCCTGATCGAGCTCCTGGTGGGGGTGGCCCTGCTGGCGTGGGCCGCCGACGAGTTCGTCGAGGGTGCGGCCCGGCTGGCCGCCGCAGCCAGGATCTCCCCGGTGGTGGTGGGGGCGGTCATCATCGGCTTCGGCACGAGCGCCCCCGAGCTGCTCGTCTCGGGCGTGGCTGCGGCCGGTGGCAACCTCGATCTCGGACTCGGCAACATCGTCGGCAGCAACGTGGCCAACCTCTCGCTCGTGCTGGGAGCGGCGGCGTTCATCGTGCCGCTCGTCGTGTCCCGGCCGGTGCTCACCCGAGAGGCGCCCCTGTCCCTCCTGGCCGTGCTGCTCTTCGCCTACACCACCTCCGGCGGCCTCACCCGCCTCGATGGCGTCATCCTCCTCGTCGCCCTCGTCGTCGCCCTGGGGTGGGTGGTGGTGGGCGGCATCGGTGCCCACGAGACCCTGCACGAGGAGGGTCCGTTCGCCATCGGCGCCCAGGCCCGTCGTACCCTCATCGGGCTGGCGGGCACGGTGGTGGGGGCCCAGCTCCTCGTGTGGGGGGCGATCGCCGTGGCCGAGCGTCTCGGGGTGACCGGCGGCTTCGTCGGCTTCACCCTGGTCGCCGTCGGCACGTCGCTGCCGGAGCTGGTGACGGCCGTGGTGGCAGCCCGCAAGCGGGAGACCGACCTCATCATCGGCAACCTGCTCGGTTCGAACATGTTCAACAGCCTGGCCGTCGGGGGCCTCATCGCCGTGCTCGGCCCCGGCCCGGTGGACGACGAGGGGTTGCGCACGGTCGGGATCACCGTCATGGTGCTCGTGGCTGTCGCCGCCTGGTTCGCCATGGTCACGCTGCGGCGGGTCTACCGGGTCGAGGCCGTCGTCCTCGTCGCCGCCTGGTTCGCCGCCGTGATCGCCCTCGCCCGCACGGCCTCGACGACGGCCTGAACCCCGTCGGGCCGATCCGCTCCGGTATCGGTAGAGTCCGGCGGCATGAGCGTCATCGATCACGTCGTCATCGCCGGCCCCGACCTGGCCGAGCTCGAACGGTGGTTCGCCGAGCTGACCGGCGTCGAACCGAGCCCCGGTGGGGCCCACACCGGGGCGGGCACCCGCAACGCCCTGGCCGCCCTCGGGCCCCGCACCTACGTCGAGCTCATCGGGCCCGATCCGGAACAGCCGGAGCCGCCCCGCCCCCGGCCCTTCGCCGTCGACCGGGTCGCGGGGCCGACCCTGACCACCTTCGCCGTGTGGCCGGACGACATCGACCGGGCCCTGGTCCGACTGCGGGACGAGGTCGGGATCGACCTGGGCGGGGTGCGGGACATGTCCCGGCGCCGGCCCGACGGGGTGGAGCTGAGCTGGCGCCTGACCGCCAGCGTGCTCCCCGCCCACGGTGGGGTGTTCCCCTTCCTGATCGACTGGGGGACGACGGCTCACCCAGCGGCCACCGCCGCAACCGGCTGCGGCCTCGACACCCTCGTCCTGCGCCACCCGGAACCCGACCGGGTGGCGGCCGCACTGGCCGTCGTCGGTCTCGACGACGACCCCACCGTGACGGTGGAGGAGGGCGCCGATCCCGGCCTCGAGCTGCGGCTCGAAACGCCCCGCGGGCCGGTGACCGTCGTCGCTGGCCCCGACCAGCGGTAGCGTCTCGGGCGGGGTACAGGGCGGACAGGCGGAGCGACGAGTCCGAGGAGGGACAGTGGAAACCATCGAATGGGCGTCGGGATTGCGATTCCCGGAGGGCCCCATCTGGTACCCGGACAGCTCGATCGTGCTCGTCGAGGTGGCACGGGGAACGCTGACTCGCGTCTCGGCCGACGGCGACGTCGACGTGATCGCCGACTGCGGAGGCGGACCGAACGGGGCCGCCGTCGGGCCCGACGGCCGGATCTATGTCTGCAACAACGGCGGGTTCACCTGGTCGGAGGTGAACGGGATGATGGTGCCGGGCGACCAGCCGGGCGACTACATCGGTGGCAGTATCCAACGGGTCGACCCCCTCACCGGCGAGGTCGACGTGCTCTACGACGCCTGCGACGGCAACCCCCTGCGGGGGCCGAACGACCTCGTGTTCGATCCGACCGGGGGGTTCTGGTTCACCGACCACGGGAAGACGAGGCCCCGGGAACGCGACCGGGGCGGCCTCTACTACGCCCGGGCCGACGGCTCGGAGATCCGTGAGGTGGTGTTCCCCCTCGACGCCCCCAACGGCGTCGGGCTGTCGCCCGATGGCGACATGCTGTACGTGGCCGAGACCCATCAGGGTCGGCTGTACCAGTGGCCGCTGTCGGGCCCGGGGGAGATCGCCGGCTACTTCGGACCGAACCACCGGGGCACGGTGGTGGCCGATCCCGAGGGAGCGCCCCTTTTCGACTCGCTCGCCGTCGACGCCTACGGCAACGTCTGCGTCGCCACCCTCCGCAACGGCGGTATCACCGTGATCACCCCCGACGGGCTCCACTACCACCGGTCCTTCCCCGATCCGCTGACGACGAACATCTGCTTCGGTGGCTCCGACATGACCACGGCCTTCGTCACCCTGTCGGGATCGGGCCGGCTCGTGTCCCGCCAGTGGGACGCCCCCGGCCTGCCCCTGGCCTTCTGACCATGGCGAGGCCGGGCCAGACCCCGCTCCGCCCCCGGGCCCCGGAACGACGGCGGCCGACCTTCGGTCCCGTGGCGGTCGGTGTGCTGGTGCTGGCCGCCATGGCGACGGTGCTCGGGGCGGCCACGGCCCGACCGGCGGTGGCCCACACCGAGCTGCTCCAGGCTTCGCCCGGTCCGGGTCAGGTGGCGGGAGGCGAGATCGACTTCGTCGACCTCGCCTTCCTCGAACCGGTCTCGGACGTGACCGTCACCGTATCCCGGAGCGGGGCCGAGATCCCGGCCACGGTGCCGGTGGCCGATGGTCGGATCATCCACGTGGAGCTGGGTGACCCCCTGACCGAGCCCGGGCGCTACGACGTCGCCTACGAGCTGACGTCGGCCGACCTCGACCGGACGTCGGGCGCCTTCTCCTTCACCTACGATCCCGCCGCCACCCCCGCTCGCCGCATCGGTGCCGGCCCAGCCGCACCGACCGACCGGAACTGGGCCCTGGTCGTCACCACCATCGCCCTCGGCGCCGTCGTCCTCGCCCTCGCCGGCCGTCTGGCCCTGCGCCTGGCCCGCCTCAGGTCGGGCCTCCCGGCCGGCACCGGGGTCGCCGCCGGCCCCGACGCTGCGGACGACCGCTGATGGCCGCCCCGGGCGCCACCAGGGCGGCCCGGTACCCTGGGCGGCGATGACGCGTCAGTTCTGGGTCGAGACGCTCGGCTGCCCGAAGAATCAGGTCGACTCCGAGAAGCTGACCGGTTCGCTCCTGGCCGACGGCATGGTGCGGGCGGCCCGTCCCGAGGACGCCGACGTGGTCGTCGTCAACACGTGCGCCTTCATCGCCGAGGCCCGCCAGGAGTCGGTCGATGCCATCCTCGTCCTCGACGACGCCCGCAAGCCGGGGGCCGAACTGGTCGTCACCGGGTGCATGGCCGAGCGCTACGGCGACGAGCTGGCCGCCGCCCTTCCCGAGGTCGACGCCGTGGCCCCGTTCGGTGTTCCGGTCACGCTCGGCCGGACCCGCTCGGCCGATCGGACGGCCACCGGCCCCGCCGTGCCGTCGTTCGACCTGCTCGAGCTGCCCCGCCCCCCCACCAGCGCACCGTGGGCCTATGTGAAGGTGGCGGAGGGCTGCGACCGCAACTGCGGTTTCTGTGCCATTCCCAGCTTCCGGGGAAAGCAACGGTCCCGCCCCCTACCCGCCATCCTCGACGAGGTCGCCGCCCTCGGCGTGGCCGAGGTGGTGCTGGTGGCCCAGGATCTGGCGGCCTACGGGCGTGACCAGGGACGAGGCCAGCGGGCCATCATCCCCCTGGTCGAAGCGGTGGCGGCCCGCGTCGATCGGGTCCGTCTCCTCTACCTCTATCCCTCCGATCTGAGCGACGCCCTCGTCGAGGTGATCTGCGCCACCGGCGTGCCCTATTTCGATCTGTCGCTCCAGCACGTGTCGCCCCCGTTGCTGCGACGGATGCGGCGCTGGGGCTCCGGCGACCGCTTCCGGGAGCGGATCGACACCATCCGCCACCGCCGACCCGACGCCGCCCTCCGCTCCAACTTCATCGTCGGCTACCCGGGCGAGACCGAGGCCGACCACGACGCCCTGCTGTCGTTCGTGGCCGGCGTGGGCCTCGACTGGTGCGGGTTCTTCGCCTACAGCGAGGAGGCGGGGACTCACGGCGCCACCATCGAGCCCAAGGTGCCGGCCCCCCTGATCGCCGAGCGGCTCCACGAGCTGCGGGCTCTCCAGGACCGCATCACGGCCGAGCGGCGCGACGCCATGATCGGGCGGACCCTGACCGTTCTGGTCGACGAGCCCGGGGTGGCCCGCTCCTACGCCGAGGCCCCCGAGATCGATGGCATCATCCAGGTCGACGCCGACCTCGCCGTCGGCCGGTTCCACGAGGTCACCGTCACCGACGCCCTCGGCCCCGACCTCGTCGCCACCCGGACGGCCGCACCGACTGCGGCCGGCGACCGGTGAGCGCACCGGGGCTCAGTCTCATCGGGTCGTCCCGGTGGGCGGTGGCGGCCAACGGTCTGACCATCTCTCGTTTCGTCATGGCTCCCGTCCTGGCCCTCATGGTGGCCGAGCGCAATCCGTGGTGGGCCACGTTCGCCCTCGGTTGGTTCCTCGGTGCCACCGACATGGCCGACGGCTCGCTGGCCCGGCGGGCCACCCCCACCAAGCTCGGTGCCTTCCTCGACCCCCTGGCCGACAAGGTGGTCGTCCTCCTCGTCGGCTTCACGCTGGTCGGGATCGGCCGCTTCCCCCTCCTTCCCGTCGCGGTGATCGCCGTGCGCGAGGTGGGCATCCAGGGCTACCGCACCTACTGGAGCCGGCGGGGCCTGGCCATACCGGCCCGACGCTCCGCCAAGTACAAGACGCTCGTCCAGGGGGTGGCGCTGGCCGCCGCCATGTGCCCGCCGCTCGAGCCCCACCCCTGGGTGGCCGACACCCTGCTGTGGGTGGCGGTCGTGTTCACCGTCGTCACCGGACTGCAGTACGTCGTCGACGGACGTGACGCCTTTCGGACGAACGGGCAACGATAGGCCGGATCGGAGCGACCGGCCCCGGCCGGCCGCCAGGAGGAGGTGCCGAGATGAGGGTGGAAGTGGTTGCGGTCGGAACCGAGCTGTTGCTGGGGCAGATCGTCGACACCAACTCGTCGTGGATCGGCGAGCAGCTGGCCCTGGCCGGTCTCGACTCCCACTACCAGACCAAGGTGGGCGACAACCCGGCCCGTATCCGCGAAGTGCTGGAGCTCGCCCTCGAACGCAGCGACGCCGTCATCTGTTGCGGTGGCCTCGGGCCCACCCAGGACGACCTGACCCGCGACGTCATCGCCGAGGTCATGGGCACCGAGCTCGTCCGGGACGACGCCATCGCCGAGCGGATCGCCGAGATGTTCCGGTCGCGGGGGCGGGCGATGAGCGAGAACAACCTGCGCCAGGCCATGGTCCCGGTGGGGGCGTCGACCATCCCCCAGCAACCCGGCACGGCCCCGGGGCTCATCTGCCCGATGCCGGCCCGCGGTGACGGGGCGGCCGGCTCCGACGGCGGCCCGACGGGCAAGGTGATCTATGCCGTTCCCGGCGTGCCGTACGAGATGAGGGTCATGGTGGCCGAGACGATCATCCCCGACCTGATCGCCCGGTCGGGCCAACGGGCCGTGATCCGCAGCCGGGTCCTCCGTACCTGGGGCACGTCGGAGTCGGCGTTGGCCGAGCTGCTGGCCGGGCGGATCGACCAGCTCGACGAGATCGGCAATCCCACGCTGGCCTTCCTGGCCAGCGGGGTCGAGGGCCTCAAGGTCCGGATCACGGCCAAGGCCCCGACCGACGAGGAGGCGGCCGAGATGATCGCAGCCGAGGAGGCGGTGCTGCAACCGATCCTCGGTGAGCTGGTGTTCGGTCACGACGACCAGAACATGGAGGCGGTGGTGGTGGAGGAGCTGGGCCGGCGGGGCCTGTCCCTGGCCGTGGCCGAGTCGGTCACCGGCGGCTACGTCGCCGGTCGGCTGTGCGCCGCCCCCGGGGCCAGTGAGGTCTTCCGGGGTGGGATCATCGCCTACCAGACCGGCCTGAAGCACGACCTGCTCGACGTGCCCCTCGGGCCGGTCATCACCGAGGACACCGCCCTCACCATGGCCCGCACCGTGCGCCGTCGCCTCGCGGCCGACGTCGGCCTCGCCACCACCGGCGTGGCCGGGCCGTCCGAGATCGAAGGCCGTCCGGTGGGAACGGTGTGCCTGGCCGTCGTCGTCGGCGACCGGGTCGAGCGGGCCACCACCGTCCGCCTCCCCGGCGACCGGGAGCGGATCCGGCAGTTCTCCGCCATCAGCCTCCTCGATCTGCTCCGGCGCACCCTCCACGAGCTCGATCGGCCGGTCGTCGGAGCGCCCGGATCAGGCCCATGATCGACGGTCGGGCCCGACGGCGATAGAACTAGGACTGTGAGCGAAACCAAGGATCCCTTCTCCGCCCCGTTCGGCACTCTCTTCGGCGACAGGATGACCATCGCCACCATGGAAGACGGGGTCTACACCTACGGCGGGGCGGCCCAGCCGTTGGAGAACTTCTCACTCCACCCCGGCACCCACGTCTTCCACTACGCCAGCGCCTGCTTCGAGGGGCTCAAGGCCCACCGCCAGATCGACGGCTCGCTCGCCATCTTCCGCCTCGACGATCATGTGGCCCGCATGTTGCAGAGCATCGAGCGGCTCTCGATGCCGGCCCCCGAGGGCTCGCTGCTGCGGACGATGATCATCGACGCCGTGGAGGCCAACGCCTCGTTCACCCCCGACCCCCCGGGCTCCCTCTACATCCGGCCCACCCTCATCGGGACCCTGCTCAACATCGGGGCCGCCGCCGCCCCCAGCAACACCGCCATCCTGTATGTCATCAACTCCCCGGTGGGCGACTACTTCGCCGGCGGCATCCGGCCCCTGTCGATCTACGTCGAGACCACCATCCCCCGCACCACCCCCCAGTTCGGGGCGGTCAAGAGCGGGGCCAACTACGTCATGGCCCTCGGTCCGACGCTCGAGGCCAAGGCCAAGTACGGCGCCGACCAGGTGCTGTTCGCCACCGGCGGCGACCTGACCGAGACGGGGGCCTCGAACTTCTTCCTCGTCGACGAAGAGCGCCTCATCACCCGCAACCTCGACGAGTCGTTCCTCCACGGGGTGACGCGGGCCTCCGTCATCACCATCGCCGCCGAGATGGGCTACGAGGTCGAGGAACGCCACGTGCCCCTCGACGAGCTGCGGTCGTGGGTGGTGGAGGGCGAGGCCTTCCTGTCGGGCACGGCGGCGGTGCTGGCCCCCGTCGGCACGATCACGATCGCCGGCGAGACGCTTCAGGTGGGTGACGGCCAGCCCGGCCCCAACACGATCCGATTTCGTGACGCCCTGACCGACATCCAGCTGGGCAAGGCGCCCGACACCCACGGGTGGCTCACGAAGGTGAAGGGCTGAGACGATGAGGTTCTCCTTCTGGATCGGCAACGGTCATCCGACCGACGAGATCCTCGACCGGGGCCGGTGGGCCGAGAGCGTCGGCTACGACGGCCTGTGGATCGCCGACCACTTCATGCCGTCCACCGGCGACGGGGCTGGACCCATGCACGAGGCGTGGGCCATCCTGTCGGCGCTGGCCGCAGTGACCGAGCGGGCACGCCTCGGCCCTCTGGTGTGCGGCAACACCTACCGCCACCCTGCGGTGCTGGCCAAGCAGGCCGTCACCGCCGACCACATCTCCGGGGGTCGGATCGTGCTCGGGATCGGCGCCGGGTGGCAGGAGAACGAACACGTCGCCTACGGCCTCGAGTATGGCACGTTCAGCGACCGCTTCGAGCGGCTGGAGGAGGCCCTGCAGGTCCTGCGCTGCCTTCGCCGCGACCCCCGCACGACCTTCGACGGCGACCGCTATAACCTGGTGGAGGCGCCCCTCGAGCCCAAGCCCGTCGGCCCCCTTCCGATCCTGATCGGGGGCGGCGGGGAACGCAAGACGTTACGGCTGGTGGCCCGCCACGCCGACGAGTGGAACGTCTGGTCCGACCCGGAGATCATGGCCCAGAAGTCGGCGGTGCTCGACAAGCACTGCGAGGACGAGGGACGCGATCCCGCCGAGATCCAGCGGTCTGCGGTGGCGCTGTTGTTCCTGTGCGACACCGACGACCAGGCGGCGGAGCGACGCAGCCGCGACATCGGCCGCCCTGCCCTGATCGGCACCCCGGCGCAGCTGCATGAGCAGCTTGCGGCCTTCGCCGACATCGGGGTCGACGAGGTCATCGTGCCCGACTTCAACCTCGGGCCGTCCGCCCGGGACGTGGGGGAGCGGTTCATCACCGAGGTGGCGGCCCCCTTCCGCTCCTGACGGCGCCCTCGTCGACGCCGCCGTCGGTGGTGGCGGTTGTTCCTCGGTCGGTGGTGTCGGTGTCGGTGGTGTCGGGTTCGGTGGTTTCGGGTTCGGCGGGGTCGGGTTCGGCGGTGTCGAGATCGGCCAGAATCGAGCCGAGGACGTCGGCGTCGACATCGCCGGGCCCGCCCTGCCCCGGCGTGGTGGTGTCGACGGTGCCATCGCTCGTGGCGTCGCGGTCGACCGTGGTGGTGGGGGCGGTGCCGATCGTGGGCCTGGCTCCGGCGTAGGCGTTCAGGCGCTCCGGGCAGTGCTCGCCGAAGACCCAGTCCTGGAACTCGAGCTGGCCGGGGTCGAGGCGGTCCCAGATGTGGAGAAGGACCCGGGCATCGAACCCGCACAGGAGGTCGGCGACGGCGAGTCGCTCGGTCCGCTCCCGTTCGGACAGGGACCGGCCGGCCAGCTTGTCGAGAGCCTCGGCCGGTGTCAGCTCGTCGTCCCCGCCACCACAGGCCCCGAGCACGGTGGTGAGGGCCACGGCCAGGGCGCACAGGGCGACGGTGGTCGCCCGCCCACCCCGTCGATGCTGGCGTGCCCCGTCCATCCGGCCACCATAGACGGGCCGTCCCGAAACCCTTGTGCGAACATGCGTTCGTAGTTACAGTGATGCAATCCGTTCGGAGCGGCCTGTCCTTCCGGGCACTGTCCTGGGCGCTCCCGGGCACTGTCCCGGGCACTGTCCCGGGCACTGTCACAGCCCATCGCTACCGTCGTGGTCACGTCCCCCGCCATTCGTTCTGAACGAAACAGGAGCAACTCCAGTGGAGAAACAGAAAGCCCTCGATATCGCCCTGAGCAACATCGAGAAGCAGTTCGGCAAGGGCTCGGTCATGAAGATGGGTGAGCGTTCCGACATGACGGTGGAGACGGTCCCCACCGGTGCGCTGGCCCTCGATCTGGCCCTCGGCGTCGGCGGCCTGCCCCGGGGCCGGGTGGTCGAGATCTTCGGCCCGGAATCCTCCGGCAAGTCGACCCTGGCCATGCACGTGGTGGCCGAGGCCCAGCGCAACGGTGGCATCTGCGCCTACATCGACGCCGAGCACGCCATGGACCCGAGCTATGCCGCCAAGATCGGTGTCGACGTCGACGAGCTGCTGATCTCCCAGCCCGACACCGGGGAGCAGGCCCTGGAGATCGCCGACATCCTGGTCCGGTCGGGCTCGATCGACGTCATCGTGATCGACTCGGTGGCCGCCCTCACCCCCCGGGCCGAGATCGAGGGCGACATGGGCGACACCCACGTCGGCCTGCAGGCCCGGCTGATGTCGCAGGCCCTACGCAAGATCACCGGCAACCTCAACCGCACGTCCACCATCTGCATCTTCATCAACCAGCTTCGGGAGAAGATCGGGGTCATGTTCGGCTCCCCCGAGACCACCCCCGGCGGGCGGGCCCTTAAGTTCTACAGCTCGGTCCGGCTCGACATCCGCCGCATCGAGTCGTTGAAGGACGGGGCCGAGGTCGTCGGCAACCGGACGAGGGTGAAGGTCGTCAAGAACAAGGTGGCGCCCCCGTTCCGCCAGGCCGAGTTCGACATCATGTACGGCCACGGCATCAGCCGTGAGGGCTCGCTGCTCGACATCGCCGTCGACCACGACATCGTGAAGAAGTCGGGGGCCTGGTACACCTACGAGGGCGAGCAGGTCGGTCAGGGCCGGGAGAACGTCAAGAAGTTCCTGGCCGAGAACCCCGATCTGATGATGGAGATCCAGGATCGGGTGCTGCGCGAGGTCGGTCTTCTTCCGGGTGGCGATGCCGGTGGCGATGCCGATACCAACGCCGACGTCGATGCCGCCGACCCCGACGATCAGCCGATCACCCTCGACTGAGAGGCCGCCCGGCGGGCCTCGTAGACTGGTCCGACGTGAACCTCAACTCCATCAGACTCGGTCTGACCTTCGACGATGTCCTCCTGGTGCCGCAGCGATCCAGCATCCGGTCCCGGCGGGACATCTCGGTCGAGACCCGGTTCAGTCGTCGTGTCCCTCTCGCCATCCCCATCGTGGCCGCCAACATGGACACCGTCTGCGAGACGGAGATGGCGATCGCCATGGCCCGGCTGGGGGGCATCGGGATCATCCACCGATTCCTCACCGTCGAGCTCCAAGCCGACATGGTCCGGGCGGTCAAGGCGGTCGAGGGACACGGCGGCCATCCGGCGCTGGTCGGTGCCGCCGTCGGTACCGACCACGACGCCGTGGCCCGCAGCGCCGCCGTCATCGAGGCCGGGGCCGACGTGATCGTGCTCGACATCGCTCATGGCCACGCCGACCACGCCATCGAGACGGTGCGGGAGATCAAGGACAAGTTCGTCGATGTCGACGTCGTGGCGGGCAACGTGGCCACCCGCCCCGGGGCCGAGCAGCTCGTCGAGGCCGGTGCCGACGCCATCAAGGTCGGGGTCGGCCCCGGCGGGGTGTGCACCACCCGGCTCGTCGCCGGTGTCGGCGTCCCCCAGCTCACCGCCATCGCCGACTGTGCCGGCCTCGTCAACGCCGACGGCGTCCGGGTGCCGGTCATCGCCGACGGTGGGATCCGGACCGCGGGCGACATCGCCAAGGCCCTCGGGGCCGGGGCCAGCACCGTCATGGTCGGGAGCATCTTCGCCGGTACCAAGGAATCCCCGGGCGACGTCGAGCAGTCGAGCCGGGGTCTGGTCAAGCGGGTCAGGGGCATGGCCTCGTTCGAGGCCCTCGTGGCCCGGGCGGTCAGGGCCGGCGAGGACATCGACGAGGAGTACTTCGAGCAGCGGGCCCCCGAGGGGGTGGAGGGCACCGTGCCCTACCGTGGTTCGGTGACCAAGTTGGTGGGCAACCTGCTGGCCGGGCTTCGTTCCGGCATGAGCTACAGCGACGCCCGTACGATCGCCGAGTTCTGGGACAAGGCCGAGTTCATCCGGGTCACCAACGCCGGCGTGCGGGAGAACAAGCCACACGCCACCCTCGCCGACGCCTGATCCGGCCAGGTCAGGCCCCTCCCGGAGGGGTGGGCGCGCCGTCGTCGAGGCACTGTAGGGTCGGCTCCATGACCAACGTGGCCGGACAGCATCCGCTCGCCGACTGGGCCAGCCCGTCGCTCTCGTCGACGGCGCTCACCCTCGACAGCCCACTGCTGGGACGGTCGGTGCGCCGAGTGGAAGACGAGCACCTCCTGACCGGCCGCACCACCTTCGTGCCCAACCTCCATCTCGAGGGGGCGCTCGTCGCCCACTTCGTGACCTCGATCCACGCCCACGCCGTGCTCACCCGCATCGACGTCGAGGGGGCGAAGGCCAGCCCGGGGGTGGTCGATGTCGTCACCGGTCACGACGTCGACCTCGGTCTCTTCCCCGGCCTGGGCGACGCCACCCCTCGACCGGTGCTGGCCACCGAACGGGTGCGCTTCGTCGGCGAGCCGGTCGTGGCCATCGTGGCCACGTCCGAGGAGGCGGCGGCCGACGCCGCCGAGCTCGTCGAGATCGACTACGACCCCCTCCCGGCCGTCGTCGATCCCGAGGCGGCCCTCACGGCCGAGACGCTGCTGTTCCCCGACACCACCGACTCCAACGTGGTGGTGACCGCCACCGGGCCGGGGGAGCGCCAGCCGAGCGACTTCAGCCAGTGCGACGTCGTGGTCGAGCAGCTCCTCGACGTGGCCCGGGTGGCGCCCTGCCCCCTGGAGACCCGGACCGCGGCCTCGGTGTGGACCGACGACGGCCGCCTTCTCCACTACGCCTCGTGCCAGGGCGTGCACCCGATCCGCAACGGCCTCGCCGAGTACTACGGCCTCGACCCGGCCGACGTGCGGGTGGTCACCGCCGACGTCGGCGGCAGCTTCGGGGCCAAGGCCCGGTTCTACCCCGAAGACCTCCTGCTCCCGTTCCTGGCCCGGCGGGTGGGGGCCCTGGTGCGGTGGGTGCCGGACCGGACCGCCGACATGGTCGGCCTCGGTCACTCCCGGGCCCAACGCCAGCACGTCACCATCGGCGGTGACCGCGACGGCACCATCAGGGCCCTCGACGTGCACCTCGTCGCCGACTGTGGTGCCTACCCGGTCGCGCCCGCCGCCCTGGCCCGCAACACCGGCATGATCATGCCCGGCCCCTACGGCACCATCGGCCAGGTCCACTGGCGAATCAGCGGGGTCGTCACCAACACCACCCCCATCGTGGCCTACCGGGGGGCTGGCCGTCCCGAGGCAGGGTCGATGATCGACCGGGCCGTCGACCTGTTCGCGGCCGAGATCGGCATGGATCCGCTCGAGGTCCGGCGTCGCAACCTCCTCAGCGCCGACGACCTCCCCTGGACCAACCCCACCGGCCTCATCTACGACTCCGGCGACTACACCGAGGCCCTCGAGCTCGTCGTCGACGCCGTCAGCTACGACGCCGTGCGGGCCGAGCAGGCCCGCCGGCGGGCCGCCGGCGACACCCACCAGATCGGCATCGGCCTCTCGGTCTTCATCGACCGCACGGCCGGCATCCCCAACTCGGAGTACGGGTCGTTGGAGCTGCGCCACGATGGGTCGCTCCGGGTCCTGACCGGATCGTCGCCCTACGGTCAGGGTCACCACACCACGTGGGCCATGCTGGTGGCGGAGCGGACCGGCGTCCCCGTCGACCGGATCGAGATCGTCCACGGCGACACCGACGTGGTGCCGAGGGGCGGCATCACCGGCGGCTCCCGCTCGGCCCAGCGGGCCGGTTCGGCCGTCATCGAGGCCACCGACGAACTGGTGGAGCTGGCCCGGACCCGGGCCGCCGACCTGCTGGAGGCCGCAGTCGACGACATCGTCCTCGACGTCGGCGCCGCCCGCTTCCACGTGGCGGGCGCCCCCGGGGCCTCCACCGTCGGTTGGGCCGAGATCGCCGCCGACCTGGCCGCCACCGACGACCGGGCCGACGACTTCGTCCTCAAATGCGAGTCGGATTTCCTCGGCGACGGGCCGACCGTGCCCTACGGGGCCTACGCCGCGGTGGTCACGGTCGACACCGAGACCGGCGACGTCACCCTCGACCGGTTGGTGACCGTCGACGATGCCGGCATCGTCATCAACCCCATGATCGTGTTCGGCCAGATCCACGGCGCCCTCGGCCAGGGGATCGGTCAAGCCCTGTTCGAGGAGTTCCGCTACGACGACGACGGCAACCCGGTCACCGCCAACTTCCTCGACTACTGCTTCCCGTCGGCGGCCGACATGCCGTCGTTCGAGTGCCAGGTGACCCAGACCCCCACCCCGAACAACCCGTCGGGGTTCAAGGGCATCGCCGAGTCGGGCTGCATCGGCACCGTCCCCGCCATCCAGAACGCCGTCGTCGATGCCCTGGCCGACCGGGGTGTCCGCCACATCGACCTGCCCCTCACCCCCCAGCGGGTGTGGGCCGCCCTGGAAGCGGTCGGAGCCGGCGGCCCGGCGCTACGCCGCTGACGGACGCTGCGAAATAGACGGGCATCCGGACGAGCTCCAAGCTGGAACGGTGACCATCGACGATCCGACCGATACGGTCGCCCCCGACCCGGACCCCAGCGCCCTCGACGAGGTCGAGCGGGCCGCCATCCAGCGGCGGACCCTCGGTGTGCTGTTCGCCTCGTCGACCGTCGGTCGGGCCGGTATGACGATCGTGTTCGCGGTGGCGGCCCTGCTCGTCCAGGAGATCCTGGGCAGCGGCACCTGGGCGGGGGCGTCGACCGCCGCCGTGACCATCGGTACCGCCGTCAGCGCCTCGATGCTGTCGAACCTGATGAGCCGACGGGGCCGCCGGCCCGGCCTCACCATCGGCCTGGCCGTCGCCGCCGGTGGGGCACTGGTGGCCCTTGTCGGGGGGCAGCGGTTGAACCTGGTCGTCTACCTGGTTGGGGTGGCCCTCATCGGTGTCGGTCAGGGAGCGACCAACCTGAGCCGGTACGCCGCCGCCGACCTGGCCCTGCCCACCGGTCGGGGCAAGGCCATCAGCTATGTCGTGTTCGCCTCGACCGTGGGCGCCGTCGGCGGCCCCGCCCTGGTCGGCATGTCGGGCCGCCTGGCCGAGTCGATGGGTCTCGACGAGCTGGTGGGCCCGTTCATCCTCGCCATCGGCTTCTTCTCCGTGGCCGCGCTCACCATCGCCGTACTCCTGCGGCCCGACCCGCTCGTGATCTCCGGCGGGCTGCGGGCCGCCAACGCCCCCAAGGGGGGACTGGGCGAGGGGGTGCGGGCCATCATGGCCGAGCCCCTGGCCCAGCTGGCGGCCCTCGGTCTGCTCGTGTCGCAGGCGGTGATGGTGATGGTGATGGCCATGACGCCCCTCCACATGGACGCCCACGGCCACGGCCTGGGCACGATCGGATGGATCCTGTCGGTCCACACCGCCGGCATGTTCGCCTTCGCCCCGATCGCCGGCTGGTCATCCGACCGCCTGGGCCGGATTCCCACCCTGCTCCTCGGGGGTGGCCTGTTGGTGATGAGCACGATCCTCACCGCGCTCGCCGGGGAGGCGCCGCACGTCCTCATGTTCCCCGGCCTGTTCCTCCTCGGCCTGGGCTGGAGCTTCGGCATGGTCGGCTCCAGCGCCCTGCTGACCGACTCGGTCCCCGCCGGGACGCAGGTATCGGCCCAGGGGGCGGCCGACTTCTTCACCAGTTTCGCCAGCGGGGCCGGCGCCCTGGCCTCGGGGCTCGTGTTCACGATGGCCGGGTTCCACATCCTGTCGATGATCGGGATCGCGGCCTCGGGCATGATCGTCGTGCTCAGCTACTACCGTCATCGCCTGCAAACCCCGGCGCCGATCGGCTGACCTCGCCCCGCCCCGCTCCGGCCGTCAGGGCCGGGGTGGGACGTCGACGGTCAGCAGGTCCTCGGCCGCTATCACGTCGTCGTGGACGGCCGACGCCTCGGCGGCGAATGCGGCGTTGTCGGGATAGCGCGACGAGAAATGACCGACGACGAGGCGCCGGGCCCCGGCTCGGCGGGCCAGCTCAGCGGCTTGGCGGGCCGTCAGGTGACGGTAGCGGTCGGCCAGCTCGACGTCGGCGTGGAGGAACGTCGACTCGCACACCAGCAGGTCCACGCCGTCGGCCAGCCGCTCGGCCCCGTCGCACGGACGGGTGTCCATCACGAACGCCATCGACTGTCCTGGACGCGGCTCGCTGACCTCGTCGATCCCGACCGTGCCGTCCGGGGTCTCCAGCCGGCCCTCGTCGACGAGGCGCCCCACGTCCGGCCCGGTGATCCCCCGGGCCTCCAGCCGGGCCTTGTCCAGACCGCGGCCGTCGGGCTCGTCGAGCCGGTAGCCGATCGTGGTCACCCGGTGATCGAGCCACTGGGCCGACAACCGCAGCCGCGAACCCAGCTCGGCCACGGGTCCCGCTTCGGTGACGGGCCGGCCGACCACATGACTACCGTCGTGGAAGATGCTGGCGCGGCGGAGCCGTTCGAAGTAGTCGCCGTCGGCCCCGGGATGGAACACCGGCAACTCGCCCAACCCCTCGGGCGACGACCAACGGTCGAGGGAGCGGCGCTGGATGACGCCGGGCAGGCCGAGACAGTGGTCGCCGTGGAAGTGGGTGATGCACACTGCGGTGGCCCGGGCGATGGCCACCCCGGCCAGGGCGCACTGGCGCTGGGTCCCCTCTCCCGGGTCGAACAGCACGAGCTGGTCGTCCCACCGCAGGGCGTAGGCGTTGTGGCTCCGGTAGCGGGTCGGCGCCTGGGACGCCGTTCCCAGCACGATCAGCTGACGGCTCGACACCGGCCCATTCCATCACATGGGACCCCGACCCGAACCCCGGTTGGCCCCGGCGGGGGTCGGGAGCGGCACACTGCAACCATGACCTTCGACCCCACCGGCCCGCCCGCCGGGGCCCGCCCCCGGGACCACGCCGATGGACTCGTGCTGTTCGGCGCGACCGGTGACCTGGCCCGCCGCAAGCTGTTCGCTTCGCTCTACGGGCTCGAACGCGACGGGGTGCTGGACGGTCCCGTCATCGGCGTGGCCCGGTCGTCGTGGACCACCGAGCGGTTGTGCCGGGAGATCGGCGACGCCCTCGACGATCAGCACGTGACGGTGGATCCCGGTGTGTGGCGGCGCCTCACCGCCCGTCTGGACTATGTCGGAGGCGAGTATCAGAGCCCCGACACCTACCGTCGCCTGGCCGACCTGCTCGACGGGTCGGAGCTGCCGGTGTGCTATTTCGCCATCCCGCCCTTCCTGTTCGTCGACGTGGTCGACGGCCTGGCCGACGTCGGCCTCGCCCGGGGTCGGGTGGTGCTGGAGAAGCCGTTCGGCCGCGACCTCGCCTCGTCGAGGGCGCTCGATGCCACGGTGCGGAGCCACTATCCGGAGGAGCGGGTGTTCCGCATCGACCATTTCCTGGGCAAGGAGGCGGTCCTCAACATCATGGTGTTCCGGTTCGCCAACTCGTTGCTCGAGCCGGTGTGGAACCGCCATCATGTCCAGCGGGTGACGGTGACGATGGCCGAGGACTTCGGGATCGAGGGTCGCGGCTCGTTCTACGACGGGGTCGGTGCCCTGCGCGACGTCGTCCAGAACCATCTCCTGCAGGTGGTGGCCCTGCTCGCCATGGAGCCCCCGGTTGCCGACGACGCCGAGGCCCTGTCGGACGAAGTGGCGAAGGTGTTGCGGGCCATGCGTCCCTTCGACCCGGCCCGGGCGTGGCGGGGCCAGTACGAGGGCTACCGGGACGAGGACGGGGTCGAGGCCGATTCCGACACCGAGACGGCGGTGGCGGTCGAGGTCGAGATCGACTCGTGGCGGTGGTCCGGGGTGCCGTGGACGATCCGGGCCGGCAAGGGTCTGGCCACCACGGTGACCGAGGCGGTGGTCGAGTTCTCCCCGACCCCCCGGCCCATGTTCGCCGACGACGAGTGCCGGCCCGCCCCCAACCGATTGCGGTTCGAGATGAAGCCGAGGGACTGCATCGAGCTGCACATGCAGGTGAAGCAGCCGGGCGACCGACTCCTCAGCCGGCAGGTGTCGATGGTGGTCGAGGAGGCCGACATCGACGGGGTCGAGCCTTACCATCGCCTTCTGGGTGACGCCATCAAGGGCGACCGCCGGTTCTTCGCCCGGGGCGACCAGGTCGACCGGGCGTGGGCCATCGTGCAGCCCCTGCTCGACCACCCTCCGGTCACCGTCACGTACCGCTACGGTGACCGGAACCCGGACAGCACGGAGGAATGGACGTCGTGAACGGTCGCACCGTCGCCATCGACCTGGGCGGCACCCACGTCCGAGCAGCCGTCGTCGACCCCGATGGGACGGTCGAGCGACGGGTGCGCGGCGCCACCCCCATCGGCGACCCCCGGCCCGACGTCCTGCCCCGCCTGGTGGCCGAGGTGGCGGCGGGGGTGGCGGTGGAACGGGCCGTCGTCGGGATCCCCGGCATCATCGACCACGACGACGAGACCCTGGTCCACGCCCCGAACCTGCCGCCGGCGTGGACCCCGTTCCTGACCGGCGACTGGCTCGAGCGGGCCACCGGCATTCCGGTCAGCCTGGCCAACGACGCCGACCTGGCGGCGGTGGGGGAGGCGACCTTCGGGGCCGGCCGCCAGCACCACGACGTCGTCTACGTCACCATCTCCACCGGGGTGGGGGGCGGGATGGTGGTCGGCGACCGCCTGGTCAGGGGAATCCACTCGGGGGGCGAGATCGGCCACACCGTCATCGACATCGAGGCGGCCCGGGCCGGCCGGCCAGCCACGGTCGAGGAGCTGGGGTCGGGACCCGCCATCGCCGCCGCCGCGGCCGCGGCCGGGATCACCGAGCGCGACGACGCCCTCGCCGACCTCGTGCGGGCCGGCCATCCGGTGGCCACGGCCCTGTGGCGGCGGGCCATCGAGGTCGTCGGCTTCGGGGTCGTCAACCTGGCCTGGCTGATCACGCCGCAGATCGTGGTGGTCGGCGGGGGCGTCGGCAACAACAGCGATCTGGTCCTCCCCATCATCGACGAGGTCCTGGCCCGTTGGGGTCCGGCGATCGACGAGCCGATCGAGGTGGCGGCGGCCGCCCTCGGTGATGACGTGGCCCTGGCCGGCGCCGCCGCCTGGTTCGCCGCCATCGGCCGCAACGAGCGGGGCATGGTGCGGTGAGCGACGACCTCCACCGCCTGGTGATCGAGCCGGCGGAGATGTGGGCTGCGGTGGCGGCCGATCGCCTGGCCCGGGCCATCACGGCATCCGTCGAGGAGCGGGGCCGGTGCCTGCTGGCGTTGAGCGGCGGAACAACCCCGGGGCCGGTGTTCGTCGACCTGGCCCGGCGCGACCTGGCCTGGGACCGGGTCGTGCTCCTCCAGGCCGACGAGCGGCTCGCTCCCGCCGGCTCGGCCGAGCGTAACCTCACGATGCAGCGGGCGGCGTTCGAGCACCTGCCGGTGACCTGGCTACCCCTGCCCGTCGACGAGCTGGTCGATCCGGCCGGACCCGACGAGCTGCCGCCGGTCGAGGTGGTGGCCGACTCCCTGGCCGCCTTCGGGGCCCGGCTCCGGGCCCTGGCCGACGACCCTCCCATCATCGACATCGCCCAGCTCGGCCTTGGTCGCGACGGTCACACCGCATCGCTCCTCCCCGGCGATCCCGGCATCGCCGAGCTGCGCCGGCCGCTGGCCCTCACCGGGTCCTACGAGGGTCGGCGCCGCCTCACGATGACCCGCCCGGTGTTCGACCGCACCCGGGCCGTGGTGTGGCTGGTGGCCGGTCAGGACAAGGCCGAGGCGCTCGGCCGGCTGCTGGTCGGCGATCTGACGATCCCGGCCGGCCTGATCCGGCCCCGCAGCTCACTCGTCATCGCCGACGACGCCGCCGCCCGCCAGGTCTGACCACAACCCGTTGGCGGGCCGGGTGAGGTGGCGGCTCAGCCGGGGGAGGGGGCCGGCGGTCGGTAGCGGATCGTGGCGGTCAGGGAGCGGTGGTCGCCCCCGTTGCCGCCGCCAAGCTCGAGGCCGAGGATGTCGAAGTGGTCGGTGACCAGCACATGGTCGATCCGCAGCAGGGCGAACGGCCGGTCGGCCGGCCACGTGGCGTCGTAGCCGCATCCCTTGGGCTCGTGGACGTCGGTCCAGCCGGCGTCGAGGATCCTGCGGAACGGCTGGTGATCGGCGGTGGCATTGAAGTCGCCGGCCAGGACGGTGGGGGTGGAGGTGTCGTAGCCGGCGATCGTGGCCAGCTCGGCGTTCCACTGGGAGACCAGTTCGTCGCCGATGGGTGCGCTGGTGTGCACGGCGTGGAGGGTGAAGGCGCCGGTCGGGCCCTCGACCGTGGTGCGCAGCATGGGTTGGGCGCCGACCCGCAGCAGGGTGCCGTCGTCGAGTGGGAACCGGCTCCAGATGGCGAGACCCCACGTGGCGTCGACCGCCTCGGTGGCCCGGTAGCGGTAGGCGTCGAGGGCCGGCTCCGCCTCCAGCGCAGCGATGAAGTCGGGCCACACCTCGATCAGCACCAGCACGTCGGGGTCGGCGTCGGCGATGGCGGACGCGACCTGGACGGGGTCGCCGCCCCGGTACTGGACGTTCTGGGCGAAGATCACGACCTCGTCGCCGGTGGTCGCCGCGGGCCGGCACCCGACGACGGCCGCCGGGTTGACGAAGGTCAGGAGATAGAACACGACGGCGCCGAAGGCGGCGAACCGTAGGGGCCGGCTGTCGGCGGGGCGGGCGCACATGACGATGAGGGCGATGGGGACGATCAGCAGGGGGGAGAGGCCGACGAGGCCGATGATCCAGGTGTTGGTCAGGTCGATGCCGCGCAGGATGAAACCAACGGCGACGCCGGCGGTGAGGAGCCAACCGGCGGTGAGCCACAGCATCCTTCGCATCCGGCACCATCCTGGCCCAGGCCCCGGGCCCGACGGCGGCACCCGCACCGGAAACCGACGTCGGGAGCAGGGGTCGGCCGTTAGCCTTGGCGGGGTGACCCCAGCCGACGGCCCCCCCGCCGACCACGACGCCGCCCCTCCCGCCGGGCCCAGGCGCTACGTCCTGCGGACCTTCGGCTGCCAGATGAACGAGCATGACTCGGAGCGGATCGCCGGCCTGCTGGAGGCCGACGGCTACACCGCCACCGACGACGTCGACGAGGCCGACGTGGTCGTGCTGAACACGTGTTGCATCCGGGAGAACGCCGACAACAAGCTCTACGGCGCACTCGGCAACCTCAAGGTGGCCAAGCAGGCCAACCCCGACCTCCAGATCGTGGTCGGCGGGTGCCTGGCCCAGAAGGACCGCGAGCTGATCCAGCGCCGGGCCGGCCACGTCGACGTGGTCTTCGGCACCCACAACGTCCATCGGGCCACCGAGCTGATGGCCACAGCCCGGCGGGGTGGCCCGGTCACGGAGATCTGGGAGGAGGCGGGCCTCGACGAGGCCGAGGCGTTCCCCTCGGCGCTGCCGGTGAAGCGGGAGACCGACTACGGGGCCTGGCTGACGATCCAGATCGGTTGCGACAACTCGTGCGCCTTCTGCATCGTGCCGTCGGTCCGGGGGGCCGAGATCAGTCGCCCGGTCGACGACGTGGTGGCCGAGGCCGAGGGCCTCGCCGCCCGCGGCGTCACCGAGGTGACCCTGCTCGGTCAGAACGTGAACTCCTACGGCCGGGACCTGGCCCTGGCCGCCCGACGGCAGGGCCAGCAAACACGGGTCCGGCCCCGCTTCGCCGAGCTGCTGGGCCGGGTCGGCGCCATCGACGGGATCCGGCGGGTCCGGTTCACCAGCCCCCATCCCAAGGACATGACGTCGGAGGTGTTCGAGGCCATGGCCGCCACCCCGGCGGTAGTGCCCCACCTCCACTTCCCACTCCAGTCGGGATCCGACGCCGTGCTCACCGCCATGCACCGGGGCTACACCGCGGAGCGCTACCTGGTCCGCCTGGCCGAGGCCAGGGCCACGATCGACGATCTGGCCGTGACCACCGACATCATCGTCGGCTTCCCCGGCGAGACCGACGACGACTTCGAGGCGACCCTGGCGGTGGCGGCCGAGGCCCGCTTCGACGGCGCCTACACCTTCGTGTTCTCCCCCCGTCCCGGGACCGAGGCGGCCGACATGGTCGACCGATTCTGCGATCCCGCCGTCGTCCAGGACCGCTACGCCCGGCTCCGGACCGTCATCGAACGGTCGGCGCTCGCCGCCTACCGGGCCCGTATCGGGCGGGTCGAGGAGGTGGTGGTCGAAGGGCCGTCGAAGAAGGACCCGGGGGTCCTGACCGGTCGCACCGTCCAGAACAAGCTGGTCCACTTCCCGTCGGATCCTCTCCGGCCCGGCACCTACGCCGAGGTCGTGGTGGAGACGGCCGCCCATCAGTACCTGACCGGGTCCCTGATCGGTGTGGCGAGCCGGCCCCGCCACCGCACTACCATCCCCGTCGTCGCCGGTTGAGACCGGCTGCTGCGGAGGGCGACGCCGAGCAAGGGTGAAGCAGCGACCAGTCGTGTGCCGCCGGTGAGACGATTCTCATCCTCGGCTCACGGCCGACTCATCGAGCCCCACGACTCTGATGAGCGTTCGTACCGCTCCGCTCTCCGGTCTTGCGCCGTGCGGCTGATCGAGCAGCTCGATCGCAACGGCTGGCTGGAGACGATCGCCGGTCGGCATCCGGACACCCAGATCAGCACTGGTGTCACCCTCGACGAGTCGCTCGCCTCGGCGTGGGCGGTGCGAGCCGATGGCCGTCGTGGTTCCGGTGCCCCCGCCCTGCTACGGAGACGATGGTCGCCAATCGGCGATCCCGTTCGTGCCGGTCTACGGATTGGTGTCAGGATTGTCGAGCGGTCCTCCTCACGGCTTAGGGTTCGATCTCGCACATCTGCCCCCTGGGAGGCACGTTGCACCCGATCCGACACCGATGGCTCCTGTTGCCGAGCCCCCTGCTGGGACCCGCCAGCTGGCGGGGCGCAGCAGCCGCCCTCGACCGTCGTGACCAGGTGACCACGATCGCCCACACCACGATGACCACGACCGGCGACGACGACCACGTCGGCCCGTGGATCGACGAGCTGCTGGCCGTGCCGGTTCCGGCCGACGATCTGCCGGTGGTCGTGGCCGCCCATTCGGCCGCCTGCCCCCGCACCCCCTACGCGGTCCACCGCCTCCTGGGCGCCGGGTGGAACGTCACCGGTTTCGTCTGCGTCGACGGGCGCTATCCCGACGGGGTACCGCTCACGGCCTCGGAGGCCACGTTCGGTCCCATGCTCGACAGCATCGTCCGCCCCGACGACTACCTGCCGCCGTGGCCCCGGTGGTGGGGGTCGCTCGTGGTCGGGCTCGTCGTCGACCCGGCGGCCCGGGAGCAGGTCTTCTGCGAGGCCCGGCCCATCCCCCGGGCCTGGTTCGACCAGGCCTGCCCGGTGCCCGACCTCCCCCCCGGCGTCGGTCGGGCATTCCTGGCCTTCGGTCCCGGTTATCAGGCATCGTGCACCCGGGCCGAGGCGGCCGGATGGCGGACCTACCTGTTGGCCGGGGATCATCTCCACCAGGTCGTGGCGCCGGAGGCGGTGGCCGACACGCTCCTCGCCATCGCCGGCGATCTCGCCGCCCCGGCCACCGACCGCTGACAAGGCTCGGCGACGGCACGGGCGAGGCCACCGGCGAGATCCTGGCCAGGTCCGTGTCCGTACACTGATCGGGTGTCGCCCCACGCCGTTCCCGACGTTGTCGCCCGCACGGTGGGTGACGACCCCTGGGTTCCGGTGGGTGACGACCCCGGGGGCGAGGGTGGATCGGTCGACACCGCCTGGAGGGTGGGACACCACCGGGTCCGGCGGGCGAGGGCGTCGGTGATCGAGGCCGAGGCGGTCCGACTCCGCTGGCTGGCCGACCATGCCCCCTGCGTCGACGTGGTGACGGTGGCCGCCGGCCCCGGCGGTCGGCCGGAGGACCCGGCGCTGGGTTGGCTCGTCACCACCCGCCCCGCCGGGGAGCCCGGCGACCGGGCCGAGCGTCACCCCCGGCCCGTGGAGGTGCCGGCCGCCCTCGGACGGGCCCTCCGTCTCCTCCACCGGCTCGACCCGGACCACTGTCCCTTCGAGCGCCGCTGGGACGACACGGTGGCGGACCTGGCGGTGGCGGCCGAGGCCGGCCGCATCGACCAAGCCCGGCTGCCGGCGCCCTACGACCGCTACCCTCCGACCGAGCTCGTGGCCATCGCCCGGGATCAGGCGCCGTCGGCCATCGATCCGGTGGTGGGCCACGGTGACGCCCGGCCCCGCAACCTCCACCTGGCCGCCGGGGAGATCGCAGCGTACCTCTCCGTCGAACGCCTCGGCATCGCCGACCGCCACCACGATCTGGCCGTGGCCCACCGGTCCGTGCTCGACCTCTACGGAGCGGAGGCCGTCGTCGCCTTCCACGAGGGCTACGACCTCGACGTCGATCTGGTCCGGCTCGACCACTACCTCCTCATCGCCGCCCTCGAGGCCGCCACCGGGCCCGACCCGGAGGCGACGTGAGCGAGGCCCCGGCCCCCCTCGTCATCGTGGGGCCAACGGCATCGGGCAAGTCGGCCCTGGCTGTCGCCCTGGCCGGTCGGGTCCCGGGGGCGGAGGTCATCTCGGCCGACGCCATGGCCGTCTACCGGACGATGGACGTCGGTACGGCCAAACCGACGCCGGGGGAGCGGGCCGGGGTCCCCCACCACCTCATCGACGTGGCCGACCCCGGCGAGGAGTACACGGTGGCCCGGTTCCAGGCCGAGGCCGTGGCCGTCCTGGCCGACCTGGCGGCCCGGCACGCCACCCCGATCCTCGTGGGTGGCACCGGGCTCTACGTGCGGGCCGTCGTCGACCGGCTGACGTTGCCCGGCCAGTATCCGGAGGTTCGCCGGCGGTTGGAGGAGGAGACGTCGACGGCCGCCCTCCACCGCCGCCTGACCGAGCTCGACCCGGTGGCAGCGGCCAGGATGCTGGCCACCAACCGGCGTCGCATCGTCCGGGCCCTCGAGGTGACGCTCGGCTCCGGCCGGCCCTTCTCGAGCTTCGGCCCCGGGATCGACGCCTACCCCCCGACCCGGTTCCGTCAGGTCGGACTCCGGCTCGACCGCCACGAGCTCGATCAACGCATCGACCGCCGCTACGACCGCCAGCTGGCCGACGGCTTCGTCGACGAGGTGGCGGCCCTTTCCCGCCGGCCCCTGTCCCGCACGGCTTCCCAGGCCCTCGGCTACGCCGAAGTGCTGGGTCACCTCCGAGGAGAGACGACGCTCGACGAGGCCCTCGACCACGCCCGACGCCGGACCAAGCGCTTCGCCCGACGTCAGGAGCGCTGGTTTCGGCGGGATCCTCGAATAACCTGGTTCGAGGCTCGCGATCCCCACCTGACGGACCGGGTGAACGACTGGTGGCGGAAACCCAGCGGCGAGCCGTCGACCTGAGATGTCACACTGGGTACAGGAGAGGATCGCTCGACTACCTTGGCTTCCATCATGCTCACCAAGCATCACGGCTTGGGCAACGACTTCCTCGTCGCCATCGAGCCCGACCTGACGGTAGGGCCTGACGATGCGCGTCGCTGGTGCGACCGTCGCCGGGGGGTGGGGGCCGACGGGCTGATCATCGCCGCCCGCCACGGCGAGGACCCGACGGCGTGGCGGATGCAGCTGTGGAACGCCGACGGGAGCGCGGCCGAGCTCTCCGGCAACGGGTTGCGTTGCCTGGGCCAGGCTCTCGTGCTCCACCACGACGACGGCCAGCCCACCGCCACCTTCACCGTTCACACCGACGCCGGTGTTCGCACCCTCGAGGTCCAGCCCGACCGCGCCACCCATACCGACACCGTCGAGGTGGCGATGGGGGTCCCCCGCCCCGGCCCTGCCGCCTCGGCCCGCTGGCCCGGGCTCGGTATCACCGTCGAACGCCAGCTCGGCGTCGACATGGGCAATCCCCACCTGGTGGCGCTGGTCCCGGCGGTGGCCGATGTCGACTTGGCCACGGTGGGCCCCGCCATCGAGAGCGACTACCCCGACGGCGTCAACGTCGAGGTGATCGAGCTGAGGGGTCGGGACAGCCTGAGCCTCAGGGTGTGGGAGCGGGGTGCCGGCATCACCGAGGCCTGCGGCACCGGTGCCTGCGCCGCGGTGTGGGCCGCCCGCACCTGGGGTCTGGTCGACGACCGGGTCGAGGTGGTCATGCCCGGCGGCACCGCCGGGGTCCGCTTCGACGGCGACGCCGTCACCCTCTCCGGCCCCGCCACGTTCGTGGCGGTGGTGGAGATCGAGCAGCGCGGATGACATCGAGCGAACCGGGGCGCCGATCCCGCCCCGATCCCGGTTTCGAGCCCGACGCCGAGCCCCGCGTCGACCCACCGTCCGAGCGCGAGCACCAGAGCCCGCCGGGTGTCGGCGGCTCCGAGTGGTTCGAGGGCTTCGACCTCGACGACGAGAGCTTCGATCCCGGAGACGGCGACGACGGCAACCACGACGGTGGCGGCCCCCACGAGGGCGATCGTCACCACGATGACGGCCGTCGCCACGACGACGGCGACGAGAGCCACCGGGGTGCCTTCGGCGAGTTCGGCGGCACCACCGACGGCCTCCTCGACCGCACCTTCCGGGAGCGCATCGTCCTGGTGGGCGTCACCAGGGCCGGTCAGACGAGCGACGACACGGAGGCCTCCCTCGACGAGCTGGCCCAGCTCGTCGACACCGCCGGGGCCGACGTCTGCGACCGGGTGGTCCAACGCCGGGAGCGGCCCGATCCGGCCACGTTCGTGGGCCGGGGCAAGGTGGGTGAGATCCGGGAGGCGTCGCTCGCCATCGACTCCGACACGGTCGTGTTCGACGACGAGCTGACGCCGGCCCAGCAGTTCAACCTCGAGAAGATCCTGGAACGGACGGCCCTCGACCGGACGGCCGTCATCCTCGACATCTTCGCCCAGCACGCCACGTCGGCCGAGGGCAAGGCCCAGGTCGAGCTGGCCCAGCTCCGCTATCGGCTGCCCCGCCTGCGGGGCAAGAAGAACTTCAGTCAGCAGGCCGGCGGAATCGGGACCCGGGGCCCCGGTGAGACCCAGCTCGAGGTCGACCGCCGGCGGCTCCTACGCCGGATGCACAAGCTCGAACGCGACCTCGACCGCATCACCGAGCGCCGCAGCAACCAGCGCAAGGCCCGCCACCGGTCGCCGTTCAAGACGGTTTCGATCGTCGGCTACACCAACGCCGGCAAGTCGTCGCTGCTGCGTCGTCTCACCGGCGCCGACGTGCTCGTCGAGGACCGGCTCTTCGCCACCCTCGACCCGACCACCCGCAAGGTCCAGCTGCCCGGCGGGGAGCAGATCCTGCTGACCGACACCGTCGGGTTCGTGAAGAAGCTTCCCCATCAACTGGTCGAGGCGTTCAAATCGACCCTGGAGGTGGCGGCCTCCGCCGACCTGCTGGTTCACGTGGTCGATGCCGCGGCGGCCGACCCCCGCGCCCACATGGATGCCGTGGCGGAGGTACTGCGGGAGATCGGGGCGGCCGAGGTGCCCCAGTTGGTGGTGTTCAACAAGACCGACCTGGCCGATCCCGATGCCGTCCAGCGCCTCCTCGCCGCCAATCCCGGCTCGGTGGCGGCCTCGGCCGTCACCGGCCACGGCATCGCCGACGTCCTCCTCGCCGTCGGCGACCGGCTCCGGGCCGCCACCGCCATCTACGAGCTGTTCATCCCGTGGGCCCGGGGCGACGCCCTGGCCTCCGCCCACCGGGAGGGCGAGGTCGTGGTGGAGACCAGCGAGGACAGCGGGATGCGCCTCCGGGCCCGCCTCGAGCCCTCCTCGGCCAATCGACTCCGCGAGTTCGTCATCGACAGCGGAGAGAAGTGAGCAGCGTCGTGACCGGTTTCGTCCCCCCGCCCTATCCCTACGACCGGCTCGACGAGCTGATGGCGGTCGCCGAGCGCCATGACGGCGGCGTGGTCGACCTCTCGATCGGCACCCCGTGCGATTCCCCGATCGAAGCTGTGATCAAGGCGTTGGGCAACTCCGACAGCGAACGGGGCTATCCACCGTCGATCGGCACCCCGGCCTTCCGGGCCGCCGCCGCCGACTGGCTCAACCGCACGGTCGGTACCACCCTGACCGGGGCCGACATCCGGGCCACGATCGGGTCGAAGGAGTTCGTGGCCGGCCTTCCCCACTGGCTCCGGCTCCGGAGCCCCGCTCGCGACACGGTCCTCTACCCGGCCATCAGCTACCCCAGCTACGAGATGGGTGCCATCCTCGCCGGATGCCGGGCCGTGGCCGTCCCGGTCGACGAGCGGTGGCGGATCGACCTCGACGCCATCGACGAGTCCGACGCCTCGAGGGCGCTCTGCCTCTGGATCAACACGCCGGGCAACCCCGCCGGCGGGCTCGACGACCTCGGGGCGGCGGCCCGCTGGGGCCGCGACCGGGCTGTCCTGGTCGTCTCCGACGAGTGCTACATCTCCTACACCTGGGACGGCCCACCCCGTTCGATCCTGGAACACGGCTCGGAAGGGGTGCTCGCCGTCCACTCCCTGTCGAAGCGGTCGAACCTGGCCGGTAACCGTTCGGGCTTCTACGCCGGCGACCCCGAGCTCCTCCACTACCTGGGCGAGCTGCGCAAGCACGCTGGCTTCATGCAGCCCGGTCCCTCCCAGGCGGCGGCCGTCGCCGCCTTCAACGACGACGCCCACGTCGAAACGCAACGCCGGCGGTACCGCCACCGGCTGGCGCTGATGCAGCGGGTGGCCGCCCACTTCGGCTCCGACGTCGAGCTCCCCGGCGGCGGCTTCTACCTCTGGGCCCCCGCCCCCGGGGGCGACGCCTGGGCCTTCACCCGGCGACTGGCCCACGAGGCCGGGATCCTCGTCAGCCCCGGCGAGTTCTACGGCCCCCAGGGTGTCGGCCACGTGCGCATCGCCGTCGTCCAGCCCGATGAGCTGGTCGCCCTCGGTGCCTCCCGCGTCGGCATCACCCTCGACTGACGGCGCCCGACCCCTCGGGTCCCTTCCGTTCGGCCAGTACCCGTTCCCGGGTCGGAACCCGGCAGGCGATGTACCAGACGCCGACGGCGGCCAGGGCGGCGATGGCCGCCCCGAACAGGAGATCCCCGACGGTGAAGGCGCTGAGCGTCACGGCCACCACGATGCAGCCGATGGCCATGATCTTGGCCCGCTGCGGCATACCGAGCCCGGCCCGGTGATCGGCCACGAGGGGGCCCACCCCGGGCAGGCCCAGGACCCAACGCTCCATGCGGCGACTCGACCGGGAGAAGCACCAGGCGGCCATGATGAAGAACACGGTGGTCGGCAGGCCGGGCACCACGACGCCCACCCCGCCGACACCGACACAGGTCAGGCCGCCGATCAACCACAGCAGCCGCACGGTCAGGTCACCAGTTCGACGACATCGAGGTACATGAGCACGAAGAGGAGGGCGATCACGAACACGTGGAGGACCGTCACCGGCTTCTTCCACCGGTGGTCGGCCCGCCAGAAGCGCCGGATGCTGAGGATGTTGGCGGCGAGGGCGACGACCCCGACAACCAGCCCGATGACGGGTCCGACTCCGGGGGCCAGGCCCAGGAACGGGGTCGCGAACGGGAGGACGATGTAGGTCAGGGTGCAACGGACGCCCGACACCAGGATCGAGCGGCTGAATCCCCGCTGCGCCTCCTCGGCCGTGATGGCACTGGTCTTGGTTACGGCCACAGCAACACGCTACCGCCGGGGGGCGACGCTACGGTTCGGGCCGTGACCGCAACCGATCTCCTGGCCCTCACCGCCGACCTCGTCAACCGGCCGTCGGTCTCGTTCGAGGAGGGACCGTTCGTCGACTGGCTCGAACGGGAGCTACGGCGCCTCGATCACCTCTCGGTCTGTCGTGTCGGCGACAACCTGGTGGCCAGGACCGAGTTGGGCCGCCCCGACCGGCTCATTCTGGCTGGCCACACCGACACCGTGCCCGTCAACGGCAACGGCCGGGCCCGCGTCGTCGACGACGTGTTGTGGGGGGTGGGTTCGGCCGACATGAAGGGAGGGCTGGCCGTCTTCCTCGAGCTGGCCCGGACGGTCACCGACCCGACCGTCGATCTCACCTATGTGTTCTACGCCCGGGAGGAGGTGGCCCAGGAGCACAGCGGTCTCGGCGAGCTGGCGGCCGAACGGCCGGATCTCCTCGTCGGGGACTGTGCCGTGCTGGGGGAGCCGACCTCGGGAGCCATCGAGGCCGGCTGTCAGGGAGCGATGCGTCTGGAGGTCCGGCTGGCCGGCGCCCGGGCCCACACGGCGCGGCCGTGGATGGGTCGGAACGCCGTGCACCGCCTGGGCCCGGTCCTCGAGGCGCTGGCACGCTACGAGGCCCGCAGGCCCGTCATCGACGGCTGTGAGTACCGGGAGGCGCTGCAGGCGGTCTCGGTCGAGGGCGGGGTCGCCGGCAACGTCGTGCCCGATGCGGCCACCCTGCGGATCCATCATCGCTACGCCCCCGACCGGTCGGCGGTCGAGGCCGAGGCCGCGATGCGCCGCCTCCTCGCCCCCCACCTCGACGAGGGCGACACCGTCACCGTGGTCGACAGCTCGCCGGCCTGCCCTCCGTCGTTGGCCCACCCCCTGCTGCGGAGGCTGGTCGACGAGAACGCCCTCGACATCGGGGCCAAGCTGGGGTGGACCGACGTTGCCCGCTTCGCCGAACTCGGCATCCCGGCCACCAACTTCGGGCCCGGCGACGCCGCCCTCGCCCACACCGCCGACGAGCGACTCGACCGGCTGTCGCTGGAGCGCGTCCACCGGTCGCTGCACCGCCTCGTGACCACCTCAGCGTCGCACCACACCTGAGGATGTGGCAGTCGTCACCGCCTGATCTGTACAATGATCCGATGCGCAAGAACATCCCGCCCTCGGCACTGGCCCGGGATGCCCGGTTCAACCGGATCGACACCGAGCGGCGGATGTCCGACCGGCGTGACACCGCAGTAGTCGGCCACGTCGACCCGAAGGCCGACGACGTGGCCGAACGAGCCCGGCGCCGGATGCACGGCATCTTCGTCGGTGAGGTCCAGGCCCTCGAGGGGGCCGGGCGCACGGCGTTCGACTTCGGCACCGACGAGGTGCCCTACGAGCTGAAGCTCGACATGGCCCGCCAGTGTTGGGACGAGGCCCGCCACTGCGAGATCTCGGTCAAGCTGGCCGAGCACATGGGGGGCGAGCTCGGTGAGTACGCCGAGGCCACCACCCTGTTCGAGGCGGCCTGCCACGACGACCCACTGTTTCGCCTCGCCGGCGTGAACCGGGCCCTCGAGGGCCTGGCCATCGACGTGTTCACCGACATGCGTGACTTCGCCCGGTCGATGAACGACCCGGTCCTCGAGTACTGCGAGGACTACATGCTGGCCGACGAGGTCACCCACGTGAAGATGGGATCGAAGTGGTTGCGTCAGGTCACGGAGAACGATCCCCAGCGCCGAGCGGAGGCGCTCGAGTTTCAGCGGGTGGTCGACGGGCTGTTCAACTTCCGCGGTCAGCGGGGCGAGGACGAAGACTCGCCGATCCGCTTGGCCCGCCAGTTCCGCAAGCTTGCCGGCTTCACCGACGCTGAGGTGGACGAGATCGCCGAGATGGCGGCCAAGAGCCGGGCGGAGAGCGAATCGGAGTTGATGACGGCCGACTGATCGCCGCAGCGCCCGGACCATCGCCGCAGCGCACATTTGAAGGGGGACCAGCTGGGTGTGGCCCGGGCCGAGGCCCGGGCCACCCTGCGCCCGGCCCGGTCGGTCAGAGCCGCCGCATCACCGTGACGACCCGGCCGTAGATGTGCACCTCGTCGGGGTCGAACGTCATCGGCTCGAGGGTGGAGTTGGCCGGTTCGAGGATCGTCTTGCCCCTGGCCCGCCGGTACGTCTTCACCGTCGCCTCCTCGCCGGGAATACCGGCCACCACGACGTCGCCGGTCTCGGCAGTCGGCTGGACCCTGGCGACGACGTAGTCGCCGTCGAGGATTCCGAGCTCGATCATCGAGTCGCCCCGGACGGTGAGCATGAAGAGATCGCCCTCACCGGTCAGGTCGGCCGGTACGGGGAAGGTCTCCTCGATGTGCTCCACGGCGAGCACGTCGGTGCCCGCCGCCACCAGGCCCACGAGGGGTACGTGACGGACCGGTCGCCGCTCGACGTCGACCGCCCCGCTCGTGGCGTCCCACGACACCTTGATCGCCCGAGGTTTGCTCGGATCCCGCTCGAGGTAGCCGAAGCGCTGGAGGGTGGCGAGGTGGGCGTGCACGCTCGACGGTGACGTCAGGCCGACCTCGGCCCCGATCTCCCGCACCGAAGGGGGGAACCCCCGCTCCCTCATCTGCGTCTCGATGAACTCGAGGATCGACCTCTGTCGATCGGTCAGTTGATGCGCTCCCATGCGTCCTCCCGTACGGTGCCGGCCGCCCGCCCCGTGGTCGGCGAGCCGACGGGACGACCGAACGTGTGTCCGGTGTCCACTATGGCACGAATCGACGTACAAGTGTTCGATGCCGCCGAAAGGATGCATCGAGGGCGCCGAGGTGACATTCGTTCGCTCGACCCTTGACCCGAACAGATGTTCACCCTAGAGTGACCGAACACTCGTTCGTTCGACCGACGCCCGAGTCGACCTCCAGCCGGAACGTCACACCCGACCGGCCGGGGATGTTCAATCCGGTCACTCGTCGGCAGGCGACGATGATCCAGGCTCCACCAATTCACTGTCACACCCCGCGAGGACACTGGTCGCATGGTCGCACTACTCGATCCCTTCCACCTTCACCGCGATGTCCACGGCGATGTCCAGCGCGACGTCGACGGCGATGTCGACGGCGATGTCGACCGCAATGTGCATCGCAATGTCGACGGCGACGTCGACGGCGATGTCACCGGACGTGGTGCGGGGGCGCACGTTGGCAGGCGGTGGACGGCCGGATCCTCGACGCCGACGCCGACGGGCACCAGTGCCATCGTCACAGCCGGCCAATCGGCCAGCCGCGCCCACCTGCGACTCGTGGATGCTCCGCCCCTCCGGTCGCATACACCAGGTGTTCCTGTGGCGGGAATCGCGGTGGCTGTGGCGGTGGTGCTCGGAGCGCTGTTGGGGGTGCGCCTGTTCCAGGGCGCGCCCCCGGCGGCCACATGGGTCGAGCTCGACGAAGCGACCTCGGGGTCGGCCCCGGCGTCGGCCGGCCCCGGGGACCAGCTCCGGGTCGCCCGTCCCGGCGACACCTACTGGGGCCTTGCCGGCGAACTGGCGCCGGGCGAGGACCCTCGGCCCATCGTCGACCGGCTGGTCGAACGCAACGGCGGCACCGCCGCCATCGCAGCCGGACAGGAGCTCGTGATCCCTTCCGATCTGCTCGAGTGACCCGCCGGTGATCGGTCCGGATCGGAGGCCAGCCTGGTCGCCCACCCTGTCAACGCAACCGTAAACATCGCCCTCACATGGAGCGCGCAGCGGCGCGGTAGGTTCATGTCGTGCGATGTCCTGCGTGCGGTGAAGACGACACCCGGGTCGTCGACTCACGCGCCGTCGACCATGGCGTCGCCATCCGCCGCCGTCGGGTGTGCGGCCGCTGCGACCACCGTTTCACCACCTTCGAGCGGGCGGAGGTCACGCCGTCGACGGTACTCAAGCGTTCGGGCGAGCGGCAGCCGTTCGATCGGTCGAAGATCCTGAACGGGCTGGCGTCGGCGGCGAAGGGGCGGCCCATCGCACCAGACGTGTTCGAGGTGCTGGTCGACGAGATCGAGGAGCACGCTCGGCTGGTGGGCGGTGTCGTCACCTCCGAGTGGGTGGGTCTCGCCGTGCTCGACCGACTGCGGGTCGTCGACGAGGTGGCGTGCCTCCGCTTCGCCAGCGTCTACAAGGGTTTCACCGAGATCGGCGATTTCGAGCGCGAGGCCTCGTTGCTCAAGCTCGACAAGTGCTGAGCGAGAGATCCACCGGCCACCGCTCAGCTGGCGCCGGGCCGGGTCCAGCGGCAGAACAGGAGATCGTCGTCCTGCCAGACGCGGTCGAGCCTCATTTGCGCCGTCGGGTGGGGGATCGGCGCACCGATGGCGGGCCGGTGGGAGGCCCCGCCGGCGAGGATCGGTGACAGGGTCAGGTTCCACTCGTCGACGAGGTCGGCGGCGATGAGCTGGCCGTTGAGCGTCGGGCCCCCCTCGGCCAGGGCCACGGCCACACCGCGGCGTCGGAGCTCCGACGCCAGGAGCCCGACGTCGACCCGCTCCTCGCCGAGCTCGACGATGTCGGCGACCGTCGAGAGTCGGTCGCGGGCCTCCGCCGGTGCTGTCGCCACGGTTGCGATGAGGGGCCGATAGGACGGATCGTCGAAGAGCGGTAGCCCGGCGTCGAGTCCCAGTGACGTGGTCACCACCACGACGAGAGGTCGGGGCTCCTGGCCGCGACCGGCCCGGGCCCGCTGCGCCTCCTCGCTGCCGGCGCCCGGAACGCGGTACCGCTCCTGACGGACGGTGGCCGCGCCGACGACGATGGCGTCGGCGACCGAGCGGAGGGCGGCGAACATCTCGCGATCGGCCGCTCCGCCGAGCGGGCCCGAAAGCCCGTCGATGGCGGTCGCGCCATCGGCCGACGCCACCATGTTGGTCATGACCCAGCAGCGGTTGGCGGGGGGAGTACGGCGCTCGGCGCCGACCGCCTCGACCACGGCCACCGGATCGTCCGACGGCCGGGGGAACATGGTGATCATGATGGCCGGTGGGGGCCGCGACCGGCGGCTGCGATGTCGGTCGGAGACCATGGCCAAGGGGCTCGAACCGGTGGCTCGGAGATCGATGGCGTGGGCCGCATCGTGCTGCAGTGGCGACCCGGGCACCTGGGGTGACGGGCCGTCCACCGCCCGTGGGAAGCCCCAGGTTCGAGGCGGCAATCCCCAGAGTTTTGGCCGCAATTCACAGCGTCATCCCCTTTTGATCCACAAACGGCGAAACCTACAGTGGTCGTTCGGGCCCTTGTGGGGCAACGAGCGTGACGGAGGCTAGCGCAGGGCATCAGTATGACAGGGTCAGACCTGAGGGGAGGCCCTTGGGGGAGAAGTGAATCCGTAGGCGGTTTCCACGCCGTCACCCGCCGAATTCGAACCTCGACCTGTTGGCACTGAGCTGGTCTTCGTCACATCCCCGTCTCCGGGCGACAGCCGTCACACGGCGGAGGTTTCTCGGAGACCCCGTTGACACGGATGTAATTACAATGTTGTAATGAGGGCCCACATCTTGTGCGTCTCTCTCTCTGGGCAGGCGGCAGGCACAAGATCTAGTAGTAGCCACATCGTTGAACACGACACCCTCCCGGGTGTCGGTCGGCGGGGCGGGCCGGCGCTGGATCCTTGCCGCTGACCGGTGGGAGAGCCACCGGATGGGGTATGGCACTGAAGAAGGATCGAGGCGAGACGGCGCCGGGCGCAGCTCACCATGTAGTCGACCGATCGGGCGATCGGAGGTTGCGGGTGGCGGTGGACGACGTCGCCGCGGCTCACCCGCCGGGGTTCACGACCCCATGTGATGACGAGGCGACGGGGCTCGCTGTCACACGGCGGTGACAACATGCTCACTGTCACACGGCGGTGACAACATCAACCCTGTACGCGGTGAGCGGGCAACCGCACGGCGGGCCGGGCGTACACCCACCACTACGTGCACCACTGCACTACGTACACCACTGCACTACGTACACTACGCAACTGAAACAGGGAGAAGTAATGTCCTTGGCACCCGATCAGACCGGAATCGGCATTCGCCGCTATTTCACTGCCACCGGCGCTGATCCGTACGACACGGTCATCTGGGAGCGCCGCGACGCGCTGATCTCCAACTGGAAGACGGGGGAGGTGGCGTTCGAGCAGCTCGGGGTGGAGGTCCCCTCCACCTGGTCGGTGAACGCCACGAACATCCTGGCTCAGAAGTACTTCCGGGGAGCGCTGGGCAGCCCCGAGCGGGAGTCGTCGCTGAAGGACGTGTGCGATCGGGTGGTGAACACGATCACCCAGTGGGGGATCGAGGGCGGCTACTTCGACGCCGGTGAGGCCGAGGTCTTCAGCGACGAGCTCAGGTATCTGATCATCCACCAGATGGGGGCGTTCAACTCCCCGGTCTGGTTCAACATCGGCGTGGCCGGTGTTCCCCAGCAGGCGTCGGCCTGCTTCATCCTCGCCGTCGAGGACAAGATGGAGGCGATCCTCAACTGGTACGTCGAGGAGGGCGTGATCTTCAAGGGCGGCTCCGGGGCCGGCATCAACCTGTCACGGATCCGCTCGAGCCGGGAGCCACTGCGGGGAGGGGGCACGGCGTCGGGCCCGGTGAGCTTCATGCGGGGCGCTGACGCCTCGGCCGGCACCATCAAGTCCGGGGGCAAGACCCGCCGGGCGGCCAAGATGGTGATGCTCGACGTCGACCATCCCGACGTCGAGGAGTTCATCTGGTGCAAGGCGACCGAGGAGCGCAAGGCCAGGGTGTTGCGTGAGGCGGGGTTCGACATGGATCTCGACGGTGTCGACAGCCACTCGATCCAGTACCAGAACGCCAACAACTCGATCCGTGTCACCGACGAGTTCATGCAGGCTGTGATCGACGATGGCGAGTGGGACCTCGTCGCCCGCACCGACGGCTCGGTCGTGAAGACCGTCAGGGCCCGGGACCTCATGCGGCAGTTCGCCCAGGCCACCTGGGAGTGCGCCGACCCCGGCATGCAGTACGACTCGACGATCAACCGCTGGCACACCTCCTCGGTAACGGGGAAGATCAACGGCTCCAACCCCTGCAGCGAGTACATGCACCTCGACAACTCGGCCTGCAACCTGGCCAGCCTCAACCTCCTCACCTTCCTCGGCGACGACGACACCTTCGATGTCGAGGGTTTCAAGGCCGCCGTCGAGTGCTTCTTCACTGCCCAGGAGATCCTCGTCGGCCGGGCCGACTACCCCACCGAGCCGATCGGGGCCAGCTCCCGCAGGTTCCGTCAGCTCGGCCTCGGCTACGCCAACATCGGTGCCCTGCTGATGAACCTCGGGCTGCCCTACGACTCCGAAGAGGGCCGGGCCCTGGCGGCGTCGATCACCTCGCTGATGACCGGTCACGCCTACTACACCTCGGCCCGCATTGCGGCCCGCATGGGTGCCCACGAGGGATTCGAGGTGAACCGGGAGCCGATGCTGCGGGTGCTCGACCAGCACCGGCAGGAGGCCGAACGGCTCGACGTCTCGACCGTGCCGGCAGACCTGGCCGAGGCGGGGCGGGCCGCCTGGGCCGCGGCCAACGAGCTGGCGGCCGAGGTCGGGGTGCGCAACGCCCAGGCCACGGTCCTGGCGCCGACCGGCACGATCGGGCTGCTGATGGACTGCGACACCACCGGCATCGAACCCGACCTCGGGCTGTGCAAGATGAAGAAGCTCGTGGGCGGGGGCACCATGCTCATCGTGAACCAATCGGTGCCCCGGGCCCTGCGCCGGCTCGGGTACGACGACACCCAGGTCGACGCCATCGTCGCCTACATCGACGACAACAAGACCATCCTCGGTGCCCCCGGCCTCGATCCGGCCCACCTCGAGGTGTTCGCCTGCTCGATGGGCGACAACCCGATCCACTACCTCGGCCACGTGAAGATGATGGCCGCCGTGCAGCCCTTCATCTCCGGCGCCATCTCCAAGACGGTCAACATGCCGGAGGATGTGACCGTCGAAGAGGTCGAGCAGCTCCACATCGACGCCTGGCAGATGGGGGTCAAGGCGATCGCCATCTACCGTGACAACTGCAAGGTGGCTCAGCCGCTCTCGATGGCCAAGAAGGCCAGCGACGACGACCGGGTCGTGGCCGAGGTGGCCGAGCCGATCGTCGAGACCAAGATCGTCTACAAGCCGGTTCGGGAGCGCCTGCCTCGCGATCGGCGATCACGAACCTTCGAGTTCCGGGTCGCCGACTGCAAGGGCTTCGTCACCGTCGGCGAGTACGACGACGGCCGTCCCGGCGAGGTGTTCCTGCGGGTCTCCAAGCAGGGCTCCACGCTGGCCGGCATCATGGATGCGCTCGCCATCTCGCTCAGTCACGGCCTCCAGTACGGGGTGCCATTGCGGACCTACGTCGAGACCTACACCGGTATGCGGTTCGAGCCGGCCGGCATGACCGACGATCCCGACATCCGGATCGCCAGCTCCATCATGGACTACCTGTTCCGGAAGCTGGCCGTCGTCTACCTCAGCTACGAGGAACGGGCCGGGCTCGGTATCTTCACCACCACCGAGCGCTCGCAGCAGACCCTGCCCGGGGTCGACGAGGTCGCCTCGCTCACCGGAACCGATGTGCCCTCCGATCCTCCCACGGTGGAATCGGCAGCCGATCTGATCGCCGAGATCGAGGCTCACGTCCTCCCGATCGCAGATCCGGATGCCCCGATCTGCATGCAGTGTGGTATCACGATGCAGAGGGCGGGAAGCTGCCATGCATGCCCCGGGTGTGGAAACACCAGTGGGTGCAGCTGATCCGTCCGCTGGTGGTTGAGTAGCTTGCCGTAGCCGGGGGCCCCATGGGGCCCCCGGCTGCGCGTTACCCTGCACTGCGCCATTGCACAGAGAGGACCGACCGCCATGCCAGACCACGAGGTCGACGTCGTCGGCGTCGGCAACGCCATCGTCGACGTCATCGCCCACGCCACCGATGACTTCATCGACGAGCAGGGCATCGAGAAGGGGGCGATGACCCTCATCGACGACGACCGGGCGCACGAGCTCTACGACCTGATGGGGCCGGGGATCGAAGCGTCGGGGGGATCGGCCGCCAACACGGTGGCCGGTGTCGCGTCGTTCGGGGGTACGGCCGCCTACATCGGCAAGGTCCGCGACGACACACTCGGCGAGGTCTTCGCTCACGACATGCGAGCGACCGGCGTCCACTACGACGTTCCGGCTGCGGCCGACGGCCCGGCCACGGCCCGGTGTCTCATCCTCGTCACCCCCGACGCCCAACGCACGATGAGTACCTACCTCGGGATCTCGTCGCTGCTGGAGCCGGCCGACGTGACCGCCTCGACCGTTGAGGCTGGACGCATCCTGTTCTGCGAGGGCTACCTGTGGGACGTGGAATCGGCCAAGCAGGCCATCCGGCGCGCCATGGAGCTGGCCCGCGGCGCCGGCCGGCGGGTGGCCTTCACCGCCTCCGACACCCTCTGTGTCGAGCGCCACCACAGCGAGTTCATGGAGCTGGTGGCCGGACCGATCGACATCCTGTTCGCCAACGAGGCCGAGCTACGGGCCATGTTCGGCCCCGTCGACTTCGACGCCGTCGTCGAGAGGATCCGGGGCCATGTCGAACTGGCCTGTCTGACCCGAGGGGCGAAGGGCTCGGTGCTGGTCACCGCGGACGAGACCGTCGTGGTGGCGCCCGAGACCGTTGACCGGGTCGTCGACACCACCGGAGCTGGCGATCAGTACGCCGCCGGCGTGCTGTACGGCCTGGCCCGGGGCCTCGACCTACCGACGGTGGGCCGGCTCGGTTCGCTGGCCGCGGCCGAGGTCATCTCCCATGTCGGGCCCCGGCCCCTCACGCCGCTCCGGAACCTGCTGCCCACCTGACGGTGAGCGGCTCAGCCCGCGACGCGCGCCTCGGGCGGCCCGAAGAGGTTGCCCTGACCCCAGTCGACCTCGAGCGAGCGGAGCACCCGGGCCTGTTCCTCGGTCTCGACCGACTCGGCCACGACCCAGGCCCCGGTTCGATGGGCCAGGTCGACCACGGCCCGGATGATGGCGACGGCCTCGGCGCTGGGAAGGGAGGCAATCAGCTCGCCCGCCAGCTTCAACACGTCGGGCTTGAAGCTCGTGGCGACCCGGAGGCTGGAGTAGCCGTCGCCGACGTCATCGATGGCGAGGCGGACACCGGCGCTGCGCAGCTTGGCCAGCTGGGCCGCCGCCAGGTCGAGGTCGACGTAGCGGTTGCGCTCGGCCGTTTCGAACACCAGCTGGTCGGGCTCGAGCCCGATGTCCTCGGCGTGGCGGATCGTGCGCCGGGCGGCCGACAGGTCGAACGTGCCGTCGGGGGCCATGATGTTGAGGAACAGCAGCCCGGCGCCGAGCCACGGGCCGACGCCGCGGATGGCGAGCTGGCGGCCCAGCTGATCGAGCTCCGGTAACCAGCCGCCCTTCGTGGCCCGCTTGATCAGCTCCTCAGCCCCGATCGTGTCGTCGCCGAGCTTGGCCCGGAGCAGCGCCTCGAAGCCCACGATCGAGCGGTTGGTGAGCCGGACGATCGGTTGGTACCGGATCTCGTAATCGAGGGGCTCGCTCGCCAGCTCCTCCTGCTCGAGCCGGTCGGCCACCACGTCCAGGGTGGGTGCCATCAGTGCGTGGTGGACGAGGTCCTGGGGGGTGGTCTCAGGGGCGGCGAAGGCCACACGCACGGCCGCACGCTCGTCGGGTTTCAGGGTGTCGAGCACCCGGTCGAGCACGGCCCGGCCGTCGGAGACCTCGACCCACAAGACGTCGGACCGGAGGTCGATGGCATCGACCGACGCGCCCAGGGCCCGGTCGAGGCGACGCAGGGTCTCGGGGTCGTCGCAACCGAGGAGGACCAGCATCGGCTCCGCCCGAGGCAGGCGGAAGGTCGACTCGGTGGAGTTCACCAGGCCAACAGTAGCCGGCGGCACCGGGTTGGAGCTGCTTGGTCAGCGGGGGCCCTTCCCGGTGCCGGCACCGGCCCGCCCCCACCCGGACGCCGAGCCTGCGACGGGGTCAGAGCTCGAGTGCCGGCTGGAACGAGAAGGGCAGATCCCCGAGCCGGACGAGGGTGGAGGTGATCCATCCTCCCATCGCCCCGAAGTGCTCGTCGAGAGCCGACCCGTCCTCCAGGGTCTTCTCGTCGAGCTCGTAGGATCCGGTGTAGGTGACCTCCACGGCGTGGGAGATGAGGTTGAGGTCCGTGTCGTAGACCGCCTCGAGCGTCGGGCCCAGTCCGCTCAACTCCTCGTTGCCGAACAGGGGGGTCGATTCGGGCAGCCCGTTCATCACCACCGCCGGGTCGGGCGCTTCGGCCAGGCGTTGGACCCGGAACACCACCTCGATCTCGATGCGTGGCCCCTCGGTGAACTCCTCGTCGAGGTACCACGTGCGATAGGCCGTCTGGGCCCAGGTGGGCCACTCGAGCGTGAGATCGGCCTGCACGCGCGGCGGTGAGCCCTCGCCGGGCAGCCCGTAGCTCGTCTCCCACGTGACGTCGCCCAGGAGGACGTCGGCCTGGAAGCGCTCCTCGAAGGCCTGGCGCTCGAGCATGGCGGATTCGAGGGCATCGCGCAGCGCGCCGATGGCGTCGGTGAAGACGTGATCGAGCATGGCCTAGCCGAACCGGTCAGCGGTCATCTGTGGCGAAGGCGTGCTGTGATCAACGAGGTGACATCCACTCGATCGGGGACAGCGCCGCCCGATGGCGACGCTCGGGTGGCGAGACGCCCGGGGCGACGGTGCCAGTATCGCAGACTTACCACCACCGTGGTAGGCACGGGGTCCGTGAGCCGTCGTCGACGGCGCCGCCGCTCGACCGTACGGCCGGGCGGTCGAGTACCGAAGGGGAGTGTGATCGTGACCATGCTGGGTGAGTTGAGAGTCATTCGAGCCGAGCTTCGGGACGGGGTGGTCGACGCCGTGATCGACAACCCGCCCATCAACCTGCTGACGGCCGATCTCTACCGCGATCTCCGGGCGCTCCCCGATCTGGTCGTGGCCGAGCCGGAGGCCCGAGTCCTCGTGCTCCGCAGCGCCGACCCGGAGTTCTTCATCGCCCACTACGACGTCGAGCTGATCCTGGCCGCGCCGATCGACGAGCCGGCGGAGCGGGGCACCGAGCTCCACGGGTTCCACCGCCTGTGTGAGCGGTACCGGACGATGCCGATCCCCACCATCTGCGAGATCGGGGGACGGGTGGGCGGTGGCGGCGGCGAGCTGGCCGCCTCGTGCGACATGCGCTTCGGCGCCATCGGCCGCACCGTGTTGTGCCAGATGGAGGTGCCGCTCGGAATCCTCCCGGGCGGAACCGGCACCCAACGCCTTCCCGCCCTCGTGGGCCGGGGACGGGCGCTCGAGATCGTCCTCGGCGGCGACGACATCGACGCCGCCACGCTGGTGACCTGGGGTTGGCTGAACCGGGCGGTCGAACCGGGCCTTCTGCGGGGTCATGTCGGGGCCCTCGCCTCCCGAATCGCCTCGTTCCCCCCGGAGGCCGTGAGCCGGGCCAAGGCCGCCGTGCTCGCCGCCAGCCCCGATCCCACACCCGGCCTGCTCGACGAGGCGTTCCTCTTTGCCGAGACCGTGCGGACCGAGGCGGCTCGGACGCGGATGCGCAACTTCCTCGCCCGGGGCGGTCAGACCCGTGACGGCGAGCGTCGGGTCGGCGAGCTCGGAGCCGAGCTCGGCTGATCGTCGATGGCGACGAGCGGGCCCGGTCGGTCGCCCGGCGACCGGGAGGGAGCGCCCGGAGGGACCGGTGTGACTAGGGTGAGCCGCATCGAAGCGAGATCTGAACAGCAGCAACGGATCGAGCGGTGGTTGGCCCTCGATCCCGACGCCGGGACGCAGGCCGAGCTCGCCGCCCTGATGACCGACGACCCGGGTGCGGCGGCGGCCCGGTTCGAGGGACGGGTGGCGTTCGGCACCGCCGGCCTCCGAGCCCCGATGGGCCCGGGCCCGACGGCAATGAACCGGCTGGTGGTGCGGCAGACCAGCGCCGGCCTCATGCGCTGGCTGACCCCGGGGTCGACCGTCGTCGTCGGCTATGACGCCCGCCACCGTTCGGCCCGCTTCGCCGCCGACGTGGCCGCCGTGGTGGCGGGAGCGGGCGGTCGGGCGGAGCTCCTGTCGCAGCCCCTGCCCACCCCCGTGCTGGCCCATGCCGTGATCGACCGGGGGGCCGACGCCGGCGTCATGATCACGGCCAGCCACAACCCGGCGGCCGACAACGGCTACAAGCTGTACCTCGGCGACGGCATCCAGATCGTCGATCCCGCAGCCTCGGAGATCGCCGCCCGCATCGACGAGGTGGCGGGCGAGATGGCCGATGGGGCCATCGATGCCATCCCGTTCGACGAGGGGTCGGTCGTCGTGCTCGGCGACGAGCCGGCACGCCGCCACCTGGCTGCCGCCGTCGCCGCCTGTACCACCGACCGCCGCGACGTCCGGGTCGTCTACACCGCCATGCACGGTGTGGGGGGACGCCACCTCCTCGCCGCCTTCGACGCCGCCGGGTTCCCCCCGCCGATGGTCGTCGCCGAGCAGTTCGACCCCGACCCCGACTTCCCGACCGTGGCCTTCCCCAACCCGGAGGAGCCCGGGGCCCTCGACCTGGCCGTGGCCACGGCCGAGGCCCTTGTGGCCGATGGCGGACGGGTCGACCTGATCGTCGCCAACGACCCCGACGCCGATCGCCTGGCGGTGGCCGCCCCTGCCCCCGACGGGCGGTGGCGACGGCTCACCGGCGACCAGCTCGGCGCCCTCCTGGCGGACCACCTGATCGCCACCACCACCGGCGACGACCGGCTGGTGGCGTCGTCGATCGTGTCGTCCCGCCAGATCGAGGCGATCGCCGCCGCTGCTGGCGTGGTCAGCGTCCGCACCCTGACCGGGTTCAAGTGGGTGGCCCGACCGATCGTCGAGCGGCCCGACCGCCGCTACCTCTTCGGCTACGAGGAGGCCCTTGGCTACTGCGTCGGCGACCGGGTGCGGGACAAGGACGGGATCAGCGCCGCCCTCGTCGTGGCGGAGCTCGTGGCTGCGGCCCGGGCCGACGGCCGGTCACCGTTCGACCTGCTGGCCGACCTCGACCGCCGTCACGGCCCCTACCGTACGGCGCCCGTGACCCTGCGTTTCGACGGCCACGATGGCGCCGGGCGGCGGGCGGCGGCGATGGAGGCGGCGGCCGCCGACCCTCCGCAGGAGCTGGCCGGGGTGCCGGTCACCTCCACCGAGGACCTCGGCCGGGGTGGCGACCTGCCGCCGACGACCGGGGTGGTTTGGCACCTGGCCGACCGGTCGAGGGTGGTGGTGCGACCGAGCGGCACCGAACCCAAGCTGAAGGCCTACGTGGAGGTGCTCGGCCCTGCCGCCGCCGACGGCCGTGCCATCGACGGTGATGCCATCGACTCGGTCGACGGCCATCTCGAGGCCCTCGTCGCCGCCGTCGAGCAGCGACTGCGCTGAGCGCGCCTCGTCGGGCCCGCCTCGCCGATCAGCGGCGGGCGGGCGGGGGTGACGGCGACGGCCGGTCGGAGCCCACTGGTGGGGCCGGTAGACGGCAGGCGTCGGTGGCGCCCGGCAGGTGGTGCCGGTAGCGGGCCACCAGGGTGTAGACGCCGGCCGCCAGCCACGAGACGGCGCGGTGCCCGATCAGCCGGCCCACCGGTGCCCAGAGCCCACCGGCGGCGATCAGGGCCCGAGCCACCGCCCGGTGGCCGCGGTGGTGTCGCCCGTCGGCGTCGACCCAGTAGGCGGCGGTGGTCACGTCCCCGACCGTCAGGTCGAGGGCGGCGAGGTGGAGCGACTGCCACGGCGACACCTCGACCTCGGCGGGGAGTCGCCGCTCGATCCAGCCGGCCGCCCGGGTGCAGAAGCCGCAGTCGCCGTCGAAGACGAGCAGGGCCACCTCAGCGCCCGGCTGTGGGCTTGCGACCGTGGTTGGCCTTCTTCCGGCGGGCGGAGAGCCGCTTCTTCTTCCTGCGCTTCGACATGGGTTCACCCTAGCGGCTTGCCGGGCGAGCGCCCGGGGCCGTCGGGCCGGTGCGCGGGCCTGCGGCTCTCCGTAGCCTGGGGGGAATGGAGAGATTCGGATTCGTGGGGCTGCCAAACGCCGGTAAGTCGTCGCTCTACAACGCCCTCACGGGCGGCGGCGCCCTCGCCGCCCCCTACGCCTTCGCCACCACCGACCCCAACGTCGGTGTGGCCAAGGTGTTCGACCATCGTCTGGACGCTCTGGCGGCGATGAGCCGGTCCAAGAGCGTCGTTCCCGCCAGCGTCCAGTTCAACGACATCGGCGGCCTGGTCGAGGGCGCCAGCAAGGGCGAGGGCCTGGGCAACAAGTTCCTGGGCGGGATCCGGGAGGTCGACGCCATCGTGTTCGTCCTCCGGGCCTTTCGCAACGACGACGTGCCCGGGCCCCAGGACCCCCTCGAGCACCTCCGCATCCTTGAGCTGGAACTGACCTACGCCGATCTCGAGACGGTCGAGAGCCAGGTCGACAAGAAGCGCAAGGCGTTGAAGGGCGACCGGAGCCTGGCCGACGAGGTGGCGGCGGCCGAGGCGGCCCTCAGCCATCTCGAGGCCGGCACCCCGTTGTACCGGTCGGACCTGTCGGCCGATCACCGCCACGCGCTCCGCCCCTGGTTCCTGCTCACCAACAAGCCGGTGGTGGCCGTCGTCAACCTCGACGAGGAGCAGTTGGCCGACGTCGACGCCGTGATCGAGCCGATCGAGAAGGAGCTGTTGTCGCAGGTGGTTCCGTCCCGCTCGGGGGCGGCTCCCGGGGTGGCGCTGGGCGGGGTGGCACCGGTGTTCGGGGCCTGCATCCAGCTCGAGGCGGAGGCGGCCCAGCTCGACCCCGCCGACCGGGCCGAGATGCTCGACGCCTACGATCTGGGGGAGGGGGCGTTGCCCCGGTTCATCCGGGCCGCCTACCACGCCCTGGGGCTGCGGACGTTCCTCACCACCGGCGAGAAGGAGTCGCGGGCCTGGACCTTCCGGGAGGGTTCGACCGCTCCGGTGTGCGCCGGCCACATCCACTCCGATCTCCAGCGGGGGTTCATCCGGGCCGACACCATCCGGTGGGACGAGCTGCTGGCCTGCGGGTCGTGGGCCCGGGCCCGGGACGAGGGCAAGGTCCGGTCCGAGGGCAAGGACTACGTCGTCGCCGATGGCGACGTGTTGGAGATCAAGTTCAGCGTGTGAACGGGAGGGGGAGATGACGGATCCGACAGTGGGCTGGTTGGTGCGGGCCGGCAAGGTCCTGGCCTCGGTCGAGGTGCCGGCCGGTCGCCGGTCCCGGGCCTGGGGCCTGCTCGGCCGCGACGGCATCGACGGGGCCCTGTTGCTGCGCCCGGCCCGCTCCGTTCACAGCTTCGGGATGCGGTTCGATCTCGACGTGGCCTTCCTCGACGTCGACGGGGTGGTGATCCGCACGCTGCGCCTTCACCGCAACCGCCTGACCCCGCCGGTGTGGCGGGCCCGGAGCATCATCGAGGCCGAGGCCGGGTCGTTCCACGACTGGGAGCTGAAGATCGGCGACGTCATCGAGTTCCGCCACGCCGACGCCGACGCCACCGACAACGACACCACCGACAACGACAACGACAACGACAACACGACCGGGCACCCGCCCCGGGCCGACGGCGCCGGCCCAACCGGCCCGGCCGAGCGTTTCGCCGACGGTGGTCGGCCGGAGCGTAACCGGCGCGACGAGGCGGAGGCCGGGGAGTGAGCGGCGCCCTCGTCGTCGTGGGTACCCCGATCGGCAACCTCGGTGACCTGAGCCCCCGGGCGGCGGAGGCCCTGGCCACGGCCGACGCCATCGCCTGCGAGGACACCCGCCGAACCGGTCGCCTCCTGGTCCACCTCGGGATCGCGGCCCCGGCCCTGCTCGTGGCCAACGAGCACACCGAGCGGGCCCGGGCGGCCGAGATCCTCGATCGGCTGGCAGGAGGCGAGCGCGTCGCCCTCGTGTCCGACGCCGGCATGCCGACCGTGTCCGATCCCGGGCGGCGCCTGGTGGAGGCGGCGGCCGCCGCCGGGTACACCGTCGACGTGGTTCCGGGACCGGTGGCCGCCGCCACCGCCCTCGCCCTCAGCGGGTTCGACGGGTCCCGGTTCGTGTTCGAGGGATTCCTGCCCCGGAAGGGCTCGGCCCGGGCGGAACGGCTGGCGGCGGTGGCCGCCGAGGGTCGCACGGTCGTCTGCTACGAAGCCCCCCACCGCCTGCGGCGCACCCTGTCCGATCTGGTCGAGCGGTGCGGGCCGGACCGCCCGGCGGCGGTAGCCCGGGAGTTGACCAAGCTCCACCAGGAGGTCGTGCGGGGCACCCTGGCCGACGTGACGGCCCACTTCGACCGGGTCGAACCACGGGGCGAGTTCGCCCTCGTGCTCGCCGGCGCCGTCGACGAGGCCGCGCCGCTCGACGACCGGGACCTCGTGGCCCAGCTCGAGGGCTTCTTGGCCGAAGGCTCGTCCCGTCGCGACGCGGTGGCCGCGGTCGTCCGCCAGACCGGGGAACCGAAGCGCCGGGTCTACGACCTGGCCACCCGTATGGGTTCGTCGCCGTGACCGTCGCCAGCCCGGTTCGGGTCGACAAGTGGCTGTGGTCCGTCCGGGTCTACCGCACCCGGACGGCGGCGGCCGACGCTTGCGCCACCGGCCGGGTCGCCGTCAACGACGAGCCGGCCAAACCGGCGACGAAGGTCGGCCCGGGGGACGTGGTCACCGCCCGTCGCCGGGACCGCACGATCGTGTACCGGGTGGTCGACCCGATCGCCAGGCGGGTCTCGGCCGAGCTGGCGGCGACCTGCATCGAGGATCTGTCCCCGCCGGTGGAGCTGGGCTCGGGGGTCGGCGACGCCGCCCTCGACGGGGCACGGGAACGGGGGACGGGGCGGCCCACCAAGCGGGATCGCCGGGCTCTCGACCGGCTGAAGGGACGACCGTGACGGGGTCGCGACCCGGCGTCGTCGGTTCGTGCCCCCTCGACTGCCCCGACGCCTGCAGCTGGGTCGTCACCGTCGACGGTGACGGGGCGGCCACCCGCCTGCGGGGCAACCCCGACCACCCCTTCACCCGGGGTGGGCTGTGCAAGAAGGTCAACACCTGGCTCGACCACGCCGCCGATCCCGGCCGCCTCCTGTCGCCCCGGCGTCGGGTGGGGGCCAAGGGCGAGGGCCGTTTCGTCGACATCACCTGGGAGGAGGCCCTGGCCGAGATGGCCGAGCGCTTCACCGCAGTGATCGACCGGTGGGGTCCGGCCGCCATCTGGCCCTTCGCCGGAACGGGCAACGTCGGCTACCTCCAGGGCGGGGCCGGCCCGGCCGGGGCCCGCCTGTGGCACCACCTCGGCACGTCCCGTCACGAGCTGACGATCTGCTCGGTCAGCGGTCACGCCGGCCTCGCCTACACCCTGGGCACCTCGGCCTCCCTCGACCCCGAGGAGATGGCAGACGCCGGGGTCATCCTGCTGTGGGGGACCAACACCCTCGTCGCCAACCAGCACCTGTGGCCGGTGGTGGCGGCGGCCCGGGCCAAGGGGGCGCCGGTGGTGGTGGTCGACCCAATGCGGACCCGTACGGCGGCCCGGGCCGACGTCCACCTCGCCCTCCGCCCCGGCACCGACGGTGCCCTCGCCCTCGGCCTGGCCCGGGCCATGGTCGACGGGGGAGGGGCCGACCGTGGCTTCCTCGAACGACGCACCGTCGGTTGGGAGGCCTTCGCCGCCAGCCTCGACGAGTGGACGCCGGAGCGCACGGCCGAGGTGTGCGGTCTCGAGGGGGCGGAGATCACCGCGGTGGCCCGCCTCCTGGTCGAGCACTCGCCGCTTGCGGTCAAGCTCGGCCAGGGCATGCAGCGTCACGCCAACGGAGGCCAGGCGGCCCGCACCGTGTCGATACTGCCCGCCATCACCGGCGACTACGACCGGCCCGGCGGCGGGCTCGTCTACTCCACCGGGAGCCACTACGGCCTCAACCTCGACCCGGCGACGGCGGTGGCGCCGGCCAACCCGTCGGCACCGCCTCGGCGACGGCTGGCCATGACCCGTCTCGGTACCCACCTGTGCGAGCTCGACGACCCGCCGGTGGGGGCCCTGGTCGTGTACGGCGCCAACCCGGTGGTGTCGAACCCCGACACCGGTTCCGTGCGGCGGGGGCTGTCGCGGCCCGACCTGTTCACGGTCGTCATCGACCTGTTCGCCACCGAGACCACCGCCTACGCCGACCTGGTGCTCCCGTCGACGATGCAACACGAGCACCACGAGCTCAACGACTCGTACTCCCACCTGTACCTGAACTGGAACGAGCCGGCGGTGGCGCCGCCCGGCCGCTGCCTGCCCCACACCGAGATATTCCGCCGACTGGCCGCCGCCCTCGGCCTCGACGAACCTGCCCTCCACGATGACGACCTGGCCCTGGCCGCCGCCCTGCTCGACACCAAGCCCTACCGCGATGCCGGCATCACCGTCGACACGCTGCGGGCCGCAGGGTGGGTCAGGGTGCCGGGTACGGCGGTCCCGTTCCGTCCGGTGGCCGCCCGGTTCCCCACACCCTCGGGCCGGTTCGAGCTGGCGTCGGAATCGGCCGAGACCGACGACTTCGGGCTCCTCCCCACCTACCGTCCCCCGGCGGAGGCGGCGGTCGACGACGGTCGGCTGGCGCTCGTGGCGGCGGCGGGGGAGTGGCACGTCAACTCCACGTTTGCCGCCACCGAGGTGACGGCGGGTCGGAGCGCCCGACCAGCGGTCGTCATCGGCCCGGGTGACGCCCGGCGCCTGGGGCTGGTCGACGGCGACCGCGTCGAGGTCGCAAACGAACGGGGTTCGTTCCGAGCCGAGCTGGCCGTCGACGACGCCGTCCGCCCCGGCGTGGCCCACACGGTCAAGGGATGGTGGGCCATGGACGTCAATGCCACCGTGGTCGAGCGTGACGCCGACATGGCCTGGGGCGCCGTCTTCCACGACAACCTGGTCACGATCCGCCGGGCCTGAGGCCACCTCCATGGAGGGGTGAGTACGGCGCTGGTTGGGGGTGGAGGGGGACCCTTCGACCGTCGCTCCGCCGCGGGTGGGAGGCCCCCTCCGGCCACCCTAAGCTCGATCAGCCTCGGGTCGGACGGACGCCGCCGAGATTTTATGGTCCGCGATCGCGTCGCTCTGGGGCAGGGCGGCCCGAGATGGTCTCGGGAGATGTTTCAACAGGAAAGGTTGGCGGAAACATGCCATCCATACTCGGTTACCTGGGGGACCTCCTCGGCGAGGGTGAGGGCTATGAGCACCTCGCCCGACTCATCGACGGAGACGCCGACGCGGCGAGGGCGGCGGTCGAGGCCGCCGGTCCGACGCTCGTCGGCGGTCTGGCCGAGCAGGCCCGAGCCTCGGATGGTCGTGAGATCGTCTCGGGCCTGCTCGACGAGGCCGACCCGACGCTGGTCGACGACGTCGACGGCTACCTCCGCAACGGAGACGATCCCGCCGGCAACGGCTTTCTCGACAGCCTCTTCGGTGACGAGCGCGACGGGCTCTGTGTGGGGGTGGCGGAGCGGAGCGGCCTGGATCGGGGAGCCGTCGACGAGATCCTCCAACGGATCGCGCCGCTGTTCATGGCCGTCGTGGCCCGACGCCGGGACGATGATGGCCTCGACGTCGACGCCGTCTCGAGCCTCGTGCACGGAGAGCGGGCCGAGCTCGACATGGAGGGACGGCTCGGGGGCTGGTTCGCCTCCCTGCTGGCGGGCGGGACGGCGTTGATGGCCGCCGGTGGCGCCGCAGCCGAAGGCGGGGCCGACGCCGGGAACGGCGTGTCGGCGCCTCCAAGGACCGACGCCGGTGGTGACGCCGCCAACGGGGCCTCGGCGGTCGCCGACGACGAAGACGGGTCGTCCACCGAGGCCCCCAAGGTGGTGGCCACGGCGGCCACCGACGAGAAGGAGTCGATGGCCACGGCGGCCGAGACGGCCTTTGGAGAGACGGCCGAGATCGCAACCGTGGCCACCGTGGGGGCCGCCGGGACGATCGCCATGACCTCGAACGAGGGCGCCGACGGTGCGTCCTCACGGGGGCGGAACCGCTCGGGCACGGTGGCCGAGCGGACCATCGGCACCACGACCGGCCGCGCCGCCGCCCGGCCCCCCGCCACCCCGAGCCAGCGGGGCGGACCGGGTTGGCGGTGGTGGGCCCTCGGAGGCCTCGTCGTCGTGCTCGTCCTGGCCTGGCTGGCGGCGCAGATCACGGGCGACGAGGGAACCACGACCGCCGCCGACGCCCCGGCCACAACGGTGACCGACGCCGCAGCCGGTGACGCCGACGCCGATGCCGACGATGCGACGGCCGGTGACGAGGCGGCCGACGCCGAGGCCGATGCCGATGCCGACGATGCGACGGCCGCCGACGCCGACGCCGACGCCGACGCCGATGCCGATGCCAGCGCTGACGATGCGGCGGCCACCGTGGGCCCGACCGCCACCGACCTGCAGGCGGCGACCGACACCGCCCTCGGGGACGCCGGGCTCGAGGGCGTGACCGTCGCCGTCGACGGCGATCTGGTGACCCTCACCGGAACCGTCGACAGCGAGGCGTCCCGGGAGGCGGCGAGGGCGGCGGCCATGTCGGTCCCCGGGGTGGGCTCGGTCGACGATGAGCTCGTCCTGGGCGCACCGGCCGGGACCTCGGCCGATGCTGCGACCGCCGCCGCCGGCACGACCCTCAACGCCCAACTCGGCCTCGAGCCGATCACCTTTCGCTACCTGTCGGCCCAGGTGACACCATCCGGAGCGGCCCAGCTCGATCGGGTGGTGGCCCACCTGGCGGGCAACGGCCAGGCCGTCGAGATCCAGGGTCACACCGATGATGACGGCGACGAGGCCCGCAACCTCGTCCTGAGTCAGCGCCGGGCGGATGCGGTCAAGGAGTACCTCGTGGCCGCCGGGATCGACGGGGGTCGTCTCACCACCGTCGGCTTCGGCGAGGGTGTACCGCTGGTAGCCAACGATTCGCTCGTGAACAAGGCGCTCAACCGCCGGATCGAGCTCGTCGTCGTCGACGGCTGATCCGGGCATCGGGGGAGTGGGCGCCGGCCCGCTCCCCCGTGGACCCGGCGGTGATCCCATCATGACTGTCACACCCCGCCCATAGGGTCGGGCCAATGACATCCGTCCTGGTTCTCGCCCTCCTCCTCCTGCTGACCACGAGTCTCGGATTCGCCTTCGGCTGGCTCGCCGGCCGCCGGTCGCTCGCCCTCGACGAGGACCGCCTCCGGGCCGACCTCGCCACCACGGTCGACCTCGCCCTCGACGCCGTGCGCCACGAGCGTTCGGAGACGATGCGGGCCGCCCTCGACACGGTGCTGACCGTCGCCTCGTCGAAGCTGGGCGACCAGCTCGAGGCCGGCAGGGCGGTCATCGACCAGGAACGGCACCTCGTTGCCCGCCAGGTCGAAGGGGTGCACCACGAGCTGGCCCGAGTGGCGTCGCTGGTCAACGACCTGCAGAAGGAGGGGGCGGCCCAGACCGGGCAGATCGCGTCGGGCCTCGAGCAGGCCTTCCGGGTCACGGCCAACCTCGCCGACTCCACCCGGTCCCTCGAGCGGGCGCTGGCGTCGCCCAAGGCCCGCGGCCAGTGGGGCGAGCGGATGGCCGAAGACGTGTTGCGGGCCGCCGGATTCGCCGAGGGAATCAACTACACCAAGCAGACGAAGCTGGCCTCGGGGCGCATCCCCGACTACACGTTCCCCCTGCCGCGGGGTCACGTCGTCCACATGGACGTCAAGTTTCCGCTCGACAACTATCTCCGGTGGCTCGAGGCCGACGAGGGCGCCCGTCCGGTCCTGGCTCGTCAGTTCCAACGCGACGTCCGCCAGCGAATCAAGGAGATCGGCGACCGCTGCTATGTCGACCCCGAGACCACGGTCGACTACGTGCTGTTGTTCGTGCCGAACGAGAGCGTCTACGGCTTCCTCCACGAGCACGACGGTTCCGTCATCGATCTGGCCATCGCATCGAAGGTCGTCCTCTGCTCCCCGACGACGCTGTTCGCCGTGTTGGCCGTCGTCCGCCAGGCCGTCGACAACTTCCTGGTCGAGCGGCGCAGCGACGAGATCCTCGGGGCGCTGGCCGCCCTGCGGGAGCAGTGGCAGCGGTGGGTCGAGCCGATCGACAAGATGCGCCGGGGTCTGACGTCGGCCCAGAAGGCGTTCGACGAGCTGGCCGGCCCCCGGACCCGCCAGTTCGAACGCCAGCTCGACAAGCTCGAGGCGCTGCGTGACTCCCGGCCGTCCGAGCTGGCGGCATCTGCCGCCACCGATCCGGCCCCCGCTGGGGACGGCAGCGCCGTGGACGACACCGACGAAGTCGAACCGGGCCGATCGGAGGTGCGCTCACCGCGGTCGTTGCGCCAGGTGGTGTGAGCCGACCGTCCACCTACCCTGGATCGGTGCGCAACGCCGCCGAGGAGACGACGCCGTGTGGTTCGACAATCACTGCCACCTGACCACGATCGACGCCGATCCCGGGGAGGTCGTGGCGACGGCCCGGGCCGCCGGCGTCACCCGTCTCCTCACCGTCGGCTGCACGGTCGCCGACTCGGCCGCCGCCGCCAACATCGCCGCCGGTTTCGACGGGGTGTGGGCCACCGCCGGCCTCCATCCCCACGACGCCGACCAGGGGATCGACGGTCTCGCCCCACTGCTCGACCACCCGGCCGTGGTGGCGGTCGGCGAATGCGGGCTCGACTACCACTACGACCATTCACCCCGGCCCCTCCAGGTCGACGCCTTCGAACGGCAGATCGCCCTCGCCAACGAGCACGACCTCGCCCTGGTCATACACACCCGGGAGGCGTGGGACGACACGTTCGCCATCCTCGACCGGGCCGGCACCCCGGCCCGTACGGTCTTCCACTGCTTCACCGGTGGCCCGGACGAGGCCGACGCCTGCGTCGCCCGGGGGGCCTCGGTGTCGTTCAGCGGCATCGTCACCTTCCCGTCCGCCGCCGACGTCCGCCAGGCGGCCCGGCGCGTACCGCTCCACCGGCTCCTGGTCGAGACCGACTCCCCCTACCTGGCCCCCGTACCCCTCCGGGGCACGTCGAACCGCCCGGCCAACGTGGCCGTCGTCGGGGCCTTCCTCGCCGACCTCCTGGTCGTCGACGCCGAGGAGCTGGCCCGCCGCACCACGGCCAACGCCCTCACCCTGTTCGATCTGCCGGCGGACTGAGGCGCCGATGGGGCCCGGGGCGCCGATGGGCGGTCGTCGTCATCTCACCCGGACGCGGGTGGTCGAGCTGCTCGACCGTCACGGCCTCAGCCCCAGCCGAGCCCTCGGCCAGAACTTCCTGTGCGACCCCGGCACGGTCGACAGGATCGTGCGGCTGGCCGGGGTCGGGCCCGGGACCCGGGTGGTGGAGATCGGTCCCGGGCTCGGCTCGCTCACCGTGGGGCTGGTGGAGGCCGGAGCCCGGGTCGTGGCCGTCGAGGTCGACCGCTACCTCCTGCCGGCGCTGGCGGAGACGGTCGAGGACCTCGACGTGAAGATCGTCCACGCCGACGCCCGCCATGTCGACTGGGGCGACCACCTCGAACCCGGCTCGTGGACGGTCGTGGCCAACCTGCCGTACAACATCGCCACCCCGCTGGTCCTCGACCTCCTGGCCGCTGAGCCCCGATTCGTCCGCTGGCTCGTCATGGTGCAACGGGAGGCGGGGGAGCGTCTCGTGGCCGGCCCCGGTTCCCGTACCTACGGCATCCCCTCCGTGTTGGCCGCCTACTGGGCCCGGAGCCGCATCGCCGGTCGGGTCCCGGCCCAGCTGTTCCTACCCCGACCGAACGTCGAATCGGTGTTGGTCGAGCTGGTGCGCCACGACGGGCCCCCCGTCGACGCCCCCTTCGACGAGCTCGCCCCCGTCGTCAGGGCCGGATTCGGCCAGCGCCGCAAGATGGTGCGCCGCTCGCTCGCGGCCTTCCTCGACGCCGACGCCATCGCCCGGGCCGGGGTCGACCCGACGGCCCGGGCCGAGGACCTCGACCTCCTCGCCTGGAGTGCCCTCACCCTCGCCGCCCACCCCGACCCGGGCCCTGATCCCGGCCCTGATCCCCGACGCTGCCCACTAGGGTGACGGCCGTGAACGAGCCTCTCCGCCCGGTCGTCGTCCGGGCCCCGGCCAAGCTGACCCTGACGCTGCGGATCTCGAACACCCAGGCCAACGGCTACCACGGCATCGACGCCGAGATGGTCACCCTCGATCTTTGCGACGAGCTGGAGATCACCCCGGCCCCCGCCTCGATCCTGGTGGTGGCCGGCCGTGCCGCCGGGGTGCCTACCGGGCCGGACAACCTCGTGTTGCGGGCCCTGGACGACGTACGTCGCACGGCCAGGGTCAGGCTGACGAAGCGCATTCCGACCGAGGCCGGGCTCGGCGGTGGCTCGGCCGACGCCGCCGCCGTCCTGCGCTGGGCCGGTGTCACCGATCCCGTCCGGGCCGTGAGGCTCGGGTCCGACGTCGCCTTCTGCCTGGTGGGGGGACGGGCCCGGGTCACCGGAACCGGCGAGTCGATCGAACCCCTGCCCTTCGAGGCGTGCACGGTGACGCTCGTCTTCCCCCCCATCGCCTGCTCGACCCGGCGGGTGTTCGAGGCCTGGGACCGGCTGGGCGGCCCGGCCGGACCCGGCGGCAACGACCTGGAGCTCGCCGCCCTCGAGGTGGCGCCCGAGCTGCGGACGTGGCGCGACCGGCTGGCGGACGACACGGGGCAGCGGCCGCATCTCGCCGGCAGTGGCTCCACCTGGTTCGTCCACGGCAGCCATCCCGGCGACGGACGCCTCGTGGCCCATGCGGTCCCCGCCGGCTGGGGTGACGGTCACCGCTGAGCGACCCTGGCCCGCAGGCGCTTGCGACCCCGCCGAGGTCACTGCGACCCCGCAGGGTCGACGAGGGAACCGCCCACGGGTCGGCGACCGGTGGCGGTGCGACCGGCCCCGTGCGACGGGGGCCGTCTACTTCTTGTTGCGGCGCTGGACGCGCGTGCGCTTGAGCAGCTTGCGGTGCTTCTTCTTGCGCATGCGCTTACGGCGCTTCTTGATGAGCGATCCCATGAGGTTTGGCAGACTAGCCGGCCCCGGCGGATTCGCCACCGGCTCCCGAGCTCGGATTCCCGCCGGCCCCGGGCTCCGGGCCGATAGCCTTTGGGTGCCCGCTCGCGGGTAGTTCAACTGGCAGAACACCAGACTTTGAATCTGGGGGTTGCAGGTTCGAGCCCTGCCCCGCGAACCCGCCGGGATCTTCCATCCCGATGTCTCAACTCCGATCAGCGTCGACCGATCGAGGACCATCTCCCCCGATACTGCGAAGGTCGGCTCCCCCTCGGGGTCGCCGGCCTTCGTGGTTTTTCGGTGCCGCCCCCGGTGCGCCCGACCTGGTGTGACGGATGACGGTTTGGCAATCGGGTGGTGTGGGGGCGAGGCTGAAGCCAGGTAGCGGACAAGATCTACTACAAAGGATCTCATGATCACGCGATCGATCTCAGGGCTGGTTGTGGCCACCGGAACCGGGGCGCCGATGCGCTCGGCCCGACCCAAGCCCATCCACCTGCTGTGCGGGCGGGCGATGGCCTCCTACGTCCTCGACACCCTGGCGTCCGTCGGGATCCGCCAAGGGGTGGTCGTCACGGGTGTCGAAGGCGGGCGCGTCAGCAAGCGCCTGCTCGAGGACCCACCGGGCTTCCCGTTGCGCTTCGTCGAGCAGAAGCTCGACCGGGGCACCGGGGATGCCGTCCTCATCGGCCTGAGCGGCTTCGACGACTTCAACGATGAGGAAGACCTCCTCATCGTCCCTGCCGACCTCCCGCTCCTGCGGCCCGACGTGCTGGAGCAGTTGCTGACGACCCACGCCGGCAGCGGCGCCGCCTGCACCGTGCTCGCCGTTCGGGAGGAGATGCCCGGCTTCGGCCGGGTGATCCGCAACCGGCACGGGGCGGTGAGCGCGGTGGTGGCCGAGGCCGACCTCGACCCCCTGCTCCACGACCTGGACGGGCAGCCGGAGTACGCCTCCGGCGTCTACTGCGTCCGCCGGGGCCTGCTCGCCCCCGCCATCCGTCGGACCCGGCCGGAGAACGCAGCGGGAGAGCTGCTTCTGTCCGACGTGGTCGAGGTCATCGCCGACTCGGGCCACTCGTGCGCCGCCGTCGTCGTCGACACGGTCGACGATCTGGTACCGGTCGACGACCGGCTCCAGCTGGCCTGGGCCGAGGCCGAGCTGCGGCGGCGGACCAACCGTCACTGGCTGGCCATGGGGGTGACGATGGTCGACCCCGAACGGACCTACATCGACGCCACGGTCAGCCTCGGGACCGACGTCACCATCTTCCCCGGCACGATCCTCCAGGGCTCGACGACGATCGGGGACGGCTGCGAGCTCGGACCCGATGTCCGGCTCGACCGCTGCCAGGTCGGGCTGGGGGTCAGGATCGAGAAGGCGACGGCCCGGCTGGCCGTGATCGGCGACGACTGCACCGTCGGGCCCTTCGCCGTCCTGCACCCGGGCAGCGAGCTACCGGCCCACACCACGACCGGGCCGTTCTACGCCGGGACCCACACCGAGTGAAGTCATCTATGCTGGCCCCACCACCGATCCGGGCGATGCCGGATCGGCTGGTAGGGCGCCCACCGGTGAGGGAGTAGTGACGTGGAAGTAGTGACGACCAAGACGCTCCACCTGTTCTCCGGGCGGCACAACGCCGAGCTGGCCGATCTCGTGGCCAAGAACCTGGGCATCACGGTCACCGACGCCAACGTCAGCCAGTTCGCCAGCGGCGAGACCCACTGCCGGTTCTCCGAGTCGATCCGGGGTTCCGACGTCTTCATCTTCCAGAGCCACGGTGACCTCGATGGCCGGTCGGTCAACGACGCCATCATGGAGCACCTCATCATGGTCGACGCCGCCCGCCGCGCCGCGGCCAAGCGGATCACGGCGGTCATGCCCTTCTACGGTTACGGGCGTCAGGACCGCAAGTCGGAAGGCCGGGAGCCCATCACGGCCCGCCTGGTGGCCGATCTGTTCAAGGTGGCCGGTGCGTCCCGGTTGCTGTCCATCGACCTCCACAGCGGTCAGATCCAGGGTTTCTTCAACGGCCCGGTCGACCACCTCACGGCCATGCCGGTGCTCGTCGACCATCTCCGCAGCCTCGGTTCCGACCTCGTCGTAGTGTCACCCGACGCCGGTCGGGTGAAGGTGGCGGAGCGCTACTCCCAGCAGCTCGACGCCGATCTGGCCATCGTGCACAAGCGTCGCAACTACGGCAAGAAGAACGCGGTCGAGGCCAAGGACGTGGTGGGCGAGGTCGACGGTCGCCAGTGCGTCCTCATCGACGACATGATCGACACCGCCGGAACGATCTGTCAGGCGGCGGAACTGCTCGTCGACCGTGGCGCCACCTCGGTCATCGCCGCCGCCACCCACGGTGTGTTCAGCGGGCCTGCCATCGACCGGTTGAAGAACTCCATGCTCGACCGGGTCATCGTCACCGACACCCTCCCCATCGGCCCCGACAAGGAGCTCGACAAGCTCGAGGTCCTGACCGTGTCGACGATCCTGGCCGACGCCATACGGGCCGTGTTCGAGGACACCTCCGTCAGCCGCATCTTCGACGGCAAGAACCAGAACTGACCGGTGCCGTCCCTCCGGCGGGACGGGTGGGGCGCCGGTGGCCCCCGGCTATGCTATCGAGCTGGCGTTTGGCCTTCCGGCCGGGCCCTGCACCACCGCCTCGGACACACGCCTCCCTCGCCTGTGAGAGGCCTCCGCGAAGGATCGACCCGATGAGTCAGACCGTTGTAACCGCATCGACCGGCCGGGAGCTGGGCAGCCGCCCGTCGCGTCGGCTCCGGGCCGAGGGCCTCCTGCCCGGCGTGGTGTACGGGTTGAACAAGGACCCGGTGACCGTCACCGTCGAGTACACCGCGCTGCGCGACGCCCTCAAGGTCGACTCGGGCATGAACACCGTTCTCCAGCTCGAGCTCGACACCGGCGTCTCCGAGACCGTGATCGTCCGCTCGGTGCAGCGCGACCCGATCAAGCGGGTCGTCACCCACGCCGATTTCCTCCGCATCGACGCCGACCAGAGGATCAGGGTGAGGGTCCCGCTGCGGGTCATCGGCGACGATTCCACCGTGACCGACGCCGGCGGCGTCGTCGAGCAGCAGCTCTTCGAACTCGAGGTCGAGGTGTCGCCGATGAACATCCCCGACGAGATCGAGGTCGACATCACCGGCCTGACCCTCGATGACCGCATCTCCATCGGTGATCTCCGGCTGCCACCGGGCGTCACCGCCATCGCCGCCGAAGAGATCTCCGTCGTCTCCCCGACGCTCACCCGGGCGGCCAAGATGGTCGGCGAGGACGGCGAGGGCGGCGAGGAGACGGGTGGCGACGCCGAGGATGCGGGCGACGACGAGACCGCCGCCGAGGCCTCCGACGCCGACAGCGGCGACGACGCCTCCGACGGCGGGGACGAGTAGCCCTCGGAGTGTCCCAGTTCGCGCGCCGTCTGGGGAAGCCGGACCGTAAGGGTCTGCCGGCCGATTTCCTGGTCGTCGGGCTGGGCAATCCCGGCGAGCAGTTCGCCGGGACCCGCCACAACCTCGGGGCCGAGGTGGTCGAGGAGTTGGCCCGCCGGGCCGGCACCGAGCTCCGCAAGACAAAGGCCCGTTCGATGGCCGCCGGCGTGCTCATCGGCGACAAGCGGGTGGTCCTGGCCTTCCCCCAGACGTTCATGAACAACTCCGGCGAGGCCGTCCGGCTGCTGGTCCGCAGCTACGGCATCCAGGAGGCCCACCACATCATCGTCATCCACGACGAGCTCGACCTCGAATCGGGCCGGCTCCGCCTCAAGGCGGGCGGTGGTCTGGCCGGCCACAACGGCCTCCGGTCGATCACCAGCCACCTCGGCACCACGGAGTACATCCGTCTCCGCATCGGGGTCGGCAAGCCGCCGATCTCCCAGTCGGGTTCCGACTGGGTCCTGCGCCGGCCCGGCAAGGCCGAGGGCGAGGTGCTCGCCGCCGCGGTGGAGCAGGCGGCGGACGCCGTCGAACAACTGGTCGCCGAAGGGGTCGAGCGGACGATGGCGATCGTGAATCGCCGCTCTCCCTGATCGTCGGGTCACCAGGCCCATACCGGAGGCCGTCATGAGCTTCGTCAACCTCGCCCGCCTCGTCGCCGACGATCCGGCCATCACCCGCGTCGTGGGCCGGGCGGCCGACGTGCTGGCGGTGCCCGAGGCGGCCCGGGCCGCCGCCATCGCCGGCCTGGCCACGGCCACCGAGCGGCGACCCCTCGTCGTCGCCCTCCCCACGTCCACCGAGGCCGAGCGTCTCGCTCGCGACGTGGCCGTCTACCTGGGACCCGACGAGGTCCTGACCTTCCCCGCCTGGGAGACCCTTCCCTTCGAGCGGGTCAGCCCGTCGATCGAGGCCATGGGCCGCCGCCTCCAGACGATCTGGCACCTCCAGGACCCCGATCGCTGCCCGGCCGTCGTCCTGACCTCGGTCCGGGCCCTGATCCAGCGGCTCAGCCCCCACGTCGACGAGCTGGAACCTCTCGTGGTCGGCGCCGGCGACCAGATCGATCCCGACCGGTTCGTGGCCGACCTCGTCGCCTTCGGCTACCGGCGGGAGCACCAGGTGGAGCACCGGGGAGAGCTGGCGGTGCGGGGCTCGATCGTCGACGTGTTCCCCTCCACCGCCGACGGGCCCGTCCGGATCGACCTGTGGGGCGACGAGGTCGACCGGTTGTGCGAGTTCACGGTCAACGACCAACGCTCCACCACCGACGTGGCCGAGATCGAGATCTTCCCCTGCCGGGAGCTGATCCTGACCGACGACATTCGGCAGCGGGCCTCGGCGCTCGAAGCGACCGAGCCGTGGGGTCGGGAACAGTGGCAGCGCCTGGCCGACGGCGAGCTGTTCGACGGCATGGAGTCGTGGTTGCCGTGGCTGACCGACAGCGAGCGGCTCCTCCCCGATCTCCTCCACGGCGACGCCATGATCGTGTTGGTCGAGCCCCGACGCATGCGCGACCGGGGAACCGACCTCCTGGCCGAGGAGGCCGATCTGGCCGCCAGCCTGGCCCGCACGTGGGGGGTGGGCACCGACGACGGCGGGCCCGGCGACCGCGGTCGGACCCTGCCCCGACTCCACCTCCCGTTCGACCGGCTGCTGGCCACCGCCGACGCCCCCTCGGTGACGATCACCGCCGTGCCCGAGGGTCCGGACGTGGCGGTGATGAACGCCTCGGGCTGGGAGCCACCGGGCGAGGGCCTGGCCGCCCGCCTGGCCCAGCTGGTGGCCGCCGGGACCCGGGTCGTGGTGGCGGCCGACGGGGCCGGCTCGGCGGCCCGCCTCCACTCGGTCCTGACCGACTGGGGCCTCGCCGTCACCGACCACGGCTCGGCCGTTCCCGACGTTGTCACCGGAGGCGTCCACCTCGTGGTCACCTCCGTCGAGCAGGGCTTCGTCCTGAGCGAGGTCGGGGTGGCCGTGCTGAGCGAGGCCGATCTCACCGGCCGGCGCCGGGCCCACCGCCGGGCCCGGGCCCGCAAGCGCCACAGCGAGGGTTTCTTCGATGATCTCAGCCCCGGCGACTACGTCGTCCATCACCAACACGGTGTGGGCCGCTTCGCCGGCATGGTCAAGCGGGCCATCGGAGGCCACGACCGCGACTACCTCATGCTCGAGTACAAGGGTGACGACAAGCTCTACCTGCCGTCGGATCAGATCGACCTCATCCGCCGGTTCAGCTCCGGCGATCAGCCGACCCTGCACCGGCTGGGCGGTTCCGACTTCGCCAAGTCGAAGGCAAAGGTCCGCTCGGCGGTGGCCGAGATCGCCCAGGAGCTCGTCGTCCTCTACCAGAAGCGGCGGGCGACGGTCGGCCACGCCTTCGGTCCGGACTCCCCCTGGCAGACCGAGGTGGAGCAGGCGTTTCCGTACGAGCTGACCCCGGACCAGGCCTCGGCCGTGGACGACGTCAAGGCGGACATGGAGTCGACCGTGCCCATGGACCGCCTCGTGGTCGGCGACGTCGGGTTCGGCAAGACCGAGATCGCGTTGCGGGCCGCGTTCAAGGCGGTGCAGGACGGCCGCCAGGCGGCGATCCTCGTGCCCACCACCCTGCTCGCCCAGCAGCACAACCAGACCTTCTCCGAGCGGTTCGCTCCCTACCCGGTGCGGGTGGAGGTGCTGAGCCGGTTCTTGACCGCGGCCCAGGCCCGCAAGGTGGTGGCCGACACCGCAGCGGGCGAGGTCGACGTGCTGATCGGCACCCACCGCCTACTGTCGGACGACGTCACCTTCGCCCGCCTCGGTCTGCTCGTCATCGACGAGGAGCAGCGTTTCGGGGTCAGCCACAAGGAGGCGATCAAGCAGTTCAGGGCCGATGTCGACGTGCTGACCCTGTCGGCGACGCCGATCCCCCGGACCCTGGAGATGTCGTTGACCGGCATCCGCGACCTGTCCCTGCTCAACACCCCGCCGGCCGACCGCCAACCGATCCTCACCTACGTCGGCGACTACGACGAGCGGGCGGCGGCCGAGGCCATCCGCCGGGAGCTGCTGCGGGAGGGCCAGGTCTTCTTTGTGCACAACCGGGTCCAGAGCATCGACAAGGTGGCCAACGACCTCCAGAATCTGGTCCCCGAGGCTCGGATCGCCGTCGCTCACGGCCAGATGGACGAGGGGACCCTGGAGGAGGTGGTTCTCGACTTCTGGGACGGCCGCTACGACGTCCTCGTGTGCACGACCATCATCGAGTCGGGTATCGACATGCCGACGGTGAACACCCTCGTCGTCGACCGGGCCGAGATGCTCGGCCTCGGCCAACTCCACCAGTTGAGGGGTAGGGTCGGACGCTCCGGCCAGCGGGCCTACGCCTACCTGTTCACCCGACCCGACGCCGCCCTCTCCGAGGAGGCCTACGAGCGGTTGAAGACGATCGGGGAGGCCACCGAGCTGGGGGCCGGGTTCAAGATCGCCATGCGCGACCTGGAGCTGCGGGGCGCGGGCAACCTGCTCGGCACCGGTCAGTCCGGTCACATCGCCTCCGTCGGCTACGACCTCTACTGCCAGATGGTTATCGAGGCCGTGGCCGAGCTCAACGGGGAGACGATCGAGGAGCCGGAGGAGATCAAGCTCGACCTCCCGGTGGCGGCCAACCTCCCCGACGACTACGTGACGGCCGAGTCGTTGCGGCTCGAGGCGTACCGCCGCCTGGCCGCCGTCCGCTCCCAGGCCGAGGTGGCCGACATCCGGGCCGAGTGGGAGGACCGCTACGGTCCACTGCCCGAGCCGGCCGAACGCCTGCTCGAGGTGGCGACCCTGCGGGCCCACTGCGCCCGGCTCGGCATCCGGGAACTGGTTGTCATCAAGGGCCCCGGGTTCGGGGGACCGGAGCTCGTGGCCAAGATGGGCCCGGTGCAGCTCAAGGTCAGCCAGGAGGTCCGGTTCGGTCGGCTGTTCCCCAACGGCGCGTGGAAACCGAACGACTACGGCGACGCCGGCGGCCAGCTCCAGGTGGGCATCATGAAGAAGAACAACCTGGCCGGCGACCTGATCACCTTCTTCGAGACGATGTTCCCGGTCGACGACGGACCCCGCGAGCCCGTCGTCTCCGAAGGGCGCCGGCGGCGGTGAGCGACCCCACCCCGTCGACCCCTTGGCAGCGGGCGCTCGTCACCGGGGCCAGCGCCGGGATCGGACGGGCCTTCGCCGAGCGCCTGGCGGCCGACGGTGTCGACCTGGTCATCGTGGCCCGCCGCGGTGACCGGCTCGACGAGCTGGCCCGCACCCTCGGCCGGTCGGGAGGCCGCGCCGTCGAGGTCGAGGAGATCGTGGCCGACCTGGCCACCCCGGCCGGGGTGGCGACGGTGGCCGCACGCCTGGCCGCCGACGATCGACCCGTCGACCTGCTCGTCAACAACGCCGGTGTGGGCCGGATGGGGCCCGCCGTCGACGGCGATCCGGCGACCGAGACGGCGATGGTGGCGGTCAACGTGGCCGCCCTCCACCAGCTCTCGTTGGCGGCGGCACGGGGCATGGCGGCCCGGGGGCGGGGCGCCATCGTAAACGTGTCGTCGGTCGCCGGCTTCCTGACCACACCCCGGACCGCCACCTACGGGGCGACCAAGGCCTTCGTGACCAGCTTCTCCACCAGCCTGGCGGCGGAACTGGCCGACCGGGGGGTGACGGTGACGTGCCTGTGCCCCGGCCTGACCCGCTCCGAGTTCCACGATCGGGCCGGCTACGACACCACCGCCTACCCGGGGTGGGCGTGGCAGTCGCCGGCGGCGGTGGCCGCAGCTGGACTGCTGGGGGCCGCCGGGGGCAAGGTTACGGTCATCCCCGGTGCCCACAACCGGGCGCTGGTGGGGTTGGCCAACCTGGTCCCGACCCGCCTCCGGCGTCGGGTCGAGGTGCTGGTCGACCGATCCGAGCGGCGCTGAGCGTCGCCGTCTCCCGGCTGGAGGACCCATGGCCGATACGACCGCAGATCCCGGAACCACGACGGGCCAGCCCGTCCACCTCGACGGGGCCCCCATCGACTGGCCCGCCCTGGTCGACGACCTGAACCGGCTGCTCCGGTTGAGGACGACCCCGATCGGCATGAAGATGTTCGAGACCCGGGATGCCATGGAGGCGATCCCCAAGATCCGCCGCCCCAAGTCGGTCCACACCACCGACCAGATCGTGAGCATGGCGTCCCGCCTCAATTGGACGGTCGGCATCACCAACGACGACCTGGTGGGGGCGCAGTGCGGGGCCGTGCTCGGCCTCCATCCCCGCGACGACGAGTGGCTGTCGGGCGATCGCATGGCCGGCGTGTGGTTCGAGACGCTCGAGGACTCCCACGCCCACCAGGAGGCCATGCACACCGTCCCGTTCGGGACCTACGAGGCCATGGCCGTGTCCCCCCTTGTCACCGGGCGGCTCGATCCACCCGACATCTGCCTGATCTACGCCACCCCGGCCCAGATGATCCTGCTCATCAACGGCCTCCAGTGGTCGGGCTACAAGAACTTCGAGTGGGGCTGCGTCGGCGAGTCGGCCTGTGCCGACTCGTGGGGACGGGCCCTCAAGCTCGACGAGCCGAGCGTGTCGATCCCCTGCTTTGCCGAGCGCCGGTACGGCGGCGTCCAAGACGACGAGCTGCTCATGGCCACCCCACCCCGGTTCCTGCCAAAGGCCGTGGCCGGGCTGGAGGCGCTGTCCCGGAACGGGCTGCGGTACCCGATCCCGCCCTACGGCGTCCAGAACGACGCCCGGGCCGGTCTCGGCTACTCCTACGGCGGCTGAAACCAGCGCCAGTCCCGATGGGCGCCGGGTGGCGTGGCTCGGCAGCCGCCTCCGCCGAGCCACGCCGGTGATGGGCTCACGGGCCGGGGCCCGGAGCCGCGAGCTCACGGCAGGGTCGCCACGTCGATGTCGATCGACGGCGCCGACCGCACCCCCTCCGCGGTCACCGCCACCACCCGGTAGCGGTGGGTGGTGGCCGGGGCGAGACCGGTGTCGGTGAACCACCGCCCGCTCTTCGTGCCGATCTCCACGAACCCCGTGTCGTCCAGGCGTTCCACCGCGTAGCCGGTGGCGCCGGCGGTGTCGTCCCAGGTCAACACGATCCGCTCCCTGGTCTGCAGGGTGGAGCGCAGACCGGTGGGGGCCGGGGGCGCGACCGGAACGACGGGACCGCCGGTGGTGGCGGCCGTGATCGTGGCCGCCCCGCTCCGGTTGCCGGCGGCGTCGACGGCGACCACGGTGTAGGCGTAGTCGGTCCCGGGTTCGAGCTCGGTGTCGGTGAACCACAGGGTGCTCGGCCCACCGGCCCTGGTGCCGACGGGTGCGCCGTCACGGGTCAGCTCGTAGTGGGCGACGGCGACGTTGTCGGTCGAGCCGGTCCACCGCAGCACCACCTTGCGGTCCTCCGCTCTCGTCTGGACCAGGTCGGTGGGGGTGGTGGGGGCGATGGCATCGCCGCCGTCGCCGGGGCAGAACTTGGCGAAACCGCCGGCGGCCCGGTCACCCCCGCTCACGGTGGTGATGCGGGTCAGGTCGCCCCCGACCCACAGGCAGCCGGCGGTATCGCCGTGGATGGCCCACACGCCGGCCCGGGCGGCGCTGGCGTCGAGCAGGAACGAGGGCAGATGCTCACCCGTGGTGGCCGAGTAGGCGGCCACGTACTTGATAGGGGTGACGGCCACACCGGCGGGGATGGTGGGACGGTTCGGCCAGTAGTTGTAGTCGGCGAGGTGCTCGGTGTAGCAGTGGCAGCTGGCATAGACCCGGTCGCCGACGACCTCGAGGTCCTGGAAGTCGCCACCGCGGGTGGTCGAGTGCTCCCGCACCAGCGACCCGTCGCTGATCCTGAACACCCGCACGATGTGCTCACTACCGCCCCAGAAGACGAGGTCGCCCACGGCCACCACGTCCTGGCCGTAGCGGCGGTCGGTGTTCGTAGAATTGCCACCCACGTCGCTGAGGCCGGGGATGAGCCGGCCGTTGGCGGCGTCGAGCACGGAGAAATCGGCGCCGGCGGGGTTGCCGTCCACCGTGTCGTGGTAGCCGGCGAGGTAGACCTTGGACCCGTCGGGAGCCACCGCCACGCCCCACACCGCGCCCCCGGCCACAACGGTGGCGAAGGCGGGGTCGGCGGTCCCGTCGGCGAGGGCGACTCGTGCCACCTTGTCGGTGAGGTGAAGGGGACGGTTGCCGCCTCCGACGCGATCGAACCGGCCGCTCAGGTAGAGCTGATCGCCGCTGATGGTCAGGCTCTTGACCATGCCCCGGGCGCCGCTGACGTTGGTCACCTTGGCCCGCCACGTGGTGTCGACGGCACCGGTGGCCGGGTCGAGGGCGGCCAGGCCGCGGGCCTCGTTGTCGCCGTCGATCGACCGGAACTCGCCGCCGACGAAGAGCCGGGACCCGTCGGGCGAGGCCTGGAGGGCGTACACCGGGCCCTCGAGCGAGGGGCGGAAATCGGGGATGAGCGCTCCGGTGCCGGCGTCGAAGGCGACGAGGTAGGGTTGGGCCACACCCGGCGACGAGGCGTTCGGGCGAGCCTCGAGGAACTTCCCTCCGACATAGATCCGGTTGCCGATCTGCTCGATGGCGAACACCAGGCTCTGGATGGCGTCGCTCTCGGTGGTCGTGTCCATGCCGTAGACACCCCAGGTGACCTCGCCGTTGGCGCTGATCTCGCCCCCGGCGGCTCCGGCGGCCCCGGTGGGGACGACGGGGGCGGTGATCGCGATCAGCCCGATCAGGGTGGCGAGGGCCGTCACGACGGGGCCGGCCCCGGCCCGCCTGACCACGCTCGGAGCCGTCCGCCGCATCATGGTGTCGTGTCGTTCCATCCGCTCATCCACCGAGTCCGTGACCGGTGCACACCGGTCCACGCCTTGACGGTGCCAGGCCGCCGGTGGGTCGTGCGGGTAGACCTCGATGGGCAACCCGTCGGGGCGGCGGGTCCGGGGGCCCACCCCGGGCCGGGATCAGCGCGTCAGAGCCTGGTCACCGACTCGTAGACGAGGGTCCGCCGTCCCAGGGCCACGGTGTCGCCCGGGTTGAGGGCCATGGGCTGGTGGGGGGTGATCTGGTTCCACCGCTCGAAGGCCGCGTCCCACACGAAGGTGCCGTTGGTCGAGCCGAGATCGACGACGTGGACCTCCCAATCGGTGAGCCGGAGCTCGGCGTGGCGTCGGGAGAGGGTCTCGTTGTTGTCCTGGATGGTCAGCGGCGCCGTGTTGGGGTCGTCGACCATGCCCGGTTCCCGCCCGATCACGTAGCTCCGGTCGAGGCCGAACGTCGACCCGTCGTCGAACACGACGAAGCCGAGCGTGGGGCGGGGCCCGGGCACGAGGTTGTGGGTGACGTGCACCATCGAGATCCCGCACACCATGCAGTAGGCAGCGCGGGGATTGTTGAAGTGGTGGCGGGAGCACAGGATGCCGAGCACGATCACGCCGTCCGTGTCGACGATCTCGGTCTCCCCGGCGCCGGCGGGCAGGGTGACGGCCTGGGCCTCCGCGGCGGCGCCGGCCGGCTTCTCGGCCGTCGCCTCGTCCACGACGGCGCGGGCCGAGGCGGCGGCCAGGGG
>JBHJNQ010000049.1:0-123568 GCA_050330635.1 Acidimicrobiales bacterium | reverse complement strand
CATACGATGCCATCAAGGGCCTCCTCGCACTCGCTTGTGTAGACACCACGAGTTTTCACCGAGACCCGCGGACAATCGAGCGAGGAGGCCCTATCGCTCGACCGCTCAAGCTCTACATCGCATCACATATCTCCAGATCGCCGGGACCACGCCGGACCGCCACTCGAAATCGCGTCTCGCAGCGCTCCTGATGGCCACACACTTCCGGCGATCCAGATCGGTATCGGGGCGCCCGACTCGTGAGCGGTCCCAAACCTCTGGCGACGCCCTGCAGAGGCGCACAGGACGGACCGAAGCGTGCGGGTGCGCGTGGCCACCACGGGGCGGAGTTGCGAAGATCGTGGAGTGACGGTTCGTCGATTGCCGCGGTCAAGTGGAGTTGTCGAGTTCCCGGACGGGCGCTGCGTGCGCGGCAAAGGGTGAGCGTGGTCGCAGGGGATGCGCCCCGTCGTGAATGGCTCCGCCCGGCTGCGTCTCGTCAGCGGAGGGGCCGGAAGAAGGCCCGCAGCTCGTCGGCCACCACGTCGGGACGCTCGACCGGGGCGAAGTGCCCACCCCGGTCGAACACGGTCCAGCGGCGGAGATCGGTGCGCTCCTCGGCCACGGCCCGGGGCAGGAACATCAGATCCCGGGCGAACACCCCGAACCCGGTGGGCACGTCGATGATGCGGGCTCGATCGTGGGCCAGGGGCTGGGGTTTGGTGAACTGCTCGGCGTAGAGACGGATCGACGAGGCGAACGAGGCGTTGAACCAGTAGAGCGACGCCAGGGTGCACAGCTCGTCGGCGCCGAAGACCTCGAGGGCGTCGCCGTCGCACCACAGCTGGCGTCGATGCCACAGCCACGCTCCGAGGCCCGCCGGTGAGTCGGCCAGCGCATAGGCCAGGGTCTGGGGATCGCGCCGGTGGACGGCCACGTGGGCCTCGGTAGTGCGGCGAGCCTCGTCGGCCCGGGCCAGCATCCAGCGCTCGTCGTCGGCGTAGCGGTCGGGGCCGGGCGCCCGGGCCCCCAGCAGGCCGGGCAGGACGGGCATGGTCAGGTAGACGCCGGTCAGCCGCTCCGGGTAGGCGTGGCCGAGCCAGCCGGTGACGAAGGCGCCCCAATCGCCCCCCTGGGCCCCGAACCGCTCGTGGCCCAGCCCCTCGGTCATCAACCGGACCCACAACTCGGCGATGCGGGCCACGTCGACGCCGGTGCTCGACAACGGAACGGAGAAGCCATAGCCGGGCAACGAGGGGACCACGACGTCGAAGGCGTCGGCCGGGTCGCCGCGATGGGCCGCCGGGTCGGCGAGGCGATCGGCGACGGCTCGGAGGTCCCAGAACGTCCACGGCCAGCCGTGGGTGAGCAGCAGAGGCATCGGGGCCGGGCCGCGACCCGGCACCAGCATGGCGTGGATCGGGATCCCGTCGAGCTCGACCCTCACGTGGTCGTAGGCGTTCATCTCCGCCTCGACCGCTCGCCATTCGTAGTCCTCGGCCCAGTGGCGGACGAGGCCGTGCATCCACGCCGCCGGCGCCCCGTAGCGGCCGTCGGGGTTGCCGGGATCGGCCGGCCACCGGGTCCGACGCAGCCTATCCCGGAGGTCGTCGAGCTCGGACTGGGGGAGGTCCACCCGGAACGGGATCGGTGTCGCCATGGCCCTACGCTACTGCCCGGCGGACCGCTCGTTCCGGGTGGTCGGACGTCGACCTCGGGGGACGGGGCCCTGGTTTGGCGCGACAGCCGTGACGAGCAAGGATGGGCGACGATCGTATGGGGATGCAGCGTCCCCCGGTGAAGGAGCTCACGCATGGCATCGACGCAGGGAACCGAAACGGACTACGACGTCATCGTCGTGGGGGCGGGCATGGCCGGGCTCTACCAGCTGTACGCCCTGCGCCGCGCCGGGTTCAGCGCCCTGGCCCTCGAGACCGGCGACGACGTCGGTGGCACGTGGTACTGGAACCGCTACCCGGGCGCCCGTTGTGACATCGAGAGCCTCGACTACTCCTACAGCTTCGATCCCGAGCTCGAAGACGAGTGGCAGTGGTCGGAGCGGTACGCCACCCAGCCCGAGATCCTCCGCTACCTGCAATTCGTGGCTGACAAGCACGACCTGCGTCGCGACATCCGCTTCTCCACCAAGGTGGCGTCGGCCCAGTGGGACGACGACGGGTCGCGCTGGGTCGTGCACACCGGCGATGGCGACACCCTCACCGCCCGGCACTACGTGATGGCGACGGGCTGCCTGTCGGCGCCCAAGGAACCCGACGTGCCGGGTCACGAGCGATTCACCGGCCCGACCTACACCACCGGGCGCTGGCCTCACGAAGGGGTCGACTTCACCGGCATGCGGGTCGGAGTCATCGGCACCGGTTCGTCGGCCATCCAGTCGATCCCCCTCATCGCAGCCCAGGCCAGCGAGCTGGTCGTGTTCCAGCGCACCCCCAACTTCTCGCTGCCGGCCCGCAACGGCCCGGTCCGGCCCGAGCACCGGGCCCAGGTCGACGCCGATCGCCAGGCCTACCGTGACTCGCAGCGCTGGTCGACCGCCGGAGTGCCGCGGGAGCCGGCCCTGGAGCCGGCGGTCTCGCTGCCCGAGGAGGAGCGCAACCGTCGGCTGGAGATCGGCTGGGAGGCCGCCGACCTGCTGACTCTCGCTAGCCAGTTCGCCGACCTGCTGGTCAACGCCGAGTCGAACGAGCTGGCCTGCGAGTTCGTGCGCAACAAGATCCGGGCCAAGGTGAACGACCCCCAGGTCGCCGAGGACCTGTGCCCCACCACGTTCCCCATCATGACCAAGCGGATGTGTCTCGACACCAACTACTACGAGACCTACAACCTGCCCCACGTGAAGCTGGTCAACCTGCGTCGCACCCCGATCACGACGATCACCGAGACCGGCGTCCAGACCAGCGACGAGACCTTCGAGTTCGACGCCATCGTCTATGCCACCGGATTCGACGCCATGACCGGCGCCATCGTCGGGGTCGACATCCGCGGTCGTGACGGCGTCGAACTGGCCGACAAGTGGGCCGAGGGTCCGCGCACGTACCTCGGCCTGACCGTCGAGGGCTTCCCCAACTTCTTCGCCATCACCGGGCCGGGCAGCCCCTCGGTGTTGTCGAACATGGTCGTGTCGATCGAGCAGCACGTCGACTGGATCACCCAGTGCCTGACCGACCTGCGGGACGGCGGGTTCGACACCATCGAGGCCACGACGACGGCCGAGGAGGGGTGGATCCAGCACGTCAACGACTGCGCCGAGATCACCCTGTTCCCCCGGGCCAACAGCTGGTACATGGGGGCAAACGTGCCCGGCAAGCCGCGGGTGTTCCTGCCCTATGTCGGCGGGGTCGACCAGTACCGCCACGCCTGCAACGAGGTCATCGAGCGGGGCTACCTGGGCTTCACCCGAGCCGGAGCCGAGGCCACCGAGACCAACGATGGCGTCGTCCGCTTCATCCAGCCCGACGTGAAGATGCTCATCGACACGATGGCGGAGATGGGTCTGCCGCCCCTCGAGTCGATGTCGCCGGCCGAGGCCCGCGACTTCATGGAGCAGAGTGCAGCCCAGACCCCACCGGGGCCGGAGGTGGGTGAGGTCGTCGATGCCACCCTGCCCGGTGCCGACGGCAACCCCCTCGACTATCGCCTGTACCGCCCGTTCACCGACGGACCCCACCCGGTCGTGGTGTACTTCCACGGCGGCGGCTGGGTCCTCGGCCACGCCACCTCCGACGACCCCTACTGCCGCGACCTGTGCCTCCAGGCCGATGCGGTGGTGGTTTCGGTCGACTACCGGCACGCCCCCGAGGCCCGGTTCCCCGCCGCCGTCGACGACGCCTTCGCCGCCGTCCGGTGGGTGGCCGACCACACCATCGAGCTGGGCGGCATCCCGGGCCGTCTGGCGGTCGCCGGTTGGAGCGCCGGTGGCAACCTGGCGGCGGTGGTCAGCCAGCTGGCGCGCGACGTCGGCGGGCCCGACATCTGCGCCCAGTTGCTGATCACCCCGGTGACCGACAGCGACCTGACCCGGGGGTCGTACGCCGACAACGCCGATGGCTACATCCTGACCCGGCCCTTGATGGAGTGGTTCTGGGACCACTATGCCGACGCCGCCGACCGTGACGATCCTCGCGTGGCTCCCCTGAAGGCGGCGGACCTGTCCGGCCTGCCGCCGGCCATCGTCGTCACCTCCGAGCTCGACCCGCTGCGCGACGAGGGCAACGCCTACGCCGAGGCGCTGGCCGGGGCCGGGGTCAGGGTGCGGCACCTGCCGAGCCGGGGTCAGACCCACACCTCGATCACCGCGGTGAACCTGATGCTGTCGAGCATTCCCATCCGGACCGAGATCGCCGAGGCACTGCGCGACCTGGTCCACGAGCCGGCCGGCATCCCCGGCACCTGAGCAACCGGCACTCGGACCCGGCGGCGGCGTCGTCGAGATGGCGTTGGAGCACATCGCCCACCGCCCGGTCGACGTCCGCTCGCCTCTCTCTCCCCGATCACCCCGCCGGCCCTTCGGGCGGGGACCGTCGGGGTTAGCGTCTCGCCGCCCGACGGACGATGCTGGTGCCCGGAGGCTGTCGGTGAGCGAACGAGGACAGGCCCGGTCGGCGGGCCCGAGCTACCAGGCGGTGATCGCCCACGATCCCGTGGCGCCGCCGCCGTCGCTGCGGGTCGAGCGCTACGACTGGCCGGGCGACACCACGATCACGCCCGACCGCTACACCTCCCGGGAGTTCGCTGCGCTGGAGAACGAGCACCTGTGGCCGAAGGTGTGGCAGATGGCTTGCCGGCTGGAGCACCTGCCCGAGGTCGGCTCCTATGTCACCTACGAGGTGGCCGACGTCGGCCTCATCGTGATCCGGACCGACCCCGACACGATCAGGGCCTTCCACAACTCGTGCCTCCATCGGGGGACGACCCTGGCCGAGGGTGACGGCAAGGTGGGGGTGCTGCGCTGCCCCTTCCACGCCTGGTCGTGGAATCTCGACGGGAGCCTCCGCTCGATCCCCGGCGAGTGGGACTTCGGCCACGTCGACCGGGCGGCGATGGCCCTCCCCGAGGCCGCGGTGGCGACCTGGGGAGGTTTCGTGTTCGTCAACCCGGACCCCGAGGCCGAGCCGTTCGATACCTACAGCCATCCCCTGGCCGATCACTTCGCCGACCACCCGCTCGACGACCGCTATGTGTTCGCCCACGCCGGACGGATCATCGAGGCCAACTGGAAGGCGACACTCGAGGCCTTCCTCGAGACCTACCACGTGCCCGCCACCCACCCCCACACGGTGCGCTTCGCCAACGACAACGACTGCCAGTGCGACACCCTCGGCCCCAACCTGACCCGGATGCTGGAGGCGACCGGGGTGCCGATCAGCGCCCTGGTCGGCAAGGTGAGCGACGAGGAGATCGCGGCCAGGGCCCAGCGGGTCCTTCCCCGGGAGTTCCAGCGACCGGTACCCGACGGGGTCCGGGCCCGGACGTTCCTGGCCGAGCGGATGCGGGAGGGCCTGTCGGCGCTGTGGGGCGTCGACCTGTCGGCCCTGTCGGAGGCGGAGCTGCTCGACACCGACCAGTACCACCTGTTCCCCAACTTCTTCCCGTGGCTCGGCGTGTTCCTCCCCCTGGCCTATCGGTTCCGTCCGTGGGGCGACGACCCCAACCGGAGCCTGATGGAGATCATGCTGCTCCATCCCAAGCCCACCGACGGCCGCTCGTACGAGACGGCGGCCATGGAGCTGCTCGGTGTCGACGAGAGCTGGACGTCGGCCCGAGGGTTCGAACAACTCGGTATGGTCTTCGACCAGGACACCGACAACCTGGCCCGCGTCCAGCGGGGCCTCCGCTTCGGTCGTCAGCGCCGGATCGTGCTCGGCGACTACCTGGAGATTCGTATCCGCCACTACCATCACCGCCTCGACCGTCAGCTCGGCCTGGCCTGACGGCGGCGCCGGGTCGGCTGCGCCGCCCGGCCGCCCCAGCCCGGTCGATCAGGGCCGGAACGTCCGGCCCGACGGCCCGACCGGACCCGCCGCCATCGACCGGTAGGCGGTGCCGATCCAGCGGCACAGGCGGGGCCGGGTCTCGGCCGGGTCGATGATGTCCTCGACACCGAAGACCTCGGCGGTGCGGAACGGTGACGTCATGGCCTGGTACTCCCGTTCCAGCTCGGCCCGCTTCGTCGCCGGGTCGTCGGCCTCCTCGATCACCCTCCGGTAGGCGGCGTCGACCCCGCCCCGCACGGGCAGCGAACCCCATTCCCCCGAGGGCCACGCCACCCGGAAGGTGTGCCGGGCCGGGTTGCGGTGGCAGGCGCCGGCCGCTCCGTAGGCCCGCCGTACGATGACCGACGCCCACGGCACCTCAGCCTCGTACACCGCCGACAGGGCCCGGCATCCGGCCCGTAGGGTCCCGGCCCGCTCGGCCTCCAGCCCGATCAGCAGGCCGGGGTGGTCCATGAACGCCACCACCGGGAGATGGAAGGTGTCGGCCAGGTCGATGAAGCGCACCACCTTGTCTGCGGCCGCGGCCGACAGACCACCACCGTCGATGCGGCCGTCGGTGCCGATGAACACGACGGGCCACCCGTTGAGCCGGGCGAGCGACACCACAGCGGCCCGGGCGTGGCCGGCGGCGAGCTCGGTCACCGAGCCCTCGTCGGCCACGGAGGCGAACAGGCGCCGAACGTCGATCGGGCGGCGGGAGCGGGGAACCAGCGACCGGAGGCCGGGATCGGAACGGCTTGTATCATCGGTGGGCTCACCCCGGGGCGGGAGCTCCCACACGTTCGACGGGAGGTAGCCGAGGACCCGCCGGACGAGGTCCAAGGCCTCGGTCTCGCTGTCGACGGCGGCGTCGACCGAGCCGGACCGGGTGGCCTCCTCCCAGCCGCCGAGGGCCTCCTTGTCGATGTCGGCCCCGGTCGCCGGGCGCACCAGCGGCGGCCCGGCCACGAACACCTGGGCCTGGCCCTTCACCATGACCGAGAAGTGGGAGGCCGTGACCTCGATCGCCGGCAGACCGGCCAGCGAGCCGAGGGCCGCCGCCACCACCGGCACCCGCGACAGGTTGGCCACCGAGTACTCCCAGCCGGGCACGGTCGGCACGTAGGTGGCGCCCAGGGTCTTCACTCCCCGCACGCTGGCCCCGACGCCTTCGATCAGGCGGACGAGGGGGATCTTGAGATCATGGGCCATGCGCTCGGCGTGGGGCCGCTTGTCGAGGAGGCCGCCCTCGATGGCGCCGCCTCGCACGGTGTAGTCGTAGCCGGTGACCACCGCCGGTCGCCCATCGATCTCGACCGATCCGCACAGGAAGTTGGCCGGGGTGACCGACTCGAGGCTCCCGTCGGCGCCGTGGTGGGCCCTCCCGGCCAGCCGCCCGACCTCGTCGAAGGAGCCGGGGTCGGCGAGCCGGTCGATTCGGTCGCGCACGGTCAGCCGGCCGGCGGCCCGCTGGCGGTCGACCGCCTCGGGACCGCCCATGGCGGCGGCGAACCCGATGCGGGCCTCCAGCTCGTCGAGCTCCGGTGTCCAGTCCCCCTCGGTGGTGCTCACCCCGCCAGCCTCGCCACTGGGTCGGCCGCCGTCAACGTGGGACGGGAGCCGGGAGGCGCAGGACACCGGAGACAGGCCACAATGGCGGCGCCGCACCGAGGACGGCACCACCGTCCCGGACGAGGAGGATGCACATGTCGGAGATCGTCTACGAGGTCGAGGACCCCGTGGCCACCATCACGCTCAACCGCCCGGAGCGGCTCAACGCCATGACGTCGTCGCTGTTCCGGTCGTTCCGGGAGGCGGTCGACGAGGCGGCGGCCGACCCTGCGGTCGTGGGCATCGTGATCACGGGCGCCGGGCGGGCCTTCTCGGCTGGCCTCGACACCGACGCCCTGGCCGCCATCGCCGAGGCCGGCGCCAGCGACGACCGGGCCGAACCCGGTGTCCGCAAGGGTCTCTTCTCCTACCTGACGCAGGTTCCCAAGCCGGTCATCGCCGCCGTCAACGGCGTGGCCGCCGGCGGCGGCTACGTCCTGGCCACCATGTGCGACCTGCGTTTCGGTGGCCCCGACACCCGGTTCACCACCGTGTTCTCCAAGCGGGGGCTGGTGGCCGAACACGGCGTGACGTGGACGACGCCGCGCCTGGTGGGGCTCGGTAACGCCCTCGACCTGCTGTGGTCGTCCCGCATGGTCGACGCCGACGAGGCCTACCGCCTCGGCCTGCTCGAGTACCTCGTGGCCGATCCGCTGGGCGGCGCCCAGTCGTATGTGCGAAACCTGGCGACCACGGTGTCGCCGGTCACGATGGCCGATACCAAGCGCATGGTGTGGGATCACGCCGGGCGCAACGTCGACGACAGCCTCGACGACATGTGGGAGGTGGTGATGGGCCAGTTCCAGCGGCCCGACGTGGCCGAGGGTGTCGACTCCTTCCTGGAGAAGCGGCCCCCCGACTTCAGCCGCCTCGGCGCCGGTCGGGGCGACGGGCCGACCTGAGCGCTCCACCCCTTCGAGCTCCCGGCGCCGGGGGTCAGCCGGAGACGGTGACCACGCCGGTCATCGACGGATGGATCGAGCAGAAGTACTCGAACGTCCCGGCCTCGTCGAAGCTGGACTCCACCACGGCCCCAGCGGCGTCGAGGCTGCCGCCGAAGGCGGTCGGCTCGTCGGTCGGGGTGACGGTGTGGAGGGTCTCGTCCTCGTTGGTCCACACGACGGTGGTCCCGGCGTCGACGGCGATCGAGGCCGGTTCGAAGGCGAACCCGACGACGGTGACCTGATCGGTGGCCACCGCGTCATCGGCCGGTGCGGCCTCGGCCGAGGGGGCTGCCGTCGTGGTCGAGGCGTCGTCGGCGGAGCTCTCGGCGGCGGCGGCGGAGGTGGTGGTGTCGTCGTCGTCGGCGGTCTCGTGGTCACCACAGGCGACGAGCACGAGAGCGAGCGACAGGACCGGCAGGAGACGTCGAATCGGTAGATGCATCCCGGCAGTTGAGCACAGTGCGGAGCCGCCCGCCCGCAGTTGTCAGCTTGGGACCGCCCCCGCCGCCGAGAGCTCGTCGACCAGCACGTACTTCTGCACCTTGCCCATCGGGTTGCGGGGCAGCTCGCGCCGTACCACCACCTGCTTGGGGCACTTGTAGGCGGCGAGCTCGGCCCGGCAGTGGTCGACCACCGCCGCCTCGTCGACGGTGGCCCCGGCCCGGGCCACGACGACCGCCGTGACCCGCTCGCCCCACCGGGGGTCAGGCAGGCCGATGACGGCGGCCTCGGCCACGGCCGGGTGCTCGACCAGGACCCGTTCCACCTCGGCGCAGTACACGTTCTCCCCACCGGAGATGATCATGTCCTTGACCCGGTCGACGATACGGAGGCGGCCGTCGGCGTCGCGGATCCCCACGTCGCCGGAGCGGCAGAACCCATCGCCGGTCACGGCGGCGGCGGTGGCCGCCGGGTTGCCGAGATAACCGCCGAACGGGGTGATCGAACGGGCCACCACCTCCCCGGGACGGCCCGGCGGGCAGTGTCGGCCCTCGTCGTCGCGGACGTCGATCTCGGTGCCGAGGACGGCCCAACCGACCGAGTGGGCGACCAACCGGTCGCGCCGCTTGATCTCATAGGTGACCCAGCCGCCCTCGGTCCACCCGTAGGCCTCGGTGATGTTGGCCCGGGGGAACACGTCGAACGCCCGGTCGAGCAGCGACAGGGGCCCGGGGGCCCCCGACGACAACACCCATTCGACCGTGGCCAGCGGTGCCCGCCCGGCCCGCTCCCACTCCTCGACGATCATGGCCGTCATCGACGGGACGAGGAACACCCAGGTGGCGTGGTCGGCGTACTCCTCGAGGGCGACCCGGGGGTCGAAGTCGATCATCAGGCGGTTGCGGCCACCCGAGGCCAGGTGGGCGAGGCTGAGGCCCCCGTAGGACATGTGGAACACGGGCCCGGGGGTGGAGAGGACCTGGCCGGGCCCGAGACCGAACGTCCAGGACCACTGGGCGAGGCGGGTCATCAGACCCTCGTTGGTCACCGTCGAGCCCTTGGGGAAGCCGGTGGTGCCGCTGGTGTAGGCCACCAGGGCGAGCCGCCGTGCCGTCTCCGGGCCCGCCGGTCCCGGCCAGGGGGCGGCCGGTGGGCCGGCGCCGGGCGACGCCTCGGCCACGGTTCCCAGATCGACGAGCTCGACCCCGGCGGTGGCTGCCGCCTCGGCCGCCATCGGGAGGTTGGGCCCGGCGGCGAGCACCGTCGAAGCTCCCGAGTCGGTCAGGATGTAGGCGGCCTCGGGGGCGGCGAGGCGGTTGTTGACCGGTACCGCGGCCGCCCCCACCACCTGACAGGCGAGGTAGGCGGCCAGGTGGTCGACCGAGTTGGGGGCGACGATGGCGACGGCGGGGCCGTTCGGTCCCGCCTCGACCCGGCCGAGTGCGTCCGCCAGGGTCGTCACCCTGGTCCAGAAGCGCCGGTACGTCCACGAGTCGACCGGGTCGGTGCCGTGGCGTCGCGGATCGAGGACCTCGATGGCCACCCGCTCGGGGGCGGCCCTGGTGGCGGCGGCAACGCAGTCGGCCACGGTCCACGTCATGGGCGCATTCCGGGGTGGCGGGCGATGACGGCCGAGGCGTTCTGACCGCCGAACCCGAAGGAGTTGACCTGGCACACGGTGGCGTCGACATCGCGGGGTCGGCGGAGGGCGACGTCGAAGTCGATCTCGGGGTCGAGCTCGGTGGTGCCGGCGACGTTGACCAGTCGCCCGGACTCCATGGCCCGGATGGCGGCCATGATGCTCATGGCTCCCGAGGCTGCGCCGGTGTGACCGGTGTGGCCCTTGATGCCCGACACCACGACACGGCCATGGTCGGCGAACACCCGGTTCAGGGCCCGCAGCTCGGCCGTGTCGCCCTTGGGGGTGCCGGTAGCGTGGGCGACCACCACGTCGACGTCGCCCGCCTGCACGCCGGCCGCTCCCTGCGCCTCCTCCATCACCGCCTGCTCCCAACGTCCGTCCGGTTGGGGGGAGCTCGGGTGGTAGGCGTCGGCCAGGGAGCCGACGCCGCGGAGCCAGGCCCGCACCGGGGCACCTCGCCGGGTTGCGCCCTCACCGGTCTCGAGCACGAAGAAGGCGGAGCCCTCCCCCGACACAATGCCCTCCCGATCGGCGGCGAAGGGGAGGAGGGCCCGTTCGGGGTCGGCGGCATCGCCCCGCATGCCGTAGCTCTGCTCGGCCGCGTTCACGGCCGGCTGGAAGTGGTCCTGGCCGGGGTCGCAGGTGTAGCCACCCTCGGTGGCCCCGACGATGACGACGTCGGCCTGACCGGCCTGGAGGTAGAGGGCGGCGGTGGCGAGGGCGTCGAGCGACGAGGCGCAGGCGGTGGCCACCGTGGTGCAGATGCCGTGGAGATCGTGAGCCAGACAGATCTGGGAGGCGGCCATGTTGGTCCAGATCTTGATCTGGGTCTTGCGGTCGACGGCGTCGACCCCGCCCCGATCGAAGTCCCACTGGGCCCGGGACAGCGAGAAGTGGCCTCCCATCGAGGTGCCGTGGACCACCCCCGTCCGGCGACGGTCGAGTGACCTCGGCTCCAGGCCGGCATCGGCCAGCGCCTGGGCCGACGCCGCCAGGGCGAAGCGGGCGAAACCGTCGGTGCCGACCATCACCCGCTCGTCCATCCAGTCGAGCGGGTCGAAGCGATCGTCGACGGCGGCGTAGAGGCCGCCGCCGCCCACCTCCGACCATGGCGCGGCACGGATACCGATGCGCCCGGCGAGCAGCCCGTCGCAGAGCTCGGCGGCGTCGAGACCTAGGGGCGACACGGCCCCCAGACCGGTGATGGCGATGTCCATGGGTGTCCTCCCGCCACGATCGTAGTCCGGACGGGGGGAACCATTCGCCTTCTCGGCACGTCTCCACGTCATCTCCTGAGTGCAGCATCGCCTGAGTGCGTCATCGCCTGGCTGTGTCGCCGGACGGAGCCCGGGAACCGGACGCTGCGGTCGGGCGAGCGCCTGCTGCCGGCCGGCCGCTCAGTAGGCGCGTGCCACCACCGCCACCACGTCGTCCGCCCCGGGATCGTCGGGCAGATCGCCGGCCGCGCTCTGGAGGCAGCGGACGCTGATGGCGTCGGCCGCCAGCGCCTGCTCACCGTCGGACCCGAGCAGCTTCCACGGGATACGGGCAAACCCGGTGCGGGCCGCCTCCCGGGCCTCATCGATCGATTCCGTGTCGACCATGTCGGCGGCCAGCCGGCGTTCGGCTCGGTCGAACAGGGCCCTCTGGATCTCATCGAGCTGCGTCGGCAGGACCGTCGATACATCGTCGAGGGCGACCGCCTCCTTCCGGCCATCGTGGCGGCTGACGACGGTCGCCACCCCGTTGGCCACGTCGCGGGGACCGACCTCGACGCGCAGGGGCACGCCCTTCAGTTCCCAGTGGGTGATCCGGCGACCGAACCCCTGGTCGGTGCGCTCGTCGAGGCGTACCCGCACCCCGGCCGCCGTGAGCTGCTGCTCGACCCGGCGGGCGGCCTCGACCGTCTCGGGTTCGTCGCGCACCACCAGCAACACGGCCTGGGTCGGCGCCACCAGGGGTGGGACCACCAGGCCGTTGTCGTCGCCGTGACCCATGATCAAGCCACCGACCATCCGGGTGCTGCTTCCCCACGACGTGGTCCAGCAGTGCTGGACCTGGCCGTCGGCGTCGGTGTAGGTGATGTCGAACGCCCGGGCGAAGTTCTGGCCCAGCTCGTGGCTGGTGGCCATCTGCAGCGCCTTGCCGTCGCCCATCATGGCCTCGCAGGCCAGGGTGTTGACGGCGCCGGCGAAGCGTTCCCGGTCGGTCTTTAGGCCCACCAGCACGGGCAGGGCGAGAACGCCCTGGAGGAAGTCCCGGTACACCTCGAGGTGGATACGGCGGGCGTAGGCGGCGGCGTCGGCGGCCGTGGCGTGGGCGGTGTGGCCCTCCTGCCACAGGAACTCGGTGGTGCGAAGGAACAGGCGGGGTCGCAGCTCCCATCGCACCACGTTGGCCCACTGGTTGAGCAGGAGGGGAAGGTCGCGGTGCCCCTGGATCCACTTGGCCATCATCTCGCCGAACAGGGTCTCGCTGGTGGGGCGGACGACGAACGGCTCGGCCACCTCCTTGCCGCCGGCGTGGGTCACGACGGCCAGTTCGGGGCTGAAGCCTTCCACGTGTTCGGCCTCACGCTGGAGGTAGCTCTCGGGGATGAACAGTGGCAGGTAGACGTTCTCGGCCCCCGCCGCCTTGATCCTGACGTCGACGGCGGCCTGCATCTGCTCCCACAGGGCGTAGCCGTAGGGCCGGATGACCATCGTTCCCCGCACCGGGCCGTTGTCGGCCAGTTCCGCCTTATCCAGTATGTCCTGGTACCAGCGGGGGAAGTCGTCCTTCTGCGGAGTGAGGACCGAGCCTCGGTTCGACGTCGACATGGCACCCAACGATAACGAGGCACCCATCTTCCCGGGTCTGTTTCGTCAGGGTCCCCCTCCGGGCCGACCGCGAAGCCCAGGGCACGCCGTGACCGCCGCCTGATCGGGCGGGAGTGGGCCGGGTGGTTGACCGGCAGGTGCCAGTGGGGCCGATCAGACCCGGGCCAACGGGGTCGGCACCCCGGCCACGCCGGGCCGGGTCCGGAATATCGAACCCTTCTTGTCGGCGTCATCGAGGTTGTCGGCGGTGACGATGTAGAGCTCGTCGTGGTCGGGGCCACCGAAGGCCACACTGGTCACGGCCTTGGCCGGAACGGGGATCTCGTCGATCAGCTCGCCTCCAGGGTCGAGCTTGGCCACCCGTCGGCCTCCGACGTGAGCCACCCAGAGATTGCCGTCGGCGTCGACGCACATCCCGTCGGGGATGCCACGCTCGAAGGCGGCCCGGCCGATGTGGCGGCGATCGGCGACCGTCCCGTCGGCGGTCACGTCGTGGACCCAGAGACCCTTGGTCGTCGAGTCGGAGTGATAGAGGGTCGACCCGTCGGGCGAGAACCCGATGCCGTTCGACACCTCGACGCCGTCGTAGAGCACCGTGGCGGAACCGTCGAGCTCGATGCGGACGCATTCGCCGGCAACCTTCGGCGCGTCGGAGGTGAACAGGTCGGTGCGGACGCTGCCCACCAGGACGCGACCCTCGGCGTCGGGCTGCAGATCGTTCCAGTGGCCGACCTCGGCGTCGTGGAGCAGGACCCGCACGTCACCATCGTTCCAGTGGACGACGTCGGGCCCGGACAGCACCAGGCCCCCATCCACGTGGAGGGCGATACCGCCCACCCTGCCCCGATCGGGAACGAGGTTCTCCACCGCTCCGTCGACGGAGCGCCGGAAGACCCCGCCGTGGGTAACGTCGGAGAAGTAGAGGGCGCCACCGGTATCGGTCCGGGGTCCCTCGACCAGGCCGAAGCCCCACGCCAGCAACTCGAGCTCATAGGCCATGGTCGACGTTAGCCCCTGCTGCCCCCCCGGGCCCGTCCGTTGCGGCGGACCCCGGTAGCGTGGCCGGCGATGAGCTCGCCGTCACCGTCCGACCCGGACGGACCCCATCCCCGGTTGCGCATCGTTGTCGGTGACATCACGGTGGCCGCCGTCGATGCCATCGTCAACGCCGCCAACTCGACCCTCCTCAGCGGTGGTGGCGTCGATGGCGCCATCCACCGGGCCGCCGGACCGGAGCTGCTCGAGCACTGCCGCGGCGTCGGGGGATGCCCGACCGGGGAGGCCGTGACCAGCCCCGGGTTCGCCCTCCCCGCCCGGTGGGTCATCCACACGGTGGGCCCCGTGTGGCACGGCGGCGACCGAGGCGAGCCCGAGCTGCTCGCGTCGTGCTACCGGCGGTCGCTGTCCCGGGCCGACGAGTTGGGGGCGGCAACCGTTGCGTTCCCCGCCATCTCCACCGGCGTCTACGGCTATCCGACGGGGGCGGCGGCCCGGATCGCCGTCGCCACGGTGCGGTCAACGCCGACCACGGTGGCCGAGGTCCACTTCGTGTGCTTCGACCAGCGCACCGCCGACGCCTACACCGACGCCTACACCGACGCCCTCGACCGGTGACGGCCTGAACCCGGCTTTCGCCCCGGCCACCCGATCGAGCATCATGGCCACGCCCCCGGTTGGCGCCATCCAGCCGGCCCGGCCCACCGTGAGAGAGGAACTACCGAGTGTCGAACCCCGATGCCGGCGTGCCCCGGCCGTATGACGTCGTCATCGTCGGCGCGGGCTTCAACGGGCTCTACCAGCTCCACCGCCTCCGCCAGGAGGGGTTCACCGTCCGGCTGGTCGACGCCGAGTCGGGCCCGGGTAGGGTGTGGCAGGCCAACCGCTACCCCGGGGCCCGGGTCGACTCCCACGTGCCAAACTACGAGTACTCGCTCGAGGAGGTGTGGCGCGACTGGACCTGGACCGAGCGTTTCCCGGGCCGCGACGAGCTCGTCCGCTACTTCGAACACGTCGACCGGGTGCTCGGCCTGAGCCCCGACATCGACTTCGACACCCGTGTCGCCTCGGCAACCTTCGACGGTGACGACCGCCGTTGGCAGCTCGTGACCGACGACGGTCGCCGCCTGGCGTGCCGGTGGCTCCTCATGTGCACCGGCTTCGGGTCCAAGCCCTACGTTCCCGACCTTCCGGGCCTCGACCCTTCGCCGGCGGGTGCCACCACACCGCCCGCTGGCCCGGGGAGGGGGTCGTGTTCGCCGGTCGGCGGGTGGGCGTGATCGGCACCGGGGCCAGCGGCGTCCAGGTCGTGCAGGAGGCGGCCCGTGACGCCGGGCGGCTCGTCGTGTTCCAGCGCTCGCCGGTCATGGCCCTTCCCATGGGCCAGGAACGTCTCGACCCCGTGGCCCAGGCGGCGGCCAAGGCCGGCTACCCGGCCCTGTTCGAGCGCCGCAACTCGCCACCGGGCAGCTTCGCCGACATCGAGCGGCTCGACGTGGGAGCCCTCGAGGTGTCCGACGACGAGCGACGGGAGATCTTCGAGGCGGCCTGGTGCCGGGGTGGGTTCCACTTCTGGGTCGGGACGTTCAAGGACATCCTCACCGACGAGGAGGCCAACCGCACCGCCTACGACTTCTGGCGGGACAAGACACGGGCCCGCGTCGACGACCCCGCGGTGGCGGCGCTCCTCGCTCCCGACGAGCCGCCGTATCCATTCGGGACCAAGCGCCCCTCGCTGGAGCAGACCTACTATGACTGCTTCAACCAGCCGAACGTGGAGCTGGTGGATCTCCTGGCCACGCCGATCGAGACCGTGACCGCCGACGGGATCACCACCACAGGGGGCGACCACCGCCTCGACGTGCTCGTCCTGGCCACCGGGTTCGATGCCAACACCGGAGGGCTGACCGCCATCGACCTGCGGGGCGAGGATCGGGAATCGCTGGCCGAGACGTGGGCCGACGGGGTCGACACCCACCTCGGGGTGGCCGTCGCCGGGTTCCCCAACCTGCTGATGCTGTACGGCCCCCAGAGCGCCACCGCCTTCTGCAACGGGCCCGTGTGTGCCGAGCTCCAGGGCGAGTGGGTCGTCGACCTGCTCGGGCACCTGCGGGCCGACGGCCTGACCAGGATCGAGGCCGACCCCGACCGGGCCACGGCGTGGACGGCCCACCTGGCCCAGCTGGCCGACAGCACCCTGTTCGGTCGGGCCGACTCCTGGTACATGGGGGCCAACATCCCGGGCAAGCGGCGCCAGCTCCTCAACTACCCCAACAGCGACGCCTACCTCGACCGCCTCGCCGCCTGCGCCGCCGCCGGCTACGAGGGTTTCCGTGTGGGCTGACGGCGTCCCGGCGCCGACGTGATGCGTCCCGCCGCCTCCCCCGGGTCTTCGGCTGGACCCAGTCCCGCCGGGCCGGCCGGTGGCATGGTGAAGGATCAGCCGGCGGCCGGTACCCACTGGAGGAGGCGGATCGTGCCCTCACCGTCGGAGCGGTCCTGCCAGATGGCGTCGAGCCGCATCCCGATGGTGACGTCGGTCGGCTCGACGTCGAGAAGGTTGGCCACCACCCGGATCGTCGGATCGTCGTCGAGTGCGACCAGGGCCACCACGTAGGGAACGACCTCGGCCAGCGCCCGGTTCACCGGGTAGTGAACGACGGTGTAGCTGTGGAGCACGCCGTGGGGGGCGAGTTCGTCAGAGGTGAACGACATCGACCCACACCGGTGACAGATCTCCTCTGGTGGGTGCTGGCGGGTGCCGCACGCTGCGCAGGCCTGGATGGCCAGCGTCCCCGACTCGAACCAGACCCGGTTGCGTTCGGTGACAGCCGGCAGTGTCCAGTCGTCTGGCATGCCGTTCATGCTCATCCCCTTCCGAACAGGACGGCCGAGCCGGGCGAGTAGCCCGGTCCGGACACCGACAGGCTCAGCTCCGCTCCCTGAACCTGGCAGGTCGACTCGCCCCGTATCTGGCGCACCGCCTCCACCACACAGCCGAAGCCGTGGATGTAGGCCTCGCCCAGGTTGCCGCCGCTGGTGTTGATCGGTAGCCGTCCGTCCGGCCACTGGATGTTGCCGTCGGCCACGAACTCGTTGAGCTCCTCCGGTTGGCAGAAGCCCATCTCGGCGATGGCCATCAGCACCGGACCGGTGAAGTTCTCGTAGAACTGTGCCACCGTCACGTCGGCCGGGGCGACCCCGGCCCGGGCCCACAGCTGCTCGGCCACACGGCCGTAGTGGGCCGTGGGGAAGCCGGCCTCGGTGAAGGCCGCGCCCCCGTCGCCGGCGGCGAGGCCGTGGGCCCCGGCCACTATCGCCACCGGCGGCTTGGCCAGGTTCCGGCCCCATTGGCGGGAGGCGACGACGATGGCGGCGGCGCCGTCGTTCTCGGGGCAGCAGTCGTAGAGATGGAACGGCTCGGCGATCCAGCGGGAGGCGTGGTAGTCCTCCCTGGTGAGGGGTTTGCCGTAGCGGATGGCCCGGGGGTTGTGCTGGGCGTGGGCGAAGGAGGCGAGGACCACCTCGGCCAGCGAGTCCTGGGTGACGCCGTGGTCGTGCATGTAGCGCATCGTCTGCACGGCGCATATCTGGGCCGGTGACAGCATCCCGTAGGGGCGGGTGAAGGCACCGTGGCCCCGGGCCCGCCGCGACCTGGCCGCTTGCCCGTACCGGTGGAACTGCCCCTGGGCCAGCGAGCGGAAGACCACTACGCACTCGGCGTAGCCGGCCGAGATCGCCATGTCGGCCAGGGTTACGGCCGCTCCCGATCCGTTGCCTCCTCCCCCGAACGTCTGGCCGGTGAAGGACAGGTCGCCGGTACCGAGGGCGTGCGACAGCGCAACCGGTTCGTTGCGATCCATGTAGGAGGCGAACCCGTCGACGTCGGTCATCTCGAGACCGGCGTCGGCGACTGCGTTGCGGATGGCGATGCAGGCCAGCTGGAACTCGGTGTGCGGCGACGCCCCCCGCTTGTAGTAGGGCGACTCGCCGACGCCGACCACGACGGCCTTACCATCCATCCGAGCTCCTCCTCGTCGCTCCGGCTGGCCCCGGGGCGACGCGGCCGACGCTAGTCGCGCCGCCAACGGCCACCAACTCGGCCACCGACCGTGGACGGTGCATGCTGCGGCCTCTCGCCACTCAGGCCGGCAGCTCGTCGAACGCCTGCTGGCGGATCTGTCTGAGGGTTGGCTCGGTCGGCTCCCGTCGCGTAGGGTCCCCCCCCGACGGTGATCGGGAAACGTGGGGCCGGACCGACGGTCGGCCCACGTTCGCGCCGGGGATCAGCCGTCGAGAAGGCCGTTGGCCGTCAGCCAGTCGGTGGCCACGGCGTCGGGATCGAGCAGGTCGATCGACACCTGGCGGTTGAGCTCGGTCAGCTCCTCGGTGGTCAGGGCGGCGCTGACGGCGTTGACCCGGTCGGCCAGGTCGGTGCCATAGGCGTCAGCGACGGCCTCGGAGGTGGCGGGGATGATGTTGTCGGCGTTGATGAGGCCCTTGTCGTCCTCGAGCACGACCCAGCCCCTGTCGGCGATCGTGCCATCGGTGCTGAAGAGGATGGCGGCGTCGATCTCGCCTCCCTCGAGGGCGGCCACCGTCAGCGGACCGCCGCCGTCGAGGGGCGTGAATCCTCCGGAGAGGTCGATCCCGTAGACCTCCTGGAGGCCGGGGAGGCACGAGGCGTTCTCGGTGCAGTCGGGCGGACCGCCGAGCCGGAGCTCCTCGGTCAGGTCGCTGACCTTGGACAACCCCAGCGAGGTGGCGGTCTCCTCGGTGACGACGAACGAGTTCGAGTTCTGAGCCGGGGACGCCTCATAGGCGACCAGCCCCTCGGCCTCGAGGGCGGCACCAAACGCCTCGACGGTGGCGTCCACGTCGGACGACGCCTCACCGGCACCGCCGTTCAGGAACTCGAGGGCCGACGCCGCGTACTCGGCGGTGAAGTTGATGTCGCCGCTGGCGAACGAGGTGTAGACGACGTCGCGGAAGCCGCCCAGGGACTGCTGCTCGACCGGGTAGCCGGCGTCGCTGAGCGCCTGACCGTACAGCTCGGCCAGGATGGCGCTCTCGCCGAAGTCCTGGGCTCCGATCGTGATCGTCGGGCCGTCGGGGACGTCGGCGCCGGCGTCGACGGTGGCGTCATCGCTGCAGGCCGCCGCCAGCAACGCCAGCACGGCCAGCACGGGAACGAGGACCACGTTCGGTGCGCGCATATGAGTTCTCCCTCAGTAGGCCTGTCACCGTAGCTCGTTCGGCCAGCGCCCGGCCCACCGCACGCTGCGCCCGATCACGGCGTCGGTGGTGAGGGCGACTGCGATCACGAGCAGGGCCCCGGCCACGAGCTGGGGTCGCCCCGCTCCCCCTCGAGCCAGGCCCTGGAGAATCGGCGTTCCGAGGCATTCGAAGCCGACGAAGGCCCCGAGGGTGGCGGTCGCCGTTATCTGGACCGCCGACAGCCGTACACCGGTGAGGACGAGCGGCAGGGCGAGGGGGAGCTCCACACGGGCCAGGACCTGCCGCTCGGTCATGCCGACCCCACGGGCAGCCTCGACGACCTCGGGGGCGGTGCCGGCCACACCGGCGTAGGCGTTGGTGAAGATGGGGGGGACACCGAGGGCGACGAGGGCCACGCACGTCGGCCAGAATCCCAGCCCGAACCCGTAGCGGATCGACAGGGGGAAGACGAAGGCGACGATGGCGAACGACGGGATCGCCCGACCGACGTTGACGAGGGCGACCGACAACAGTGGCAGGCGACGGCCATGGGCCAGCCACACCGCCATCGGTGCGGCCATCAGGGTGGCCACCGCCGTCGAGAAGACCGAGATCCAGACATGGGAGCGGGTGAGGCTGGCCAGCCCGTTGGCCCCCCTCCAATTCGCACCGTCGGCCAGGTAGGCCCAGACGTCGACCAGGAAGCTCATGTGTCAGGCCCCTCGGCGGGAGGCCCAGGGCGTGAGGGCGCGCTGGGTCATGGCCAACAGCACGTCGACGACGGTGGCGAGCGCCACCGACAGGCCGGCACCGAGAACGATGGGGGTCGGGAAGTCGCGGTTGAGCCCGTCGAGGATGAAGGCGCCGTAGCCACCGTTGCCGACGACGGCGGCGACCGTGACGAGTCCGATCACGGTCACGGCTGCGATCCGCACCCCGGCGACGATGGTGGGCAGGGCCAGGGGCAGCTCGATCGACCAGAGGCGGTGCCACCGGGTGTAGCCCATTCCGTCGGCGGCCTCGACCACCGAGCCCGGCACACCGTCGATGCCGGCCACGATGTTGCGGACGAAGATGAGGATCGTGTAGCTGACGAGGGCGATCTCGGCCGTCCAGAACCCGAGGCCGGTCACGGGGATCAGCATCCCGAACAGGGCGATGCTGGGAATGGTGTACAGGATCGAGCCGATCCACGTGATGGGTCCGAAGGTGCGCCGGTGCCGGACGGCCAGCAACGAGAGCGCCAGTGACACGACGAAGCCGATGACGAGGGCGACCACGGTGAGCTGGATGTGCTCGGTCGTCCGGGTCCAGATGTCGTCGAGGTGTTCGGACACCCACGACCACGAGAACAGCGTGTCGCGCCGGCTGGCCTGGGCCAGGATGCTCACCGGAGGGCGTCCGCCAGCGTGTCGAGGGTCAGCACGCCGCCCGCCCCGTTGCCCCCTCCGGCGACGACGGCGGCACCGGCCTCGGAGCGGAGGACGGCGTCGAGGGCCTCGCGGAGCAGGGCGTCGGGCGGAACGACCGGGGGTGGGCGATCACCTTTGGCGACGGCGGTGCCGGGGGGCCGGGACTCGAGCTCGGCGACCGTGGCCAGGGCGAGGATCCCGTTGCCATCGGTGATCACGACCCACTCGACCCCGACGGCGCCGGCGGCGGCGATGGCCTCGTCGGCGGAGGCGCCCGGACCGACCTCGACCGCTGGCGCCGGGCCCAACTCGTCGACCCGGCGCAGACCCAGCCGGCGCAGGCCCCGCTCCCGCCCGAGAAAGGCGGCGACGAAGTCGTCGGCGGGCGCCCGCAGCAACTCGTCGGGCGTGTCGTACTGGGCCAGGACACCCCCCTCGGCCAGGATGGCGACACGGTCCCCCAGCCTGATGGCCTCGTCGATGTCGTGGGTGACGAGGATGATCGTCTTGCCCACCTGGGCCTGGAGCTCGAGCAGGTCGTCCTGCAGCTTCTCCCGCACCAGGGGATCGACGGCGCTGTAGGGCTCGTCCATGAGCAGGAGGGGCGGGTCGGCGGCCAGGGCCCTGGCCACGCCGACCCGTTGCTGCTGACCCCCCGACAACTCGGACGGGTAGCGATCGGCGACGTCGTCGGGCAGACCGACGAGGGAGATCAGCTCCGAGACCCGTTCGGCGATGCGGGCCCGCTCCCAGCCGAGAAGTTCGGGTACGACGCCGACGTTGCGGGCCACGCTGCGATGGGGGAACAGACCGATCTGCTGGATCACGTAGCCGATGCTGCGGCGCAGCTCGTGGACGGGAAGGGTGGTCTGATCGCGGCCCAGCACGCAGATCGTGCCGGCGGACGGCTCGATGAGACGATTGATCATCTTGAGGATGGTTGTCTTGCCGCAACCCGAGGGGCCGACGAGGGCCACGATCTCGCCCGCCGCCACGTCGAGCGAGAGGTCATCGACGGCCGGGGTGGCCGCCCCCGGGTACCGCTTGGTCAAACCCCTGATGGAGACGGCGATCCCGCCGTTCGACGTGTCCATCGGGCGACCCTAGCCCCCGGACCGGGGACGGCCCCGACCCTGGCGACCGGACATTGACTCAGGCGGTCGTGACCGCCCCATCGCCGGGGCCCGGGTCCGCCGGGCTCCCGTGACTGAGCAGCCGGCGGGCGCGGCCAGCAGCTCCACCCGGAACCTTGGGGCAGGCCGCCCGACCGGCCCGACCATCCCGGTTCAGTCCTTCGGATACGCCGGGTCGTCCTCCCACACGGCGGCGCCGTGGGTGATGGCGATGTGGGTGGCGTCGTGGCCCGGCAGGGCCCCGTGGACGTGGCGCGTGCCCTCCGGCACGTGGACGATGTCACCCGGATCGCATTCGATGCGGGTCCCGCCGTGGTCCTCGGCCATGCCCTTGCCGTCGACGAAATAGAGGACCTGGTCACCGAGGTGGATGTGCCATTTCGTGCGGGCGCCGTCGTGGAAATGGACCCGGCCCTGGGCGATGCCCAGCTCCTTGTTGCCATGGACGGCCTCGATCTCGACGTGGCCGACGAACCACTCCTCGGGTGCCGGTCGCTTCTCCCGCTCCAGTCGCCGGATCGGTTGCTCGTCGCTCATGGGCCACTCCTTCGCCTCGACCAACTCACCCAGCATGGCATCCTCGCCCGACCGCCGCCCGCCGTCACGTCGTCAGCGGGCCGCTACGGAGGTGGCTTCGATATCGAACGACTCGGTGAGGCCGCACATGGCCAGCAAGCGCTGCACCGGCGGACTCGGGGCCACCAGCGTCAACCTTGCCTGGTTCGACCGGGCGGCGTACCACAGGTCGACGAGGAGTGAGATCCCGCTCGAGTCGATGAAGGTGCAGCCCGCCAGGTCGAGGCGTACGTCCGGCCCCAGCGCCGCGATGGCGGCGGCCAGTTCGACACTGGTGGCGGCGTCGATCTCGCCCACGACGGCGATCTCCGAAGCTGTCCGATGCTCGATCTCGATGCGCTCCACGGATCGAGTGTGACCGGGAAGCTCGACATGGACAACCACCCGCAGGGGTAGTGTGGCACCACCGGTGACACGCCTTGCGCCCGTGCCTTACACTCTCGCCGGATGACCATCGGGGATGGGGAACGCCGTGACCGGTTCTCGGCGTTCGTCGCGGCCCGGGTGGCGGACCGGCGTCGGCTGGCGGCGGTGGAGGCCACGGGCCTGCTGGACACAGGTCCGGAGCCGGGCTTCGACCGACTCGCATCGCTGGCGGCGCGACTGCTGGGGGCGCCGCTCGGCTTCGTCACCGTCGTCGACGACACCCGATCGTTCTGGAAGGCGTGCATCGGCGTCGATCCCTCCAGTGCCCAACGGCAGAACCCGGTCGGCGAGTCGTTCTGCCAGTACGTCATCGGCCTCGACGACGCCTTCCTGATCGACGACACCAGGAAGGACCCACGCACGGCCGACAATCCCTCGATCGAGTCGATGGGGGTCCTGGCGTGGGCGGGGGTGCCGCTGCGGGACGGTGATGGGGAGGTGATCGGCACGGTCTGTGTCGTCGACACCGCACCACGATCGTGGTCCGCCGCCGACACTGGGCTCCTCGCCCAGCTGGCGGAGATCGCCACCGACCAGATCCGGTCCGCCAGGACGGCCACTGCCGCCGCCCGCTCGGAAGCGCTGCTGACCACCGTGCTGGAACGGGCGCCGATCGGGTTCGCCCTCGTCGACGAGGATCTGCGCTACGAGCTCGTCAACGAGGTGCTGGCCGAGATCAACGGCCTCTCGATCGACGACCACATCGGCCGCAGGATGAGCGACCTCCTGCCCGAGGTCGCCGAAGTGGTGGAACCGCTGCTCCGGTCGGTCCTGGAGACGGGCGAACCCGTTCTCGGGGTCGAGGTGACCGGCTCGACACCGGCCCGGCCCGGGGTCGAGCGGACCTGGTCGGCCAGCTACTACCGGCTGGAGCTGGACGACCACGCCCGGGCCGGGCTGTTCATCGAGGAGGTGACGGAACAGGTCAGCGCCCGCCGCCGAGCCCGAAGGCTGGCCCGCATCACCGAGCTGCTCGCCCGGACGACAACGCTCGACGACATCGCCGCCGTCGTGGGATCCGACGTCACGGGCTACTTCGGCGCTGCCCTGGCCGTCGTCGGGCTGCTGGAGGCCGGCACGGGCACCATGAAGGTGCTGACGAGCCCCGAGATCGTCCGCACCATCGAACCTCTCCTCGCCGCCGCCGACCGTAAAACCGACTACGGGATGGCGGCCCGAACACGCCAGGTGATCCTCGTCTCCGACGCCCGCGACAGGGAGCTGCGCTTTCCCGGGCCCCCGGTGGTCGGCATCGAAGCGTCAGCCGCAGTGCCGTGCCTGATCGGGGATGGCACGGTGGCGGCGGTGTTGCTCGTCGGCTGGGCCCGCCGCCTGGAGCGCAGCGAGTTCCCCCTGCCCCAGTTGAAGACCATGGCCAGTCTCATCGCCCACGTCGTCGACCGGAACCGCTCGAGCCAGGAGCGTGTGGATCTCGTCCGCACCCTGCAGCTCAGCCTCCTGGGGACCCCGGCCTCGGTGCCCGCCGCCGACTTCGCCGTTCGCTACGAGCCGGCGGGTGCCGCCCTCGGTTTCGGCGGCGACTGGTACGACGTAGTGACGATCGACGATGCCCGTACCGCCCTGGTGGTGGGGGACGTGGTCGGACACGACCCGAGAGCGGCCGGACGGATGGCGCAGATCCGCACGGTGGTCGCCGACCTGCTCCTGCTGGACACGCCGCTCGACGCGCTGTTCGAGCAGGCCGAGCGGCTCCTTGCGGTGCGAGGCGACCGGAGCTTCGTCACCGTCGTCGTCGTCGTCGTCGACAGCATCCGCCGCACGCTGACGGCTGTCTCCGCAGGGCATCTTCCCGGGTTGATCGTCGACCCTGACGGTTCCGTCGGCATCCTCGAGCCGGCCCTGGGCCCACCGCTGCACGCTCCCGGTGCGCGCCGTGCCGTCGAGTTCCTCCCCTATCGGGCCGGCACGAGGCTGGTGCTGTTCACCGACGGGCTCATCGAGCGGCGGGACGGCACGATCGATGACCACTACGACGAACTCGTCGACTACCTCGCCTCGAACCCCGATCTCGTCGTCGAGTCCCTGGCCGACCGGCTCGTCGGCGACTTCGCCGGCCGCCACGACCGTTTCGACGACATCGCCCTCATCACCGCCCTCCTCCACTGACTGACCTCGTACGCGAGCGGCGGCGGGCGGCGGGAGCGGGTCGCCTCCTACCCGGTGGTGCGGCGACCCGCCACCGGTGGATTCGGCGGCGGCTTCGTCGTCGAGCGCCTCGTGCGCTCGTCCGGAATCGGCATAGGCCCGGTTCAACGGCGACGAGCGAGCCCTCCGGAAGCGGGCCGAGGGGGTGCACCGTCGCGGTGTCCACCGGGTCATCATCTCCCGAAGCGATGCCCCGACGCTGGCGCTGTGGGACAGCTGCTGGTTGCCGGCCGGCTATGATCGTCCCTGCAACCACCAGCCTGCGTTTGCCGTGTCGTGCCGCCGGGTAGCCCACCCGGGCTGATCATCCCGCATGGTCGCTGTTTCTGGGTCACCGCCAGACCGGCGTCGTACCGCTGGTCTTGATGGGTGATTGCTTGTTCAGTCCACGGCAGTCCCGCCGTGGACCTCGCGAGAAGGAGATCGATGTGAGGATCGCACAGGTGGCCCCCCTGTACGAGGCCGTTCCCCCCGCCGCCTATGGCGGCACCGAGCGCGTCATCGGCGCCCTCTGTGACGAGCTCGTGACCGCCGGCCATGAGGTGACGCTCTTCGCCAGCGCCGGATCGGTATCGGATGCCCACATCGAGGTCATGTGCTCGGGTCCATTGCGCCTGCACATGACGAGGTCCGAGCTCGAACGCATCGCCCCCCATCTCCATCTCGAGATGCTGGCGTCGGTGTTCGCCCGCAGCGGAGACTTCGATGTCATCCACGCTCACACCGACATCTGGACCCTCCCGTTCGCCCGCGATTCGAGCACGCCGACCCTGCTCACCATGCACGGTCGGCTCGACCTGCCCGAGGTCCGGGCCCTGCTTCCCCGCTACCGCGACGTGTCCCTGGCCTCGGTCAGCGATTACCAGCGTTTCCCGGTGGTCGACCTCGACCTCCCGTGGGCGGCGACGTGCTACAACGGCCTCGACCTCGACGCCTATCTCGCCGAACCCACCTCCCCCGGCGGCGACTACCTGGCCTTCGTCGGTCGGATCACCCCCGAGAAGCGCCCGGATTGGGCGGTGGAGGTGGCCCGACGGGCGGGCATGCCGCTGAAGGTGGCGGCCAAGATCGACCCGTTGGATCTCGAGTACTGGAACGAGACCATCGCCCCCATCTTCGCCGCCAACGACGTCGAGTTCGTTGGTGAGCTGACCGAGGACGCCAAACCGTCGTTCATGGCCGGCGCCGCCGCCCTCCTGTTCCCCATCGACTGGCCGGAACCTTTCGGGTTGGTCATGGTGGAGGCGATGGCGGCCGGTACACCCGTCATCGCCCTCGACCGGGGCTCGGTGCCGGAGGTCGTGCAAGACGGCGTCTCCGGCACCATCTGCCACACGCTCGACGACATGGTGGCTGCCGTCGACACCGCCGCCGGGTTCGACCCGGCCGCATGCCGGGCGGTGGCCCGCCGCTTCACCGCCCGCAACATGGCCCGGCGCTATGTCGAGGTCTACCGTGACATCACCCGGGCGGGACGGCTCGTCCCCCTGGCGAGCTCCCCGAGGTAACCGGTGGGGTGTGCGCCCGCTCGCCGACACCGCCGGGTACGAGCGACTCCAGGGGCAGCAGCAGATCGCCCGCCACCTCGTAGGTCGAGCCGCAGCGTGGGCATCGCCACGCCTCGGCGTGAGCATTCACCAGTGGACCACCGCATCCTGGACACGACATCGTGAAGATCGACATGTGCTCCTCCCAGAAAACCCGCCTGTACCCACCGCCTCCGATCCTCATACCTCGTCCGACGCCATCGGCGACGGACGGGGCGATCGGGAGATGGCGGTGGTAGGACCATTCAACACCAGCTCCCCCCGCAGCACCACGGGGATCACGCTGGTGAACGGCCGCACCTTCACGATCGCCCGTCCCGACGGGTCGATCTCCGCCACCGCCGACGGCACGGTTTTCGAAGACGTTCGCATCGTCGCCCGATTCGGTTTCGACGTGACGATCGACGGCCACCCGATCCCCCGGGAACACCTCGGTACCGCGTTGCCAACGCCGCTGCAAGCGGTGTCGGTGTCCCGGCCCGATCCCGACTTCGTCGCCACCCGGGCCGAACCGGCCGAGATCTACGTCCACCGGCAGTGGATCGGGCGCGGCGCCCGGCACACGATCGAGATCCGGAACTGGTCGGGGGCGACGATGCAGCGTACGCTCGTGGTCGAGATCGGCACCGACTTCGCCCACATCTTCGACGTGAAGGCCGGGAAACCGACCGCCCCCCTGGCCGACATGCGCACCCGGGCCGACGGCGAGCGCTACCTGCAGTCGGATGCCACCGGCCGCATGCAGGTCCGTATCCAGACCGCACCGCTCCCCGACGGGGAAGGCGAGGGCACGCTCTGGTGGGATCTCACCTGCCCACCGCGGTCGAGCTGTGGCGTGGAGCTCGTCGTGGAGCCGGTTCTCGACGGGGAGCCGGCCGGCATCCGCTTTCCCCTGGGCCACGAGCCCGCCGTCCCACTGGTCATGCCCCACCAGCCCCACCCGCTGACCATCGACACCGGCGATTTGCGGTGGTCGATCACGGCTGAACGGGCGCTCCACGACCTGGCGTCGCTGCGGATCTTCGACCCGGGCGACCCCGAACGGGTCATCGTCGCCGCCGGCGCCCCCTGGTTCATGACCCTGTTCGGGCGGGATTCCCTGATCACGTCATCCATGGCGTTGCCCTTCGAGCCCGACCTGGTACGCGGTGTCCTGGCCGAGCTGGCATCCCTCCAGGGCCGACGACACGATGAGGCGACGGAGGAGGAACCGGGGCGTATCCTCCACGAGCTGCGCCGGCGGGGCGGAAGTGGACCGTTCGCCCGGCGACAGCGCTACTACGGTACGGTCGACGCCACCCCCCTGTTCGTCATGGTGGTGGCCGACGCCCACCGCTGGGGTGCCATCGACGACGGCGACCTGGCGGACCTGTGGCCGCACGTCGTGACGGCCGTGGAATGGATTCGTGGCGCCCGCCGGCAGCAGAGCCACGGCTTCGTGTCCTACGAGCGCCACAGCGAACACGGACTGGACAATCAGGGTTGGAAGGACTCCTGGGACGGCATCACCTATGCCAACGGCGCCCTGCCCCGTGGGCCGATTGCGCTCGTCGAGGTCCAGGGCTATGCCCACGCCGCCCTGACGGGGGCCGCCGCCCTGGCCCGCTCGAGGGAGGATCCCGGGGTCGACGCCGAGCTGCTCGAGCGCGAGGCCGACGATCTCCGCAGCCGCTTCAACGACGCCTACTGGCACGAGCCGACGTCGAGCTACGTACTGGCCCTCACGGCGAGCGGCGACCAGATCGACGCCATCACGACCAACCCCGGCCATGCCATCTGGGCCGGCATCACCGATCCCGACCGGGCCGACCGCTACCTCGACCGCTGTGCCGAGGACGGCAGTCTCTGGAACGGATGGGGGTTGCGCACGCTGTCGCCGAGCGCCGCCGCCTACAACCCGATCAGCTACCACAACGGGTCGGTGTGGCCCCACGACACGGCCCTGGTGATCGCCGGCGCCGCCCGCGCCGGCCGTTACGACCTCGTCGACCACTTCGTCGACGGGGCTCTCGACGCGGCCATGCACTTCGGCGGCCGGCCGCCCGAGCTGTTCGCCGGCATCGAGCGTTCGGTCGTGCCCGGTCCGGTCGCCTATCCGAGCTCCTGCTCGCCCCAGGCGTGGGCGTCGGCCTCGATCCTGAGCATGCTGGCGTCGACGATCGGGCTGTGTCCTCCCGCCGACCCCGGCGCTTCGCCCTACGCCGCTCGCGGTGATGGCGGGCCCGTCCGGTCCGTCTCGCCGGTGCGGGCCGGTGGTTCGACGTGGACGGTGGCCGTGGGCCGGTGACGGGCGAGTGCGGTCACCACTCGGATCATCGGTGGGGCCTTCCCGGTCGGTCTGGCGGAGCCTACCCCGGCGGCAACGGCACCGGATCAGATCGAGCTGGAGTCCGTCGTCGACCTCATCGCCTTGCAGCAGGGGCGTCGGGTCTGTTTTCACCGTGTGCCATGACCGGGTCCCCGCCCGCCGGCTCTACGACACGCTCGGCTTCGCGGCGGAGACCGACATCGTCGGCTACGTGGGACGGCTCCGTCAGCCCTCACCGGCAAGGCCGACCTGCGCAGGGCGGGCGCGCCGTCGCGTCACCGCCTTCACCGAGTCGATCACCACCAACACGCCGATGCCGAGCCCGAAGCAGATGGCCAGATCGCCCACCCCGAGCGGCTCGAGGTCGAGGAAGCCTCGCAGCGGCGTGTAGATGGCGGCGAGCTGCAGCCCGATCACCACCGCCGCGATCACGGTCATGAGAGGGTTGGAGGCCACACCCGTGGCTCGCAGCCCGTCGACGTGTGACCTCGTGGCCAGGGCCTGGAAGACCTGCATGAGCGCCAGGCTGGTGAACATCATCGTCTGCCACTCGGGGCGCCCGGCTTCGTTGTAGGCGAAGCCGACACCGAGGGCGGCGGCCCCGATCATGGCGCCGACCCACGCCGTGCGCCGCCCCAGCCCCCCCGCCCACAGGCTGGCACCCGGGGTGTGGGGGGCGCGTAGCATCACGCCCCGTTCCGCCGGCTCCATGCCAATCGAGAGGCCGAGCAAGCCGTCGGTCATCAGGTTGAGCCACAGCAACTGGAGCGGCAGGAGGGCCAGGGCGTCGACGTCACCACCGGAGATCAGGTAGGGCACCGGCCAGCCGAGCATCACGATGATCTTGCCCAGGTTGCCGGCGACGGCGAAGCTGACGAATCGACGGAGGTTGTCGTAGATGACCCGACCCTCCTCGACGGCGGCGACGATGGTGGCGAAGTTGTCGTCGCGCAGCACCATGTCGGCCGCTTCCTTCGACACGTCGGTGCCCGTGATGCCCATGGCAACCCCGAGGTCGGCCCGCTTCAGCGCCGGGGCGTCGTTGACGCCGTCCCCCGTCATGGCCACCACCTCGCCCTGTGCCTGGAGGGCGCCGACGATGCGGAGCTTGTGCTCCGGTGAGACGCGGGCGAAGACCGACACCTCGCGGACGGCGACGTCGAGCTCGTCGTCGTCGAGATGGGACAGCTCGGCGCCGGTCAGCACCCGATCGCCGTCGCCGATGCCGAGATCGGCGGCGATGGCCTGGGCGGTGAGTGGATGGTCGCCCGTGATCATCACGGCCCTGATGCCGGCCCCTTCACAGGTGGCGACGGCGTCGCGCACCTCGGGGCGGGGCGGGTCGATCATGCCGACCAGCCCGACGAGGGTCAGGTCCGACTCCACCCCGTCGGCGTCGACCGCCGGCAGGGTGCGATAGGCCATGCCCAAGACCCGCATGCCTCCGGAGGCCAGCTCGTCGTTGACGGACGAGACCCGCCGGCGGTGGTCGTCGCTCATGGCGACGCGACGGTCGCCTTCCCACAGGTGGGTCGTGTGCTCGAGTAATCCGTCGACCGCGCCCTTGACGAAGGCCAGGGCCTCGTCCTGGGGGAGGGCGGCCAGCATCGGCACCCGCCCGCCCAAGGGATCGTGCACGGTGCTCATCCGCTTGCGTTCGGAGTCGAAGGGGATCTCGCTCCGGCGGGCCATTGTCGTCCGCAGCCCGGCGACATCGACGCCGGCCTCGTGGGCGGCGTGGAGGAGAGCGGTCTCGGTCGGGTCGCCCATCGATCCCGGCTCACCCTCAGCGGCGAGATCGAGGTGGCCGTCGTTGCAGAGCACAGCGGTGGCCAGGGTGATGACCACCCCCGACCCCAACCGGGCGACGTCCCATTCCGGTGCGTGCTGGTCGACGACGAGGTGCTCGCCGATCGTCTCGATCCTTGTCACCGTCATGACGTTCTGGGTGAGGGTGCCGGTCTTGTCGGAGCAGATGACCGTGACCGACCCGAGGGTCTCGACCGCAGGCAGGCGGCGGATGAGGGAGTTACGGCGGAGCATTCGCTGGGCCCCGATGGCCAAGGTGAAGGTCACGACGGCCGGAAGACCCTCGGGAATGACCGCCACCGCGACGCTGATGGCCGTGAGGACGAGATCCGAGAAGGCCTCACCCGCCAGCGCCCCCATGACCACGACGATGGCGGCCACGACCAGCCCGATCAGGGCGAGCTGTTTGCCCACCCGATCGAGGCGCTCCTGGAGCGGCGTCTGGTCGTGGCCGACGCCCTGGAGCAGAGAGGCGATCCGCCCCAGCTCGGTGGCCATTCCGGTCGCCACGACCACGCCCGTCGCCCGTCCGTAGCTGACCTGCGTGCCGGAGTAGGCCATGCAGGACCGGTCGCCGAGCGCCACGTCGTCGCTGTCGACGGGTTCGACCCGCTTGTCGACCGGTTCCGACTCCCCGGTGAGCGCCGATTCGAGCACCCGCAGGTTGGCGGTCTCGACGAGGCGGAGGTCGGCAGGGACGATGCTGCCGGCCTCGAGGGAGATCACGTCGCCGGCGACCAGCTCCACCGACGCCACCTCGGCCTGTCGGCCGTCGCGCCTGACGCGCACGGTCGGCACCGACATGCGTCGCAAGGCGGCGATGGCCTGTTCCGCCCGGTATTCCTGCAGGAATCCCAGGGCCGTGAACAACACGACGATGGCGCCGATGGCGCCGGCTTCGAGGTACTTGGCCAGGGCCAACGACAGCAGTGCGGCACCGATGAGGATCAACACCATGACGGCTGAGATCTGGCCCCACACGATCCTCAGGGGATGTGTCGAACCCCTATCGACGAGCTCGTTCCGCCCGTCCCGGGCGAGCCGGGTCGAGGCCTCGTCGGTCGTCAGCCCGTCGACCGAAGACTCGAGGTGCTCGATGACGGCGGCGGCGCCCATCCGATGCCACGCCGGCACGGCCCCGCCATCGTCGTCGTCTGCGGTCGACGGAGACCCCTTGTGGCCCGGCCTTCCGGATGGTGTGGTCGTGAACGTGTTCGACGACATGGGTCGACCTTCTTCAGCGGACGGTGAGGGGGCGTTCGCTGAAGGTCTTCCCGCCCTGGCTGGGCTGGCCCCACCGGCTCCGAGCGAGCGTACTGACGGCGGACCTCGAGGGGTACTCCCCTTCAGTAGGCGCCAGTGTAGAGGCCGCTCCGGCGCGAGCGGCGACCGGGCGCATCCCTCTCCGGCCCCTTGACCTCCGCAGCCGTAACCGAGGGTGCGAGGACCGGCCCCGGCCGAAGCTCAGTTGGATCGCCTCCAGGAGTTCCACCACCAGGCGGCGGCCGTCGCCTTCAGGGGTCAGCGGGTCCGGCGGGTCGCCCACCACACCACGGAGCCGACCGCCAGGAGCAGGGCGCCGCCGACCACGGCGACGAGTGGCAACGTCAGGGCCAGGACGACGCAGAGCACGAGGCCGCCGCCGGCAATCCACCGGGGCCACCGACGTTCCTCGGCCGTCAACGTCCACGCCGCGGCGTTGGCCAGGGCGTAGTAGGTCAGCACGGCGAACGAGCTGAAGCCGATGGCCTGGCGCAGGTCGATGACGGCCACGATGGCACTGACGACGACTGCAGCGGTCACCTCGGCGCGGTGCGGTGTCAGGAAGCGGGGGTGCACGGCGTCGAGCACCGAGGGAAGCTCCCGGCGTCGCGCCATCGCCAGTGCCGTTCGGCTTATGCCGGCCAGGAGCGACAGCAGCACCCCGGCGGCCGCCACCGCCGCACCGATCCGCACGACGGGCACCGCCGCCGACCACACGCCGTCGTCGACCGCCGCTGCCAGGGGCGCCGGCGACGCCGCCAGGGTGGTGGGCCCGACGGCGAACAGGACCGCCCCGAGCACGACGGCGTAGACGACGACCACGATGCCGAGGGCCAACGGGATGGCCCGGGGGATCGTCACCTCGGGGTCGCGGACCTCCTCACCCAGGGTGGCGAGCCGGGCGTAGCCGGCGAAGGCGAAAAACAGCAGCCCTCCCGAACGCAGCACCCCCAAGGGACCCTCCGGCAGGTGACCGGTCACGTTCTCCATGCCGGCATCGGCGCCGAACCCAGCGGCGGCGACAATGACGACCAGGCTGGCGAGGACGACGACGACGATCGCCCTGGTGAGCGCGACCGTCTTCTGCACACCCCGGTAGTTGACGGCGGTGAGGGCCACGATGGCGCCGATGGCGAGCGGACGGGCCAGATCGGGCGACACGTACGACCCGAAGGTCAAGGCCATGGCCGAGAGGCTGGCGGTCTTGCCGACCACGAAGCTCCAGCCGGCGAGGAAGCCCCAGTACCCTCCCAACCGCTCGCGGGCATACACATAGGTGCCGCCCGACTCCGGGTATAGCGCCGCCAGCTGGGCCGAGGAGGTGGCGTTGGCGTAGGCGGCGGCGGTGGCCAGCGCCAAGCCGAGGAGCAGCCACGAACCGGCGGCAGCGGCCGCCGGCCCGGGGGCGGCGAACACCCCGGCCCCGATCATCGCGCCCAGCCCCACCACCACGGCGTCGCCGAGCGTCAGCCGGCGAGCGAGCCGTCGGGTAGATTCCGTCACAGCTGACCGACGCTCCCCTCTTCTGGTTCGCTCAGGTTAGTCGCCCGAGATCAGGCGGATCAGACCTGGAGACGTCGAGATGGTGAACGTTCGGGGTGGCGGGATTTGCCGGGGGCAGGCGAGCGGGTAGTCGGAGAACATGACCGCCCAGGGCACCACCGGGAACGCCGGCCGGGCCGCTAGGCCCGACCACGACGGGACTCGCTCTCGCTCTCACCCTGGGGGCGATCGTGTTCGCCCCCCCACCGACCGGCCGGAGCGCCCGAGCGTCGTCGCCATGGCGAGGTTCCCGCTGGCCTTCCGCACGTATCGACGGGTCGCCGACGGCTCCGAGGTGGCGGGGGCGTCCCGGGCGAATCGGAGATCATCTTGGTGTCGATGCCCCCTCTCCCCCTCCCGATTGAGACCGACGGCTTCATCGAGATCCTCGACGATGTGACGGGCTTGTCGCCGCCCCGCGGGCCGCAGGTTTCGACGCCGCCCCACGCGGGTACTTGACGGGCTCGAGCGAGGAGTCGGTCATGGTCGAAGGTGTCGCCGAACTCGGCTGGTTCGAGATGATGAGCCGGCTCGGTCTGGGAGCACTTCTGGGGGCACTGCTCGGGATGCAGCGCGAGTGGGACGGGCAGGACGCCGGCTTCCGGACCCATCTGCTGGTGGTGCTCGGAGCGACGCTGTTCGGCGTCATCTCGGTCGGTGGTTTCGATGCCTTCGTTGCACCCCGTTCCGACACCAACGTCACGGTGGATGTGACCCGGATCGCCGCCTATGTGGCCCCCGGCATCGGCTTCATCGGCGGCGGCGCCATCCTCAAGTACGGCGGCAAGGTGACGGGCATCACCACTGCAGCGTCGCTGTGGACGGCGGCCGCCATCGGCGTCGCCGCCGGTCTCGGCGCCTGGGAATCGGCCGTGGCCGCCACGGTGATCGCCCTCATCGCCCTCGAGGTGCTCCAGCCGATGAGCAACATGCTCAACCGGGCCAGCCGGCGCCACAAGGCCGGCGTCCTCATCCGGGTCGACCGCCCTGCCGACATCGGTGCCATCACCGCTGCGGTGAACGACTTCTCCAACGACGTGAAGCAGCTGACGTTCGGTTGGGGCCCCGACGACGAGGGCTTCATCAGCGTCGACTACTGGACCACACCCAGCGACGCCGAGGCCCTGCACCTGGCCGAGCGCCTCCGCCAGATCGAGGGCGTCCGCTCGGTGGCCATCAACCGGGCATCCGGATGGTAGGGGTTGCTCGTGTAGGTACTCGATCCCGCAACTCCGGTTCGTCGACGACGAGCTGAGGCATCGAGACCGCGTTCCACCATCCCGACATCCATTCCGACCGCAGCCCGACATCGCAAATGAAGTCGTCATGACCCGACCGAAAGCGCGGGCTTGGCGCCACCGGCAGCCTGTAGCTGATCCTGGGAGCGGGCTGGATCGGCGCTTCGCTCGTCGGCCTCGCCACCGCGGGGGAGTTCTGTATGATCGGCCGGCTCCTGGTCGGACGCCCGGCCCCCCGCCCAACCCCTGGCGAGCTGACACCCGCCCGTCCACCGGTAAGCGATCATGCGGCCGGCTTGCTGAGGGTCGCTACAAGACTGTCGGCGTGCTTGGCCGCCAGCGGCCCGATGACGGCCGTCACCAGCACATAGGCCGCGGCCAACGTCCCGAGCTCCGCCCCGTCGGTCAACGTCACCCCGAGCGAGGCGATCACGATCGAGAACTCGCCCCGGGCGATCAGTGCCGTGCCGGCCCGCACCCTGCCCCGGGTTCCCGCATCCAGTCGACCTGCCCCGACCCAGCCGGAACCCAGCTTCGTGATGGCCGTGATCACAGCCAGCGCCAGTGCCGGGACGAGCACCCCCGGCAGGTCCCGGGGGGCGATCTGGAACGAGAAAAAGAGGAAGAAGATGGCGGCGAACAGGTCACGCAGCGGCTCGATCAACGCACTGGCCCGTTCCTGGGCCGTGCCGGACAGGGCGAGACCCACCAGGAACGCCCCGATCGCCGCCGAGATCTGCAGCCGCTGGGCTAGGCCGCCGATAAGCAGGGTCAGACCGAACACGGCGAGCAACAGCGCCGCGTTGTTCCCGAGGGCCAACCGTGTACAACGCGATGGCCACGGTGACGACCGTCGACGTCGCGTCACCGCCGGCAACCACCGCCGCCACCACCGGCAGGTACACCGCCATGGCCAGGTCCTCGATCACCAGCAGGTTGAGGATCGATGGCGTCTCGCGGGTGTCCCCGGATCGGGCACCACCGTGCGCCCCGACCGGATCCAGCGAGCGGAGGTCGACGGGTGCCGGATGTGAGTGAGACGCAGTTGCCTGGCGTCGGCGTGCGCTACGAGTTCACGACCGACGACGGCGACCGGGTCGGCGTGATCCTGCACCGGGGTGGGCGGCGGGAGCTGCTCGTGTACGACGCCGACGACCCCGACGTCTGCACGACCGTCATGAGCCTGAGCGCCGAGGACACCCGCACGCTGGCCGAGCTGCTGGGGGCGACGCGGGTGAGTGAGGTGACGGCCGCCGTGCAGCAGGAGATCGAGGGGCTGTCGATCGACTGGCTCCGGGTGCCATCCGGGTCGGGGTTCGTGGGCAAGACGATCGCCGACGGGATGATCCGGACGACGACCGGGGTGTCGATCGTGGCGGTCATTCGCGGCGGCGACACATTCGCCGCACCGGAGCCGGAGTTCGTCTTCGCCGCCGGGGATGTCGCAGTGGCGGTGGGCACACCGGCCGGCCTCGACGAGGTGCGGTCGATGCTCGCTACGTGACGCCCCTGCTGGCGGCGGTCGGGGCCGACGTCGCCACGGCCTTCATCGAGATCGGCTTGCTCGCCCTCGTCCTGGCCAGCCTCGCTCGGCTGGCCGGCCATCTCAGCGTCACCGCCGTGCCGTTCTACCTGCTCGCCGGGCTTACTGGGCGCCTGCATCGTGGGGGCGACCCTGGTCCCAGGGGTCGGCGGCCGCCACGGGGGGGCATGGCCCTCGGTCACCTCTCGGTCGAGGTGTCGTCCCACCGGGTCGCCGACAGGCCATACGGCTACGACCACATCGACGTGGCCTTGCACGCACGGTGTGTGGCACCGTGCCTGTGGCACAGTGAAGGCATGAGCAGGCTTCTCGACCGGGCCTACGCCTGGATCATGTCGACCATGATCGAACGCGGCCAGGCCCCGCACCACACCGAGCTGGCGGCGGAGCTCGGCGTCTCCATGGAGCGGGGACGCCAGCTGGTCCACGAGCTCCTGGCCCTGACCCCCGGGGGGGCCCATCCGGGTACCGACTACATCGCCTCGTTCCCCCCGTTCAACAACCAGCCGACCCAGTACTGCCTCTCGGTCGACGGCCGACAGCGATGGTTCGGCCAATGAGGCTTCGAGTCGCTGGCCGTGCGCTGGCTCTTTCCCGGCTCGGTGATCCGCGTCGACGCCCCCTGTCTCGACTGCGGTGAGTCCCTCGTCGTCGAGTTGCGCGACGACGAGATCCCTCACCGTCGAACCCGACACGATGGTCGGCGCCGAGATCTTCTCCAATCCGATCTTTCGGTCACGGAACCGCCCCGACTACATCACCTGGATCCAGAGCGACGAGGGGCGGGGCGCCTTCGCCGCCCTGCGGGCCGAGCTGGCGCCCCCCGACTCCACAACCTGACGGCCACTGTTGGTCGGCGGCCGCTGCGTCGTCTCGGCGGGCTCCGGGGCCCGGTAGTAGGCTCCGATCATGAAGGTACAGCTCGTCAATCCCTCGGCTCCCGAGCCGGCGGTCGCCGTCCCCACCGCCGGCATCGCCCACCTCGCCGGCTCACGCGTCGGCGTGCTCGAGAACGGCAAACAGCACGCCGAGCTGATCCTGACCTCGATCGCCGAGCTGCTCGGCTCGAGCCACGGGGTCGAGCTCGTGACCGTCACCCACAAGAAGGTGGCAGCCGCCGCCGATCCCGAGGTCATCGACGAGCTGGCCGAGAAGGCCGACTGGGTGCTCGTCGGGTCGGCCGATTGAGGCAGCTGCACGGCGTGGTGTATCCACGCCTCCGCTGAGCTCGCGAAGCGTGGTGTGCCCACGATCACGATCGGAACCGACGCCTTCAGTCGCCTCGCCACCCTGCAGTCGAGGGCCATGGGTCATCCCGACCTCGCCGTCGTGCTCGTCGACCACCCCCTGGGGGGCATCGAGCCCAACGAGGTCCGGACCAAGGCCGAGGTGGCGGCCCAGTTGATCGTCGAGCGCCTCCAGGCGATGCGGTGACCACCGCCGAGCACGAACCGACCGTCGAGCTCGACGACGACCTGGAAGGCATCCAGGCCTACTATGAGCTGCGCGGTTGGAGCGACGGCCTGCCGATCATCCCCCCCACCGTGGAGCGGGTGGGGCGCTTCGTCGGCGCCGCCGATCGTGACCCGGACGAGGTCGTGTGCACTCTGGCACCCCGCAACGGTGAGGCCACCGTTCAGCGGATCGCGGCGAACGCCGTCATGGCCGGCTGCCGGGCCGAGGATTTCCCGATCGTGTTGGCCGGGGTCGAGGCTGTCGCCGATCCCGCCCTCAATCTCAACGCCATGCAGTCGACGACCCATCCGACCGCCATCCTGCTGCTGCTGAGCGGGCCGGTGGCTCAGAAGGCCGGGATCGGGTCGGGCCCGGGATGTCTCGGTCCGGGGCCCGGGCTGCGGGGCAACCTGTCGATCGGGCGGGCGCTGCGCCTCGTCCTGTTGAACATCGGAGGCGGCTCACCCGGCGACGGTGACCGCGCCACCCAGGGCAGTCCGGCCAAGATCGGCTACTGCCTCGCCGAGAACACCCAGGAGTCGCCGTGGGCGCCGTATCACACCGATCATGGCTTCAAGGCCACCGACAGCGTGGTCACCGCCATCGCCTGTGAGGGTCCCCACAACATCCAGGACCACTACAGCATCAGCGGCCTTGGGGTGCTGACCACGGTCGCCGGGGCCATGGCCCAGGCGGGCTCCAACAACATCCTGTCGAACTCCGGCTCCCCGATCCTGGCCTTCGGACCGGAACACGCCCACCAGGTGGCGGCGTCGGGCTACTCCAAGGCCGACGTGCAGCGCTTCGTGTGGGAGAACGCCCGCTTCCCGGTGGCCAGGCTGTCGGCGGAGTGGATGGCCGACGGCGCCTACCGACGACGGGTGGCGAACCTCGTCGGTAGCGACGCCACCGAGGCGCCGATCACCACCGACCCCGAGAACATCCAGGTCATCGTGGCCGGCGGGCCGGGCAAGCACTCGTGTTGGATGCCGACCTTCGGTGGCGACACCCGACCGGTCCACCGGGTCCTCGACCTCTGAGGTGGAGGAGTTCCGCCCGCGACTGGCCGCCGCCCTCGACGATGAACCGTCGCCGGCGGTGGTTTTCCTCGACGGCACCGGCCTCGGCGATGGGCTGCCCCTGGTCCGGCCCGACAGCGCCCTCGTGGCGGCGATGCTGGAGGGCCGTCTCCCGGACGACGCCGCCATCGACGGGCCGGTGCCGATCAGCTTCGCCGTGCCCACCTGGTGGGATCTGGCCGCCTGCTCCGTGCTCGCCGGGTGCCCTCCGGGGGCGCTCCCACTGGTGGCGGCAGCCCTCAATGCCCTCACTGACCCGGCCTTCAACCTCCTCGGTGTCCAGGCCACGACGGGTGCGGCGGCGCCGCTGGTCATCGTCGAGGGCGACGCCGTGTCCCGCTTCGGGCTCAATGCCGACGCCAGCTCGCTCGGCCCCGGCCACCGGTCGAACGCCACGATCGGTCGGGCCATACGTCTCTGCCTCCAGGGCGTCGGTCGGTGCGCCGCCGGCGAGGGCGACATGGCGACCCATGGCCAACCCGGGAAGTACACGTGGCTGGTGGCCGAGAACCGGCCGGACAACCCGTGGGCCGAGGGTCGGGGACCGGGCCGGGTCACCGTCGTCGCCGGGGTCGGCAACGTCGAGGTCGTTCTCACCCCGACGACGCCCGACGAGGTCGTCGGCCGTCTCGCCGAGGTGATCGTCGGCATCGCCGCACCCGACAACGTGGTGCTCCTCCCGCCGGAGTCCGCCGTGTTCCTCCACCGCCATGGCCACCACGAGTCGCGCTTCCGTCAAGAGGTGGCGGCCCTGACCGGCGGGGAGCCCCGGGTGGTGGTCACCGGCGGCACCGGTGTCAAGGCGACGGTCGTGCCGGGGTGGGGCGGAGGATCGCAGCCGACGTCCAGAATGGTGGGATGAACGAGCCCGGGCTCATCACCGTCGACGCCATCGTGTTGGGGGGAGGGCCGGCCGGCGCCACCGCCGCCCTGCACCTGGCCCGGGACGGCGTCTCGGTCTGTCTCGTCGATCCACTGGGGATCGGGGGCGCCCTGATCAACGTCGATCATCTGCCCGACTATCCGGGCTTTCCCGACGGCATCGCCGGCTGGGACCTCGCCGCCGCCCTCGGCGACCAGGCCCTGACGGCGGGGGTGACCGTGACGATGGGACGCGCCGAGGCCCCCGCCGTCGACGGCGACCGGTGGCGGGTGCCGGTGCCGGATGCGGGGATCGTGGCGCGGGCCCGGGCCGTGCTCATCGCCACCGGCTGCCGGCCTCGACCGCTGCCGGGCGACGACGGCACCGTCGAGGGCCGGGGCGTCTCGTACTGCGCGGCGTGCGACGGGGCGCTGTTCGCCGGCCAGCCGGTGGTGGTGGTGGGCGATGGGCTCATCGCCTTCGCCGAGGCGAGGTCGTTGGCGCCCCTGGCCGAGACCGTCACCGTGGTGATGGGGGGCGACCGGCCGAGCGCCGGAGCGGCCTGGGTCGATGCCGTGACGGCGTTCGACAACACGAGCCTGCTCGCCGGGCACGCCGTGACGGGCCTGCGGATCGGCGATGACGGGCGGGTCGTCGGCGTGGTGACCACGTCGGCGGGCCAGGAAGGCCATGCCGTCGGCATCGTCGGCCGCGTCGACGGCATGGTCGACGCCGTCGGTGTGTTCGGCGCCCTCGACCCGCTCCCCAACAGCGAGTCGTTCACTGCCGTGGCCGCGCTGGACCCCGACGGCCGGCTGCCCGTCGATGGTCACGCCGTGGTCGGTGCGGCGCCCGGCATCTTCGCCGCCGGCGATGTGCGGGCCCGGGCGGCGGGCCGAGCGGTCGCCGCCGCCGGTGACGGGGCGGGGGCGGCAGCCGCCATCGTCTCGTTCCTCCGCCGCTGAGCGCCGACGATGCGACCGCTACCGGCCCGTGAACCTCGGGGGACGCTTGTCGATGAAGGCCTGGCGACCCTCGGCGTAGTCGTCGGTGCGGCGGGCGTGGTGCAGGGCGAGGGCCTGTTGGGCGTAGGCCTCGGCCGGTGACGCCTCCCAGCTCCTCACGATGGCCGCCTTGGTCAGGCCGATGACCGTCGTCGGCCCGGCGGCGAGCTCGGCCACCAGCTCGCCGGTCACCTGACCGAGGCGGCCGTCGGGCGCCACCGCCGTGACCAACCCCCACCGCTCGGCCTCGTCCGAGGTCAGGGTGGCACCCCGCATCGCCCACTCCAACGCCTTGCCGATGCCGACGAACTGTTGGAGGAGGTTGGTGCCGGTGGCCAGGCCCCGACGGACGAACGGCACCGCCAGCGTGGCCGATTCCGCCATCACCCTGAGGTCGCAGGCCAGCGCCAGATTGAAGCCCGCACCGTGGGCGTGTCCGTTTATCCGGCCGATGACCGGCTTCGGCAGGGCTCGGAGCCGCTCGACGATCAGGGGCCACCGACCCTCACCCCGCACGTACTGCTCCACCGGGTCGAGGAGGGGCCGTAGGGGGGTGTCGTCGTCCTCCATGCCCTTGAGGTCGTCGCCGGCGCAGAACGCTCGACCGGCACCGGTGAGGACGACGACGCGCACGGCCGGGTCCCGCTCGATGTCGTTGAGGGCGTCGAGGAGCTCGATCCCGATTCGTATGTTGAGCGCGTTGAGCCGCTCGGGCCGGTCGAGGGTGATCCGACAGCACCCGTCGGTGGTCTCGACCTGGACATGGCGGTAGTCGGTCATGGGCCACGTTCTACCGCAACACCCGGTGGTACCGCCGGCCGGCGTGGTCGGCGGAGCTGCCGACCTCCCTCGCCGCCGTGACGAGGCTGTACGCCGATCTCGACCTGGAGATGATCGAGAGCCCCGTGGCGCCACCCACGGGCGCGGCCCCGCTCGGCGAGCAGGAGCTGCGGTCGTTCATCGCCCGGAACCCTGCGGCGGGCCCCTGATCTTCTTGCACCGCTTGGGGCAGTCGTGCGCCGCCGACACCGCCATCGGCGGTCTCGTCCGCTCCTCGGGTGGTCGGGGCCTTCACCGGTCGTGCCCCACCCGACCAGCCCCGAAACCCGAGCCCGCATCCACCGGTCGGTGCAGGTCGGCGATCTCACGGCCGACCTCCGCCATCGTCTCCCGCTCGACCGGGAGGACGACCTCCACCTCGACCCCCAAGGCGAGCAGCTGGCGGACGGCCTCGTCGTAGGAGTAGAAGCGGAACGAGCCCTCGACCCAGTCGGGCCGATCGGGATCGGGCGAGGCGTCGGGTCGGGGCCGCCACCCCTCGGGCGTGCCGAGCACCAACGCCAGCTGCAACGCCGCCGGTGCGAGCCGGACGCGAACCCGTCGGAGCCGCCCGTGCCCCGCAGTGAGACCCGGCGGGAGGGGGGGGAACGGCCTGCTCGAAGGTGTCGAGAAGCTCGAAGCCCCGTACCGGCCGCGCACGGCGTAGACCGGCACGCCGGAGCCGCTGAGAACCTCCATGTCGCGCAGCACCGTGCGCTCGGAGACCTGCAGCCGCTCGGCCAGCTCCCGCGCCGTGATCCGGCCTCCGTTGTTCTGCAGCACCAGCAACAGGTTCAGCAGCCGACCGGCACGCATCGAATCCTCCTGCCCTCGGACGCCGCGGGATTGCCATGGCCGGGAACGCCGAAGATACATGACATCAGGTGTCGTGTATCCCCTGCGAGGATGCGACCACCCGATCGGAGCCGATCCGTGGCTGCGAGGAACGATCATTGGAGCGATGACATCGATGGCCGACCACACCGAAGGCAGCGGCACCGCCGAGGACCCCTGGATCCTGGTCACCCCGCCGGGCAGATCCGAGTTCGACGCCTGGCGCGACGAGTCCGTCGATCCTCCGGCCCTGATGATCCGGGTCGGTTCGACGACCCTCAGCTATGCGCTCCGCTGCGTCGACGATCTGCACGCCATGCTCGTCGAGCACGGCGACTGGATGCCGCTGGGCAACGCCGACGAGCAAAAGGAGGCCAAGGCCGGCACCGTCGAGGCCCGGGCCCGGTCGGGCGACAATCCCGTCGGCGGCTGGTACGGGCTGCGGAAGGGCTACCGGGGCCGCTTCGGCAACTACGTTCCGCCGGTGCTCGAGCACCTCGGTCTGGCCGAGGTCGAACACAACGCCCGCAACAATCGCATGCGTGCGGTCTGAGCGGTCACCCCGACCACGTGGCCGTCGGCGCCATCCGACCTGACGGTGCCGGCGATGTCGCAGCTACCGGCGGAGACGCCGGTCATCGACACAGGCCACCAGCAGATCACACCTGACCTACGAAGGAGAGCTACCTGCCCGAGCGGTTGCCGACCGTCCAGCACGCCCACGTCGGTGTCCGGTCCACCCGTCGCGTAGTAACCGCCATACCAGCCGTTGAGGCTGGCCACGCCGGTGACCGACGTGTCGGTTTCCTCGAAGCCGGGTTGGTATCGCCGCTCGTTGGCGGTCAGCGCGGCGAACGACGACAGGTTCCCGCCGCCGGAGCCCCCCGACAGGAACAGGGTCGAAGGGTCGGCCCCGTACTCGTGCCCGTGGGCCCGGATCCAGGCAATCACCTTCTTCACGTCGATCAGGTGGTCGACGTAGCCCGCCTCCGAGCGCAGACGATAGTTGGCGCTGACGGTGGCCCAGCCGCGCCGCGCCAGGTGGAACAGCAGCGCTCTGGCCTCCACGCTCTTGCGGCCACCGCGGAACCCGCCACCCTGGAAGTAGACGAGCACCGGTGCCCCCTCGGGCCTCGACCGGTGGTGGTAGAGGGGTGGCCGGGTCCGGAGTCCGGTGCCCGGTCAGCGGCGGTGGACGGCATCGAGGAGGGCATCGAAGCCGGATGACGCCCATCCGGTCTCATCGGCGAGCGACGCGCGAGGACGCTATCGGGTGCCGGTGAGCGTCGGCAGGAGCGCCTCGGCAACGGGCCCCGGGCGCTCCTCGTGGGCGAAGAGCCCGGCGCCCTCGATCACCACCAACCTGGCGTCGGGGAACGTGCCGATCATCTCCCGGGCACCGGCGACGGGGAAGAACGGATCCTGATCGCCCCACACCAGCTGCACCGGCACGTCGAGGCGACGATGGATCGCCTCGAGCTGGCGGACGTGCTGGAAGTCGAAGCTGCGTAGGAGGCGGACCGCCGCATCCAGCCGCTCGGGTTGCTCGTGCAGGGGTCGGATGAAGAACTCGTCGAACTCGCCGTCGAGGAGTGATGCGTCGACGAAGGCGTCGCCGAACACGAACTTGTTGCGCCGGAGCCGGGGCTGGCTGGCCAGCCAGCCCAGGGCGGGACCGTAGCCGGGAAGCCGGCGGGCGGCGATGAAGGACCGGAACCGCCAGCTGAGCCCGCCGCTGGGTTCGGTGTCGATCAGGCCCATGGCCCGGAGCCGGGGATGACCGACGACGGCGTGGCGGGCCATCATCCCGCCGCTGTCGTGTCCGACCACGGCGATGTCGGACACGTCGAGCAGATCGACGACCCGCCGGATGCTCTCGATGTGTTGGGCCACGGTGATCGTGGTGTCACGGTCGAATCGGCTCGATCCTGTACCCGGCAGGTCGATCACATGGCAGGTCACGTGGTCGACGAGATGCGGCAACAGGGTGCGGAAGGTGGCGCCGCTCACCGGCCAGCCGGCTACGAACAACACGTCGGGACCGCGTCCGATCCTGCGGTAGGCGACCTCGCCGGCCCCCACATCGAGGTGTTCGTCGGGCGGCTTTCGGAACAGCTCGGCCGCATCGGTGTAGGTCAGATCGGACATCGCAAGCTCCCAAGAATCGGTTTGTAGTGATTACTGCGAACCCTAGTCACAGCAGTCACTACAATCAACCGCAACATGGGTTACAGGCACACGAAGGACGACATCCTGCACGGAGCCCTGGCGGCCGCCTTCGACGATGGCCTCAGCCAGCTGACCTATGGCCGCGTCGCCAGACGGCTCGGGATCAACGACCGGATCGTCGTCTACTACTTCCCCACCAAGGACGACCTGGTATCGGAGGTGATCGTGGCCATGGGAGCCCAGCTCCAGGAGGTGCTGATCCCGGCGTTCAGCACGCCCTCGACCGACCACGTCGAGCTCGCCCGCAAGGCATGGCCGCTGCTCGCCCACCCCGACGCCGACCCCATCTTCGGGCTGTTCTTCGAAGCCAACGGGCTCGCAGCCACGGGCCGGCAGCCGTATTGTGCGTTGGTTCCCGGGCTGGTCGAGGGCTGGATCACGTGGGCGGCCGAGTTCATCGATGCCACGACGCCGGATCGCCGCACCGAGGCGGCCACCGCCATCGCCATCATCGACGGCCTGCTCCTCCTCCGCCTGCTCGGCGGACCCGACCGCGCCGACGCCGCCGCTCGCCGGCTCGGCATCGCCTGACAGCTCATCGCTCCCGTTGCGCACATCGCTGGCTTTGACCGGTTGCGCAACGCGTGTGCCCGCCGTGGGACCCGCTCGGCTGCACCCGTTGCGCGCAGCGTCGACCTTGGCGGCTGGCGCAACGACCGTGGCTGGCCGGTGGGTCGGGGCCGCCTAACAGCGGCGGCGGATGGCGTTTCCGCTGGCGACCCTCGGGGTAGGCCATGGACCGCCGTGCGCGCCCCATCGGGGCACGCGACGAGGGAGGAGTCCACATGCCTGCTGATCAGGAGAAACTCCCGGGCACGCTGAAGCGATCGCCGAAGAAGGCCCAGCGCACCTACGAGAAGACGCTCGACTCGGCCCACGACGAGTACGACTCGGAGGCGTCGGCCCACCGCGTCGCTTACGCCGCAGTCAAACACTCGTTCGAGAAGGTGGGCGATCACTGGGAGCCCAAGGACGAGAAGGGTCCGTCGGACCCGCCGGCCAAGGGCGGCGTCGACACCGACCGAGAAACCGTCGGCGGCGTCGACGTCGAGGGCCACACCAAGGAAGAGCTCTACGAATGGGCCAAGGACCTCGACATCACCGGCCGGTCGAAGATGACCAAGCTCGAGCTCGCCAAGGCCATCGCCCGCAAGCAGGACTGACCGGCGGTCATCTTCGCTCGATCGGTCGGGCAAGTAGGATCCGCCCACGGGGAGGCGCTCCCCGAGAGGGGGTCCGATGGTCGATCGCTGGACGGGATACGGCGGGTCGTCGCCCCGCACCGCACCGGGCTGGGAGCTCACCGAACTGGTCGGCCCCAGTGCGATGTGGGGAGCAAACGGGGTCGTCTGGTCGCCGTCGAACGAGCTGATGGTGACACAGGTCTTCGGTGCCCAGGTGACGGCGGTCGACGTCGACACCGGGGCCGCCAGACCGTTCGCCCCCCAGGGCGACGGCATCGGTGCCCCCGACGACGGCGCTTTCGCCGCCGACGGCACATTCTTCGCCACCGAGCCCCCCAACGGGCGGGTCTCGATGCGCCGACTCGACGGCACCGTCGCCACACTGCGCGACGACCTGCCCGCCGCCAACGGCATGACGGTCAGCCATGACGGCACCCGGCTGTTCGTCGACGAGTTCCGTCCCGGGGGCCGCCTCCTCGAGCTCGACCCCACCGGCGAGCGCGCTCCGGTCATCCTCGCCGACGATCTCGCCATGCCCAACGCCTTCGCCATGGGCCCCGACGGGGCCCTGTGGTTTCCTCAGGTCCTGGCGGATGAGATCTGGCGCTACGACCTCGACCGCCGGCACCTCGAGCGGAGGTTCACCGGCCTGGCCACACCGACGGCGGTGAAGTTCGACGCCGCCGGACGCCTCCTCACCTCGGAGGGTGGATCGGGCGAGCTGACCTCGATCGACATCGTCTCCGGGGCGCGCGCCACGCTCGCTCGGGTCAACCCCGGCATCGACAACTTCGCCATCGCCCCCGACCAGCGCCTGTTCGTCTCGCACTTCACCGACGGCCGGTTGGCCGAGGTGACCGGCGGAACCGAGCGAGTGCTGTCGCCGTCCGGTCTCATCGGGCCGTTCGGCGTCACCCGCCTGGCCGACGGTCGCTACGCCACCGCCGACGCCCTGGCGGTCAACGTCGTTGGGGTCGATGGCACCACCGAGGTGGTGGCGTCGCTGCTGGCCCAGCTACCGGGCCTGGCCATCGACGTGGCCGCCATCGATGATGATCTTCTGATCCTCATCGACCGTGGTCAGGTGATGCGGCGCTCCTCGAGAGATGGCACCGTTCGCTCGGTGGCCGGCCATCTTGGCCGCGTGACGGCGATGACCGAGGCGCCGGGCGGTGGTGCCCTCGTGGTCGACGCCGGTGCCGGCCGCATCGTGCACATCGACGGCTCCGGTGGCATCGTCGGCGAACCGGTCGTGGGCCTGACCGACCCCCGGGCCGTCGCCGTCGCCCCGGACGAGACGATCTGGGTCACCCACCGCGGTGGTGCGACGGGCTTCCTCCACGGTCGGAAGGTCGCTTCCGTCACCGGTATCGACGATCCGCACGGGATCGGGGTCAGGGCGACGACGGCCCTCATCGCCGACCCTGCCCACCGACAGTGGGTTGCGGTCGATCCGGCCACGGGGGCGACGAGTGTGGCCGTGGAGGGCGCCCCGATCGGTCCCCCGGTGGTCGGATCGCGGATGACCCACGCCTTCAGCCCGGTCCACGCCGACGGTGAGTCGTTCGTCGTGGGCGGCGACGGTGACGGCAGCCTCCGACGGCTCAGTCGGCCGACGTGAGGCTGCGGCGCTCGCCTCGAAGTACCGAGCGGGAAGGTGAGGCCGTCATGGCCATCGACCCGAGCGCCGTGGGGGCCACGACCGATGTCGCCGGTGATGCCGGATGTGACCCTGACGGTGCGGGGGGAGGCCGGGCCGCCGATCGCCGGCGACCCATCGTCATTCCCGGCCGACTCGGAGCTGGCCCGCACCCTGTGCTGGCAGCGGAGCCGAGCCACCCTCTCGACGCTGACGCCCGAGGGCTATCCCTTCGGCAGCGTCGTGTCCTATGCCCCGACGACCGGGGCGGGCCCGTGGTGCTCGTTTCCGACATGGCCGAGCACACCGTCAACGCCCGACGGGATCCGAGGGCCAGCCTGCTGGTCACCGCCGCAGCCTCCAAGGGCGACGGCGATCCCCTCGGCATGGCGCGGTGCACCCTGGTCGGGCACATGGAACTCGTCGATGACCCGACGGCGGTGAGGGACGCCTACCTGGAACGGCATCCCTACGCCGGCTACTACGTCGATTTCACCGACTTCTCCTTCTGGTGCCTCCGGGTCGAGCAGGTCCGCTATGTCGGCGGCTTCGGCCACATGAGCTGGGTCACTGCCGACTCGTACGCTGCGGCCGAGGTCGACCCGGTGGCCGGGGCGGCCGACGCCATCATCGAACACTTGAACGACGACCACGCCGAGGCCAGTCTCCTGTATGCGCAGAACCTCGCCGGCCTACCCGATGCCACCGACTCGACGATGACCGGCATCGACCGCTACGGGGTGACCCTTCGGGTCTCCACCGTCCCGCCGCTACATGACGGGGCGACACCGACCCCCGCCGCTCGGCCGCCGGGGTCGATGGGCGGATGGGCGGGACGACGGGTCCGCTCAGGCCTCGTCGGTGAGGGCGGGCAGGCCGTCGATGCTCTGGGTGTTGTGCTCCCGGCGGTAGGTGGCAAGCTCCGCCTCGCTCCGGCGGGCCGACCACTGCCGCAAGGTGGGTCGCTCGCGTTGGTACTCCATCAGCGGCACCGAGTAGCCACACGACGTCTGGATGCGTGCGATGTCGAGCTCGATGATGGCTCGGGCGCCGGGTTCGTCGTCGAAGTGGGCGATGAGCTCGTCGAAGCGGTCGGAGCCGAGGGGGTGGATCGAGCCGGTGCCGTAGAGCCGGAGGATGCGCGGTGGCCCCTCGAAGGCACAGAACATCACGGTGAGACGGCCGTTCTGGCGGGCATGGGCGATCGTCTCGGCCCCGCTGCCGGTCAAGTCGAGATAGACGAGCTTGGTCGGTCCCAGCACGCGCAGCGTGTCGTGGCCCTTGGGCGACAGGTTCACATGGCCGCCGTCGCTCGGCGCCGAGGCGACGAAGAACATCTGCTGGGCGTCGATCCACTCGATGAGGGCGTCGTCCAACGCATCGACGGTGTCAGCCATGCCCGGAGTATCCCACGGACGGTCGTGCCGCGTCGGCGACCTGGACACCGGCATCCCATCCCGGCGCCCGTCCCCCCGACGGTACGATCCCCTGGTGTCCCTGATCGTCGAGCTGTTCGCCATCGGTCCCGGGCCGTTCGCCGGGATGCTGCTCTCCGACATGGGGGCCGATGTGATCCTGGTCGATCGGACGGTCGAGCCCGAGCTCGGGTACCCCGACCACCCGTACCGGTTCCTCTACCGCAACCGGCGGTCGGTCACCGCCGATCTGAAGACCGACGACGGGCGGGAGGCGGTGCTGGCCCTCGTCGGCGAGGCCGACGGACTGATCGAGGGTTTCCGCCCGGGGGTGGCCGAACGTCTCGGTCTCGGGCCCGAGGAGTGCCTGGCTCGCAACCCCCGCCTCGTCTACGGCCGCATGACCGGCTACGGGCAGGAGGGTCCGCTGGCCGATAGGGCGGGCTTCGATCTGAACTTCATCTCGCTCACGGGCGCCCTGTGGGCGATCGGCGAGGCCGACCGGCCACCGGTGCCACCCCTCATCCTGGCCGGCGACTTCGGCGGCGGCGGGGCATTCCTGGCTCTCGGGATGGTGGCCGCGCTGCTGGACGCCCAGCGGACCGACCAGGGCCAGGTGGTCGACGCCGCCATCGTCGACGGAGCGCTGAATCTCATGGCCTATGTCTACGGCAACCACCAGGGTGGCACCTGGGCCCACGAACGTCAGGCCAACCTGATCGACGGGGGCGACTGGCGCTACGCCGTGTATCGCTGCGCCGACGACCGGTTCGTGTCGCTGGCCGTCATCCAGCCGAAGTTCCTCCGGACGTTCCTGGCCACGGCCCAGGTGACGGTGCCCGAGGAGCTGGGCGATCCCGACGATCGCGCCAACTGGTTCGCCTACCGTAACTGGATGGCCGGAGTGATCGCCGGTCGATCCCGAGACGAGTGGGGGGAGTTGTTCGACGGGGACGACGACTGCGTCCAGCCAGTGCTCGATCTGCACGAGGCCCCCGACCACCCCCACCACCGGGCCCGTCGGTCGTTCGTCGAGGTCGACGGAACCTCCCAGCCCGCCCCCGCTCCCCGATTCAGTCGGACGCCGTCGGAGGTGGTGCGGCGCAGCCCCCATCCCGGAGAAGGAGGTCGGGAGGCGCTGGCCGAGTGGGGGTTCGGCCCGGACGATCTCCCCGGCCTCGGCCGCTGAGGGCCACCGATCCCCCTCGACCACCACGACGAGGTCGACGAGGTCGACGAGGTCGACGATCTCGGTGGCGGTTCAGGCTTCCTGACTTCGATCTCGGCGACCGTGCCCACGTGCACGTCGGTCAGCCAGCGGGGCGGCCCGGCGACGTCGAGCGTCGCCAGGGTACGGGCCCGGCCGAGGGCCCGGAAGATGGCCTGTAGTTCCCAGCGGGCCAGGTTCGCCCCGAGGCAGAAGTGCGGCCCATGGCCGAAACCCACGTGATCGTTGGGGGTACGTCCAATGTCGAGCCGGTCGGCGTCGGGGAGTCAGCCGTTCCAGGCCACCGACACCAGCTCGCCCTTTGCGATCACCACCTCGCCGCAGCAAGCGGGCAACCGGGCCAGGCTCAGCCCAATTCCAACTCCAGTTCGTTTCGAGCGGTGCGGCTCAGCGTGAGCGGCGCCCACGGCGGCCGGTTCCGAGACCGTCGAAGGTGAGGCGGCACAGGAGCGCAGCGACGGTCTCGGCCGAGGCCGAGCCGTCGGGATCGAACCACTCGGCCGTCCAGTTGGCCGCACCGAGCACCAACATCCGAGCCGCCGACAGATCGACCGACGGATCGATGCTGCCCTCGGCCGCGGCATCGTCGAACAGGTCGGCGAACAGCTGGCCATAGGCCCGGTGGACCGCAGCCAGCGGCTCGGCCACCGGCGGGGGAAGCTGGCCCACTGCACGGGCCGACGCCATGGCGGCCGGGCTCCGGGCCAACATGAACTCGACGTGGGCCTCGATGGCGGCCTCGAGCCGGCGGCGGGCCGACACCCCGGTGGGTAAGGTCTCGATGACTCCCCGGGTGTGGGCCATCGCCGCTTCGGCCCCGGCGGTGAGTACCTCGGTGGCGAGCTCCTCGCGGTTGGCGAAATGGTAGTAGAGACTCCCGGCGTAGGTTCCGGCGGCCGCCGCGATGTCGGACAGCGTGGTGCCGGCGTAACCCTGGGAGGCCAGCAGCTCACCGGCCGCCTCGAGGATCCGGGCCCGCTTGTCCTCACCTCGCGGGGTCAGGGGGGTCGACGCCGATCTGGCCGACTTCGCCACCCCCCGTCGTGAATCGGTGTCCATGGGATCCGACCCTAATGGCGGCCGATGGGCCCCGGTCGAACAATGCCAGGACGTCGGGATGGCCGGTGCCCGCGGTGACAGCGCCGTCCACCTGGAGGTTCGCTCCGTTGACGAAGCCGGCCTCCTCGGCGGGTCAGATTGGCCACTCCGGCCTTGGCCGCATTGTGGGTAGCGAAGCCCCGATCGCCCCCGACGCCGGGCACGGCACCCTCAGGTCGGGCACGGCGCCGATGGCGCGATTGACCTCAGGTGTGGACGTGGATCAGCGGCCGGAGCGACCCGTCGTCCTGGCGGACCACCACGAGGGGGACGCCGTCGAAGCGCATCGACCGCCACGATCCCGGCTCGGGCAGGTCGGCGCTCATCCCGAAGAACACCGGCCCCCGGCGCAACAGCACCCGCCTGCTCGGCGGCGAAGCGATCGGGTCCAACTACGCTCGTCGCATGTTGCTCCCCCTGACCCCTGATGAGGTGCTGTCCACCACCCGAGCGGTCCGTCGGCGCCTCGACGTCGCTCGGGACGTGCCCATGGCCGTACTCGACGAGTGCCTCGAGCTCGCCCTGCAGGCCCCCACCGGGTCGCTGCGCCAAGACTGGCACTTCGTTGTCAGCAACGACCGTGACCAGTGTCGGGCGGTCGGCGAGATCTACTCCCGGGTGTGGCACGGCATGGTGAGCGACGAGTACCTGGCCCGCGCCGCCGAGTCCGAGCCCGACGAGGCCCACCGGGCCAGCTGGCTCGACATGATGGGGTCGGCCCGCCACCTGGCCGACCACTTCCCCGAGGTACCGGCCGTGCTCGTGCCCTGCATCGATGGCCGACTCGACGGGGCGTCGGCCGGGCTGCAGGCGCTCAAGTGGGGTTCGGTCATCCAGGCGGCGTGGAGCTTCATGCTGGCGGCACGGGTCCGGGGCCTCGGCACCTGCTGGACGACGATCCACCTGGCCGAGGAGGAGGCGGTGGCCGACGTCCTCGGCATCCCGTTCACCGAGGTGCAGCAGGTCGCCCTCATCCCCGTGGCCTATACCGTCGGCACCGACTTCACGCCCGGTCGCCGCAGACCCCTCGACGACTTCGTCCACCGCAACGGGTGGTGATTCCGGCCCGCCGCTCAGGGGAGGTCGCGGCCGGCGAGGTGGACGAGGTTGCGGAGCTCGCGGAGGCCAACGGAGAGCTGCGCCAGGTCGGCCCGGCCCGACGCCCGGATGTCGGTGAGCACGGCCAGGCACTGCTCGACGTTGGCGGACTGCCGTGCCATCCACTCCGTCACCCACTCGCCGGCGTCGCCGCCCTCGGGACGGCTGGCGATGACGCTGGCGGCGAGGGCGGCATGAGCGGCGAAGAAGTCGTCCCGCAGCGCCGAGCGGGCGAGCGACGCCCACCGGTCGTCGCGGGGCAGGGCGATGATGCGCTGGCGGAACCAGGCGAGGCGCAGCGCCCCGTCGAGCTCGAAGTACACGGCGGCGGCGTCCTCGAGTGGCGCTGACGTGCTGCGATGCACCTCGAGGATGTCGAGGGCGGTGATCGCCAGGCCCATGTGGGCGACCTCGGCGGCGAGCGGCGCCGGCACGTTCCGGTCGTTGACGAGTTCGAGGGTTCGCTGTGCGGCCCGATCGTCGGGCTCGCCGAGGACGTCACCGATCAGCTCCCGCAGCCGGGCCACGCCCGGTGCGTAGCGCTCGACCACGGTCGAGATGTCGAGCGGGAGGGCCTGGTTCCGGAGCAGCCACCGGGTGGCCCGTTCCCCGAGGCGCTTGATCTCGAGCACCATGTCCAACTGGACCTCGGCCGCCACGGTGTTGTCGAGGGCGTCGACGGCCTGCCATGCGGCCTCGAGCTCGAAGATCGTCCACGCTGCGAGATGGGCCCGTGCGATGTCGGCGAAGTCGACCGACGTCTCCTCCCCCAGCCGGTAAGCCATGGAGAGACCGGCCCGGTCGACGAGGCGATTCGTCACCACGGTCACGATCAGTTCCCGGGCCAGGGGATGCCGGTCGAGGCGGTCGGCGAACCGTTCCCGGACCGGACGGGGGAAGTACTCCGACAGGTAGTGGCGGCATTCGGGGTCGTCGGGCAGACCGGAGACCAACAGCCCGTCGGCGAGAGCGATCTTGGTGTAGGCCAGCATCACCGCCAGCTCCGGTGCCGTGAGCCCGGCCCCGCTGTCGCGGCGCTCGTTCAACTCCTCGTCTGACGGCAACGCCTCCAACGCCCGGTTCACACCGGCTACCCGCTCGAGCCACTGCAGGTGCCGCTGGTGGACCTCCACCATGCCCGCTGCCTGCATCCGGGCCGCAGAGATGGCCCCGGTCTGGTGGTAGTTCTCGGCGAGCACCAGCTCGGCGACCTCATCGGTCATCTCGGTCAACAGCTGGTCGCGCTGCTTCATGGTGAGGTCGCCCTCGTCGACGGCGGTGTCGAGGAGGATCTTGATGTTCACCTCGTGGTCCGAGCAGTTGACACCGGCCGAGTTGTCGATGGCGTCGCTATAGACCTTGCCGCCCCGGCCCGCGAACTCGACGCGGGCCAGTTCGGTGAGGCCCAGGTTGCCGCCCTCGCCGACCACCCGGCAGCGCAGGTCGGCAGCATCGACCCGGGAGGCGTCGTTGGCCCGATCCCCAGCGTCGGCGTTGGTCTCTCCGCTCGCCTTGACGAAGGTGCCGACCCCGCCGTTCCACAGAAGGTCGACGGGCGCCATCAGCACGTGACGGATCAGTTGCGCCGGCGTCAACGCCGCCACCTCGTCGGCGATACCGAGGGCGGCCCGGATCTCGGGAGCGATCGTGATCGATTTGGCCGTGCGCTCGAACACGGCTCCGCCGGCCGAGATCAGTGTCGGGTCATAATCGGCCCACGACGAGCGGGTCAGCGCGAACAGGCGCCGGCGCTCGGCCAGGGCCACCGTGGGATCCGGGTCGGGGTCGATGAAGATGTGCCGGTGGTCGAAGGCGGCGACGAGGCGCAGCGTGGGCGACAGCAGCATGCCGTTGCCGAACACGTCGCCCGACATGTCGCCGATGCCGACTGCGGTGAACGGTTGCGACTGCACATCGACGCCGAGCTCGCGGAAGTGCCGCTGTACCGATCGCCACGCCCCGCGGGCCGTGATCCCCATCGCCTTGTGGTCGTAACCGGCCGAGCCTCCAGAGGCGAACGCGTCGCGCAGCCAGAAGCCGCGGCTCACCGCGATCTCGTTGGCCACGTCGGAGAACGTGGCGGTTCCCTTGTCGGCGGCGACGACGAGATAGGGGTCGTCGCCGTCGTAGCGGACGACCCGTTCGGGTGGGACGACGGTGCCGTCGACGAGGTTGTCGGTCACGTCGAGCAGGGCGCCGATGAAGCGGCGGTAGCTGTCGAGCACCTCGGCCCGGGCCTCGGCGGGCGGCGTGAAGGCGGTGAGGCGCTTGGCCACAAAGCCGCCCTTGGCTCCCAGCGGCACGATCACGGCGTTCTTGACGGTCTGGGCCTTCATCAGCCCGAGGACCTCGGTACGGAAGTCCTCGCGACGGTCCGACCAACGGATGCCACCCCGCGCCACCCGCCCGGCCCGCAAATGGACTCCTTCGACCCGGGGGCTGTAGACGAAGATCTCATGGGCCGGTCGCGGCAGCGGCAGGTCGTCGAGGGTGGACGGGTCGAGCTTCAGTGCCAGCTCCCGTCTCGGTCCACCGTCGGGCTCCCGCTGATAGTGATTCGTCCTGGTCGTGGCGCCGATGAGGGAGAACAACGAGCGGAGGATGCGGTCCTCGTCGAGGTTCGGGACAGCATCGAGCTCCTGTTCGAGCTGCTGCTGCACGGCGGCCCAGGCCCGCTCCCGGTCGTCGGCGAACCCAGGGTCGAAACGGACATGGAAGGCGTCGAGGAGAAGTCGGGCGATCCGGGGGTGGTCGCAGAGCGCCTGCTCGTAGTAGGACTGGCTGAAGGCGCTGCCGATCTGACGGAGGTAGCGGCGGTAGGCCCGCAGTACCGTCACCTCCTGCCAGCCGAGCCCGGCCGTCAACACGAGGTGGTGGAAGCCGTCGCTCTCGACCATGCCCTTCCAGCTGGCCATGAAGGCGTCCTCGAAGGCCTCCCGAACCCGAGTAGTGCCGTCGGCCCCCAATGGGAGGTGCAGCCCGAAGTCGTAGATGTGCGTCGAGCCGGTCGTGTCGCGCCGTAGCTCGTACGGTCGCTCGTCGGTGACGGTGACGCCCAGGTCGTGCAGCAACGGCAGGATGGCCGACAGCGTGACGGGCTCACCCGAGCGGAACAGCTTGAGGCGCAGCGTTCGCTCGTCGGCCTCGAGCGGACGGTACAGATTGACCGACAGCCCACCGGGCTCGACCAGCTCCAGCCGCTCGATGTCGTCGACGGCGACGGCCGGACGGTGGTCGTCGCGATAGGCATTCGGGAAGGCCCGCCCGTAGCGCTCGAAGCGATCGAGTCCCACCGCCTCACCGTGACGATCAACCAATGCCGCGTGCAGCTCCTCCACCCAGCCCCGCGTGAGGTCGTCGATGGCGCGCTCCACGGCCTCGACATCGACGTCTCTCACATCGTGCGGGTCGGTGAACACCAGGATGTGCACCCGGGCCAACACGGCCCCGCTGACCTGGCTGTCGAACAGGCAGCGGCCTCCCCCGAACTGGCGCAGCAGCAGATCCTGGATCTGTAGGCGGACCTCGGTGTTGTAGCGATCCCGGGGGACGAACACGAGACATGAGCTGTAACGACCGAAGATGTCGCGTCGGACGAAGAGCTTGACCCGCCGCCGATCCCGCAGGTGGAGGATTCCCTCGACGATGCGGGCCAGGTCGGCGGCCGCCGCGTCGAAGAGCTCGTCCCGGGGGTAGGCCTCCAGGATCGAGAGCAGCGCGGCGCGATCGTGGCTCGAGGCCTGGTCGCCGCACTCCGCCAGGATCGCCGCCACCTTGCGGCGGACGACCGGTAGCTCCTGTACCGGGGCCGTGTACACGCTGGCCGTGAACAGCCCGAGGAAGCGGTGTTCCCCCACGACGGCGCCGTCGGCGTCGGTGTACTTGATACCGACGTAGTCGAGGCGGCCGGCCCGGTGCACCGTACTCACCACGTTGGCCTTGGTGACCGACGGCATGATCGGGCTGCGAGCGAGGGCTGCGCCCTCGGGTGTGAGCTCTCCGAGCGGGGTGCGACTCGGCGGGGAGGCGGCCAGCACCCCGAGCCCGGTGCCCTCGACCGAGACGATGTCGTCACCGTCGAACTCGTAGCGTCGATACCCGATGAAGGTGAAGTGGTCGTCGACGAGGAATCGGAGCAGCGCCCGGGCCTCGGCCCGGTCGTCGTCGGCGACCCCCGTCACCGGGCTGTCCAACCTGCGCTCCACGAGCCTCGCCTGCTCCCGCATGGCCGCCCAGTCGCTGACGGCGGCGGCGGTGTCGTCGAGCACCGACCCGAGCCTCGCGGCCAACCGTTCGAGCTCGTGGTCGGAGCCGATGCGATCGACTTCGACGTGGATGAAGGACTCGATGGCGCTGGGACCGTCCCCGGTTCCTGCCCCGGCCAGCGAGGTGAGCAGGCCATCGTCGTCGCGGATCACGTCGAGCACCGGGTGGGCCACCAGATGCACCGCCCGCTCGTCGGCCTCGATGGCCATGAGCACCGAGTCGAAGAGGAACGGCATGTCGTCGGTCACGATGTCGACCACCGTGTGCGGCGTCTGCCAGCCGTCCTCCCCGACGGCCGGGGTGTAGACGCGGATGTTGGCCACGCCGGGGGCACGGCGGCGGGCCAGCTGCCAGTGGCAGAGGGCCGCGCCGTAGAGGTCATCGACGAGGCGCTCGTCGAGGTCGTCGGGCGAGACCCCGCTGTAGTAGTGCTTCAGTAGGCCGTCCACCACCTTGGCGTCGGCGCCGTGGAAGCGCTCCCTGGCACGCTCCACGAGCGCCTCGGTCAGGACGACGAGCCGATCGTTCATGAGCCCGACCGTAGGCAATCCAGGTGTCGCCGGGCCGATCCGGCGGTGAACATCGGGCGAACGCCCGCTACGGCGGCCGGTCCCCGACCTGGTCGCCGACCCGGCCCCTCGTCAGCGAAACCGTTGATCGATCTGCTCGAACGCTCGGAGCTGGTGATCGGCGCGAACATCGCCGGAACCTGCTGGCCGCGATCGTGGCCCAGGCCTGCAACTTCGGGATCACCCGCATGGCCGAACTGGCTGGGATCAGCGCCGACACGCTCACCTGGACCACCCGCTGATACCTGAGGGAAGACACCCTCCGAGCGGCCAACACCGCCATCGTCAACGCCCACCACCAGCACCCCCTCGCTACAGCCTGGGGTGGGGGGACCCTGTCGTCCTTTGACGGGCTCCGCCTTCCGATCAGGGCCCGGTCACACCGGCCGGGCCCTGTCGCGGTACTTCACCGACCAGGGCGGTACTCCTACACCCACGTCTCCGACCAGCACACGACCTACGGGACCCAGATCATCGTCACCACCGACCGCGACGCCACCTACGTCCTGGACGAGATCCTCGGCAACACCACCGACCTCCCCATCGCCGAGCACACCACTGAAACCCACGGCCAGACCCTGCTCACCTTCGCCCTGTTCGACCTTGGTCGGCCTCCGCCTCTCACCCCGGATCGCCCGCCTCACCCGTCAACGGCTCTGGCGGCCCCAGCCCGCCAGCCACTACCAGCAGTGGCCCCCCGCCGGGCCCTCCTCGCCCACCCCGCCCAGGTCGAGGTGATCGACCGGCACTGGGACGACCTGCTCCGCATCGCCTGGTCCATCCGGACCGGCCACGTCTCGGCCTCCCTGCTCGTGGCCCGCCTCCAAGCCGGAGCCCGCCAACACCCCCTGGCCAAAGCCCTGATCGAGTACGGCAAGCTGCAACGCACCAACCACGCCCTCCGCTGGTTCACCGACCAGGGATTCCGGCGGCGCATCGGGCGGCAACTCAACCGGGGCGAGTCCCTCAACGCCCTCCGCCGGTACCTGTTCTTCGCTCAAGGCGCCGAGATCCCCACGCCGGCCACGAAGACCAGACCACCCAAGCCCTCTGCCACACCCTCGTCGTCAACGCCTGCGTTCTGTGGACCACCACCTACCTCGCCCACGCCCTCGCCGACACCGACCAACCGGTGCCCGACGAGGTCATCGCCCACCTCAGCCCCGCCCGCCACCAACACATCAACCCCTACGGCACCTACACCTTCAACGACGAAGCCCACCGCCGACCAGCACACCGACCGCTCCGCCCCCGTTAGACGAAGTACGGCCTTCGGTTTTGGCGCGGATGATCAGAGAACCCCGGGACCGCCCCCGGTCGCCGAGATCGAGGCCCGATTCTCGCCAACGTTCCTGGCCCAGGTGACGCCCGACCAGCTCGTGGCCGGCGTGACCGAGATGACGGCGGCGATGGCAGTGCCGATCACCGCCGAGTCGGTGACCCCCGGCGGGTACCGACGGCCTGGCGCTCGATGCCGTCCTGGTGTCCGCCGACGGCGACGCCCGCATCGCCGTGTCGCTGGTCGTCGGTGCCGAGGAGCCGCACCTCATCGAGGGGCTGGTCGGTCGACCCGACGTCGCCCTCGAGTTCCCGGCGGGGCTGACCGTCGACGAGCTCGACGCCACGCTGGCCGCCCTGGCGCCCCGTTCCGGCCTCGGCGTGTACGACGTGACCGAGGGAGCGTGCGACGCCCCTGTACGAGGTCCGAGCCGACCGGCCGATCGTGCTGGGCTCGGTCTTCAAGCTGTGGCTGCTGGCCGACCTGGCCGATCGGATCGCCGCCGGGGAAGCGACGTGGGACGAGAAGGTGCCGGTCGATGACCGCTACAAGTCCTCACCCGACGGTGAGGTGTTCACCATGGAGCCCGGCACCGAGATCAGCCTCGAGGAGCTGGCGATGCTGATGATCTCGATCTCGGACAACTCGGCGACCGACCATCTCATGGCCTACCTCGGCCGGGACCGGGTCGAGGCCGTGCTGGACCGCATCGGGGTCGCCGACCCGGCGGCCAACGTGCCGATGCTGTCGACCCAGGCGCTGTTCCAACTCAAGTTCGTGGCAGCCGGGCCGAGCTCGGACGATTGGCGGGCCCTCGACGAGGAGGGTCGTCGGACGCTGCTCGCCGACATCGACGAGGCGGTGCTGCCGTGGGTGCAGGACCCAGACGCTTTCGACCTGATCAATGCCGACGGGGTGCCCGTGGACCAGCCCCGTGATCTCGATCTCGAGTGGTTCGCCACGCCCGGCGACCTGTGTCGCACCCTCACCTACCTGGCCGATCGGGCCGAGACGCCCGGACTCGAACCCGTGGCCGCGATCCTCGAGGCCAACCCCGGCCTCGGCCTGCCCTTCGACCGCGACCGCTGGCCGACCATCAGGTTCAAGGGCGGGTCCGAACCCGGGGTCGTGGCCGGCGCCTGGTGGTTCGAGGGCGACGACGGCCGCCGTTACGTCGTCGCCGGCGGGCTTGCCGATCCCGAATCGCCGGTGCCGGAGATCGACGGGGCGTTGGCGCTGGCATCTGCCATCACCCTGGTCTCCTGACGGGGGCCGACGAGGACCCGACACGCCACTGACGTTGCTGACGGCGCTGCTCGGCTGCGGCCGTCGATCCCGTCAGCGATCGCCGACGGCAAGCGCAGCCATCTCGGCCGCGGCGGTGAACGGTTCGAACACCAACGTCGCACCGCAGGTTTCGAGCAACGCAGCGTCGGCCTCGTCGTGGGCGGTCACGGCCGTGCGCCCCCGGTAGCTCCAGTGGCGAAGCGCTGCCATCAGTGCCCGATTCGAATCAGCGCGGGGGACCGTGCTGATGACCCACCCCACGTCGGCCAGCGGAAGCGTTCCGGGGAACTCCGAGTCCTCGGCATCGCCGTACCGGAACTCGACCGGGCCCTCTCGATCGTCGTCGGCGTACGGGTTCCAGTCAACCACCAGCACCCGGTGACCCCGCTCGACCAGGTGGTGCACGACGTTTCGCCCGAACCGGCCGTAGCCGTAGACGATCGTGTCGAACTGCTCGCCGTGGTCGGGCTCCTCGACCTTGGTCGATCGCCGCTCGAAGATGGTCAGGAGCGGAGCGATCCGGTCGTAGATGGGCCCCGAGTACAGGATGAGGTAGGTCGAGAGCCCGATGGTGATCAGACCCACGAGAGTGACGAGGCCGACGGCGTCCGACTCGATGTGGCCGAGCTCTAGCCCCAACGCCGCCAGGATCAGCGAGAACTCACTGATCTGGGCCACGGTCAACCCTGCGAGGAAGCCGACCCGGCGCGGGTACCCCAGGGCACCCATGATCACGAGCACGATGATCGGATTACCGACGAGCACGAACAGCGACAAGGCGATGGCGGAGGGGACCTGGTCGCCGATGAGCCCGAGGTCCATCTGTGAGCCGAGCTCGATGAAGAAGAACAGCAACAGGAAGTCGCGCAGCGGGGTGAGGCGTGTCCCGATCGCCTCCCGGAACGGGGTGGAAGCCAGCGCGAACCCAGCCAGGAAGGCGCCGACCTCGGTGCTGAAGCCGAGCACGTCGCTCACCGCCGCCACCGCGACGGCCCAGGCGACAGCGAACACGAGGAGTAGCTCGGAGGAGTTGGCGATCTGATGGAGGATCGCCGGCAGGACCCACCGCATGATCACGGCGACGGCGCCGAGGAAGGCCGCTCCGCGCACCACCATGAGGCCGAGTTCGACGACGAGTGGCTGGCCGGTGTCGCCACTGAAAGCGCTCAGGGCGATCATGACCAGCACGACGACGATGTCCTGCACGATCAGGAAGCCGATGGCGACCTTGCCGTGCAGGTCGTCGAGCTCGCGCTTGTCGGACAGGAGCTTCACGATGATGATCGTCGACGAGAACGTCAGTGCGATGGCGACGTAGAGCGCGGTGGCGGCGTCCATGCCCAGGAGGAGCGCCAGCAGGAAGCCGACCCCGGAGGTGAACCCGACCTGCCCAAGCCCCGTCGCCAGTGCCACGGTACCCATGCTGCGTACGAGCTGGAGATCCAGCTTCAGCCCGACCAGGAACAGCAGCACGGCGATGCCGATCTCGGCGAACAGCTCTAGCGGCTCGGCGTCGGCCACCAGGTCGAGCACCGACGGTCCGAGGGCGACGCCCACCGCGATGAAGGCGACGATGAGCGGTTGACGCAGCCTCGTCCCGACGAAGCCGACCAGCGCTGCCGTAGCCAGGATGACAGCGGTCAGCTGGAACGGATCATCCATCGCCGGCTGCTCCGTGGGCGCCGCCCTGCGACGTCACGTCCTCGAACACGTCCGCCCCGGACCACGTCTGCTCCCTCACGCTCGCGTCCACGACTGGTCCTCCTACCTGGTCGGCACCTCAGCCCGTCCCCGAGTCGAGGCGGGCCTCGGACACTGTAGGGAGTTCGGCTGGATCTTTCGACTCCGCAGTGGGGGCACCCGACCGCCTGATTCGGGCGCCGCCTGACCCATTGCCCACGTTGAGCGGGCGGAATCACTCAGCTTCGCGGTGTGCCGTGGATGTAGGCGATCGTCTGGTCGAGCCGGCTCGACCGGGCCGCGGCCACGACCCGGTCGTGTGGTCGGCAGCGGCGCTCCTCGCCGCGCTCTACGAGATCGGGTGTCCGGTCGTCGATGATGGCGAGGATGGTGGCATCGGGTTCGGGCAGGGAGATCTCGGCGAGCGTGAGACCGGGGAGTGGTGATGCGGGCCCGACCTCGCCGAGGAACGCCATCACGGCATGAACGTCGTTGAACGCGTACCACGAGGGCGCGCCGTCGATGGCGTTGGCCCAGGCATCCGCCAACACGTCGAAGCGGTCGCCGACATCGACACCGTCGAGCAGCATGCGCCACAGCATCGCAGCAGCATCGAGCATCTCGATCGGCACACCGGCCGATGACGGGCGGTGGATCTCACGGTCGTAGATCTCGAGCACGCGGTCGTGGCGCGAGCGCTCGAGATGGTAGAGCGCGAGGTGCCACCAGTTGTGGACGGTGAACAGGTTCCCGGATCCCAAGTCGTCGGCGCGGGCGTTCATGAAGGCAAGCCCGTCGGCGGTGCGGCCCTGCCTCTCGTAGACGTGGGCGGCGGGGTGCACGGCCACACATCGTCCGGGTTGCGATCGATAGCCTCCTGGGAGGCCTGCTCGGCGATGCCGTAGTGGCCGCTTTCTTCGAGGCCGAATGCCTGCATCCCGCGCACGAGCCCGTGGTGGGGATGCTGTGGGCCGAACGCAGAGATCGAGCGCCCGACGCGGTCCCGTAGATTCTTTGCGTCCCCCAGGAAGAAGTCGAGCTGGTGGCCGATCATCAGCGCCAGGAGATCGGCGGGCCACTGGAGCAGCAGGTCGTCGAGCAGGCGTGCAGCACCGTGCCAGTCGCCCTCGAGCCATGTCGTGATCGCTGCGAGGTGCAGCGACTCACGGTCGTTGCGGACCGCGTCGTCGAGCGAGGCAGCGTGGGCGCTGGCGGCGTCGAGATCGCGAGCGTCGGTCGACATCAAGTGCAGGTAGGCGGCGAGCACCTGGCCCATCGCGAACGTCGGTTCGTCGTCGACCAGGGCCGCCACCTGATCCTCGACGTCGACGTGAAAGCGCACGAACCGGTCGATCGCCGCGTCGCAGCGTTCGATCACCTCGGATCCGCCACTCGTCGGATTGCCGTGCTCGTCGGTGCCGGGTCGAGCGGCGGTCGGTTGTGTGGTCGTCGGGTTGGTCATGCCAACTCCCTCGATCGGCCCCATCCGGGGGGCGCATTTGCGATGGGCCCGATGATCCGAGCGATCGGTCGCAGCGCTGTCGCAGCACGATCGCACCATTTTGGCAGCCGGCGTACGATCAACAAGGTGCGGTACCGAGTTCTCGGTGAGGTGGAGGTTGTCGTCGATGGCCAAGCATGCACGATCGGGAGCGCTGATCGACGCGCTCGTGGCGGCTCGACGAGCGGCCGACGCAACCCGCCACGCCTCACGCGCACGAGTTGCGTTGGCCGACGCCGGACTGGAGCCAGGGCCGAGCCTGCGTGCAGCCGAGGCCCGGGCGTTGGGGATCGGCACCGCTCGTCTCGTCACCCTGGTCGGGCCCGGGGGGGGGGTCGGCAAGACGCGCCTGGCGGTCGAGCTCGCGGCGCGGGTCATCGAGCGGCATCGCCTGCGAACGCGCCTGGTCGAACTCGGCGCGCTCACCGACCCCGATGACGTCGCCGGAGCTATCGCATCCGGGCTCGGGGTCGACCGCCTGTCGATCGACGAAGCGCTCACGAGCGCCCACGATCTCGAACCGATTCTGGTCATCGACAACGCCGAGCACGTTGCCGCAGCGGCGGCTCGCGTCATCAGCCTGCTCGCCTCCGGCAACGGCTCGCTTCGCATCGTCGTCACGAGTCGCGAGCGGCTCGCGGTTGACGGCGAGCACGTCCGTGCCGTGCGCCCACTGCCGTCGTACGAGCCGACGTCACCAGCGCAGGTGCTGCTCTGCGAGCGCTCCGTCGCTGCGGGCGCCGCCCCCGACGAACTCGATCCCGAGATGATCAGCCGCGTCGTGCGACGCCTCGACGGGCTACCACTGGCCATCGAGATGGCGGCGGCCCAGCTGACGTCCTGCTCGCTGGCCGAACTGCTCACGACGCTCGACCGACGCGTCGTCGAGCTGAGCGCGCCATCCACCTCGGTGCCGCCGCGACATCAGAGCCTGGCTGCACTGATCGACTGGTCGGTTGTTCGCCTCGATCCAGCCGACGTGGCGTTGCTCCACCAACTGACGGTCTTCGCCGGTCCGTTCACCGCCGAGGACGTCGCCGGGGTCCTCGGCGACGACGCCATGGTGTCGACACGGCGGCTGGCCGACCGGTCGCTCGTGACCGCCGCCGTGTCCATCAGCTCGACCACATTCCGGGTGCTCTACGTCGTACGGGATCAGATCCACCGTCGTGTCGGAGCGCTTCCCGACGACCTCCGCGCTGCCCACACCCGTTGGTATCTGGCCAAGGCCCGCTCGGCGGTCACCGCGCTGATGTCGCGGCGCGAGCCCTCGGGCCACGCAGCACTGAACGAGATGCTCGACGAGCTTCGCGCTGCCCATCGCTGGGCCACCGACCACGATCGACAACTCGCGCTGGCGCTGAGTGCAGTGATCCACCCATTCGCCCAGTCGTCCTTGAACGACGAGTTGCTCTCCTGGGCGGACCGCGTGGTCGCTGGTGCGCCCCGGCAAGGTGACGACCCCGACGATGTTGCCATCGCCATGGCCTCGTCGGCCACGCGGATGGCGCACGGCGGCGACCATATCCGAGGTGCCGACCTCGCCCGCCGGGCCCTGGCGGTTGCCGAGACCGTCGATGCCCGACTACCGGCGCTCGAGACACTGGCCGACGCGATGCTCGCCGAAGGCGAGCTCGACGACAGCGACCCCACCTATCAACAACTCATCGACGAGGCGGGCGTCGCCGGTAACGGGTGGTACGGCGCCAGCGCCACCGGTGTGCTGCTCGTCGCGGCCTAGGCCGGCCGACCACCGTCACGCCGAATCGACCCGGCCACCTTCGACCTCGACGCTCCGCTGACTGCGTGGGCGTGGTTGGCGTTCGGCCAGGCCGAACTGATGGCCGCTGACGACCCCGGCGGAGCAGAAGCCCTCCTCCACCGAGCACTCACCTTGGCCAGGTCAGCTCGCAACCGCTTCATCGAGGGTGTCACCGTGGTCTCGTTGGCGTCGGCGCAGCACAGGATCGGCACGCCGCTCGCCGCGCTCCCGACATTCCGCGCTGCGATTCAGCATTGGCTCGACGTCGCTGACCAGACACACCAGATCACGACGCTGCGCAACCTTGACGTGCTTCTCCGCGACCTCGATCTACCGGTCAAGACCGCCCAGCTGTTGGGCGGTCTCACCGCCTCGCATGTCACCACGTACGGGGCCGAACTGGCCAAGCTCGCGGCGATCGAGCAGTGGCTGGGCGACGAGCTATCGCCATACGAGCTCGTCGACGCCCGAACAGAATGCGCCCGGTTTGGTGTCAGCGAACTCGCCCGATGGGCGCTCACCGTGATCGATCGAATCAGCAGCGCCCCTTCGCACCACGCTCCACCATCGCTCGGAACGTGACCGTCGGAGTCGATCACGGGCAGGCCCACGGACCTCGCCGACTGCGAGCTCCGGGTCGCGGTCGTAGATCCGCTCGGCGCCAACACGTCGGTCACGGCGTGGCCTCCTGATCGCCGAGGAGGGTGTCGAGTTTGGCGTAGCCCTCGTTGACTCCGGTCTCCATACCGGAGGCCCGCCAGGGGCGTCGCGGCCTTCGAAGCTGTCGACGAGCGACTGGGCGTGGAGCCGAGTCACACCGTCGCCGAGGTCCTCGAACCACATGCCGGTGTTGGCGTTACCGGTGCGGTGGTGGAGCTCCTGCTGACCGTGTTCTCGATGTTCCAGTCCCACGATCGCTGCTGCACCCCCTGCACCCCGGGCCCATACGGACGGGCAACACGATCGGCCTTCTCCTCCGGTGTGCCGATGTCGTGGCCAGAAGACCGGTGCTCCCCGCTCCCGAACAGCACGATGGCGTTGACTCCATGATCGGCGACCGCTTCGCCGAAGCTGGCGTCGAACTCCTCCAACAGCACCCGCGATCAGGCGTTGCCGTACTGCGGTCGGTGCATCGTCACCTTGGCCAGCTTGCCGACCCGTTCGTAGAGCACGTCATCGGCCATCGTCGCCACTTCTTCGCTGCACCCGTGATTCGCCGGGGGTGACAACGAATCGTAACCTCCGTCCCATGGCCGAGACCGCTGCCCCCGCCGGCCCCTCCGGCAACCGCACCCGACCCGGACTCCGGTTCGGGCTGGCTCACGACTTCCGGTGCCCTCCCGGGTGCGACATCCCGATGCCCACCATCTACGCCGAGACCTTCGAGCAGATCGAGCTGGCCGAGAGCTGGGGGCTCGACCTGTGTTGGTTCACCGAGCACCACTTCATCGAGGACGGCTACCTCCCCAACTTCGTGCCCGTGGCGGGCGCGGCGGCGGCCCGCACCACCCGTATGCGATTCTCGACCGACATCTGCCTGATGCCGTTCCGCCACCCTCTGCGGCTGGCCGAGGACCTCGCCATCCTCGACAACATCTCCAACGGCCGCATGGAGTTGGGAGCCGGCATGGGATACGCGGCCCATGAGTTCGCCGGGTTCGGCGTTCCCCGGAGCCGGCGGGTGTCGCTCACGGAAGAAGCGATCGAGGTACTGCAGCTGGCCTGGCACAACGACGTGTTCAGCTACCATGGGAAGCGGTACGACTTCCACGACATCCGGATCACCCCACGCCCGGTGCAGGAGGGCGGTCCCCCGCTGTGGCTGGCGGCGACGAGCCGGGCCAGCGCCGACCGGGCGGTGCGCTACGACACGAACCTCCTGCCGCAGGGTCCGCCCCCGGCGGTGCTCGATTCCTGGCGGGACGGCCTACGAGCGGCCGGCCGTGATCCGGGGACCAAGCGGGTGGGCCTGATCCGGGGTGTCTTCGTGACCGACGACGAGGAGCGCGACTGGCCGGCGATCGCCGAGGCCGAGGCGTTCCGTCGCCGGGTGTACGTGGGCCTGATCAAGGGCAGCGATGACCACCGTCAGGCGCTCGAACGCCGCTCTGCGGAGGACAAGCCACTCGACGCTCAGCCCCTCAACCCGCTGGCCTGGACGGTCGGGAACGTCGACCACTGTGTCGCCGAACTGACCGCCCTGATGGGCGACCATGGCATCACCGACCTCGTCACCTGGGGCGGCCCGCCCGGGCTGGCGCCGTCGGTGTTGAACACCTCGATCGAGCGTTTCGCCACCGAAGTCGTTCCCCGAGTCAGGGCCCACCTCGTCGACCGGCCCTGATCCGCCGATGGACCGGGCACTGGCGCCAGATGTCACAACCGTCGCACCCACTCCCACCGTGCCGCTCGCATCCCACGTCACCAATTGTCGATCGACGATGAACGATAGGTGGCCATCGTAAAGAATGCAACCGTCATCGTCGATCGTCGAACGACGATCTGATAGGGTCGTTGTTAACGGTGGTGCCCCGGCCCCAGCGTGGAAGCGACGGCGGCCAGGACGGCCTCGCCCCGCCGAGATCGATGCGGAGACCTGATGCAGGACATCCCCACAACAGACTCCCGAGACCAGCCGTCGACCGGCCAAGGGGCCGCCGTGGCAGCGGCCGAGCCCGATGCGGCGACAGCGCTCGGGCTGTTCGGCCGGTTCCTGACCGTCTGGGTCGCCGTCGCCATCGTGGTCGGCGTGGCCGTGGGCCAGTGGCTGCCCGGCGTGCCCGACGCGCTCGCCCGCTACGAGTATGCGAGCGTCTCGATCCCGGTGGCCATCCTCATCTGGGCGATGATCTTCCCGATGATGGTCCAGATCGACTTCGGGTCGATCCTCGGTGTCCGCCGCGAGCCGCGAGGGCTCATCGTGACGACCGTCGTGAACTGGCTGGTCAAGCCATTCACCATGTACGCCATCGCGTGGTTCTTCCTGACCGTGGCGTTCTCGTCGTTCATCGAGGCCTCACTGGCCCGGGAGTACCTCGCCGGCGCCATCCTGCTCGGCGCGGCGCCGTGCACGGCGATGGTCTTCGTGTGGAGCCTGCTGGTGAAGGGCGACCCGGCCTACACCCTCGTCCAGGTCTCGCTCAACGACCTCATCATGCTCGTCGCGTTCGCGCCGATCGTCGTCTTCCTCCTCGGCATCTCCGATATCACCGTGCCGTGGGACACCGTGCTGTTGTCGGTTCTGCTCTACATAGTCATCCCGCTCGCCGCCGGCTACGGCACCCGCGTCTGGCTGCTGCGCCGAAAAGGCGCCGTCTGGTTCGACGACGTGTTCATGAGACGCATCGCCGCCGTCACACCCACCGGGCTGATCCTCACCCTGGTGATGCTCTTCGCCTTCCAGGGCGACGTGATCCTCGACAACCCGTTCCACATCGTGCTCATCGCCGTTCCCCTCACCGTCCAGACCGTGCTCATCTTCGCCATCGCCTACCGGTGGATGCGCTTCTGGCACATCCACCACGCCGTCGCCGCCCCCGGAGCCCTCGTCGGCGCCAGCAACTTCTTCGAGCTCGCCGTCGCCGCCGCCATCGCCCTGTTCGGCCTGCAATCCGGCGCCGCGCTCGCCACCGTGGTCGGTGTCCTGGTCGAGGTGCCGCTCATGCTGGCCCTCGTCCGCTACGCCAACCGCACCCGCCACCGGTTCGCCGGCCACACCAACCCCCGTGCACCAGGCGCAGAAGCGGCGCTGGCATGAGCACCCCACCCGAGCTCACACCCGCAGCCCTCGCCTACCTCGACGGCCGCGACGTCCATGTCCGATCCAGCCGCCGCCACGGCTGCTGCGGCGGTAGCGCAGCGATACCCACCGCCGAGGCCGGTACCCCCACCGACGTCGAGGGCCTGCAACACTTCGACGTCGCCGACACCAGCGTCTACGTCGACACCCACCTCAACCCGGGCGACAAGCCCTGGACCATCGACGTCGACGGCTTCGCCCGCTGGCGCCGACTGGTCGTCGTCGGGCTTGACCTCGCCACCCTCGCCGACACGCCACCGACCAGTAGCAGCCACCATCGAGCCCCGGCCCCGCCCCTGAACCGGGTCGACCGGTCACTTCATGACCATGCCGGCCCACCCGCCGCCCCACTGCCCCCGGGCGCACCATGCGCCAGAACGGAGCACCGATGACGACCACGGCCACCTCGCCGACCCCGGCCGCTCACACCGCGGCGACCGCAGAGCCCTGCACCACGCCACCTCGCCCCGGCACCCAGATCGAGCCGCCTGACGACGACACGCTGGCCGCCATGGCCAAGGCCATCGCGCACCCGGCACGCATCGCCATCCTACGAATCCTCAGCCACCACGAGGCATGTGTCACCGGCGACGTCGTCGCCGAACTCCCCCTCGCCCAGTCCACCATTTCCGAACACCTACGGATCCTGCGCCAGGCAGGCCTGGTCCAAGGCGAGATCGAAGGCCCCCGCACCCGCTACTGCATCAACACCAACGGCCTCAGCGCACTACGAGCCGGCATCGCCACACTCTGACCTCCAGCACCCGTTGACCTCCACACCCGTTGACCTCCACCACCCGTTGACGTCCGCCACACGAGCGGACCTGATCAACGCAACCTTGGCCCTGCCGTGTCGTGAGCGGTCGCCATCTCTAGTGCTGCTGACCGAGCGTGGAGGCGGAATGCCAGATCGTCGAGGTACTCGACACCCTCGCAGCGCCGAATCCATGCCGCTGGAACGCCGGAGGCACCGACAGCGGAACCGGTGAGCGCTGCGGCCATGGCCGCGATGGTGTCGGTGTCACCGCCGAGGCCGATGGTGAAGCGAACGGTGTCGACGAACGAACCCGGATGGTGGAGGTGGCAACAGATCGCCGCCGGTACCGCCTCGAGCGCAGTGATCCCCGCACCGAGCGCCTCGACGACCTCTGTCGGGGACGCGTCGGCGAGGGCAGCGGCGGCATCGAGACGGCTGACCATCTCGGAAGTCACAGCGGCCGCTCGAGCGGCGGCGATGACGTCACCCGGATTCGGAGACCCGCCATTGACCACCGATGCGACACTGGCGGCGAAAACCGCCGCGCCGTCGACGGCGAGCGGATGGGTGTGGGTGACCGTCGCAGCCAACCCGGCAAGCCGCCCGGCCTCCCTGGGCCCGTTGGTCCACAACCCGAACGGTGCAGCACGCATGGCCGCACCGTTGCCCAGCGAGCCCTGCCCATCGAACTGGCCAGCGGCCCGGGACCGCCAATCGGCGCCGGCGTAGACGTCGCGCAACAGCGCGGCCGCGCCCGCTCCGTAACCGCGCCACGGCTCGCGGGCGTGGCTGGCGGCGAAGGTGCGGGCGAGGTGATCGAGATCGAGCGCCCCGGAGTCGAGCAGCGACTCGGCGACGGCGATGGTCATCGCGGTGTCGTCGGTGAACCGCAGCTCGGAGGCACCGGCCAGGTGCTGATCCACCACCGACGATGCGATCGGACCCGGCATCCCCTCGAAGGCTGCACCGAGCGCATCACCAACGGCGACGCCGACGAGTGCACCCCGGTAGCGATCGAGGCGAACCATCTGAGGCGACCCACCATCCGAGCTCTCATCCACGCACGCCACGGTAGATCGCATCACCGCGCCGACCCTGTCGATTTCGCCGCCCTCCTGCATCTCGATACCTGAGCCTCGCTGCGGACGGGGGCGACGCATCATCTTCCAGGCAGGAGTCCTGCCGGGCCGTCTTCTCGATGAGCAGGTCTCGAGGGTGACCGACGCAAGGTGATCGGTGGCGCAGCCCCTCGACGCAGCACGCGTGTGCTACACTCCCGTCATGGGTACGACGACGGTCCGACTCGACGACGAGGATGACGCCATCCTCGACATGCTCGCCTCCGAGTACGGCGGACGCTCCAGCGTCATCCGCCACGCCCTACGCCTCCTCGCTGCTGAGCGCCGCCGCCAAGACGCGCTCCGGACGTTCCTGGCCGACTGGGACACCGAGGACGGCCCGGTCACCGACCACGACATCGACGCCATGGCCAAACGCTACGACCTGTGATCCTCGACGCCGGCTTCCTCATCTCCGTCGACCGCAGCGAGAAGTCCGCCCACACCTTCCTCGCCGCCGCCAGCCGCTCCGGAACAGCACTCCACACCACCCACCCCGTCGTGGCCCAGGTCTGGCGAGCCCCGCAACAGGCCCGTCTCGCAGCCTTCGTCAAGACCATCCTCGTCCACCCCTTCGACGACGGACGACCCGTCGGCCGCCTCCTCTCCCAAGCCGGAACCTCCGACGTCGTTGACGCCCACATCGTCATCTGCGCCATCCGACTAGGCCACGACATCCTCACCGGCGACCCCGACGACCTCACACGGCTCACCGCCCCACTCGGCCCCGCAGCACCCACGATCCACACCTGGCCCTGACCCCTCACATCAACAGCTCCCGGGACAAAGGGCCTCGGTGGCGTTGTCGTCGCTAGACGTGGGTGTTGATGGCGATGATCCCCTCGACCAGGAGAGTGTTGATCTCGTCGTTGGACAGGCCCAGTTCGGACAGGACCTGGTGCGAATCGTGCCCAGTGCGACCGAGGTGGGTCGTGGTCGGTAGGTCGGCATCGCTGAAGGACCACATGGGCGCCGGCTGGCGGACCTGACCGACTCCGGGGGCGTTCTGGATCGAGACCAAGCCCAGGTGGGCGACGGTGGGGTCGTCGGCCACGTTTTCCCGGAGCACTACCGGACCGGCGGCGAAGTCGTGTTCGGCGAAGCGGGCCAGGATCTCCTCGGTCGAGTACTTGGCCACCTCGCCGGCCACCTCCTCGATCAGGGCCGGCAGGTTCATGATCCGCCCCAGTTGCTCGGCGAACCGCTCGTCGGTCACCAGGTCGACCCGGTCGATGGCCAGGCACAGCCCGTCCCACGGGGGCAGGAGAATGCCGGTGGCGATCTCCCCATCGGTGGTCGGCAGGACCATCAGGAACGATCCCGGGGCCGACCTCAGCCACGGCGGCATGGCCTCCAGGGGGATGGCCGGCTCCAGCTCGGCGTAGGCCGGGGCGAACCCGTCCGACCACAGGAAGGCCAACCCGGCGGCGATCATCGGCACCTCGACCCGCTGCCCCCGGCCGGTCTTCTCCCGCAGGTACAGGGCGGCCAGCACGGCCTGGACCAACCCCATCGCCGTCGTCTTGTCGACCACCACCTGGCGGACCAGGTCGCTACGGCCGGTCGACAGGTCACGCTGGTAGTCGACCATGCCGATCTTGCCCTGCATCACGTAGTCGTAGGTCGGCAGGTGGGCCTCGGGGCCCTCGCTGCCCAACCCGGAGATCACCGCATAGATGAGGCGGGGGTTGCGCTCAGCCAGGGCCTCGTAGTCCAGGCCGAGGTTCTCGGCTTTTCCCGGACGCATGTTGTGGACGAAGACATCGGCGCCGGCCACCAAGTCGAACAGCAGCTCCCGACCCCGGTCGGTCTTGGCGTTGATGGCGCAGAACCGCTTGCCCCGGTTGAGGGCGTAGAACACCGAGTTGACCCCATCCGGGTCCGGCGTGAGCCCAGCGGAGCGGACCACGTCGGGACCCTCGGGGCCCTCGACCTTGACCACGTCGGCCCCCAGCTCGGCCAGCAGCATCCCAGCCATCGGACCCGAGTAGATCGAGGTGATCTCGACCACCTTGATGCCGGCCAGGGGGTGGTTCTGGTTGGGACGCAACATCCGTCGATCCTACCTCCGCCCGTGACCTCCGAAATCGCAAGCCTCACCCACAACTGGAGGGGGTCAGCGGCGCAATCTCGGGCTCCGGGGCGAGCCGGGCCCACTGCATCTCGGTGTTGTCGGCCACCTCGACCGAAACCATCCTCACCCCCAGGTCCTCCACGACCGGGTGGGCCGGCCGACCCACGTTTCTGGCCGGCTGGGTCAGCAGACCGGAACGGGCGTCAGGGGCGGTCCGGTTGCCGCATGAACTGGCAGCAGCGCAAGCGGGTGGTCAGGGCCCGGCAGCTACCGGGCTATCCGCCGGCTGGCGTGGTTCGAAGGCGAATCCGTGGAAACCTTCGGCGGCAATCTCGTCGATCCGGTCGAAGTACCGTGAACCCATCGTGTGGGCCAGGAACTGACGAGGCTTTCCGGGAATGTTGGCGCCCGTGTACCACGAGTTGGTGCGGGGGTAGAGGGTCCGGTTCGCGAAGTCACTGATCTCCTGGTCCCAGGCCGCTTCGGCGTCCTCGGTTGCTTCGATGGCGCCAAGATCGTTCTCGTCGAGGTAGTGGATGCAGGCGTCGATCCAGGCGACGTGCCGTTCGCCGCCGAGGGGCATCGTGTACAGCACGCCGGGTGACTGAGGGCCGTGGATCATGAACAGGTTGGGGAACCCGGAGATGGCTATGCCGAGGTAGGTGTCGAACCGAGTGGCCCACTTCTCGCTGAGACGCATTCCCCCCCGGCCCTGGGGGTCGAGTTGGAGCATCGAGCCGCTGACGGCGTCGAAGCCGGTGGCGAGCACCAGCATGTCGATGGGGTGCTCGCCGTGCTCGGTCTGCACGCTCGTCGCCGTGAAGGCCTTGATCGGGTCCTCGCGTAGATCGACCAGTGAAACATTGTCGCGGTTGTACGTCTCGAAGTAGCCGTTGTCGAGGATCAGTCGCTTAGTACCGAAGAGATAGTCGGGGGTGAGCTTCCGGGCCGTATCGGGGTCGTCGACGATCTCGCGGATCTTGGCCCGCACGAATTCGCCCACTTCGGAGTTCAGCTCTTCGTCGGCCATCACCCCGACGTAGCTGTTGATCGATAGGTGCATGCCGCCCTCGGCCCACATCTCCTCGTAGCGGGCCTGGCGTTCTTCCGGGGTGTGGTCCCACGCCTTCAGACGGGTGGTGGGGAACGGCCAGCCCCCACGGCGGTACATCGACTCTCGGAGGTCCGTCCAGTTGTTGCGGTACTCTTGGAGCTGCTCGGTGGTCAGCGGCCGGTTCCGGGCCGGTAGGGCGTACTGCGCAGTCCGTTGGAACACGGTGACGTGATCGGCCGTCTTGGCGATCTCGGGGATCGCCTGCACCCCGGACGAACCGGTCCCGATGACCCCGATGCGCTTGCCCTCGAACGAGACCGGCTCGTGCGGCCAGCGACCGGTGTGGTACACGGGGCCGGCGAAGTCGTCGATGCCGGGATAGTTGGGCTTGTTGGCAACGAACAACGCGCCGGTCGCACAGATCAGGAACCGGGCCGATACCTCATCACCGTGCGCCGTTTCGATGATCCAGCGTTGCGTTGCCTCGTCCCAACGCGCATCCGTGACCCGGGTGTCGAACTCGATGTCCTTCCGCAGGTCGAACCGGTCGGCGACATGGTCGAGATAGGCGAGTACATCAGAGCTTGCGCTCTGGGTCTCGGTCCACTCCCACTCCTCGACCAGCTCTTTGCTGAAGGTGTAGGCGTAGAACGGCGCGCTCGGCGCGTCCACCCGGGCGCCCGGGTAGCGGTTGTACCACCAGGTGCCACCTACGCCGCCGGCGCCGTCGAATGCCCGGACCGATAGCCCCATCTCGTCGCGCAGGCGGTGGAGGGCGTACAGCCCAGCAAAGCCTGCTCCGATGACAATGGCGTCGTGCTTCATCTTAGGTGTGTCGCTCATCAGCGGCTCTCCGGGTTCGGTCGTGACGGTCTCGGCCCCTGCCGAGTCGTCGACGGTCATCATCATCGCGTCCCGACCACTCCACCGCGCCAACTGGATCGCAACATCCCGCCGGACCGAGTGGCTCCCAGACCCGCGGCCGGGTCCCGGTTGCGCCAGTCGATGGCCCAACCTCGAGGGGCTGGGAGGTGATCGATCCAGACTCTGTTGGCCAGCCGGGGCACGCCCAAGTTCACCTGTCACAGGTCCGCGCTGCTGCCACCGGCCCTGGGCTGTGCCCTGTGTTCGAGTTCGCTCAGCCATTGGCGGACGGCGTCAAGGGCGTCGACCGATCGGTCGACCGGATGCTTGGGCCCGTGGACCCGGACCCGGCTGCCACCGGGCACCCGCTCGATCACGATCCGCCACTCGGCAGGATGGGGCAGCCCCTCGATAGAGCCGCCGACCACCTCCGGCTTGACCTTGAGGTCGATCTCGGCCACCACACCCTCGGCACCGTCGGCGGCCCGGGTGTGGCCGTAGCGATCGAAGTAGGCGATCTCCCGAGCCGGATACCGGCGACCGGTGGGCTTGAAATCGGTGCCGAGGGTGTAGGCCACGGGGAACAGGCAGATCTGGGTGACGTTGTCGGGCAGGCCGAGCAGCTCGGCCACGGCGTCCTGCTCGTTCAGGTACATGGTGGTCCACACCGTGCCCAGCCCCCGGGCCCGCAAGGCGACCATGAAGCTCCAGGCCGACTGGATGACCGAGTCGAACAGCCCGGGACGCCCACTGCCGTCGTGACGACCGATGATGGTGGGGATGACCAACGCCGGAGTCCGGGCGATGTTCTCCCCCAGCCGACGGGCCCCCAGCATCAACTGCTCGTTCTGGTGACCCGTTCCCTCCAGACGCTTCGCCGTCTCGATCACCCAGTCGACCCCGGCCGACAGATACAGCTCGGCCATGCGGTCCTTGGTGGCCTGGTCCCGGATGATCATCCAACGACGGCTGCCGTTGTTACCACCGGTCGGCGCCTGCTCGGCCACGTCGATGCAATCGAGAATGATCTGGTCGTCGACGTCGCGATCGAAGTCGAGCCGTCGACGAACTCCCCGGGTGGTCATCAACGCGTGGTCGACCACCGCCTGGTACTCCGGCGTCGCCGGAAACGGCCGGTCAGCCATAGGGCATCACGCTTTCAGCTTGCCGGCGTCCTTGGCGTCGCCCTTGACCTTGAAGCCGTCCTCCTCCATGGCCACGACCTTGCCCCGGTTGATGCTGACCCAGTCCCGGGCCTCCATGTAGGGCTTGAACGTGCGCCCGATCAGACGCTCGTCCTCCTTGGTCTTCGGCCGTTGCAGCTCGTAGAGGAGAGGGAACTCGAGCCAACCGCACACCACGTCCCACAACCGCAGGGCCGCCTCGCCGCTCGGCGGGTCGATCAGCACCGGGCCGAAGATGGTCTGCTCCGGTCCCCCGTCGACACCGGGGAAGAACAGGGTGGGCACGCCGAACCCGCCGGCTCCGATCACCTTGTCGTGGTCGGCCCTGACCTCGTCGTGGGTCGTGTCGTCGCCGATCGCCTGGTCGACCAGGTCGGGGTCGAGGCCGATCTCCTCGACGAGGAGGCGAGCCACGTCGGGCTCATGGATCTTCATACCATCGACGTGGAGGGCACGACCGGTCACCGCGTACCAGTCGTCGAGGTGTTTCGGATCGATGCGGCCGAGGAGGGCGCCGATCCGCAGGATCGACCAGCCGTAGCTCCACTCCCGCTCCCACGGATGACGCTTCCCCTCAACCCGGTTGACCTCCTCCAGCGAGAAGAACCGCCACGTCACCGTCAGGCCAAGCTGATCGCGCACGTCGCGCATCCACAGCGACGTCTGGTAGGCCCAGGGGCAGAGGACGTCGAAGTGGAAGTCGACTGCGGTAGGTCGGGTCGCGGTGGTCATAGTGGTACCTCACAATCGGAGATGAACAGTCGGTCAGGCATCGCGTGAAGGTTTCGCCACCGCATGTCATGCGCTCCGGGCGTTGCCGTTGATGCGCTCGGGGGTGACCAGCACAGCGGTTCGTCCGTCGTTGACCATGACCCGGTCGTACTCATCGAGGTCGTCATGGATGCCGCCGGCGGCCGCGTAGACCTGGCGGAGCAGCAGCCGCACGGCCTCGCGGTCGATGCCCTCGGCGGGATCAGCGGGACCGATCAGATCGGCGGGGCCGGTCACCGCCACCCAGTTCCAGCCCCGGCGGATGGCGATCGTGACCTCCGAACCGCGACGCACATGGCCCAGGCGGGCGGCCCGCCCCCTCGACACCAGGGCCACGCACGGCGCGCCGGTGACCGGGTGGTCGATCACCCCACAGTTGGCGATGCTCGACAGCACCCGACCGTCGGCTTGCGTGGTACTGATGGTGGCCAGACCGGTCTCGTCGGCCAGGTATCTCCGGACATCATCCAGGTCGGGCACCACACGCTCCTCTACGCCGAGCAAACTACTGTTACAGTAGCTACTCATCGATCGCCGTGCACGCCTACGCCCTGCGGCGGGCCGCCGGGGTGCCGGCCCACTTCGCACCCCACGTGAAGAGGGCCTTCAGCACGGGTTCGAACTCTCGAGCCGCCTCCGTCGGCAGGTACTCGAAGCGCGGGGGCCGATCGCAGTACTGGCACCGTTCCAGGATGCCGGCTTCGACAAGCTGCTTGAGCCGGCTGGTGAGGACGGTGGGAGCGATGCCGAGATTCTGCTGGATGTCATCGAACCGGGTCAGATCGAGCATCACGATGTCGCGCAGGATCAGAGGCGTCCACCACTCCCCCACCAGCTCCAGCGACTGGGCGATGGGACAGTCCATGTGCTCGAAGCTCTTGCGCTTGATCCTCTCAGCCTAGCTATCTCGCCACTTGTGTCACCAGAGTCACCCCGCTGCCACATGAGCTGGGCCGGGCCTGGGCCCCTCGCCTAGGCTGCTCGGTCAGGTTGCGGTCGGCCGAGGTGGTCGACCGGGCACGATCGGAGGGGTCAGACCATGAAGCTCGACGGTGCGCTGTCGATGCGGGTACGGGGCGGGGGCGAGGAGGCCGCCGGGTTCGAGGCCATGGGGCTCGACGGGGCCTGGAGCTTCGAGGCCGGACATGATCCGTTCGTTCCGCTGACCCTGGCCAGCCAGACGACGAGCCGCATCGAGCTCGGCACTGCCATCGCCGTGGCCTTCGCCCGCACCCCCATGCTCAGCGCCCACATCGCCTGGGACCTGCAGATGCTCACCGAGGGCCGCTTCATCCTGGGTCTGGGCACCCAGATCAAGCCCCACATCGAGAAGCGCTACGGCATGGCCTGGTCGAAGCCGGCCGAACGCCTGCGCGAGTACGTCCACGCCGTCCGGGCCATCTGGGACTGCTGGAGCACCGGCGACAAGCTCGACTTCCGGGGGGACTTCTACGCCCACACGCTCATGCCACCGTTCTTCAACCCGGGCCCGCTCGACGTCGCCGCCCCGAAGATCTATCTGGCCGGGGTCGGCCCCCACATGATGCGCACGATCGGCGAGGTGGCCGACGGGTTCTTCGTGCACCCCTTCCACACACCGCAGTTCCTCGCCGCCGAGACGCTGCCGGCCCTGGCCGCCGGAGCCGAGACCGCCGACCGCTCCGCTGGTGCGGTCGACGTCGCCTGCCTCACCATCGTGGCCATGGGAACCGACGAGGCCTCCCTGGCCGACGCCCGGCTCAAGGCCCGGGCCCAGCTGGCCTTCTACGGCTCGACCCCCGCCTATGCCGGCGTGCTCGACCATCACGGTTACGGCGACCTCCATCCCGAGCTGAACACCATGAGCAAACAGGGCCGCTGGCGGGAGATGACCGACAGTATCGACGACGACCTGCTCGACCTGGTGGCCGTCAGTGGCTCACCGGGCGAGGTCGGCCGCAAGATCGCGGCCCGCAACACCTTCGCCGACCGCACCACCATGATGTTCTACGGCCCCCAGCCCTCACCCGAGGCGATCACCGAGGCCATCGAGGGGGCACGGAGCTGAGTACCGCGCGCGCGCGGACCCCGCGCCGCAGCCGCATCACCCCTGCACGGCGCCTCGCGGGATGCCCCACAGACCCTGGCTCCCAACGGGAGGCCAGCGAGCTGGAGACGGCGGCGCCATCGGTGGCACCGGGGCGCCACCTCCCGGTAGGGTGCGCCCATGGTCAGCTTTGGTGTCACGATGTTCCCCACCGACAAGGCGATCAACCCCATGGTTCTGGCTCAAGAAGCCGAGGCCCGAGGGTTCGAATCGATCTGGTTCCCCGAGCACAGCCACATTCCCACCAGCCGGGTCACTCCCTGGGGCGGCAACCCCAAGGCCCCGCCCCTACCCGAGGAGTACTGGCGGACCTACGACCAGTTCGTGGCCCTGGGCATGGCCGCGGCGGTGACCAAGACCATCAAGGTCGGCACTGGCATCACCCTGGTGGCCCAACGCGACCCCCTCTGGCTGGCCAAAGAGGTCGCCACCGTCGATGCCCTGTCGGGTGGTCGGCTGCTGTTCGGCATCGGCTACGGCTGGAACAAGGAGGAGCTGGCCCACCACGGCGTCCGCTACACCGACCGCCGGGCCGTGCTGCGGGAGAGAATCCTCGCCATGAAGGAGATCTGGACCAACGACGAAGCCGAATTCCACGGCGAACACGTGGACTTCTCCTCCAGCTGGTCGTGGCCCAAGCCGGCCAACAAGCCCCACCCACCGATCATCCTCGGTGGTTCGGCCGGCCCCAAGACCATGGCCGACATCGTCGAGTTCTGCGACGGATTCATGCCCATCTCGGGCCGCTACGACATCGCCGCCCAGATCACCCAGATCCGTCAGATGGCCACCGACGCAGGGCGCGACCCGGCTACCATCGAGTTCGGTCAGTTCGGCACCCCGGCCAAGCCGGAAGTGATCGAGCAGATGATCGAGGTCGGCCTGAGCCGCATCCTGTTCAGCCTTCCCCCCGCCGAAGCAGACAAGGTACTACCCCTCCTCGACCGCTACGCCGACGTGGCCGGCCAGTACGCCTGAGCCGAACCCGGCCTGAGCCCCTGGCCCGCACCAGGGGTCAGGCCCCTTTCACGATCAGTCCGAAGTGCTTGTTGGTGGCGGCGAACCGCAGGGGCAGCACGGCCTGATAGGCCTCGGATTCGTAGGCTGCGGTGGCCTCCTCGATCGTCGGGTACTCGAGCACGACGGTCTGATGCCCGGCATTCTCACCCTCGACCTGCCTGGTCTCGGTGTCATAGGCGACGACCTTGGCAGCGGCCCCGATCCCCAACGACGCAGCACGCTGTCCCGTCAGGTCCAGGCCCTCGAAAGCGCCGGCGTCGACCTCGTCTGGGCCGGTGAGATCTACGGTTTCGACCTCGTCTCGACCCTGACCTGGGTGGCGGCCCACACCTCCAGGATGCAGATCATGACCGGCATCCTGCCGATCTACAGCCGCAGCCCGGCGTTGATCGCCCAGACCGCCATGACCATCGACACGCTCTCCGAGGGTCGCTTCATCCTCGGGCTGGGCACGTCGGGGCCGCAGGTCATCGAGGGATGGCACGGGGTGCCGTTCAGCAAGCCACTCGGCCGGACCCGTGACGTGATCGAGATCTGCCGCAAGGTGTGGTCGGGCAACAAGGTCGAACACGATGGCCGGGCGGTCAGCCTCCCGCTCCCGGCTGGCCAGGGCAGCGGTCTCGGCAAGCCGCTGCGTCTCATGTGTCAGCCCCTTCGCCGGGACATCCCCATCGCGGTGGCGTCGATCGGGCCCAAGAACGTCGAAATGACCGCCGAGGTCGCCAACGTCTGGCAACCAATCCACTTCCTCCCCGAGAAGTTCCACGACGTCTGGGGCGAATCGCTGGCCGCCGGCCGGGCCAAGCGGGCTCCGGAACTGGGCGAGCTGGATATCGTAGCCGGCGGGACCGTGGCCCTGGGCTCCGGGCCCCTCGTCGAGTCGGCCCGCAAGGCGGTTCGGGACAACGTCGGCTTTTACGTCGGCGGCATGGGTGCCCGCGACAAGAACTTCTACAACGACCTGTTCCACCGCTACGGCTACGAGCAGGAGGCCAAGGACATCCAGGATCTCTTCCTCAGCGGAAAGCGGGAGGAGGCCTTTGCCGCAGTACCCGACGACTACGTCGACCGCGCCAGCCTCACCGGCGACGAAGGACGGGTACGGGAACGGATCGCGGTCTACAAAGAGGTCGGCGTGACCTATCTGGACATCGCCATCCCGGCCGAGACCGAGAATCCCCTCGAGGTGATCGAGAACGTCAAGGCCTGGGCCGAGTGACAGGCTGCTGACCGGTCGGCTCAGCAGATCGGGCACGTGGTCGGGCATACCGGTCCCCGTACAGTCGGTGGGTGGACGGCTGCACGAAACCAGCTCGCCTCCGCAACCATCGAGCGTGATCGATCCTGTGCCACACCGAGCGGATCGCCGCCGCCGCCCCCCCCACAACGGGGGTCGAGCAGACCGGCGGCGACCCAGCGGTGCTCGCCGCCTGGCGAGCCCTTCCCGGGCCAGGCCTTCCGGTTCGGTACCCGGGACTGAGTGCTCGTTGCGGCCGGCGTGCTCGGCAAGGCACGAGCAGGGGTGAGTCGACCGCCCAGGCGGCGCCGCGATAGCGTCACATTCGTGGAGCTACGAGCGATCGGTGTGACCCTCGACAGCAACGATCCGGTGATGATCGCAGACTTCTGGCAGAGGGCGATGGGTTTCAAGGTACGGGTCGGCGACGGGGATCCGTACATCACGCTGTCCGACTCCGAGGTGGGTCGGCCCCTCAACCATTTGACGATCCAACGAGTGCCCGAGAGCAAGGTGGCCAAACATCGCCTCCACTTCGACCTCTTCGTGAAGGACGACGAAACCGCCGTCGCCGAACTGCAAGCGCTCGGAGCGAAGGTCCTCGTGCCCGCCAGCGGCCCTGGCCATCAGGGCATGACCGCCACAGTGATGGCCGACCCCGAAGGTGGCGAGTTCTGCGTGGTCTGCCGCCGAGCCTAATCCGACCCTGATCCGATCGTGCACCATCGTGCACCCGGCCTCGCTTGGTGCCAGAGACCGCAACCGCAACCCTCTACGTCCCTCAGCTGCACCTACCTGTCGAGCGCTCCCTTGCCGGCCAGGATCTTGTTGCGGTACTTGATGATCCGGGCGACCTTCGTGGCCGATGTCTTGGCGGAGTTGAGGGCGAAGATGTAGCTGCGCTGGCGGCCCGGGGTCAGCATCGTGAAGGCGCGGGAGAGCTCGGGGTCGGACTCGAGTGCCTCGACGAGCTCCTCGGGGAGTTCGAGCTCGTAGTGGACCTTGGGCGGCCGAATGCCTTGCTCGGCGTAGCCCATCGCCTCGGCGAGGTACTCACGGATGATTACCTCCGAGGCGACGACCTGCCGGTTGTCATCGAACCTGAAGCAGTCGGCATGGCTGGTGTTGGGCCCCTGCCGCACCAGCACGGAATGAGGGTCACGCATCAGCGCCGCGTCGAAGAACGTCAATCGGAAATCGTCGCGGAGGGCACCCATGATGACGATGTTGCGCCCCGAGTGCATGTAGCACGGGTGGCCCCACTTGGCGTGTTCCGACATGCCGACATCTCGACAGATCCTCCGCAGATCGAGCAGGCCGTCAAGCCAGAACCTGGTCGAGCAGTCGGGAGTGTCGAACCGGTCGCACCGGCCGCACCCACGCTCGAAGAAGTGTTCGACAATGGTGATCATCGCGGTCCTTGGTGTCGCACCTCGGCCAGACCCCTCGGGGTCCTTCGTCACGCGCTGGCAGTGACCATGTCGGCTGGGGCGGGTGCCGATCTGGTGGGAACTCCGACAGGGGTCTCCAACCCGAGGAGGCGGTCGAGCGTGCGGTGATAGTGGGTGAGAGCCGGTTCGTTGCGACCGAACTGGATGTATTCCTGCGCGCCGGCGGCGAAGGCGCGCTGCATCTGTTCACACATCACGAAATCTTCGGTCTCGGTCACCTGCATCAACAGGTCGAAGTTCTTCTTCCAGTAGTCCCTTGCCTTGTCGGTGGTCGGTTCCTCCGGCGCGTACAACGAGACCACCCCAGTGCATCGGTTCGGACCATCGGGGAAGATCTGGTAGACCTCGAGGTGGTCGACCTGTTGGATAACCACCGTGTTGGGCACCATGTGGTAGACGAGGGTGGCGGCGGGGAGCAGGTCCCACTCGTCCCGAGGCTGATCTACGTAGGCGTCCAGCGGCCACCGAGCGACCGCCATCCGCCCGTGGGTCTCCCATGCGTCGTAGAGCGCGTTGTCCGACTGGATAAGCGGATGGATCGTGTTCCGGTGCAGGTGCTGGACGTGGTACACCTCGCCGAAGGTGTCGAACATCAGCTTCCAGTTCATCTCCCGGGTCGTCGTGCGGGTCTCGGTACGGAAGTAGTTCTCGAATCCGAAGGTGGCGAGCTCCTCCCTGGCTCCGCCGAGCCAGGCCGCCGCGTCGAACGTGGCCGGCTCGCCGTCGAGATGAACGAACACGAAACCGGCCGCTTCGCCGCACGCCACCGGCGTCAGCCCGTGTTCGGTCTTGTCCACGCCCGCGAAACCCGCTCGGTGCGTCATCGCCACCAGGCTGCCGTCGAGGCGGTACGACCAGGCGTGGTAGGGACACATGAAGGTCTTGTCGGTATGGCCTCGGCCTTCGGCGACACACGCACCGCGGTGGCGACACACGTTGCGAAAAGCTCGCACCACACCGTCTTCACCGCGCGCCACCAGCACTGGAACGTCGGCGATCGACAGGGTCATGTAGTCGCCCGGCCGGGGAACGTCGGGCGTCATGCAGGCGAGCACGGGCAGCCCGCTGAAGAGTTTGTCGACCTCGGCGTCGAGGCGGTCTGCACGCACGTACTTGTCGACGCGGTTGCGGTAGACGTCATCGGCCATGTCTGTCGTGTTGCCGGCCTGATGGTGGGCCAGCATCCGATCCAACAATGCGAGCTGCCATTCCTGCGTCATCGACGCCTCCCCGAGTTCCACTGCCGGAGGTGCAGTCCGACTCCGGTGTTTCTACCAGTTCGCAAGATGCTACGGCGAACTCAGCGGCGCTCGAACCGGGCGCTTCGCTTGGCCAGCAACGCCGCGGTTCCCGCCGCGCCGGTAACCACTGCCGCCATCGGAGCGTCCATTTTGCCGAAGCGAGCCACCGCGGCGTGCAGGTCGATGGTGAGGCTGTCGATGACCTTGGGCAGCTCGTCCTCCGATTCGTCCGAGAACGAGGCCAGATCGCCGCCCGCCGAGCGCGCGGCCGAACGACTGACCGACGACCGCACGGACCAAAACGCTGAGGTCGAAGTCATGGCACGTCGCGGTGCTCGACCACGTCGTCCTCCAGCCGACAGCTCCGGCTCAGCTGGGGCTACGGCCGCTGAGCGCCACCAACTTGCTCACTGGGTCGATGTCGTCGGCGACCTCGACGGCAGGCTCGAACCGACCTGGCCCGACCAGCGACTTGCCAGCTCGGATCATCTGGGCAATGCCGCGCTCGACCTGCGCGGCGTCGAGGACTGGGGTCTCGCCAACGGCCGTGGCCAGGTCCCAGGTATGGATCACCGGGTCGATCCAGACGAATCCCAAAAACTTGTCGACCGGCATCTCACCCCAAGGGGTCGCAGTCACCGTCTGCAGCGCACCCGCTGAGTCGAGTGCGCCGAGCAAACCGTCGAACGACGCCGACCAAGCAGCAGCTGGATCGCCGGCAGTGCTCTCGGTCGGCCCGGACGACCCGATGCCCTTGGCGAAGCCGGTGATCATGTCGCACATGCCGATGTTGTGAGCGACCACGTCGGCCGCCTTCCATGCCTGGCATGGCGACTGGGCGTTCCACCTCGAGGGGTCGGTGCGACGGACTACGGCGTCGAAGCCGTACAGGGCCTTCACATAGTTCCGCAGGTTCTCGCTCACGGCATTTGACCCTAGCGGATCCCACATCTCCGTTCGAACGGGCCCTCCCGTAGGTTCACGCCATGACGCGAGACCCCAATGTCACCGGGATGCGCTTCACGGTCTTCACGACGACGGGCAGGCCGATAGACCGGACCCTCGTCGTCCCAGGCGGGGCGAGATCGGGGTAGCGGCGCGCCAGATGCGGCATCGTCACGTTCATCTCCAGGCGGGCGAGCGCGGCGCCGACGCAGAAGTGAGCGCCGTGACCGAACGCCACGTGGGCCACGGGACGCCGATCGAGATCCAATCGGTCCCGAGCAACGCGATGAGCGAGTTGCCGAGGGGCGTTCGTCGTGGTCTCGTGGCCGGCGAACAACAACAAGGTCGCCGACCCGACCACCTCGTCCGGTGCCAACTCGCCACGCCGTTCCGCGTCGACCAGAGCCGAGATCAGGTCCTCGCCGGGCTGGCGTCGACGGTGGGGCTCGGCGAGCATCAACGCAGGAAGTGGCGAGAAGAGCCGACCTTGCAGGTCGACTTCGTCGCCGTCTTCGGCAGGCGCCAGGAACTCGTCGACCAGATCGGCACACCGCGCCCGGAGATGCGCCATGCGGCGCGGGGTGAACGCTCGACCAACCGGCGCCCGCAACCGGCGATGCACCTCGCCGTCGTTGAACAACATCCAGGTTCGAAGATGTTCGCGGGTCGCCACGGAGGCATCGCGACGTCCCTCTCCGAGCCGGGCGGACATCGGACTGATCCGCTCGGCGCTCAGTAGCGGCGAGACGAGCGCATCGACGACGTCGGCGTGACTCGTGAGGATCCACGCCCGGTGGCGATCGCTCCAGGCTCAGGTCGGGCGTCGGCCTGCGACCGGTCGGGTGGTGCCCCGAGCGAACTCAGCGATGCTGCGCGCCGTCTCACGGCTGATGTTGGGGCACGCTGCGGGGAAGATCTCGATGGCGTGCACGGTGCCCAAGACCATCACGAATCTCAGGACAGGCTCGTGGCCGTCGCCGACCGACCGCTGTATTGGCCTACGCTCGCTGCCATGCCCTCGACCAACGCCGACGACGTCACCATCGCCACGAGGCACACGGAGCCGGAGCGGACCGCACGCCGCTCCTCGTCAACGGCCTCGGCCCCCAACTCATCGCATGGGATTGCGGTGTCTGCGGCTACCTGGTCGACCGGGGATTCCATGATCTCACCGTCGACAAACGCGACGTCGATTTACGACCGCTCCTTCCACCTGCCGGGACCGGCGTACCAATTGTTGGCCATCGCGACCGACGGTGCCGCCATGGTGGGCCCCGATCGACGACGCCATCGCAGCTTCCGCTGACCGTGCTTGATCCGAGCAGCCGCTCGATCGCCGTTCTGCGTCGGTCGTCGGCACTGGCCGTGGTGCTCTGCCTGGCGGTCTCGGCCTGTACCGACAGCTCGCCCGATTTCACTGCTTCTCCCCCACCCTCGACCCCCAGCACGTCGACCACGACCGTCGTCGCGGATGCCTCGGGGTCGGGCTGCGGGCAGGCTCTCGCGTCCGGCCGATCGACCGTGTCGTTCGACTTCGAAGACCGAAGCCGGGTATACGAGCTCGTCGTGCCGACAAGTTACGATCCGTCGGCCCCGACGCCCCTGGTTCTCAACTGGCACGGTCTCGGTTCCAATGGCCCCGACCAGCTCCGCTTCTCGGAGTACCCGGCGTTGGCCGACCGCGAGGGAATCCTGGTGGTGGCGCCGACCGGGCTGCCTGCGCCGGGCCAGACCTGGAACTCGTGGCAGCTCACCGATGCCGAAGACCCCTCTCGCGATGACCTCGCGTTCGCCGAGGCAGTGCTCGACCGAGTGATCGCCAGCACCTGCGTCGACGAGGAGCGGATCTACACCACCGGCATGTCGAACGGGGGCTACTTCAGCTCCCGACTCGTGTGCGAGCTGGCCGACCGGATCGCCGCAGCTTCCTCCATCGCGGGGGTCTTCCATCCCGACGACTGCACGCCCGGCCGCCCGGTGCCCTACCTGGCCTTCCACGGCGTTGATGACGAGATCGTTCCCTACCACGGCGGCGGCTTCTCCTCGCTCGCCCCCGGTGTACGGCTCGACGTCTTCGAACCTGCGATTCCCGACGAGTTCGGAGAATTCGCCGCCACGTTCGGCTGCCGGGCGGAACCCAGCGAGCGTCTCCTATCGGCTGACGTCACCGCGTTCGAATACACGGGATGCCCCGTCGGCGTCGAAGCGATCTTTTACCGCATCGACAACGGTGGTCACACCTGGCCCGGATCGACCACCTCGTTCGCCATCAGCCAAGTATCTGGTCTCGGAGTCACCACCACCGACATCGACGCGACCGATCTCTCATGGGACTTCTTCAGCCGCCACCGTCTCGGATAGCGACCCGAGATCGAAGGTCAGGAATCCCCGGAAGGACGGGCGCGGGCCCCGTGAAGATGCTGCAGGACCGCGGCCGCTGTGCGCTCACCGCTGAACATCGCGCCCTGCGTCGATGCCGTATCGCGGTGGTCGCCGCACACGAACAGCCCGCCACCCAAGGCAACCCTCTGCTTCGGGGCGAAGGGCGGAGCCTGAACCGGCTGACCGTGCGCGATGACATCGGTCCGCAGGTGTTCCCACTCGGTCGTCGCCGAACCGAACCAACGGGCAAGTTGCTCACGGACGCGAACCGTGACGCTCGGATCGAGCGCCTCGTCGCCAGGGACTGCCGCCGCGATCAACGCTCGGCCAGGCGGAGCGTACGAAGGTGAGACCTCGCTCATCACGGCAAGGTTCTTCACGGGGCCGCTCCCCTCGCCATCGAGAACGAGTGTCCGGCCGGCCACAGGTGCACTCGATGCCGCGAACCAGCAACAGCCAACCGCCCGAGAGCCCGGATCGGCCACACGGTCACCGAGCAATCGATGGGCCGACGGGCCGTCGGATGCCACGACAACGACTCGAGCGTCGACGCGCTCCCCGTCGTCCAACACCACACCTGCATCGTCGACTCGTGCGACCCGCGCCCCGAGCCGCACCGTCTCGTCGGGCAACGTCGACTCGAGCTGGGCGGCGAGTGCACCCATGCCGAGCCGCGGTACGGCGGTAGCCCCGACAGCCAGCATCCGGAGAATCACGTCGAAACGCCGGCTCGATACCTCGAGCAGCGGATCCAACTGGATGCCTGCGAACAGCGGCTGCCAGAACGACTCGATCATCAAGCTGGAGAACCCGGCGTTCGCCAAACGCTCCGAGGTCGCCATGTCCGGCCGACGGAGAAGCTCGGGCACCGAGTGTCGACGAACGTCGAGAATCATCCGAGCCAAGCGGGCCTTGTCGACGAGGGATCCGATTGGGGCGACGAGGGTTGGCGGGAGCTGCAACGGACGGCGCAACGGATCACCGACCCGGTGGAACCTGCCGCGCCGTCGAACCAGCGCTCCTGGTTCGAACAGGCAAAACTCGAGCGCGCCGACAGCGAAGCGCTGTTGGATCTGGGGATACGCGGTGAGCACGACCTGGAAGCCACGATCGAGCTGGTAGCCGTCCACCTTGTCGGTGCGGACACGTCCACCGACGCCGTCGGCCGCCTCGAGCACGGTGCAGTGCACACCCGCCCTGACGAGGTCCTGGGCGCACGCAAGTCCGGCGAGCCCGGCGCCCACGACGACAACGTCGATCACGTCCGCCGTCCATCGAAGCTCACCGTCATCGACACCAGCCGGTCTACGTCGAGGACAGCGGCGGACGGCTGCCGCCGCGTTCGCCGCTCGCGGCCCGGGCGGCGGACGCGTCGGCTTCGGCCGCGGCTTTGATGGCGTCGACCACGCGTTGCATGTTGGCCCGGTGCTCGTCGATGCGGCGGACAAGGATGCGAGGTTCCTTGTCGGGCATCGATTCGATGGCGGCGGTGATCCCCGACGGTCCCGGGCCGAGGATCACCGAGTAGCGCAGGCGGGTGGCGCCGGCGATGGAGGCGAGATCGAAGCGCCAGCGGGCACCGGGATTGGCGGGATCTGAGGTAACCCACCCGAAGGTGCGGCCCTCCTCGCAGCGATCGACGAAGCAGGGCACCTCCCATTGGCCGATCGCCGGGTGGGTGTTGGAGCCGACGAACTGGGCGCCGGGCGCGGGTTTGTCGTAGCCGTCGGCCCAGCGGGCCCCGGTGAACTCGTCGCTGGCGGCGGCGCCGACGTTGATGTCGCTCACATACGGCCACACCAGCGCGGCGGCTGCCTTGATGTCGACCTCGACGACGGTGCCGGGGCCATCGGCGTGGCGGGGCGGGTCGCTCGGTCCGTGCTCCCAGGTGCGGGCGAACCCATCGATGTAGGTGATCTCGCGAGCGGGATAGCGGGGCGCCCGCTTGAAGTCGGTTCCCTTGGTCCACGCCACCGGGATCATGGCGATCTGGGTCATACCCTCGGGTATGCCCAACAGGGTGGCGAGGTCTTCCTGGCGGGAGAGGATGGCGGTGGTCCACGCTGTGCCCAGCCCGCGGGCCCGCAGCGCTACGCAGAAGCTCCACACCGACTGGATGACCGAGTCGAACAGGCCAGGGCGGCCACTACCGTCGTGGACGCCGATGATGGTGGGGATGACGATCGCCGGGACCTCGGCCAGATGGCGGGCCAGGTGGGCGGCGGACGCCATCACCTTCTCCTGCGGATGGCCGGTGCCGGCGATGTGGTCGTGGGCCTCGATCATCCAGTTCCCGGCCGAGGCCATGTACAGCTCGGCGAGTTGCTCCTTCAGCGCCTGGTCGCGGACAACGATCCAGCGCCGGCTGCCCTGGTTGCCGCCCGAGGGTGCCTGTTCGGCGATGTCGATGCAGTCGAGGATGATCTGATGGTCGACCGGCCGCTCCAGATCGAGACGCCGGCGCACCGCCCGGGTCGTGGTGAGCGCCTCGTCGACCGAGGCGACATCGATGGTGGTCTTGCCGTTCGTTTCCACGATCAGTCCTTGGGGGGTGCGGCGACGGAGACGGGGGTGAGCTTCGCCGACGCGTGAGCCAGCGCGGCCTTGGCCAGCGTACGGAACTCATCGCGCTCGTCGTCGGTGAGCGTGTCGAAATCGGGTGCGTGCAAGGCGTTGGCCGCGGCTTCGATCGTGTTGCGGGCCTCGACGAACGGTGCACCGTCGGGGTAGGGCGCCGGCCAACCGAAGAACTTGGCGTTCCACGCCCCGGTCGGCCCACTCATGATGGCCATCAACGGGCTCATGCCCGAGGCGAGCAAGGCGGTGGAGAAGCGGGCGAAGCCCAACTCCCGCATGGTTTGGACCAGTTGGAAGGTGCGGGCCGGCCCGACCGGCGGCAGTGGCATGTCGCGCCAGCCGACGAAGGTGGGCGCCCCGAGCGGGCGGGCGGCGTTCACCACCCGTTCGGCCAGCTCACCCAGGCGGTCCGACCCGTCGAACCCCGCCAGGTGCTCGGCGCCCCACTCCTGGCAGATCCGAGTGAAGATCGCTGCTCCGTCCTTCGGATCGATCACGGCGCGTCCGGCCCGTACCTTGGTCCGCAGGAAGTCGGGTTCCCAGAAACACGCCGCACCGACCACGTTGTCCACCGGGCAATCACCCAGGACACCGAAGCGGCCGACGGCGTAGGCCTCCAACGGGTCGGCGGGCATGGCGGCCTCCACCGCCTTCTCCCCGGTTGAGGAGCACATGAGCCAGTGCATGCCGAGCATGCCGACGGAACCCCGCATGGAACGGGCAAGGGAAAGGCTGTCCATGAGCTGCGACCATAGCCACCGCTGCGGTGTGAGTCCACTTGACGGACTTGCTGCCCCGGGGCGAGACTACGACGGCAGCGCCGAGACGAGGAGATGTGCCCGTGGCCGATGAGCAGGTGAAGGCGATGACCGCCGACATCGAGACCCCCGTGTTCGAACACACCGCGTTCACCACGCCGAAACCGTTGCGGGAGGCGACGGTGGCCATCGTGACCTCGGCGTCATTACATCATCCCGACGACGACGACTTCGCTCCGGGCGACACCGGCTACCGGGTGCTGTCGGCGGACCGCCGGGACTACGTGATGGGTCACTGGAGCCCGAACTTCGACACCACCGGTTTCGCCGTCGACATCAACACCGTGTTCCCCATCGACCGCCTCGACGAGCTCGCCGCCAGCGGCGTCATCGGCTCGGTCGCCACCGAGCACCTGGCCTACGCCGGCAACCAGTTCGACCTCAGCGCCGTCCGCCTCGACAGCGGACCTGCCGGCGCTAAGCAGTTGTTGGCCCAGGGCGTCGACGTGGTGCTCCTCACCCCGGTTTGACCGCTGTGCACGCGTACCGTGAGTACGCTCGCCCACGTCTTCGAGGCCGTTGGCCTGGCCACCATCGCCCTCGGCTCGCAACGCAACCAGATCGCCAACACCGCGCCACCCCGCGGACTGTGGTGCGACTTCCCCCTCGGACGGCCGCTGGGAAAGCCGGGCGACCCCGAGTTCCAGCATCGCGTGCTGGCCCACGCCTTCGCCCTCCTCGACGCCACCGGCCCCGTGTTCGAGACGTTCGAGGAGTCGATCGAGGACGACGGCGTCGAGATCCTGGCCTGCCCCCTCCCGCCCCGCAATGACCCCGACGCCCACCCGGCGGTGGACGAAGCCCGCGGCCTGCGCCCGGCCTACGACCGCGCCGTCGCCCGCTACGGCAATCGGGTCGGTGCCGGTCGGGTGGTCGACGCCGACCACATCGTCGACGCCATCGAGGCCTTCGTGCGGGTGGCCGACGGGACCGACTGGAAGCAAGCGGCCATCCCCGGTATCCCCGCCCGGGTGGCCCAGGATGTCCGGGGCTACTACGAGACCGCCGCGCTCGGACTGGCCGACCATGTGCCCGGGGCGTGGGCGGGGACCCGCTGGTTCTTCGACCACACCGAGGTTGGCAAGACCGTGCTGGCGGCGCGAGAAGCCATGCGCGTCGCCGGGGTGAAACACCCGGTGTGGTTCTACATGACCCCCGGCGACCGCTGAGGACGTGGAGGAACGACATGACCGACCTGGCCGATGCTGCGACCCGCCTCGAGGGCGCGCCGACGGACCCGACGTTGGAGTGGCACAAGACCGCGTGCGTCTTGTGCTCGAACAACTGCGGGATCGAGGTGCGCCTCGACGGCCGCACGATCACCCGGGTGCGGGGCAACAAGGCCCATATTGCGTCCAAGGGTTACACCTGCGAGAAGGCGCTGCGCATCGATCACTACCAGAACGCCCGGAGCCGCCTCACCTCCCCGATGAAGCGGATGCCCGATTGCTCCTATGTCGAGATCGACTGGGACACCGCCATCGCCGAGGTTTCCGCCGGTCTGTTCGGGGTGCGGGAGCGTCACGGCGACAAGGTTCTCTATTACGGTGGCGGCGGGCAGGGCAACCATCTCTGCGGGTACTACGCCCGGGCCACCCGCAACGCGTTCGGGATCACCCGAATGTCCAACGCCCTGGCCCAGGAGAAGACCGGCGAGGCATGGGTCGAGGGCCGCATGTTCGGCGCCCACACCCACGGCGAGTTCCACGAGGCCGAGGTGGCGGTGTTCCTGGGCAAGAACCCGTGGCACTCTCACGGGTTCGATGAGAGCCGCAGGGTCCTCAAGGCGATCTCGGCCGACCCGAACCGGGCCCTCATCGTCATCGACCCCCGCCGCACCGAGACCGCCGACCTGGCCGACCACTGGCTGGCCGTGAAGCCCGGCACCGACGCCTTTCTGCTCGCAGCGCTCGGTGCGGTCCTGATCGAGGAGGACTTGTGCGCAACCGAGTGGCTGAACGACAACGCAGTCGGTGCGGCGGAGACGATGGCCGCCTTCGCCACCATTCCCATCGCTGACTTCGCCGATCGCTGCGGAATCGACGAGGTGACCATCCGAGCGGTCGCCCGCCGACTCGCTGCCGCTGAGAGCGTGTCGGTCTACGAGGACCTCGGCGTGGAGATGGCGCCCTTTTCGACCCTCGTGTCCTATCTGCACCGGGCCATCTCGATGTTGCTCGGCAATTTCGGCAAGCCGGGGGCTCACGCCGCCCACACCTGGCTCTCACCCATCTTCGGTTACGGGACTTCGGGCCGCGAGCCGCTCGACCCGGTGACGGGCACGGCGATCATCTCGGGCATGGTGGCCTGCAACGACATCGCCGATGGCATCCTCAGCGACCACCCCGAACGGACCAGGGCGCTGTTCATCGAGAGCGCCAACCCGGTGCACTCCCTCGCCCAGTCCGAGAAGTTCCGCCAGGCCATGCGTCGCTGCGAGTTCTCGGTGGTCATCGATGTGGCCATGACCGAGACCGCGCTCGAGGCCGACTACGTGCTGCCCGCCGCGTCGCAGTACGAGAAGGTCGAGACCACGTTCTTCAGCTTCTCGTTTCCCGACAATCGGACCTGGCTACGGCCGCCGCTCCTGGCGCCACTCGGTGACTCCCTCCCCGAGGCCGAGATCCACACCCGGCTGATCGAGTCGCTCGGCCTACTGGATGACGCAGTCGTCGAGCCGCTGCGTCAGGCCGCACAGCTTGGTTGTGAGGCGTTCGCGACCGCGTACTCCGAGGCCACGACGGCGAACCAAGCGGTCGGCGCGGTGGGGGCTGCGTTGTTGTACCGCACGCTCGGCACGACCCTGCCCGAGGGCATGGAGAACGCTGCCGCGCTGTGGAGCAGCGCCCAGCAGGTGGCCTCCCGGTACCCCGACCAGGTGCGGGCGGCCGGTCACGAAGGGGACGGCCCGGCGCTGGGTGCTGCCCTGTTCGAGGCGATGGTGCACAACCCCGACGGGGTGGTCTTCACCCGGCACCAGCACGGCGACGCCTTCGATCTGTTGCGCACCCTCGATCAGAAGATCCAACTCGCCATCCCGCAGCTCCTCGACGAGCTCCGCGAGCTGCCGAATTTCGACGAGAAGCGCACGACCGAGGAGTTCCCCTTCGTCCTGTCCGCCGGCGAGCGGCGGGCCTTCACGGCCAACGACATCATGCGCGACCCGTCGTGGCGCAAGAAGGACCCCGAAGGCGCGTTGCGGCTCAGCCCCGGCGACGCCGAGTCGCTCGGGGTGACCACCGGGGCTCGGGTACGGATCACCACCCCGGGCGGGACGGCGGTGGCGGTGGCCGAGGTGACCGACTCCATGATGGACGGCCACGTCGCCCTGCCCAACGGCCTCGGCCTCGCCTACTCCCCCGCCGGCGGCGAACCCGAGATCACCGGTGTCGCCCCCAACGAGCTGACCCTCACCGACTGGTGCGACCCCATCGCCAGGACGCCATGGCACAAGCACGTGCCAGCCCGCCTCGAAGCGGTCAGCCGATGAAGGGGGCACGACGATGAGGCGAACCCGGTTCGATGAGAACCAGTGCCCGATCGCTCGCACCGCCGACCTGCTCGGTGACTGGTGGACACCCCTGGTGTTGCGGGAGCTGCTGCTGGGAAAGCGCCGCTTCAACGACATCCAGGAAGCGCTCGACATCAACCGCAGCGTGCTCACCCAGCGGCTGGCCCGCCTGGTCGACGAGGGCGTCATCGAGCGGCGCCGCTACCAGGACCACCCGCCCCGGGACGAGTACGACGTGACCGACAAGGGCCGGGCCCTGTGGGACGTGCTCAGTGTCATGTGGCGCTATGGCGAGCAATGGCTCTTCGACGACCGCGTCCCCATCGAGATGTACGACAAACGCACCGGCGAACGCATCGAGCCCGCCGTCATCGACCGCAACAGCGGCCAACCGCTCGATGTGGCCTCCACCCGGCGCCGGCTCAGCGCCGACCCAACCACCACCCCCTCCACCACCACCTGATTGAACGGAACCATCACCCATGCCCATCTCCTCCGCCTTCCCCTTCGAGAAGAAGAAGCTCACCGTCGACGGCCGCACCATGGCGTATGTCGAAGTGGGCGAAGGTGACCCGATCGTGCTGTTGCACGGCAACCCCACCTCGTCGTATCTGTGGCGCAACATCATCCCCCACCTCAGCGGGCTGGGTCGCTGCATCGCCCCGGACCTGATCGGCATGGGCGACTCCGACAAGCTGCCCAACCCCACCGCCGAGTCCTATCGGTTCGTCGAACACCGCCACTACCTCGACGGGCTGCTGGAACAGCTCGGGGTCACCGAACGGGTCGTCCTCGTGGTGCACGACTGGGGCTCCGGGCTGGGGCTCGACTGGGCCAACCGGCACCGCGACGCCGTCGCCGGGATCGCCTACATGGAAGCCATCGTGCGGCCGGTCACCTGGGACGAATGGCCCGACGCGGCACGAGGTGTGTTCCAAGGCTTCCGATCTCCGGCCGGCGAGGAGATGGTTCTGACCAAGAACGTGTTCGTCGAACGGGTCCTGCCCGGGTCGATCATCCGCACCCTCGACGAGGCCGAGATGGCCGAGTACCGCCGACCGTTCCTCAACCCCGGCGAGGACCGGCGGCCCACGCTCACCTGGCCCCGACAGATCCCCATCGAAGGCGAACCAGCCGACGTGGTCGCCATCGCCGCCGCCTACGCCGAGTGGCTCAGCCAGAGTCCCGTTCCCAAACTGCTGGTCATCGCCGAACCCGGCGCCATCCTCAACGGCGCGGCGCTGGAGTTCTGCCGAACCTGGCCCAACCAGACAGAGGTGACCGTGGCCGGCAACCATTTCCTGCAGGAGGACAGCCCCGACGAGATCGGCACCGCCATCGCCGAGTGGATCACCACTGCGGTGCGTGCGTGACCGCAGCCATCGGCCGCGACCGAGACCGGTCGCTCGTGACCCGCAATGGGCGCAGCCTCATCCTGGTGGTGGGCGCGGCGAGCCTGATCACCTCGATCGGCCTCGGGGCCCGTGCCACCTACGGCGTCTACCTCGACCCGGTGATCACCGATCTCGGCACCGGGCGAGGGATGTTCAGCCTGGCCATCGCCATCCAGAACATCATGTGGGGCCTCACCCAGCCGCTCGCCGGCGCCATCGCCGACCGATTCGGCGCGGCCCGGGTGCTCAGCGTCGGCGCCGTCGGCTACGCCGGAGCGCTGGTGCTGATGTCGAGCGCCCAGTCGGCGACCGTGTTCACCCTGTCGGTCGGGCTCATCATGGGCGTTGCCGCCGGGGCCGCGAGCTTCTCGGTGGTGCTCGCCGCGGTGGGGCGCATGGCCCCGCCGGACAAGACGTCCATGGCCCTCGGCATCGTCACGGCCATGGGCTCGGTCGGGCAGTTCGTCCTGATCCCGTTGACCCGTCAGCTGATCGACAATTACGGCTGGCGCAGCACTGCCGTCCTGCTGGCGGCGTTCGTGGCCACGGTCGCGCTGTTCTCCTGGCCCATTCGGGGCAAGGCCATCGAGCAGCAGGGTCAGGCGGCGGTCCGGGCTGCGGCAGCGGGCCCGGCGGTCCCGTTGTCGCAGGAACTGCGCCGAGCCGTCCACCATCGTCCGTATGTCTTGCTCAACGCGGCCTTCTTCGTCTGCGGGTTCCACGTGACCTTCATCGCCACCCACCTCGTGTCCTACGCCGGCGACGAGGGCGTCAGCCGGGGTGCCGCCACGCTGGGCCTGTCGCTCATCGGGCTGTTCAATATCGTCGGATCGCTGCTCGCCGGATATCTCGGCAGCCGACGGCCGAAGACGTATCTGCTGTCGGCCATCTACGCCTTGCGGGGCCTCATCATGGTCGCCTTCGTCCTCGTACCGCTCAGTGGTACCACCGTCGTGGTGTTCGGCGCCCTCATCGGCCTGGTGTGGCTGTCCACCGTGCCGCTCACCGGTGGCATCGTGGCCGCCCAGTTCGGCACCACCCACTCCGGCACCCTGTTCGGTTTCGTGTTCCTGTCGCATCAGATCGGTGCGTTCATCGGCGTGTACATGGCCGGCGTGTTGGCCGACCGCGCCGGCAGCTACGCCACGGTGTGGTGGATTGCCATCGGCCTGGCCGCCCTGGCCGCAGTGCTGCACCTCCTCATCGACGAGAGGCCGGCGCCACCCGCCCCGGTGCGGTCGGCCGGCGCTGGAGCCGGCGGCTTCGCCCCAGCCGGGGCGGCGGCGATCATCGTGGTCGCCGGTGCCGCCGCCGCGCTGAGCGCCCAGCCCACACAGGCCGACGCCGCCCTGGCCGGCTCGGTTTTCTGCGTCCTGCACCCAGCCAGCCCATGACCTCGACGTCACGACAACCACGCCGCCCACCCACCATGAACCGCAACCGCGGAGATCGAGGAGAAGCCGGAAATGGCGAACACTGAGGTGCCCGGCGCCGAGGACCCCGTTACCGTCGAGCAACGGGGCCGGGTACTGCTGGCCACCATGGACGACGGCCGGGCCAACGCCATGTCCGTCACCATGAGTGGAGCCTTGCGGGCCGCGCTCACCCGAGCCGAGGCAGACCCGGGCATCGGTGCGATGGTCATAGCCGGACGGCCGGGACGGTTCTCCGGCGGGTTCGATCTCAACGTGATCCGCGGTGGCGATGCTGCGGCCGTTCGCGAGATGGTCAACGGCGGCGGAGCGCTGGTGGCCGAGGCCTACGGGGCGTCGGTGCCGGTGGTGGCGGCCTGTACCGGCCACGCGGTGGCGGCCGGAGCGCTGTTGCTGTTGGGCTGTGATCATCGCGTCGGGCCCGATGCCGAGGTGAAGGTCGGGCTGAACGAGGTGGCTATCGGGCTCACCCTGCCCCGCTGGGCCCTGGCCATCGCAGCGGAACGTCTGAGCAGGCGTCACCTGCAGGCATCGGTGGCCAACGCCCAACTCTACGACGGCGCCGGAGCGGTCGCCGCTGGTTTCCTCGACACTGCGGTGGAGCCCGATGTGGTCATCGAGGCGGCGATGGATCATGCCGCCGTGCTGGCCGAACTAGACCCCGCCGCCTACGCCGCCACCGTCCAGGCGCTGCGGGGCCCGACCCTGGCCGCCATGGCCCGCTGAACGTGGTGACCATGGCGGCACCTACGACAACCCGCATGTGGACGCCACAACCAAGCTCGGAAGGATTCAGCCATGCGACACGATGAACAGGTCCGGCTCACCAAACAACTGTGTGCCCACCTCGACGCGGGCACCACCGTCGATGCCGGCGGGCTTCGCCTGCAGCCAACGTCGGTTTTCACCGATCCTCGCCACCCGGGACGAACGGGGTGTGTTCCGGGCGTTCCTCAACTCCTGCCGCCACCGAGGAGCGCTGGTGGAGAACGAGGAACGGGGAACCCGACGTCGCTTCACCTGCCCGTTCCACGCCTGGAGCTACGACGCCAGCGGTACGCTCGTCGGCCTCCCCAAGACCAACCACTTCGGCACCGTCGACCCGGCCTGTCTCTGGCTGGTCCCGCTCCCGGCAGAAGAACGTCACGGCCTGCTCTTCGTCCACCCCTCGCCCGACGGCGTGATCGATATCGACGAACTACTCGGCGCCTGGTTCGACGACGAGTTCCCCACCTGGAACTTCGGCGAGCTGGTGCCATTGACGCACGATCGTTACGACACGGCGTGCAACTGGAAGTTGGCGATGGACACCTTCGGTGAGACGTACCACTTCACGTCACTCCACAGGAACACGTTGGCCAACTCCTTTACGGCAACGTGCAGTGCTACGACGAGGAGGGACACCTCCACCGTATGACCCTGTGTCGGCGAGACATCGACGAGATGCGGTCGCTTCCCGAGACACGTTCCGGTCCGAATGGGACATCACCGTCGCCGGGTTGCGCGTCTAGTGGATCTTCCCGAATGTGATCCTGCTGCCGTCCAGGTTCGGCTGCTTCCTGGTGCGGGCCTAACGAACCGGCGTTGCACCACTACCCCGACACCTACGCCCAGCGGCTCGGTCTCGAACCGACACCGAAGCTCGACGCCGCCGAGGTCGCCGCCGCCCTGGCTCGCCGCTGACGCCGCTGACCGGGCTCGACGCAACGAAGGGGCCTTTGTTGGCCGGGCCACGGGTTCACTACGGTGATGCCATGCCGTACGTCGAGAACCGCATCATCCACGACGCCGATGCCCACACCATGGAGCCACCGGAATGGCTCGACGAGTTCGGCTCCAAGATGGTGGCCGACTACGCCCGGTCGCACTTCTCCATAGGTGACGACGACAGGGTCTTCGCCGAGATCGACCGCTGCCGGGGGCTGCAGAGCGATGCCGAGTTCCGGGCCTCGGCGCAGGCCGAGGTGATGGTGCGCAAGAACTACCGGGCCCATGGAGCCTGGGACCGTTCCGACCGTGGCGAGGCCCTCGACTACCTGGGGTTCGCCAGCCAGCTGATCTTTCCGTCCATGCCGAACACCCTGCTCGAAGACATGGAACACACGGCCCCGGCCGCCCTGACCTATGAGGTGGCCTCGGCCGCTAACCGGGCCCAGATCGCCTTCTGCGCCGACGACCCCCGCCTTCTCCCCGTGGCCTACGTCCCCCTCCAGGATCTGGAACTGGCGGCACCCTGCGCCACCGAAGCCATCGCCGCGGGAGCGGCGGCCCTGCTCATTCCCAACCGGATGCCGGCCCAGCACGCCCAGAGCCATGTCGCCTTCGATCGGGTCTGGGCCCAGGCCCAGGAGGCGGGCATCCCGGTGGTGATGCACGTCGCCACCCCTGATCTGGTCATGCCCCCACAACACCGCAACAACGGCCTGCCGATCGAACCCGACTTCCACGGCGGCGGCGAGAACTTCCGTTCCGTGTCCTACATGGCGATCAGCGCCGCCCCCCTGCAGGCGCTCTCGATGTTCGTCTTCGACGGCGTGTTCGAGCGCTTCCCCCAGCTGAGGATGGGTGTGATCGAACTGGGCGCCGTCTGGGTACCGTCGTTCCTCCGCCAGTTGGAAGCGGCCATGGACGCCTTCGATCGCCACGAGGAGCGACTCAAGAAGCTCTCCCTCCGACCGGCCGACTACATCCACCGCCAGGTCCGGGTCACCCCCTACCCCACCGAACCCACGGGCTGGATCATCGAGAACTCCGGACCCGACATCTGCCTGTTCTCCTCGGACTTTCCCCACGTCGAAGGTGGCCGCAACCCCCTCCGTCGATTCGACAACGAGGTGAGCGGTCTGACCGAAACCCAGCGCGACCGGTTCTTCCGCCGCAACTTCGAGGACCTCATGGGCTCAGCCCTCGACACCAAGGCCCTCGCCCTGGCTTGACTCGACGAGCGAGCCGCCGCTGCTGGCGGCGCGCTGTTCAGGCCCAGCGTTCAGGTCCAGCGGGTCTCATCGAACCGGGGTTCCCGCTTCTCCCTGAAGGCGGCGCCCCCTTCGCCCATATTGCGGGGGATCAGGACCCGCTGGTGATCCCGTTCGAGATCGAGCTGCTCCGACAGCGAGTTGGTTTCGGCCCGTTCGAACGACTGACGGATCCGGGCCATGGCATCGGGACTCGATCGGGCCAGCCGGGCGGCCAGATCGGCCACCGTGGCATCGAGGGCATCGTCGTCGACCACCGACCAGATCAGGCCCCAATCAACCGCCTGCTCAGCACTGATCGGATCCCCGAGCATGGCGATTCCGCGAGCCCGGGCCTTGCCCACACGATGAGGCAGGTGGAAGGTGGTCCCCAGATCGGGCACGATCCCCAGGCGAGGCCCGAAGGTGCAGACGAACCGGGCCGAGCGGGCTGCCACCGCGATGTCGCACCCGAGGGCCAGGCCCAACCCTCCCCCCGCCGCCACCCCATTGATCCTGGCGATCGACGGGACAGGAAGTTCGGCCAGCCGCCGGATCGGTGGGTGGAACACGTCGTCCATACCGGCGGCCGCCGCATCTCCGGCCGCAACCGGATCGTCGGGGCCGCCCTCGTCGTTGCCGACCGACGACAGGTCGGCCCCGGAACAGAAGCCTCGACCGGCTCCGGTCAGGACCAGAACCCGAACCCCTTGGTCGGCCTCGACCCGGCGCAACGCGGCGTCGAGGCCGAGCATCAGCGCGTCGTTCATCGAGTTCAGCGACTCCGGACGGTTGAGGGTAATCGTGGCCACCCCGTCGCGATCGTCGTAGAGAACGGCGGTGTCGGTCGGGTTCATGCCCCGAACCTAGATCCGACGGGTAGCCGGCGCCAAGGAGGCGACACCTGAAGAGGTTGATCGGCCTGCGGTGGAGGTGACGCCAGCCAATCAGCTGGCGGGGCTGGCCCTCACAGGCGGGGGTGCCAGCCCCCGGCTGGCTGGAAGGTGGCGGCGACGGGCATGAGCTCCCGCCCGACGCGGTCGATGGTCTCCCGCAGCTCGGCCACCTCACCCGAGGGGCATACCAGCTTGGTGACGATCATCGAGTAGCCCTCGGCGGCGAAGGCCTCGAGGTCGGAGAGGATCTGTTCGACGGTGCCGGTGCAGATCATGCGCTGCCCGTTGGCGCCTATGGCGTCGGCCTCGCTGGTCAGCTGCAGGGTCGCCGCACCCATCATTGTGAACGTCGCCGGGTCACGGCCCTGCTCGTCGAGAATGCGGCGGATCTCGCCCTGGTGGGCGCGGTAGCGGGTGGGCTCGGCGTAGGGGTCGAGGAACAACGGGTAGAAGCCGTCACAGCGCCGGGCCGCCCGCCGGGCACCCAGGGGCGACACGCCGCCGTAGATGATCGGTGGGCGCGGTCGTTGCACGGGCTTGGGGTCCATCGAGATGTCGGAGAAGGAGTAGAACTCACCGGTGAAGGAGACCACGTCGTCGCTCCAGCACCGCTTGTAGATCTCGATGCACTCCAATGTGCGGCGGCCCCTCTCTGCGAGATCGATGCCCAGCGCGGCGAACTCCTCGGCCATCCAACCCTGGCCCACACCCAGTAGCAGACGACCGTTGGACAGTACGTCGACGGTGGTGAATTGGCGGGCATCGTTGAGCGGGCCCCGGTAGGGCGAGACCAGCACACTCGTGCCCAGCTTCAGGGTGGAGGTGACCGTGGCCACCGCCCCCATCACCACCGCCGCGTCCAGCAGGTCGTGGCGCGACTGGTACGACCGTTTGCCGCTCACGTTGGCCACATGGGCGCTGGTGGTATCGATCGGCATGCACACGTGATCGGGAAACCACATCGAATGGAACCCGGCACGCTCGGCGTCGATGGCGACAGCCGCCGGCTGCAGGGTGATGGCCGGGGTCGAGGCGGTGCGGTTGTGCTCGCCCTCGCGGTAGCCGAGGCCGTGGGTATGGGCGTAGAGGCCGATCTGCATCTACGGCTCGCGACCGGGCAAGAAGCGCTGATCGACCCAACCGCGATCGAACGGGGTGAAAAAGGCCACCTCGATCACGGTGGCCGAGATCAGCCACCCTCCCCCGATGCGGGCGTACCGGTCGGCGTAGGTGGCGGCCAGCCATACGGCCTGCTCGCCATCACGGCCAGCGTTGGTGCAGGGCTGGAACAACAGCCAATGGCCGGTGGCGCTTTCGCCGTCGATGTCGATGATGGGGTTCATCACCTGATGACGGGCGATGGTGACCCGAGCCGAGGCCCCGGCGAAGTGCCGGTGGATGGCGTCGCGGCCCTGTGCCACGCCGAAGGTGTTACCGCCGTCCCACACGGCGTCCTCGGTGAACAGCGCAGCCAGCCGGTCGGGGTCGTAGCCGTCGTCGCAGGCGGCGCAGTAGCGCGCCTTCAGCTGTTTGATCGACTCGATGTCCTCCAGCCGACGGATCCGGGCCTCGAGATCGCTCATGGACGGCGATGGTAGGTGCCGCCATCCCCTGGCGCCATCCTGCAATCGATCCGACGTACCCACCTTGGCCGCCCCTGCCAACCTGGCTACGGTGCGGGCATGGGACCTCTCGACGGTATCCGGGTGCTCGACCTGACCCGGGTGGTGGCCGGACCGCTCGCCACCCGGATCCTGGCCGACCAGGGGGCCGAGGTCATCAAGATCGAGCCGCCCGAGGGCGACATGAGCCGGACGTTCCCCCCCATCGGCCAGGCTCACCTGACCCCCTACTTCGCCCAGCAGAACGCCGGCAAGCGGTTCTGCTCGATGGATCTCTCCGCCCCCGGCGCCACCGATCTCCTGGTCGACCTCCTGGCCACCTGCGATGTGCTGGTGGAGAACTACCGGCCCGGGGTCATGGCCAAGTTCGGTCTGGGCCCAACCGAGATGTGCGAGCGGTTCCCTGCGCTGGTGTATTGCTCGATCACCGGGTTCGGCCAGGACGGACCGTGGGCCGACCGTCGGGCCTATGCGCCAATGGGCCACCTCGAGTCGGGCCTGCTCGAATACGACCGCCGTAAGATCGGTCGCCCACCCCACCAGCCCGCGCTGGTTTTGGGCGATGCCGCAACGGCGATGATGGCGGCCAACTCGATCAACGCCCTGCTGGTCCAGGCGGCCCGCACCGGGCAGGGCGGCCACCTCGACGTGTGCATGGTCGAATCACTCGTCTACATCCAGGAGTGGGTGTCCACCGAGCTGGCCGGCGGATGGGACACCACCAACCCGGGGGCCTGCAACCACAGCCCCCTGCTGATGCTGCCCAACGGTGAGGTGTGGGGCATCGCCGGCAGCCCGGTCGCCTGGTTCGACCAGCTCGTGGTGGCGTTGGAGCGGCCCGAGCTGGCCGACGACCCCCGGTTCGCCGACCCCCTCGATCGGGAGGCCAACAAGACCGAGCTGTTCGCCATCATCACCGAGTGGGCGGCATCGTTCGAATCCTTCGACGAGTTCCGCACCACCCTGGAGGCCCGCTCGCCGTTCACCACCGCAGAGCTGCGCTCGATCGACGAGTTGGCCGCCACCGATTGGGCCGCCCATCGGGAGCTGTTCGCCACCGTCGAGGGGGGCTTCGTCGTGCCGGCCCGAGCGGCCCGAGGTGCCGGCATCGGCACCAACGGACACCTGGCACCCCGGGGAGCGGACAACCGGGCCGTGCTGGATGACGTTCTGGGCTACGACGACGCCCGCATCGACGCCCTGGTCGCCACAGGGGTGCTCGTGGCCGAGCTGGACGCCCACGGCGAGTAGAGCATCAAGCGTGAACGGACAACCCGTCGCCACCGGTCGGTGGCGAATCGTCGCCGCCTGCACCGACCCCTGGTTCGGAGTCAGGACTCCAGCGTCGATCGGATGGCGGCCACGGTGGCGACCATACCGTCGCGGACCGCCCGGGCCCGAGCCGCAAGCCGCTCGGCGTCGAGGGTGGCCAGCGTCGGGGGCAGTTGCTCAACGTCCCAGATCTCGGTGAGGACCGTTGGGCTCGATCCCGTCATCCGGTAGGTCAGACGGACATGGGGTGACGCCGGATCGCCGGTGACGAACTGGAACTCCGAGCCGCGATCGGCCCGGGTGACCTGGGCCACCACCGACCACTCCCGCTCGCCGACCCGGTTGTGGCCCTCGAAGCGGTCGCCGACGGCTCCCGCTCCGCCGTCGAGCCACTGCCCGCCCCGGTTCTCGGGGCTCCACTCCCCCATCCGGGTCAGGTCGGACACGGTGTCGTAGACGTCCTCGGCGGTGGCGTCGATCTCGACCGACTCCTCGTGGTACATCCCCTCGACGGTCATCGGTCCCTCGAGCCCACCGGTCGGATCCGGCGCGACGCTACCGCTGCCCTCCACGGCGAGCAAGCGACCTCGCGGCCGGGACGCGGACCACCTGTTCAGCAGGTCACCGGCGGCTCGCGTGGTCGGCCATGGCCGACGAGTTACGCGACCGGATCCGTTCCCCCTGGCAGGGCCGGGTCAGCGGCTGTCAGCTGGGCAAGCCGGTGGAGCTGCTGTCGATGCGGGAAGGCCATGGCGCCCTGACCGGCTACCTCGAACAGGCCGGTGCCCTGCCGTTGCGGGACTACGTGCCTCTCGTGCCCGACACCACCGTGGCCCGGCACTTCCCCCAGTGCTGCCGGGGCGGTTCGACCATGCCGAGGCCGACGTCGACATCAACTACTCGGTCCTGGCCCTCGTGATGCTGGAAGCCCACGGGGCCGACCTCACCACGGAGGACCTGGCCCGGGGGTGGCTCCGCCACTTACCGGGTGGGATCGTGTTCACCGCCGAACGCCGGGCCCTGATCACCCTGTTGGAGAAGTCGACCTACGGCTTCCCCGCCGGAGCCCCCGCTGGTTTCGATTTGGCTGAGTGCTCCGACAACGAGTTCAACGACTGGATCGGAGCCCAGATCCGGGCCGACTTCTATGGCTGGGCGAATTCGGGCCGACCGGAGCGGGCGGCGGCCCTGGCCCGGCGCGACACCGAGCTGTCGCACCGGGCCGAAGGGGTCTACGGGGCGATGGCGGTGGCGGCCATCGGGGCCGCCATCCCCGCGGCCGATGACCTTTTCGACGCCGACGGGGCCGGCCTCCGGGCCATTCCCGATGCGTCGGACTGCGCCGAGGCCATGCGGCTCGGTGTGGCGCTGGCCCGGGTCGGGGACGGGCCGGGGGAGATCCACAACCGCTACCGTGACCTGTCCCCGGTGCATACCGTCAACAACCTTGCCCTGGTGGTCTGGGGCTGCTCCACGGCGCCGATGATTTCACCACCGCGATCGGTGACACCGTCGCCGCTGGTTGGGACACGGACTGCAACGGGGCCACCGTGGGCGCCCTCTGGGGCTCACCGGCCGAGGAGTCCCGCCGCAGTGGACCGAGCCGTGGAACGGTCGGATCGCGATCGGCCTGGCCGGCATGGGCGAACTCCACCTCGACGACCTGGTGGAGCGGACCGTCGCCGTCATCGAACGGATGGGCTGAGGGCGGGCGATGCCGGCCGCCAGGGTCAGGCTCCCGGGCTCCTAGTCGTCGAAGCCGATGAAGTTGGCCACCTCGGCGGTGTCGACCCGACGGGAAACCACCTCGTTGGCTGAGAACTCCTCGTTCGGCCAGCCCATGGCCACGCACGTCATGATCACCTCGTCTTCTGGGATGTTAGCGTGTTAGCGCACCACAGAGGATTGCATGATCCCCTGCCCGTTGATCACGCACCCGAGCCCCTTCGAGGTGGCCGCCAGGACCAGGCCGTAGGTCGCAGACCCGCAGTCGAAGTGGGCCACCGTGTCATCGGCGAGGGCGCGGTCCACGGTGACCACCACCGAGACGGGGGCGTCGAACTGGCGGAAACCCCGCATCACCCAGTCCTGCCGGCGTTCCTTGTCGTCCCAGGCGATCCCCATGGCGTCGAACAGCTGAACCGCGATCTCCTTCTGCCGGTCCCGGTGGACCCCTTGGTACCCGTGGGCGTTCATCTTGATCTCGCGATCCACCTTGGCCCCCGCCAGCATCCGGTCGGTGTTGCCCTCCCTGATTAGTTCCAGCGGCGCGCCGGTGATGGCGTGGAAATGCCACGGTTGGGTGTTCATCGACGACGGTGCCCGCTTGGCCAGCTCGATGACCTCGATCAGGAGCTCTTTGGGCACCGGGTCCTGGCGGAACCCGCGAACGCTGCGACGCGATGCCACCAGTGCTTCGAAATCCACGACTTCAGCCTTCCAGCTCGTTGCCCCGGTCCACGGCGGCGGGCTCAATAGCGCCGATGTTCACACGAAGCGGGTGGCCCCTGCAACTGGCCTGGCCACGGTCGACGCACCGGGATAGGGTCCCGTCAAGAAATCCGGCTGGACGGACGAAGGAGCTTCCCTTGCGCCTCGGAACGATGCTGTCGATGCCTGGTGACAAGGTGGCGACCGGTGGACTGGTCGAACGGGCGGCGGCGGCCGAGGCAGCCGGGTTCGCCTCCGCCTGGCTGCCCCAGGTGGGAGCGGTCGACGCCTTGATGGCGCTGGCCCTCGCCGGGCGCGACACCAGCCATATCGAGCTGGGGACCGCGGTGGTGCCCACCTACCCCCGCCATCCGACGGTGATGGCCGGGCCGGTCTTGTGGGGTGTGAAGGAACTGAACACCACGGCCCCACCAGCGCGCACCGGCGCTGCCACTTCGACGACACCCTCAGGACCGTCGAAGCACTCCCAGCCCAGGGGCTCCACCCACCGGTGGCGCAGCGTCCCCCCACGATGGCTGCCGGGCGCCACGATCGGGCAGCCGTTCGCCTCGGTGGCATCGGTGAGGGCCAGCCAGACCGTCAGGTACTGCTGGGGTTCGACGAAGGTGTAGCCGTTGTCCTGGTGCCAGGGGAACCGGCGGGGCTTCTCCGGCTTCTTGTACACCGCCTGATCCCAGTAGAGGTCGACGTCGGGGCCCAACAGATCGGCGCATATGCCGGCGATGGCAGGGTGCACGCTCAAGGAGCCCAGCAGGGCCGAACGGGCAGCCAGGTGGACCGAGAACGTGATGGCGCCGACCTCGGCGATCGACTCCCGTCCGTCCGGGCGGCGCGCCAGCCAGGCCTCGGTGCGAGCCTCGAACCCATCGATCTCCTCACCCGCAGCGGCGACGAGCGCCGCCGGGATGAGCGGATCGACCACGACATAGCCGAGCCGGTCGAACTGCTCGACCTGTTCGGCGTCCAGGCTGGTGAACGGCGGAGTCGGTGAGCGCCAAGTGAAGCCCTCGCTCCACGGGTGAGGCTCGACCATCGCCCCAGTCTTAGCACGGCGATGCTCGCCTGCGCCCGTCAGCCGATGCGGGGCTCGCGTGGCATTCCGAGCAGTCGCTCACCGACCAGGTTGCGCTGGGCGGCATGATCGAGCCGAGTGCCGGACATGCCAGGCCGCCGGCCTCGCAGGCCACCAGGAAGGTCCGAGCCATCTCCGAGGAACTGGCGTGGGCCGTTCTCGGCGCCGTGGAGGACGCAGCCGAGGACGATGACACGTGGATCATCGGCCTCACCGGTACCGGCAAGGCGTTCTGTGCAGGATTGGACCTCACCGGCGATCGGACATCGACCACTCCGGCATGACCGACACAACCTACTCATGGACGACCTCGGCTGGGTCAGCCGCTTCTGCTCGGAGCTGCGCTACGGCTGCGACAAGCCGATCGTCGCCGGGATCAACGGCGTGGCCGTTGGCGCCGGCCTGTCGCTGGCACTGGCCGCCGACATCCGGATCATGGCCCGCAGCGCCCGCCTCATAGCCGGCTACCCCCGCATCGGTGGTTCCCCCGACGGCGGGATGTCCTACACCCTCAGCCAGCTCGTCGGCTACGAGCGGGCGATGCGCTTCCTGTTGGAGAACCGAACCGTGCTCGGTGACGAGGCGAAGGAGCTCGGACTGGTGGGCGAGGTGACCGACGACGACGCCTTCGCCGATCGTTTCGCCCAATACTGTCAGCAGCTCACGGCGCTGTCGCCCATCACCGGCCGTTCGACCAAGCGGGTGGTTCGTGAGGCCACGGCCCATCGGGATCTCGAGGGCCAGCTCCGCTACGACCTGCACCACATCCGCCGGGCGTTCGCCAGCGACGACGGCCGCAAGGCCCGGGCGCGTTCCTGGAGAGGCGCGATCCACAGTTCAAAGGACACTGACATGGCGGCCGACGCACTGCTCGTGAGTCGTGACGGTGGGGTCCTCACCCTCACCAACAACGACGCGCCAATCAACCGGATGACACTCGAGTACATGGACGCAGTGGAGGAGACGGTGAACGCCGCCGCCACCGACCCCACGGTCCGGGTCCTGGTCCTCACCGCCGTTGGTGAGGACAACGTCTCCGTCGGGATGGACCTCAAGCAACTACGAAGCGAGAGTGGTGCCCGGGGCGGGTTCGAAGCGGTTCTCGGTCAGCGGCGGCGCGTGCTGGCCACCATCGAGAACATGGGCAAGCCGTCCATTGCGACCCTGTTCGGCTACTGCCTCGGCGGCGGCCTGGAACTGCCCCTGGCCTGTCACTTCCGCCTGGCGGCCGAAACCGACGCCAAGATCGGGCTGCCCGAGCTCGACCTGGGGCCGACCTCGACGCCGACCTCGACGCCTGGGTGGCCGACATCCGCCGCTGTTCGCCGGCGGCGATCCGGGCGACCAAGCAGTCGGCTCTCGACGCCCTCGACCTGTCCCTGACCGACGCCGCCGCCTACGTCAGCCCAGCCGAGCGGGGTGGCAGACCGGAACCGACCGCATCGAGGGTCCCCGCGCCTTCGCCGAGAAACACACGCCGAACTAGGCCTGACACCGGCGAGATCTCGACCCCGATCAGCCTCGACCGTGGCGCAGCAAGCGACCCGAGTGGGCGTTGGTCTGTTCGTCGTCCGCTATGGTCTGTTCGCCATTCACGATCACGGCGTGGTAGCCAGTGGCCTTTTGGATGCGGCGCCATTCGGACCCGGGCAGGTCGTGAACGACCACATTGGGGCCGACAGCCAACTCGTTCGGATCATAGACGACGACGTCCGCCGGCCCGCCGACCCGCAGCAGCCCGCGGTCCTGGAAACCGGCGAGCTGGGCCGGCAGTCCCGACAGGCGCCGGTGCGCATCCTCGTACGTCACCCACTCCTTCTCGCGTACCTGATACGTGAGCGTCTCGGTGGGGTAGCGACCGGCGGTCAGGAACTTGGTGTGGGCGCCACCATCGGAAACGCCGAACAGCATGTGTGGGTACTGAACCACCTCACGGAGCAGATCGGAGCTGCCCTGGGGGGGAGCGACGAAGAACGTGGTCTTCAGATCGTCGGCCACCGCAATGTCCAAGATGGCATCGACCACATGCTTGCCTGTCATCTCCGCCACCTGCCCGATCGACATCTCCCGGAACTGCTCCGTCTCCGGACTCCGAGGCCCGAGCACCGTCACGGTGTCGAGTGGGGCGGTGGCGATGCTCGGCAGCGTCTCCTTCAAGGCCTGCCGACGTGCCGGATCACCCAGCTTGTGCAGGCGTTCCTCCACGGTTCCCAACGTGGCCTCGAGCCAGGCCGGCGAATCGTCATAGAGGTTCCAGTCCTCGAAGGTGTAGGTGAACCCGGCGTCGGTCGTGGCGCCCTGGCCGTAGACCGGAATCCCCCGTTCACGGCATCGTTCCAGCCACTCGATACCCCGGCGATGCACGTGCGGCTTGTCGGCGAAGGCCTGGATGACGTTGTGGAGAAGCGGCCGCCCGGAGATAGCCGCCAGTTCTTCCATGACCGCCATGTCGTGTTTGACGTCCTCTGTGGTGACGGTCATCTGCTGGACGCCCTGATTGCGTTCCGCCAAGACCCGGGCGAACACCCGGCAGGTCTCGTCGTTCATCATGTCGGTCGGCATCGGCGTGCCGTCCCAGTCGCGTTGCAGCGCGGCGGGCCCGGTCGGGGGAAGCCGTTGCGCGGTCCAACCGCACCCGCCGGCATCCATGCCCTCGTGGAGCAACCGGGCGAGCTCGGCGTGTTCGGCGTCGGTGGGCATCCGGCCCGACTTGGCACCCTCGAGGCCGAGCACCTTGACCAGGATCGGTCCGACCGGAACAAACGGCAACACGTTGACCGACTTGGCGGTGCGCTCGAGGCTGTCCAGATACTCGGGGAAGCTTACCCAGTCCCACGGCATCCCCTGCTTCATCGACTCGTACGGAATGGCCTCGACGCGAGTCATCGAACGCATGGCGTACTCACGTTCGTCGGGCTCGACCGGAGCGAAACCGAACCCGCAGTTGCCGATCGCCACCGACGTCACCCCATGCCAGCCCGACAGGGTGCAATAGGGGTCCCAGAAAATCTGAGCGTCGTAGTGGGTGTGCAAATCGATGAAGCCCGGAGCCACGTGCATGCCCCGGGCGTCGATCACCCGGCGAGCGCCGCCGGCATCAACCCGCCCGATCGCGGCGACCTTGCCGCCGGTGATCGCCACATCACCCCGAACCCGCGGCGCACCGGTGCCGTCGAAGACCATCCCATCCTTGATGACCAGGTCGTAGGGCGTGCTGCTCATGTCGACTACCTCACTTGTAGACCTCAACGCAGTCAAGCTAGCTCACCGCAGGATGTCGGGGAAGTTCGGCGATGCTGGATCGGTTCAGCGGCGCTGCACGACTCCGAAGATCGTCGTCGTGCCGCTGACCTCGTTGGCCACCACGACCAGCGCCGAACCGGGCGGGCTGTCGGCGGCCGTGATCACCGTGACACCCTCGGGGCCGAGATCGCCCGACTCCGGTCCGGACACGAAGGGGTCGTAACCGGTCAGTCGGCCCGATTGGTCACGGTGCCGTCGGCGAGGCGGACCAGGGCCCCCGCCGGGACCTCCATCAAATTCAGCACACCTCGGCCTGATCGGCGCCGGGGGCGGTGTCCCGCAGCCGGGCCACCTCGTCAGGGGAACCGGTGACGGTCGCCCCGGCCCAGGCTCCGCGACCTGTTTCGGCACGACGGTCGATCACGACATCATCTTCGAGTTGTCCCAGTTGAGGATGCGACCGTCGGCCACGAAGCGGACGAGGCCCTGCATCTGGGCCGCGTAGTACTCGGCTGCCTGCGCTGGCATCTCGGGGTCTCGTCCGTCGCCACGGTACGCCCGGTACTTTCGGTCCATCTCGGCGGCGAACGCCGCCTGGAGGTCGCCGTCGGGCGCCACGTGCTCGGCTCGCCCGGTCAGGTGCACGGCGACAAGCTCGGCCCAGCGGTCGCCGGTCTCGACCAGAAACGAGCAACGCGGTTCATTTCGAATTCGCTGCAGCTTGCGGCCTCGGGTCTGCATATAGACGTCGCGACCCAGACAGCAGTACCACATCGGCATCGCGATCGGCACGCCGTCGCGCCGCAGGGTCGTGAAGATCCCGGTGTGCCCGTTGCGAACGAAGGACCAGATCTCGTCCTCGGTCATTCGTGGTGAACGTTTCTCCGTCATAGGGCGTCAGATCCTCGGGTCTTTGTTGGCCCTCAAAGGCAGCGAGTCCGGGGCGGATCTCCTACGGCATCGACCGTGGGGGTTCGCAACGGCTTCCACTCTGTTACCCCGGGGCACCGGGCGCAATTCTCGCCTTGGCCGACGAACTACTCGAGGGCTTCGGCGATGGCGAGTTCGCTGATCCGCACCACGTCGTAGCCGAGGATTTCGTGGAGGATCTCGAACGCGTGATGCCCGATCGGCGGACCGGACTCGGTGACGCGACCCGGTGTCTGCGACAGCCGGGCACGCGGACCCTCGACCACCGTCGTGCCGTGGGACGGATGGCTGACCTCGACGAAGTGCCCGAGGTGCGCGACCTGAGGGTCGTCGGCCAGTTCCGGCGCATTCTGGACCCGATAGGCGGCGACACCAGCAGCGGCCAGAACTTCGGCCGCCTCGTCGGCCCTTCGTACCGACGTCCACTCGGTGATGGCCGCATCGATCTCCTCGATCCGAGCTCGTCGGGCCTCGAGGTCGAGATCTCCCATATCCGACCTGCCGATCACATCGGCCAACGCCGACCAAGCCGCACCATCCACGCAGGCCACCGCAATCCAGCTGTCCTCGCCGACCGAGCGATAGACCCCGTGCGGCACCGCGTTGAGGTCAGCGTTCCCCATCCATGAGCGGAGGACGCCGTTGGTGAACCAGTCCAGCAGGGCCGGGGTCAGGAAATGGGTGGCCCCCTCCGCCTGGGAGAAGTCGAGGATCTGACCACCGCCGCCGCGGCGGCGATGGTCGAGCGCTGCCAGCAGGGCGGCGATGCCGAAACGGGGAGCCACGTAATCGGTGTAGGCGGAGAAGGGACCGGCCGGGAGCCGGTCGGACCAGCCGGTCAGGTCGTAGAAACCGGTGATCGCGGCGCCCATCGTGCCGATCCCGGCGAAGCCCGAGAGCGGACCGGTCTGACCCATGATGCTCGAGTGGATGGCCACCAGTTCCGGGTTGAGGTCCCGAAGCGTGTCGTCGTCCAAACCCAGCCGTGCCATCACGCCCGGCGCGAACGACTCGGTGAGAACATCGGCCCAGCGGATCAGATCCTTGACCACCTCGATCCCCTCGGGCTTCGACAGATCGAGCGCGATCGAGAGCTTGCCGGCGGCCATGTTGTTGTAGATCGCCGAGTTCTCGGTGCCGACCTGGTCGGCGATGAAGGGGCCGACGGTTCGTGCGACATCGAGATTGGTGGAGGACTCGACGCGGACCACGGTTGCCCCGAAATCGGCGAGGAACCTGGTCATCAGAGGACCGGCGACGGCCCAGCACAAGTCGAGCACCTTCACTGCCGCCAGGGCGCCTGCCCCAGGTTCGGCGTCGACGCTCATCGGGCGCCCGGCCGCTGGCGCGCGCCTCGGGCCGAGGTCGTCGAGGAGTGACTGGTGCTCGCCCAGCCTCGGCGCACGCCCCATCGACGGCTGTTCGGTCCGGTCGCTCGATATGAAGGCACCGGGGAACCGAACGACCTCACCTTCGCCCACGTCCACGTCAGCCCAGAAGCCTCGTGCGGCCAACTGCTCGGAGGCGGCGGCATCGGCGATCGTGTTGATCGGCGCGATGAGGAGCTTGCGACGGATCGCTCCTTCGAGGAGCCCGGCCTTGGTTCGCGACGAGGTGAACTGCTCCACGACCTCGCGAACCCGGGTGTACTCCTCCTGCGACTCGGTTCCCTCGTCGAGCAGCACGGCGTAGTTGATCCAGTCCTTGTCGCGCGTCGCCTCGTCGCAGAAGCCCTCCTCGTGGATCCAGTGCATGAGCCGCCGAGTGAAGACCCCCAGTGATGCGCCGAACAGGAATGCGATAGTCACATGTCCATCGCTGGCCGGCCACACGATTCGGAATTTGAGGGCGCCGAAGCTCCCCCCGCCGGCGGAGCGCTTGCTCGGCGTGCCGCCGATCACCGTGGCCAAGGCGCAGCTCTGCGTGGCCTCCATCGACGCGAGCTGAGCCGAGACCGATACATGCTGACCGGTGCCGGAGCGCTCCCGTTCCCAGAGCGCGACCAGCGCCGCGTCGGCTGCCTCGCCGCTGGCGTGGAGCCAGCCCTGTGGCGAGCTGACCCGCACCGGCGGCCGGTCGGCGTCACCGGCGATCGCAAGCGGCCCCGACGATGCCCACACCGTGAGCTCCGTGGCCGGCCAATGGGCTCGGGGCCCATCATCGCCGAACGCCGAGATCCGGACCGTGACCAATCGGGGGTTCCCCGCCCGCAGCGCGTCGAGGTCGACCCCGGCCGAACCGGTGTCGATCACGATGTCCGCGGTCGCCGCAAGACGTTCCAGGTCGCTGCGCCCCTGCTCGGTGGTCAAGTCGATGACGACGCTGCGCTTGCCCCGGTTGTACGACCAGTGCCAGAGCGCCCGTTCCGGATCCGGCACACCACCGGCATACGGCGCACAGTGGCGGCTGCTCGTCCCGCCGGGCGGCTCGACTGCGATGACGTCGGCTCCCAACTGCGCCAAGATGAAGGCAGCCAGTTGGCCGCGCTCGTCAGCCAGATCGAGGACCCGGTAGGGCGTCAACATGGTCGGGACGCTAGCGCGGGGTGCGGAAGCGTTTCGACTCGCTCATACCGTGCAGCCAGACTCGACCGTACGGCGACGCCGTGGGCGGCGACAGCCCATCCCGGCACCGCCTGCCAGGCCGGTCAGTGCTCGACCAACTCGACGATGTCCTGGGCGTGACGGAGATCGACGTCGCCGGCGACATCGATGAGGAGCCACTGCCCGTCACCGGGGCTCTCCACCACGTCGGCCACGGTGCCGTCGGTGAGGCGGACCAGGGCCCCCGCAGGGACCTCCATCAAGTTCAGCATGCCGGCCTCCGCTTGTCAGGATTAGAAGGAAGTTTCGTGTCAGATTCTTGGCCAAGAGCACGTTCTGGTCGAGGATGATCTCGCGCCGGGCGAGGAGCCAGCCGGCGGGGGTGCCAGAGTCTCGTCGCAGCACATCGTTGCGACGACCAACGAAGGTGTAGGTCTCGTACTGGACCCGGTTCTGGTGGACCATGAAGCGGCACTGCACCGTCACCTCGGCCTGATCGGCGCCGGGGTCAGCTGGACGATCGACCACCATCACATTGGCCACGATGGGTGGTGCGCGACAGCGGCTCCTCGGCGTAGTGGACCCCGGTGAGGATCTGCTCGACCCGCTTGGTCAACGTCCAGCGATCCTCGTCGAACCAGGAGATGCCTTCCCCCTGGCGGGTGTTCTCGGCCTCGGCGTGGTCGCCGAAGCGGACGTTGCGACGCTGGGGCATGAAGTACACGAGGTCATCGGCCAGCAGGTCCAGCCAGGCCTCGAATCGGCGGGAGTCCAGCAACTCGGCCTCCTGGTGGAGGAACGTTTCCACCTCGGCCTTGAGCAGCAGATCATCGAGCGTCATCACTGCGTCGCCTCCATCCCCTTCATCCTTCCACCGGCACCGGCGCTGCCCGCAGCGGGCCACCCTGATGGGCGAAACAGCCGACGTCGATCACGGTGCCCGACAACGCCTCGGCCTCGGGCGACAGCAGGAAGGCCACCGCGTTGGCCACGTCGTCGCCCTCGGCCGGGCGGCCGGCCACGGTGCCGGGGGCGGTGGCCCGCATCCGGGCCACCTCGTCGGGGGAACCGGTGCCAATCCCTCCGGCCCGGCCCAGGCTCATCCCGGTCACGATCCCACCCCCACCGGGGATCACCAGGTTGACCCCGATGTGCTGGTGGAAGTGGTCGTAGGCCAGGGCCATGGTGAGACCGTGGAGGCCGGCCTTGCTGGCGCTGTAGACGGCCATGTTGTGCTTGCCGTACCCGGCCCCCGAGCCGATGTTGACGATCCGGCCCCCACCCTGGGAGATCATGGTCGGCAGGACGGCTCGGGCCATCAGGTAGGGGCCTTTGAGGTTGACGGCCACGATCCGTTCGAAGTCGGCCTCGGTGGTGTCGAGCACGGTGCCCAGAGGGCCGACAGCGGCGTTGTTGACCAAGCCATCGACCCGGCCGTACCGACTCACGGTGTGGGCCCGGACCCGGTCAACGTCGGCGGCCGAGGCCACGTCGGCGTGGAGGAGGTCGGCCTCCAGACCCTGGCGGGCCAGCTCGGCCTCCAGTCCGGGAATGGCCCGCTCAGCGGTGGACGACAGCTGCCGGCTCTCCAGCCCGAAGGCCACCACCCGGTAGCCCCGGGCCGCCAGGCTCAACGTGATGGATCGACCGATGCCGAACGTGCCACCGGTGACGATCACCACCGGTCCGTCGACATTCAACGGGCCACCGGGGTCTCGAACCGGGGGTCGCCGGCACCGAGCAGCTGGGCCCAGCGGCCGGGGTCGGTGTTGTCGACGTCGAGGTGATCGGCCCATCGGCGGTAGAAGCCGAGGGCGATGTGTTCGGTGGCCTGGGTGGATGCCAGGCCCGGGACCCGGTAGCCCAGGACCTCGGGGTCCAGCGACGCCCGCCCCCGTGACAGTTGGTAATTGAACGGGTAGCGGCGGGCCACGGCCCCTCGGGATGAGGCGGTGGCGTAGTTCCCGTTCTCCATGTCATCCTGCTCGGTCATCCCGGCCGGGCCCGAGTATCGCATGTAGTAGCGGCGTAGGAAGTCTTTGACCTCGGGTGGTGCGTCGGCGTCGACCAGGAAGAAGCGCCAGGCTTCGGTTTGGGTGGGGCCATGGGGGTGCCACACGCACAACCCGCGCGGTTGGCCGCCGTGAGAGGAGGTGTTATGTGACGAGCCGAGACCAAGTCGTCGATACCCAGCTCCCGACGAATGTCGGCCGACATGTCGACGCTTCCCTTGTCGAGGGGTGTCCCGGTCCCGTCGGCGATCCGGGTCATCATCGTGAAGTTGGCCACCACGGCGGCTACGTCGACCACGGCCTCGCCACCCATGGTCTCGGTGAGTCGGTCTCTAGCGGCGGCCAGCTCGTCGCCCCCGGCCCGGGTGGCGTTGACGAAGTCGACGAGCAGCTTCCCGTTCGGAACCCCGGCCCCGTCGGCCAACTGACCGGGCGTGATCACTCCGTCGACGTTGGCGCTGCTCAGACCGAGCAGCAGGGCATGGGACGTCGTTCAATAGAAGCACTCGTTGACGAGCGATGTCTGGGCCGCCACCAGCTCGATCTGGCGCCGGTCGATGGTGTCCCGCCCCCAGTCGAGGTCGCCCATGAGCGCACCTTCGGGCAGGTACTGGCTGCTGGACAACGCCTGGCGGGCCTCGACGTCGGCCGGGACGGCGCTGAGGGCCTTCAACACGTTCGGCCCCTTGACCGGGGCGGTGGGCACCCAGTGACTGCGGACCGCCGTGTCCTCGATCCGCTCCCGGGTCGGCTCACCGGCCTTGGGCTCGGGGAGGGGAATCGGGGCCAGGTCCATGATGGCGGCGAACCGGTCGATCGAGCAGACCATGGCCACGACGCTGACGAGCTCGACGTAGTGCTCGGCGCTGGGGAGGCCGTCGACGACGCTCCGATACCAGTCGTGGGTCAGGGTCCCGGGATGGTTCGTGATCCTCCACGCGGCGTCGACCGCGGCTGCCGGAAGCGGATGGTCGGCCGCGATGGCAGCCGGGCGGTCCGGGTCGCAAGCAGAGGGAGCCATCCACGGCGGCAGGTCGGCGTTGGCCAGGGCCCGGCGCACCTCGGAAGCGATGGCGTGGCGCTCGGCCCCGGTCCACCAGCTACCGGGCCGGGCCACCACTGCGGCCACCCCTCCGTGGGCTTCGACCAGATCGGAACGAACGCCCGACCCAAGAATCGATCGTTCGGCACCGTTCGCTGGCGACGTGTGCTGCATGTATCCGACGCTATACCCCCTTGTAGTCTCGGCTCAATCCAGGTCGCTTGCTCGCCGCTCGGCCGGGACGGCTCGTCGCTTGGCCTGTGATTGAGCCGTTGGACGTCCTATTCCTCTGTGGCTTGCTCTTCGAGCAATACTGCGGTGGCTTTGGCTGATCAGAGGGTAATGTCGCGCCGCCAGTATTCGTCGCCTTCGCGGCTGATCTCCTCGCGGGTGCCCTCGCTCCATTCTGCTGATCCGATCCAGTCACCCCGATAGCGATACGACTGCTCTTCGGGCCAGCGTTGACGTCGGGCGTCGATCGCCAGCGGGATCATGCGGGCTCGGCGCAGGACATAGTCATCGTCGTAGGTTATGCGCATGGAGTTGCCACCTCCGGGTATCTGGAACGAGTGCACGTTGGTCGTGGTCGTCCCGATCGCCGAGCTCCGCTTGTGGAAGCCGAGCACCATGGTGACCCGACGCTCGGTCGAGTCGTTTCGAAACGACCCGTGCAACGAGGAGCGGTTCACCATTCCGCAGTCTCCGGGTTCGAGCAACATCGGGACGGCCTCGGGCATCACTGTGGTCGCCGCCGGGAAGCTGCCGCCCCCAGCAAGTACCCAGCGACGGTGGCTGCCCGGCACTACCCACAGGCAGTTCTCGGGGGTGCAATGCGACCAGGAGACCGACAGGTTGAGCCCGTGTGACTCACCTCCACCGTCGTCGCCTTCGAGGCTCGTCCCGTCCTCGGCCCAGTGGGTGCGGCCGTCCTGATGCCACGGGGTCGGGGGACCAGTTCCCGCCGGCTTGTGGAAGATGCTCTCGTGGAACGGGACGAAGTCTGCGCCGTTCACGTTTTCGACCATCTTGAGGATCTCGGGGTGCCCGTACACGCGGAGGGCGGCGTCCATGAGCATCAGCGGGTGGGACACAAGGCCAACGACCGCGGGACCCTGGCCGTCGACGCCGTCCTGGCCAAACAACGTGTCCGAAGACATCGAGTAGTACCCGCTGTGACGTACCGGCCGACCGTGTGCATCGACCTGACCGTCACGTTCGACAGGGGCGTTGTCGATCAGATCGTCGAACTCCGCTTCGAGCTCTGCGACCTCCTCGCCCGACAAGACACCGGTGAACACGTAGAAGCCGTTACGGCGATAGGCGTCGAGGACGTCGGGGGCCAGCCGACCTTCGTCATCGAAGCGGATCGGACCCCGGTTGCCGAGTTCTTCGGCCCGGGCCCTGCCTTCCTCGAGGAACCTGGTCCACTGTTGGTCGGTCAGCTCCGCCTGGGTCACACTGACTGTCATCTCGCCACCACCTTTGTCGAAAGGGTAGTTGCGGCTGCTTCGTCGGCCAAATATCCCCCGATGCACACTCTCGGCGGGCCCGCGCGCGAAACCGCAGGTCAAACCAACATCGACGCCTCTTTGTCAGGTGGTCTGGATTCCGGTTCTGGGGTGAGGGTGACAGCGATCCATTTGCGGGACACGAGATCGTCCTAGGATCGAGCTCACCGGCCCTCGAAGCGGGCGCTTCGTTTAGCCAGGAACGCCTCGATTCCCTCCCGTGCGTCGCCGGTAGCGGCCGAAGCGCTCACGTAGCGCGACTCCCGCTCCATCGCCTCCTCGAGAGCGCTCGATGCACCTTCGATCAGCACCCGCTTGGCCATGCCGAGCGACCTCGTCGCCCCCGCAGCCAACGAACGGGCCAGCGTGAGCGCGTCGGCACGCACGTCGGCGTCGAGAACGACCCGGTTGATGAGACCCCACTCGGCGGCCTCGGTTGCCGAGAGCACCCGATTGGTCAGCACGAGCTCCGTGGCCCGACGCAAACCCACCACCCGAGCCAGGAAGAACGACGACGTGCCATCAGGGACGAGCCCGGCCTTGGTGTAACCCATCGTGAACCGGGCGGACTCGCCGGCTATCACAAGATCGCAGGCGGCCACGAGCGACATGCCGGCCCCTCCCGCCGCGCCGGTGACCGCTGCCACCACCGGAGCGTCCATCTTGGCAAAGCGGGCCACCGCAGCATGCAGGTCGATGGTGAGGCTGTCGATGACCTTGGGCAGCTCGTCCTCCGATGCGTCCGAGAACGAGGCCAGGTCACCGCCACCGCAGAACACTCGGCCGAACGACTGAACGACGACCGCACGCACCGAGTGGTCATACGACAGGTCGAGCGCGGCCTGTCGTAGCTCGGCGGCCATCACGCCGTTGATGGCGTTGCCGTGATCCGGCCGATCAAGGGTGAGAATCGCCACCCCGGAGTCCGTCTCGAAGTCCAGGGTGAGGGTGGAAAACTCTGAGGCGGACGTCATAGCGCGTCACGCTAGTGCCGTCGGATCCGGGCCGCAGCGTCGAAGTGACGGCTTCGGGTTCAGCCGGGGTCTCGGCCGCTGAGTGCAACGAACTTGCTCACGGGGTCGATGTCGTCGGCGACCTCGACGGCCGCCGATATCGGACGCGTCGGGGACCGTCCCGTTGTCGTCCTCACACGCGATCCCGTCGCCGACCGTATCGATGCAAGCGTCGTGGTCCATCAGACAACGACGATTCTCGGTCTGACGTCGGAACTGCCACAGGGCCCCGCCGGCGGCCTGAAACGGGACTGTGTCGTCTCCTTCGACAACCTCCACACGCTACCGAGATCGTCGTTTCGCCGACGCGTCGCAATGCTACGCCCATCCCGACTCGACGAGGCCTGCGACCGACTGGCCGACGCACTCGGCTGCGGCGACCGCTGGCGACCAGCGCGCACCGCTTGGGCACAAGCAGAGGGTCCCCATGCCAACCGCTACACTGCCCGAGAACCCGTCGCTCGAGCACCTGAAGAGCAAGCAGAGCTCGTCCGAGACCTGATCCGTTCCGGTGACGGCGGGGCGCTCTCGATGGGTCGACGAGTTCCATCCCCGCCACGACGCTGCTTCGCTGGCCGAAGCCGAACGTGTGGGGTTCAAGACGGCCGACGCGCCAGTTGGTGGCGTGGGAGACTGAGGCGATGACCAAGTCGTCGACCGTTGGGCCGGTTCCGTACCCGCGGTGGATCGTTGAGGACGAGCTGACGCCGAGGTTCCCGATCTGGACCCGCGGCAACGCCGGCGAGGTTTTCCCCAACGTCGTGTCGGCGCTGGGCGGCACGATCTACGCCGATGCCCCGGCGGTCGGCCACCGGCGCAACATGGCCCGGATGGGGTTGTTCACCGACGACGAGATCCGCCGGCACGGCATCGTGGTGTCGGGGGTGTTCGGCGGCTACCTCTACCTGAACATGTCGGTGTTCCGACTCATGGGGGTGCGCACGCCGGGGATGACACCCGAGATGATCGACGAGCAAGGCCTCGGGGTCAGTGACGCCCCGCCCTATCGCCCGATGGCCGGCGACCGCAGCGTCGGCGCATCGCTGGGGTTGACCCGTTGGGCCATGGGGGCGTTGTTCCGGCCCGACTTGGCGCTGGTCGAGGCCTTCCGCCGTCGGGCCGATTCCTGGGTGGCCTCGCTCCCGGACATCCGGTCGGCGTCCGATGCCGAGCTGGTGGCGCTGGTCCCGACGTTCTCGGCCCGCATCGCCGATGCCTTCGTACCCCTGGGACACGCCACCGCCATCGGCGGAGTCGGCCGGAGCGCACTGGAACAGATGCTGCGGCGGGGGACGAACGGTGATCCGGTGCTGCTCGTCAACCGCATGACGGCGGGGCTCGGCACGATCGAGTCGGCCCTCCCGGCCGGCCGGCTGTGGCGGATCGGGCGAATGGTGGCTGCCGACCCGGCGTTGACGGCGCTGTTCGAGGACGGGATCGATACCGTTGCCGAGGCTCTCCAGGCGACGCCCGTCGACGACGGGATCGCTTCCTTCGCTGCGGCGTTCGCGTCGTTCCTGCGCGACCACGGTCACCGCGGCCCCGACGAGTACGAGCTCGCGGCGCCCTCGTGGGCGCTGGCACCCCCGATCGCGCTGGCGTTGGTGGACCGGCTGCGCCTCGCCCCGCTGGAGCGGGACCCGGAGCTGGTTGCCGCCCGGCTCGCCCACGACCGGGCCGCGGCGGTCGGCGATGCCGCAGCTCTCGTCGCCCGTCCGCTACGCCCGATGCTCCGCCGGGCGTTGCACGTCACCGAGCTCGGTGCCGCGGCACGGGAGCAGGCGAAGGACGCGATGGTGCGGGAGTTGGCGGGGATGAAGAACGTGTTGCACGAGCTCGCCCGCCGGGCCCGCGACCGGGGCGGACCGACTGATCTCCGCGATGCGTTTCTGGTGACCGCCGATGAGCTAGCCGTCTTCGTCGCCTCGCCGGCCGACTTCGCCGAGGTGATCGCCGAACGGCGTGAGCAGCGGGACTACCGTCAGGCCCGCGTGCCCCCGTTCTGGTTCGAGGGTGAGGTCACCGATCCATCGACGTGGCCCTTGCGGGTTAACGACCCCGACTCCGACACCGATGCGAAAGCCGAGCCGACGCCCGCGGTGTTGCGGGGAATGGGCGTGTGCCCCGGTGTCGCCGAGGGCCGGGCCCGGGTGGTGCTCGACCCCGCCGACCCCCGTGGACTCGAACCCGACGAGATCCTCGTGGCACCGATCACCGACCCGGCCTGGACGCCCCTGTTCCTCGGTGCGGCGGCTGTCGTGGTGGAGGTCGGCGCCCAGCAGAGCCACGCTGCGATCGTCGCCCGCGAGCTCGGCATTCCTGCGGTCGTGAGCGTCACGGGCGCCACCCGCCTGATCGCCGATGGCACCTGGCTCCGGGTCGATGCCAACGTTGGGGAGGTCCACATCGACCGGACCCGTTGAGGTCAGGCCCTGATCCGTGACGACGTCGGCGAGGGTCAGCGCCCGGACCCCGGCCCCGAGGCGCGGACCCCTGCCCAAAGCACAGGCGCGCGGAGCCAGCAAGCCGCACCGACCGGTACGCATCAGGCCGCTGCGGTTGTCCCACATCAGCGGTCGCCGGGCGACCGGAGTGTTCCCAGCGGAAGGCGCTGTCTTCGATCTGGTCGGTCAGGCGTTCGATCAGCGCCTCGCTCTCATCCTCGGCCAGGCCGACGATGTGCGAGGTGGTGTCGGGATTGACGTAGATGGCAGGTTCGCCGGTCGCAGCGTGACGCACGACGACGGGGTGGACGGCGACGGTATCGGTCCTCGGTGACGATTTGGCTCATCGACAAGTCGGCCATCAGGCGACTCCACCTCGCTGCCAACGCGAGCGAATGGGCCGACCTGCTGATCGCCACCCCGTAGGTCACAGGCCCCCCGGCCAGGCGCTCGTCGTAGGTCACAAGGCCCTCGAGATCGTCGCCAAGATCGAGTGCGACGGCCAAGTGAATCGCGTCCAAGGAACTCAACGCGACCGGATCCAGGCGACCGGCCTCCGCGAACATCGCAGTGCAGACCTCGATGAGCGTAAGCGAATCCAACACCTCCCGAGCCAGCAACGCCCCTATCCGGAACGACGCGCCGCACAGCTCGCATCAGTTCGGTTCGCACGAGGTCGCTTGCGACCAGTTCTCGATCAGACGCAACCGTCCACGCTCGAAGCGCAGCACTCTCCGGCTCGGCAACCACCAACTTCACCAACGCCGAGGTGTCGAGGTGTCGAGGTAGAAGGCCACCTCAGTACGTCTCGTCGTCTCGCATCTCCGCCAGCGCCGCCGAAAGCTCGGGTCCCGGCGCTGGCGCCGGCAGATCACCCAGCGCGCGACGTGGCGGCCGCGCGCGTCCCATCTCGAGACCACCCGACCGGCTTGGCACGCGCGGTCCGGGCGGCCCTCCTCGCCGAGACCGTTTGTCGGGGTTGGTGATTCGGGGCGCGGTCAAGGGCGTTCGGTTGCCGCGAGTTCCAGGAACTGCTTGCGTTCGAGGAGTAGCGAGACGGCGATTCCGCCGCCGATGGCCCACAGGAACGAGCCGAGGCCGAGAAGGGAGAGCTCGGACATGGCGATCGCGAAGGTGAAGAGCGGCCCGAGAAGCAACGGCCCTCGAGTTGCGGAACCGAGGGAGTTGGCGACGATGCCGACGACGGCGAGGCCGACCGCCGCCACCAGCAGATCGCGGGGCACCATGGTGGCGGTGTGCGCGGCGATCCCGCCCAGCACGGCGATGGCCAGCGCTCCGATCGACGCTAGGGCTGCGACGTAGGCCTGCAGCCGGCGTTCGCCGGTGTCGGGTGCGAGACAGATGGCGGTTCCGGGCAGGGAGAGCGAGGTGGCGGATGGGCCGAGGAGCGAGCCGGCGATGGTGCTGAGCCCGCTGACGGCCCCGATCACACCCTCGGGTGGTTCGTAGCCGTTGTTCTCGAGCAGGACCATCGAAGGGATGTTCGTCGGCAGTGTCATCAACAGCACGACGACGGGGGTGACGGTGGCGATCGCAGCCAGTGAGAACGTGGGCCACGTGAGGGTGATCGAGGGCAAGACGCTGGTGCCCGGCACCGAGTGGAGTTGCCCGGTGGCCGCGGCGGCGACAAAGCCTGCGGCCAAGGCGGGCAGCATCGGTGGCAGCCAGGCACGTCCTGCCGATCGCGCGAGCAGATAGGCGACGAGGGTCGCGCCGACGAGCGCGAGCTCGCGGTTGAGGGCGCTGAAGAGGTCGATGAAGAACCCGAGCACGGCGCCGGCCAGAAGCGCCGACACGATCGAGGACGGCAGCCACCGTGTCAGAGGCTGTCGCGGTAGTTTGTCCTTGTCAGGCGCGTGCGGTTGTTTCCGTTAGTTTCCTGAGGGCGATGCGGGTCTGGGCGGCCCATATGAACCCTTCTGTGGTGACAGGGTCG
>JBHJNQ010000048.1:0-46204 GCA_050330635.1 Acidimicrobiales bacterium | reverse complement strand
GTGCGGTGACGCGCCTACGACTCTCGGGGTGGGTGAACATCGCCTGCCACCGTCCCGACTTCAGCTTGCGTGTCGTGCCGAATGAGCGCCTTGCCGGCATCGCTGCCGACCGTAGTCCGCCGATGCTACGCGCGCAAGGCGCGCGCAAGCCGGCCGGTTGGCAAGGGCGTACGGCACTGCGCTCGTGCCTTCCCGGCGGGGGTCCGCTGCCATCGGGGCCGGGCCTCAGGTCGCCTCTCCTCTGCCACAAGCCCAGGTCAAACGCTTGAGTCCACCCTAAAGGGACCACCCGCAGGACCGGGGGCGTCCGCGCTAGACTGGGCGGGTCGGGCGCTTAGCTCAGTTGGCTAGAGCACCTCCCTTACAAGGAGGGGGTCGGGGGTTCGAGCCCCTCAGCGCCCACCAGAGTTTCGAGGTGGGGACGAAAGAACAGCTGTTCGCCATACCGCCCAGGTGCCAGACATCAGTCGACCGTGTCCCGCTGGTGGAGGCGACCCGGAACGGATACTCACCTACCCGACCCGGGGTGATACCGAGCCCGCACCAGCTTGGTCAACCGTGTCGTGAGGAGGTACCGATCTGCGCCGGACCAGCTCCTCGTCGCTGCCTCGTCCCAGATCGGCCTGTAGACCTGCAGAATCCGCCGGTGTATCCCTACAGTTGGTTCCAGGTAAGGAGAAGGCATGGAGATCGCTGCGAAACTCAGCTCGAAATCGTGAGGCGACCCGGCGCTGTTGCTGCGAGCCGTCGAGGTGTTCGAGACTGACAGGATCGACTTCGCCGAGGCCTACCTCGTCGCCCATGCCGAGAGCAGCGGCGTCCACGCCATCGTCTCATTCGACAAGTCCATCGACCGGGTGACGACCATTCAGCGCATCGAGCCGTGAGCGATCCCTGGCGATGACGCTCACCTGTCGAGAGATAGCCGCCGCAGCGTAGTGTCCGGTATCTCCAGCCCTCCCGAAACCGTCAAAGCGAGCGAACCCCGGCGAACTGGCCCGGTTGGCCCTCTCGGCAACGACGGCGCCGGATCGACGTCTGTGCCGAGCGACGCTTGATCGCCTACCCACGACTCAGGGTGCCAGGTCAGAGCCCTTGTTGGCCATGCCCGAACAGCCCGGCATTGCTTACGAGGGGGGTCGGGGGTTCGAGCCCCTCAGCGCCCACCGAGCATCTGAGCGACCACGAACGGTGACGTCATCGATCGCAACAGGGCCGAGTAGCCGGGCAGGAACCGGATCTCGTGTCCGGGGGCCAACCGCTCGGCGGCGGCGAGGATCAGGTGGTCGCTGCTGGCGGCGAGGATCTCGAGCCCGTCGGGGGGGATGAGGTCGCCGGGGTCGGTGTCCTGGCGGCCCATGGCCACGATGACCTGCCAGGTCTCGCCCCGGTCCTCGATCTCCGGCGTTTCGCCGAACGAGTTCTGGCCCGCCCGTCCCCAGGGCCTGGTCGGCTTGCGGTGGCACTCGATGACTTCGGCCACGAGGGTGATGGCGTCGGTGTGGAGTCCGGCGATGGGTCGTCGCTGCAGGGGCTCCCGCCCGAGCAGGATCGACTCACCGAGGCGGAGGTTGTTGACGCGGCCGGTGTCGCCCGGGCCGAGGGCCCAGTCGAGGTTAGCCGAGTTGCCGCCCGACACGGTGTCGAGCTCGACACCGAAGGACGCCTCGACCGACTCGACCATGGCCGTGAGCTCGCCCATGTTCTCGTCGCTGGGCTCGATCCCGTTGCGACACGCCAGGTTCGCTCCGAGGCCCCGGAGGCGGAGGGCGGGCAGGCGCACGACGTGGCGGATCGTCTCGTCCAGGTCGGCCGGCATCACGCCCTCGCGGAGATCCCCGAGCTCCACCATGACCAAGACGTCGTGGACGCGCCCCGCGGCCCGTGCCGCACACGACAGCGCCGACAGCACGTCGAGCTCGGTGTTGACGCTCATCGTGTCGGCGTCGACGACGCGCCGGATCTGGCTGGGAACCGGCGATCGGAGCAACAGCATCGGGGAGTCGACCCCGGCGTGGCGCATCCGTTCGATGTTCTCGATACGGGAGTCGCCGAGGCCGGCGGCGGCCCCCAGAACCCCGGCGAGCTCGGGGGCGCCGAGCATCGCCTTGGTCACGGCGGTGACCGAGATGCCGCGACGGGCGGTCCGGGTCACGAGCTGTCGTGCGTTGTCGGCGATCTTGTCGAGGTCGATGACGAGCCGCAGCCCGGTCACCTTCGGGCGACTGACGACGTCCTGGCGAGATCGGGGAAGGCGGCGAACACCATGTCGAGCAGGCGCCCGGTCGGACGCGTGAGGGCATCGGTGACGGGGATGCCGAGTTCGACCTCGTAGACGGCGATGGCCGCGCTGACCTCGGCATCGGTCATGTTCTCGTGATTGATCGTCACGCCGATCACCTTCGTGTCGGCGAAGGTCTCGATGAGGTTGATCTCACTGGCCGCGGTGGGCATCGGAAACGCCGGGAAATCGCTGATGGTCGTGCGGGCCGGCGCGTGTTGGAGGATCACCGCGGCGGGGCGACTGCCGCGCAGGATGGCGGTCGAGCTCAGATAGGTTGGATGGCTGAGCGCCCCCTGGCCTTCCACGATGATCACGTCGGGATTGCACGTCTCGGCAGCCTCGACCACGGCGACCTCCAGCTCCCCGGTGACGAACTGGGCGGGGATGGCGTCGAGTGCGACACCGTGGCGGGCGCCCTGGATCAGGCTGGTCTGACCGGTTCCGACGAGGACGGCGTTGACGCCGTGCTCGACGAGGGCCCGGGTCAGGATCGTGGCGGTTGTGCGCTTGCCGATCGCGCCGTCGGTGCCGAGCACGGCGATGCGGGGGCACCCGACATCGAGGATGGCGCCGCTGAACATGTGCAGGTCGGCCTTGGCCCGGGGTCGACGAACATCGATGATCTCGACGGAGTTGATGGCGGCCGCCGTCGCGAACTCGAGGTCGTCGTTCAGGAACTCGTGCAGGCCGTTGACGATGCCCAGGCCGTGGCTGATGGCCTGGAGGAGGACATCGCGTTGGGCCACCGACAGCAGCCCGCTCGTGGGGGCCACACCGACGATGATCAGCTCCGGTGCGGGCCCGCGTCGGTTCAGCGCCTCGTCGAGATCCCGGCAGATGGGGATGCCGTTGGGTCGGTCGGCGAGCACCACACCGGTGTCCTGACCGGCGAGGTTGCTGTCGATGACCGACAGGATCTCGTAGCGCTCGCTGTGGCGGACCAGCCCGTTCGCCGTCTTGCCGTCGATCGCTCCGAAGTTGCCCTCGCAGTACACGATCGCTCTCGGCCGCCGTGCCGGCGGCGCGCCGAGCGCGGGGGTGTATCCTTGGGTCACAGACATGTCATCTCCTCGAGACGTGCTCAGGGGAGACGAAAGGAAGTGTCCGGTCGCGGGGGCGACGGGGACGGCGACGAGAAGACCCCACCAAGAAGTGGAAAGCCCGCTCACCCTAGTCCAGCCTGGGCGGGAACTCTCAGCCCGGCCCTCCCGGAGTCCGGACCGACGACATCGATGTGGCCGGCTCGTGGGCCCACGGACACGGTGGACGCACGCCGACATCTGGTGACGACTCGGGCCACGGCGTAGGGTCGGGACCATGACCGCTGCTCCCGCCGGTTGTCCTCGCACCGACCTCGAACCGTGGAGCGATCAGGCGCTGGCCGACCCGTACCCGCTCTACCGGGAGCTGCGCGACGTCGGACCGGTCGTGTGGCTCGACCGCCACGGCACCGCCGCCCTTCCCCGCTTCGCCGAGGTGCGGGCTGCGCTCACCAACTGGCAGACCTTCTCGTCGGCCCAGGGAGCCTGCATCGACGAGGGGCAGGCCGTCCGGATGGGCGAGACGATCCTGTCGAGCGACCCCCCGGTGCATACCGGCTACCGTCGGCCGTTGACCGACCAGCTCTCGGTGGCGGCCCTGGCCGACGACGTGCCCTCGAGGAGCTGCGGCAGCTGACCTACGCCGGGGTGCCGGAGCTGTGCCCCGGGCGTCGCGGCGAGGAGCTCGTGTCCGGCGGTCACCCCGAGGGGCTTCTGGCCTACACGTGGCCGGGGATCGACACGACCGTGCGCGCCCTCAGCAGCGCCGTGCTCGAGTTCGCCACCCACCCCGACCAGTGGGATCTGCTCCGGGCCGACCCGTCGTTGGTGCCGGCGGCCTTCAACGAGGTCCTTCGGTTGCACACACCGGTGAAGACCTTTGCCCGGGTCACGACCCGGTCGGTCACCGTGGGCGACACCGACCTTCCGGCCGGCGCCCGGGTCGCCGTGATGTTCGGCTCGGCCAATCGAGACGAGCGCCGCTACGGGGATCCCAACCGCTTCGACATCACCCGGAACCCGACCGACGCACCAGCTCGGCCGTCGCCGCCGTGGGTGAGGTACCGGCTCTCACCTTGTCCCTGGCGTCGCAGGGCTCGGGAAGTGCCACGGAGCCGAACGTAGCGCAGGCCGAATCGCCGTACCGGGTGTCCGCTCAGCCCGACGCTTCGGCCGCCGCCTTCATCGCCGCCAGGGTGGCGCCGAGGCTCTCGACGGCGTTGGCCCGCCGGCGCGCCACCTCTTCCTCGCCGTTCTCGACCATGATCGGCGACAGGTTGCGGAGCTCCCAATGCTCGGTGAGACGGGTACCGGTGCCCTCCGGTTCGAGCCGGTAGCCCCACTGCACGTAGTTGAGGGCCGAGCCACCGGTGATGAAGGCGAACGCCCGTTCCTCGTCACGCTCGACGATCTCGACGAGCCCCTTCCACTCCTGACCGTCGCGACGGTTGACGCCGACGAATTCATCGCCGACCTGGCCGGTCCCGACCGTGCCGTCCGGCTTCTTGCGCCAGTAGCCCCCGGTGTTCTCCGAGCTCCACTCCCCGTAGCGTTCCATGTCGGTCACCAGGGACCACACGGTGGCCGGCGAGGCCTCGATGTAGACCGAGTCGGCGTGCTGATGGATCGGGCCGTCGCTGCTCATGGGGCCATCATGGTCGCCGATCTCCGCAGGGCGCCAGTGTCAACCGACGTTCAGGCCAGCTCGACGCAGAGGAAGGCGAACTCCTCGCCCCGGGGCTCCACCGTGACCTGCACCTTCTGGCCGAGGCGGACCTCGCCGGGTTCGACGCCCCGGAGGTGACCGACGATCCGGGGGCCCTCGTTCAACTCGACGACGGCCGAGATGTAGGGCACCTCGTCGGCCCATCCCCGATCGACGGTGTAGTGGTTGACCACCATCGAGTAGATCGTGCCCTCGCCCGACACGGGGACGAACTCGTAGCTCTTCGAGTGGCACTTCGGGCAGTACCAGCGGGGCGGGTGCCGGTACTCCTGGCAGTCGCAGCACCGCTGGAGGTGGACCAGACCCGTGGCCACCGTGGCGGCGTGGAACTCGAGGCCCATGCCCTCCGGCTTCGGCACGTACTTCTTGCTCGTCGTCATCGTGGTCGTCTCCTCACGCCCGGGCCAGAATGGCGATGCTGCCGTCACCCATGTCGCCGTAGCCGGTCACCACGCCGAGCTCGGCGTCGACCACCTGGGCCTCGCCCGCCTCGTGGCGGAGCTGGCGGGTCGCCTCCACGATGTGGTTCATGCCCCAGCAGTGGCCCTGGGACAGCAGGCCCCCGTGGGTGTTCAGCGGATACCGGCCGCCGAGGGCGATGTTGCCGTTGGCCACGAACTCGCCGGCCGCCCCCTTCTCGCACATCCCGATCGCCTCCAGCTCCATCAGGACCACATAGGTGAAGCAGTCGTAGACCTGGAGGAAGTCGAGGTCGTGGGGTGTGACTCCGGCCATGGTGAAGGCCCGGGGGGCGGCGAAGTCGAGTCCGAGGCGCAGGATGTCGGGCCGGTTGGTGATCTCGTCGGCCGGGTACGGGTGACCCTCGGCCCCACCGAGCCACAGCACCGGGTGGTGCTTGAGGTCGCGGGCCCGCTCGGCCGAGGTGAGGACGATGGCGTTGGCGCAGTCGGTCTCCAGGCAGCAGTCGAGCTTGCGCATCGGCTCGGTCATCATCGGCGACTCGAGGTAGTCGTCCATCGTCATGGGCCGGCCGCCCATCAGAGCCTTGTCGTTGAGGTGGGCGTGCTGGCGGCAGGTGAGCGCCACCTGGGCCGCGTCGTCGGGGGTGATGCCGTAGCGCTCGACGTAGCGCTGGATGTACATCGAGTACCACTGCACGGCCGAGTACACGCCGTAGGGGGCGTAGTAGTTGCGGGCGATGTCGATGAACGGCATCGGGTCGAGCTTGCGTTTCGTCGGACGTTGGCCGGGTCGCGGTCGGAACGCCGAGAAGCCGTTCCAGCCGACGGTGACGAGGACGTTGGTGGCGATCCCGGCGGAGATGGCCATCACGGCCGACTGGAGGGCGGCGGTGGGGCTGGCGCCTCCCATGTGCACCGTCACCGCGTAGCGCAGCTCGGGTATGCCCATGTTGGCGGCGATCTCCTCGACCGGGATGAAGCCGGGTGGCGGGATGATCCCGTCGATCTCGCTCGGGTCGAGGCCGGCGTCGTCGACGGCGCGCATGCAGGCGTCGAGGATCAGCTCCGGGACGCTCTCCTCGGCGCCCCGGACGTAGTCGGTCTCGGCCACCCCGACGATGGCGGCGGTTCCTGAGATGGTCATGGCGTGTGCACCCCCGTGGCTCCCATTGGCCGCAACCTAACGCACGGTGCCGGGGGACGGGGAGTTGACGACGTTCCCGCCGAGGGCGGACGACTCAATGCAGGGCGATCAGATCTCGACCTGGGTGCCGACCTCGAAGACCTGGTCGGGAGGGAGCTCGAAGAACCGTGCGGCGTTGGCCGCCCCCCGGTTCAGCAGCACGAACAGCTCCTCCCGGAGGGGGTGCATGCCGGGGAGGTCGCTGGCCGTCACCGTCTCCCGTCCCAGGAAGTAGGTCGCCTCGGCGGGGTCGAAGGTGATGCCCCCGACCTCGAGCCCGTCGAGGGCCGCCGGCACGTCGGGCCCGTCGAGGAAGCCGAACCGGAGCCGGACCTGGGCGATGCCCGGCCCGACCGGGATGATCTCGGCCCGATCCTCCGGGGCGACCCGGGGCTTGTCCCGGACCTCGACCGACACCAGGATCGTGGTGCGGTGCAGCACCCGGTTGTGGCGGAGGTTCGACATCAGCGCCGGCGGGGCCGCCCCGGCCTCTTTGAACATGTAGACGGCGATCCCCGGCACCCGCACCACGTCGGGGGCGTCGAGAGCCTGGCGGGCCACGTCCTTCATCGGCCGCTCCCCCCGCCGGATGCGGGCGGCGACGAGCTGGCGGCCGCGACGCCACGTCGTCATCTGCACCACGAGGGCGATGCCGACGACGAGCGGGAACCAGCCGCCGGCGGGGATCTTCGGCACGTTGGCCGCGAGGAAGGCGACGTCGACGGCGAGGAAGGGAAGCAGGATGACGAGCGCCCGGCCCGTCGACCAGCCCCACCGGTCGCGCACCACGCGGTAGAAGATCAGCGTGGTGATGAGCATGGTGGAGGTGACGGCGATGCCGTAAGCCGCGGCCAGGGCGCTCGAGGTCCGGAAGACGATGACGAGGCCGACGCAGCCCACCATCAGCAGCCAGTTGACCAGGGGCACGTAGACCTGGCCGATGTGCTGGGGCGAGGTGTGGAGGATGGCGAGCCGGGGCAGGTAGTCGAGCTGCACCGCCTGCACCGTCAGGGAGAACGCCCCCGAGATGAGGGCCTGGGAGGCGATGACGGTGGCCGCCGTCGCCAGCACCGCCAGCGGTACCACCCCCCAGCTGGGGGCCATGTCGTAGAACGGCGTGCCCACCTCGGTGCGGCCGTCGCTGAGCAGCGCGGCCTGCCCGAAGTAGTTGAGCAGCAGGCCCGGCAGGACGATGGCGTACCACGAGCGTTGGATGGCCCGGCGCCCGAAGTGGCCCATGTCGGCGTAGAGGGCCTCGCCGCCGGTCACCACGAGGAAGATCGACCCCAGGGCCAGGAGGGCCCGCCACGGCTCGTTGACGAACAGGGCCACCCCGTAGGTGGGCGACACCGCCCGCAGGACCTCGGGGTGCCCGGCGATCTGCACCAGTCCCAGAACGCCGAGGACCACGAACCAGACCACCATGATCGGGCTGAACACCCGCGAGATCCCGGCCGTCCCCTTGCGTTGCACGGCGAAGAGCCCGATCAAGATGACCGAGGCCACGGGGATGACCCAGTCGGCGAAGGCCGACGTGGCGACCTCGAACCCCTCGACCGCCGACAACACCGAGATGGCGGGGGTGATGAGCCCATCGCCGTAGAGGAGGGCGGTGCCGAACACGCCGAGGGTGACGACGGCCACCGCCGTCCGACTCGTCGCCCGACCCCTGGCCGGCATGACGAGCGCCGTCAGGGCGAGGATGCCGCCCTCCCCGTGGTTGTCGGCCCGCATGACGAAGAACAAATACTTCAGCGAGATCACGACGAGCAGTGACCAGAACACCACCGACGCCACCCCGTAGGCGTTGTCGAGGGTGACGGCCAGCTCCGAGTGCTCGAACGACTCCCGGAAGGCGTAGAGAGGGCTGGTGCCGATGTCGCCGAACACGATGCCCAGGGTGGCGAACGCGACCGATCCGACGGTGGCCGTGTCGTGTCCGCCGCTGGTACCGGAAGAGATCGCTCCGACACGCTAGTGCCCGACCGGGGTCACCCCAACACCGGCTCCCGGGTCGTGTCGCCGCCCCCGCATCGTCAGCGGCATCTCGGTCGTTTGGCAGGACCTCGCCCTGTGCGAGAACCTCGACGTCGTCGCCAATCCCTTCCTCGGCCGGGAACGGGCCCGCGGCCTCGCCCTGCGGACGGCGGCGATGCACTCGGAGGCCCAGCGGGTCTTCAGCTCCAGTCGGAGCAGGTCCAGCGCCTGGAGCGGTTCTCCATGATGGCCGGCGCCGCCATCGAGCGCGGCCATCTGGTCGAATCGCTCCGGCGGGTGGGTTGTCCTACCCCTAGACAACCAGTGACATTGTTGACGAATGATTGCACCTGGGCAGTTTTTCAGACGCAGCCAACGATTCGTTCTAGTATCGGCGGCGGACGGCAACAGCGGATCGTGGTGATGTCGCGGCGGCAGACCACGGTCCCGATACAGGGAAGGGCGACCCGGCGTGGCGGCAGGGGGCGAAAGCAACGACGATCGGATGGACGAGTGGGATCGTCTGCAGCGTGAGTTCATCGAGCTTCGGGCGGCCCTCGAGCGCGAGCGCGATCCCGAGGCCCGAGAGGCGCTGACCCGGCGGCTCGAGGACAACCGGCTGGCGGTCGACGACATCGAGCGGGGCCAGGGCAACGGAGGCGCCGTGGCCACCGCCCTCGACTCCGTACCGGTCGACGACGCGGGCCGGGTGATACTCGACGAGCTCGATCTCGAGCTGGCCCGGCTCGGGCGCGACCTCGACCTCTCCGGCTTCGACTTCGTGCTGCCGCCCGAGGGCTGCGACGAGGTCGGTAGCGATGCCGTCGCCGCCGGCTCGAACGGGAACGGGCACCATCCCGAGGGTGGCGACGTCGACCAGCTTCCGGGGGTGGCTGCCCTCGGCTCCGACATCGTCGACGCCGTAGACCAGGTGGACGACCTCGACGCCGCCGGCGAAATGGACGCGGGGGACGGGATCGGCGTCGCCAACGACGTGGTGGAGGGCTCCGACGGGGAGCCCGAGACGGGCTCCGGGACGGCAATGGCAGTCGGGGGGGTCGACGTCGTCGTCACCTCCGATGCCTCGCCGGGCGAAGCGACGCCGGCCGGGAGGCCACGGGGCGCTCACGACCTCGGCGGCGGCGATGTCGACGACCTCCTGGAGGAGCTGATCGGGCCGACGGGTCGACGATCGGCAGGTTCGTCGGCGACGCCCTTCCTCGTCGCCGGCGCACTCGTTGCCGTGGTCGTGCTCGGGCTCGTGTGGGCGCTGGCACGCGACGACGGCGGCGCCGCCGACCCCGCCGACGAGCTCGAGGAGGTGCGAGGGGTGCTGGCCGCACTCGGACTGGCCGATGTCGAGGTGACGGCCGAGGGTTCGACGGTCGTCATCCAAGGTGAGGTCACCGACCCCGTCACGAGGACGCATGCGGTCGCCGCCGCCGCCGCCCTCCTCGACGGCCATGACCTCGACGCCACCGGCTTTACCGTGGTCGCCCCGGCCGCCGGGCCGTCGACCGGGGAGAGCCCCGAGCCGGCGGCCACCGACGGGGCCACGAGGGATGACCGGGCCACGTCGGCCGGGGAGGCGGGCGACGTGGGCGGCGGCGACACCGTCGGCGGTCAGGGGGCGGCCGGCGCCCTCCCGCCCATCTCGGGTGATGACGGCATCGCTGCCGGACGTCTGCAGCACGAACTCGACCGGCTCCTCGCCGGCACGCCGGTGGTGTTCGACACCGGTCAGATCCAGCTGACCGAGCTCCAGCGACGGGTGCTCAACAGTGTGGTCGCCCTGCTCCAGGTCTACCCCGAGCAGCGCCTGCGGGTCGTGGGGCGGACCGACGTGAACGGCTCCGATGACGAGAACGTGGCCCTGAGCACGGCCCGAGCCGAGGCGGTCGCGGCCTACCTGATCGAAACGGGTGTCGCCGCCGAGCGCCTCGAGATCGATGGCAGGGGCGAGTCGACGTCGAGCGGTTCGGCCGCCCCGGCCGGGCTCGAACGACAGGTGGCGTTCGAGGTCGTCGGGTAGCAGTCCCATCGTGTCGTCGTCCGGGCGGCCCGCAACATCGGCCCGCTAGCACGTCGTGTGTCGTAGTCGCTACCGTTGCACGGTGGCACGAGGGCGTCATCGTCGCAGACACCTCCGAGCGATCGTCGTCACCGACCTCGTCGATTCGACCGGCTATCTGCTTCGTCACGGCCTCGACCGGGCCCAGGAGCACGAGCGGCGCCACAAGTGGTGGCTGCGCTCGGCGGCCGAGACCTACGAGGGCCTCGTCACCAGGGACACCGGTGACGGGATGTACCTGTCGTTCGCCACCGTCGAGGACGCCCTCGACTTCGCCGAGGCCGCCCGCCTCCGTGTCGCCTCGTTGGCCGTCGGTGGCGAGAAGCCCCGACTGCACCTCGGCCTCGCGGTCGGCACCGTGGCCGTCGGCGACGAACCGTGGGCGGAGCCGACGGCCGTGGCCAAACGGCTCTGTGAGTCCGCCCGACCCGACCAGTTGCTGGCCACCGCTCAGGCCGCGGAGATACTCGGGGAGCCCGTGGCCGATCGGCTCCGGACGTCCGGGAAGCGCCGGATCGGGCAGTTCGGCGAGGTCCGGGTGGCCGAGGCGGTGTGGCGCCACCCCGATCCACTCGACGTTCCCCTCCGCCGGGAGCTGACCGACCTGTGGTCGATCCCAGCGCGAGGTCGCCGGACCGAGATCGATCGCGTCGAGGATCTCCTGCTGGGGGACGACCTACCGGCGGCCGTCGTCGTCGTCGTCGGCGAGCCGGGCATCGGCAAGACCAAGGTCCTGGCCGAGGTGGCGCTCCGTAGCGTCGTCGGTGGGCGGGTCGTGGCGTTCGCCCCCTGCCGCCGGCGCGACGCTCCACTCGGGCCCATCGCCGATGTCGTCCACCAGCTGTTGACGTCGGTCGACGATGCCGCGTCGTTCGCCCTGTTCTCCTCCGATCCAGCGGCGGCCGACCTAATCGGCCGTCTCCGCTCCCGGTCGTGGTCCCTCGACGGGGTGGACGACGACGTGGTCGTACGGGTGGCCGTCCGCCTCGTGGCCCATGTGCTCGAACGACGGGCCCTCGTGCTGATATTGGACGGGCTCGATCGGGCCGATGCCGCCGTCGGGCGCGCCCTCGAGCGGATTCTCACGAGTGACCGGCGGGGGTTGGCCGTGGTCGCCGCCGCCCGGCAGGGCATCGACTGCTGGGCCGCCGATCTCGATCTGGTGGCCGCCGAGCTCGCCGCCCCGATCGCCGTCGTCGAGCTCGGTCGCCTGGACACGGCCGCCGTCAGGGATCTCGTCGAGGACGTGACCGGCGATGGCGACGACGGGTTGTGGGCCGATGTCGTGACGCTGTCGGCGGGAGTTCCGGGCCACGCCGTCCACCTGGCCCGCCATCGCGCCGAGGGCCGGCTCGGTCTTCCATCGGTTGTCGTCGCCGGTGTGGCCGAAACGCTCCAGGGTCTGGACGACGAGACCCGAACCACACTGGAGCTGGCGGCCTGCGTCCACGACGACCGCATCACCGTCGACCTGCTGTCCGACGCGCTGGACCGGCCGAGCGACGTCGTCTTCGACGACCTCGAGCTCGCCGTCGCCCACCATCTGCTGATCGCCCACCCGTTGGCGACCAACCGGTTCGACTTCGACCCCCCGGTGGTGAGGGAGGCGATCTACCAGAACCTGCACCGCAGTGGGAGGGCCCGCCACCACCGCCGCCTCCTCACGGCCTACGAGGCCGCCGGTCGCAGCCCGGGGGCCGGTCTCCTGGCCCATCACGCCGAACGGGCGGCCGACCTGTCGGAGACCGAGATCGGCGCCTACTGCGCCGCCGCCGGCGAGGAGGCCGTGGCCCGACGCGACTTCGTCGAGGCGGCGCGATGGTGTGCGCTGGCGGTGGAGCACCACCCCACGGGCCGGGACGAGACGGCCGTGACCCGCCTCATCGCGCTCGGAGCCAACCAGCGCCGCGCCGGGCTGCCCGAGTGTGAGCAGACGCTGGACCGGGCGTTCGCCACCGCCCGCCAGCTCGACGACCGACGGCTCGTTGCCGAGGCGGTGCTGGCCCTCAACGTGAGCCAGTACCGGCACCCCGAGCGGGTCACCACCGCCGTGATCGACCGCGTTCACCTGGCCCTCGACGGGTTGCGACCCGGCGACGACAACCTGCGGGCCCGGCTGCTGGCCATGCTGGCGCACGAGAAGTCGTGGATGGGGGCGGGCTCGGAACGCTTCGACCTTGCCGACGCCGCCCTGGCCGCGGCCCGCCGGTCCGGCGACCGCGCCGTCCTGGCCGACGTGCTGCTGGCCCGCCAGGCCACGATCGTCAGCCCCCACACCCTGGAGGACCGGGGGCGGGGGGCCGACGAGCTGCTGCGTCTGGCCGACGAGCTCCACGACCCCGGGCTCCAGTTCTGGGCCGCCTTCCACCTCTCTGGCGCCAACTATGAGCTGGGCTGGATCGAGCAGGCCTACGAGTACGTGGCCCGGGCCGAGCGGCTGGCGGCCCAGCTCGACGAGCCCTACCTCCGGTGGCACGTCGGCTACATGTTGGCCGCCACCAAGCTGGCCAACGGCGAGCTCGACCGGGCGGAGGAGCTGGCGGACAAGGCGTGCCGCATCGGCTTGCAGGCCGACACCGGCGGCAACGCCTCCCGCTTCCACATCGGACAGCTCCTGGAGATCCGCCGTTGGCAGGATCGGCTCGGTGAGCTGGTCGGCCTGTACCCCGCCACCGGCCAGCCCGACGTCGACCTCGGCCTCGTGTTGTCGGCCAGCGCCCTCGATGCCGGCCGCCACGACGACGCCCACCGGGGCCTGCTTCTGGCCGAGCGGCTGGGCCGCGGGGTGTGGCCCCGTCGGGTGATCCTCGGATTGGCCGAGGCCTGCAACGCCGCCCGTCTCGCCGCCCACTTCGGCCACCTGCGGTTGGGCGCCAGGCTCTACAACGGACTCCTCGTGCACCGGTCGTGTCACGCCAAGACGATCGTCGGCATGTGCCAGGTGGAGTACTACCTCGGCGTGCTGGCGGCGGCGCTGGGGCGGGACCGCATCACCGTCGACGCCCACTTCTCGGTCGCCCACCAGACCCACGACGAGGTCTACACCCCGCTCCTGCTGGGCGAGGTCCGACTGGCTTGGGGCGGCGCCCTCCTCGGCACCGACCCGGCGCGGGGCCGGAACATGCTAGGCGAGACGATCTCCCTGGCCGACCGCCACCACGCACCCTGGCTACGGCGCCGCGCCGAGGAACTGCTCGACGGCGACCTCCGCCGTCCCGCCTCGGCCTGAGGCGGCGAGCGTCTGCTGCCGGGTCCCGTCACGGTGCCAAATGGTCGCCCCTGGGTCGTAGGGGAGATTACCGGGTACACGATCGAGGGGTGTGGGACATGACACAACACCGGGTAGCGGCGCGCACGGTACGCGACCATGTGATGAGGGGAGGCGAGCGGGCACCGGTGATGGAACGACCGGTGCGGTTGACCGAGGTCGACCGGATCGCCCGGATCGAGGACGACCGGTTCCGGGCCCTGCGGATCGCGCTGGGCCACCACGACGTGTCCCGGCGCTATGGCGACATGCTGGAGGCCAGGTTCGGGCGGCGGGAGGCGATCTGGTGCTCCTATGCCGTGTGGTCGACGCTGTCGGTCCACCGGGTCCTGGCCCGTTCGACCACCGTCGAGCGGGCGGGGCCCCGGGGTGCGCTCCTCGGCGGCGCGCTCCACGCCCTCGGGGGAGCCAGGATCGCCGACGACGTCCTCGACCAGCTGGGCGAGGGCAACCGTGACGTCTTCGTCGAGATCGCCTCCGAGTTGCTGCGGGTGGCGGACGAGATCGACCGGCACCATCGGGCCGCTCCCGACCGCATCCGATGGGATCGCTGGGTCCGCCGACGGGTGCGGTCCCACGTTCGGGGCGTGGGGTTCCTGCCCGGCGACCGGGCCCTCCTCCACGAGGGGGTGTCGCACTACTTCGACGCCATGTTCGAGCACGATCCAGAGGTCCGCTCGGCCATGATCCTCGCCGCCAACCTGCTGCTCGGGGAGTACGAGCAACGGAGGCTCCAGTGGCGCCTCCAACGGGCCCTGGCGATCGCCGGCGAGAGGCATCCCTCCTCGCTGCGGCCGGGCGGCCGGTGGCCCCGATGGCACGGTGACCGGGCCCGCCTCGTCGTCAATCAGTACTACGCCCGGATCATCACCCAGCATGCCCTGGTGTGGGAGTCGCCGCTCGGGGGCTTCCGCCCCGGGGTGGGCCTGCCCGTCTCGGTCGAGAAGTCCCGGGTCCCGTTGCCTACTTGCGGTGTCCATCCCGCAGCCGACCGGGCCCACCAGCTCCTCGCCCGATGGATCCGTCCGGTGGCTCCGGGATCGGCACCGGCGGTCGACGACTGGACGTGCCTCGATCAGCGGATGGCCTACATCGCCGCCCTGTTCGTCCACTATCAGCGCGAACCGGCCTTCCTGGCCGAGCCCTTCGGGCCCCGGTTGACCGAGCTGATCGAAGACCCCGAACGGATCCTCGACGGCCCTGGCGAACGGACGGTGAGGAGCCGGGTGGGATCGCTCGTCCCGGAACCGGTCGGAGCCGAGATCGATCTACCCGATGGGGTGGCGGTGGCGGCCGACGTCCGCTTCTCGGTCGGTGATCGGGTGTGGCGGCGGCTCCTCGCCCGGCTCGTCGTGTACTACGACGCCGCGGCCCTCGTCGTGCCCGAGGGGGCTGGTGGCTGGAGCGCCGCCCGCCGGGTGGCGGCGTGGGGCGAGATGACAACCGAGCTCGTGGCCCAGGGATCGATCCAGCTGATCGAGCGGCCGGGGCGGCGCTGGTCCCCTCCGGGCCCCGTTCCGCCGGAGCGGGGGAGCGAGCAGGGTCGGCGGGGCCTGGTCGCAGTGGCCGACGGTCGGATCGACACCGCACTGATTTGGATCACCGTGGGCGCCGGCAACGGCGATCCGGACGCCGACCCCGCCGACCCCGCCGGGTCGGGAGGTCGGCGACCGGGTCGCCTGACGACTCCGTGCCCGGTCATGCCGGTCCCGACCGACCCCGACGCGGCGACGGTCCTGGAGCTGGCCGCCGGTCTCGGCGACCGGGCCCGGGATCACCGTCACAAGATCGAGCATCACCTGGCGTCCGAGCTCGACGGCGTCCTCCGACTCAACCAGCTGGAACGGGCGACGGCGGCGGCCCTCGACGAGGTGCTGGCACCGTGGGTCGACCACGGCCGCCTCCTGCCGGGCCCGACGACCGTCGCCCGGTCGGGCGGGCACCGCGCCCTCCGGCTGGATCTCGCTCCGGCGTGGCTGGCGATCCTCCGCCAGGAGGCGACCGTGGGGGTCGACCGACTGCTCGACGCCGAGCGGGGAGCGGCGGCCACCCGGCGGCGCTCGGGTCGGGCGAAGCCCAGGGTCGCGCCGCCCGAGCGGTCCGCCCTGATCGACCGGTGGTTGGCGGCCGCCGTCGATGACGTACGGTCCCGGCTCGTCGACCACCTCGACCGGGTGGCGGCCGCCCGGGGTGAGCTCGACACCCGGCGTCGGGCCATGGAACGCGAGCTCCGGTGGGACGCCACGAAGCTGATGCTCGACCTCGACAGCGCCGGTGTCGCCGCCGACGGCGGGGTCGAACTGGCGCTCGAGGTGGCCGGGCACCCGACGGGCTCCGGCCGGTTCGTCGCCACCTCGCTCGTCGTGTCTGGCATCCCGGGCGCCGTTGCCCGTACTGGACCCGACGCTCCTACACGGCTCGAGGGCGACGACGACCTGGCCGCCGACGTCGCCTGACGGGCGTGCCGGCAGCCCGGGGGGGTCAGGCCAGGCAGCGGAGGGGTCGACCCCCGTTGTAGGCGACCATGTCGGTGATGGCGGCCCGGATGTCCATGGGGCCACCGGGGTCGCCGCCCTCGAGCTCGTAGAGGGCGCGGTGGAGGTTCCCGACGATGCGTTCGCTGTCGGTCAGCTCGGCGAAGCGTCCCAGGTCGAGTTGGCGCCCGGCGTCGAGGGCGCTGGTGCCGGACCTCCTGGCCTCCTCCGCCGCCGCCTGCACGAACCGGTAGTAGTCGGCCAGGTCGTCGAGGATGGCCGGGGTGCAGACCGGCCCGTGGCCGGGGACGATCACATCGGCGTCGAAGGTCCGGAGCCGCTCGATGGCGTCGAGCGAACCGGCCACCGAACCCATCACGACGAACGGCGTGCCACCGTTGAACACGAGATCGCCCGAGAACAGCGTCTGCCGCTCCGGGATCCAGGCCACCACGTCGTTGGTGGTGTGGGCCGCACCGCCGATGTAGTGGAGCTCCACCTCGAGGTCGCCGACCCAGAGCGTGACCCGGTCGGTGAACGTGACGGTAGGCGGGGCCAGTTCGAGCTCGCCCCAGTCGGCGGGTTCGAAGATGCCGTCGTAGTGCTGGATGCCGCCGGCCACCATGAGGGTCCGGCAGTTCTCGTGGGCGATGACGGTGGCGGGGTGGGTCAGGTAGTTGCCGTGGGTGTGGTCGCCGTGGTGGTGGGTGTTGACCACCGTGCGGACCGGGGCCGTCGACACGTCGGCCACCGACCGGAGGAAGGCCCGGGTGCGGCGCTCGGTCGAGCACGTGTCGACGGCCACGATGCCGTCGTCGGCCACGAGGAACCCGGCGTTGTTGATGAACCAGGTGCCATCGGGCTGGATGTAGGCGAAGACGCGGTCGGCCACCTCCTCGACGTGCGGCGGGTCGAGCCCGTGGTCGTGGTCGTGTGCGTGTCCGCTCATCCTCGCTCCTCGGCCCGGTCGTTCGGACCGCACGTTAACCGACGCCGGGCGGGCCCGCCGGCTCCACGATCTGGACGGGGGCCCGCCAGGGCGGTAGTAGTGGACCATGTCGGGACCGTTGTCGGATGTCCGCGTCGTCGAGTTCGCACAGGTGGTCGCCGTGCCCGTCGGCGGCATGCTGCTCGCCGCCCTCGGGGCCGACGTCGTCAAGGTCGAGCCCCCGACCGGCGACTCGAGTCGGCTGATCCGGCCCACCGGGGCCCGGGGCCAGGGTCGTCTGTTCCTGGTCCACAACCGGGGCAAGCGCAGTGTCGGGATCGACCTCGCCCATCCCCGGGCGGCCGAGGTGGTGGCGCCCCTGGTGGCATCGGCCGACGTGGTGACCACGAGCTTCAAGCGCTCCGACCTGCCCCGCTACGGCCTGACCTACGAGCAGCTCCGGACCGTGAGGCCCGACCTCGTGTACCTGGAGAACACCCCGTACGGCCCGGCGGGACCGATGGCCGACCTGGGGGGCTACGACCCGGTGGCGATGGGGTTGAGCGGGGTGGCGTGGAAGGCCAACGCCGAGCTTCGTGGCGCGCCGCGCCTGATGGTGCCCGCCTTCGCCGACTTCGGTACCGGGTTCCTCGCCGCCCTCGGCGTCGTCGCCGCCCTCCGCCACCGCGACCGCACCGGCGAGGGCCAGAAGGTCGAGACCTCGTTGGTGGCCACGGCCCTCGTCTATTCCTCCCAGTCGAGCAACTGGATCGACGGGGTCGACGACGCTCGGGTGGCCCAGCTCGACGAGACCCTCGCCGCGACCCGCGAGACGGGAGCGGCCTTCGCCGCCCAGCAGGACGTGTGGTGGGAGTCGTTCCGGCCCGGTAACACCGGCAACGTCTACTTCCGCTACTACCGGTGCGCCGACGGTTTCATCTCCGTCGGCTGCCTGTCACCGGGCCTCAACGCCCGGTTCCGGGCGGCCCTCGACATCACCGACCCCCGCCTGGACGGCGACTGGGACCAGGCCGCCTTCGATGCCGAGGATCGGCTGCTGGCCTTCGTCACCTCCGTCGAGGACCGCTTCGCCGCCGGCTCGTGCGATGACTGGCTGACCCATCTCCGCCGCCACGGCATCCCCTGCGGACCGGTGAACACCCCGGAGCAGGCGCTCGACGACCCCCAGATCACGGCCAACGACTACGTGACCGCGGTCGATCAACCCGGCGTCGGGCGATTCCGGGCCTACGCCCCGCCCCTCCGGCTGTCGGCGACCCCCATCGACGACCTGGGTCCGGCACCGGCGGTGGGGGCCGACACCAGCGACGTGCTGACCGACCTCGGCTTCGATCCCGACCGGATCGCCGACCTGGAGGCGGCCGGTGTGGTCGTGGTGGCGTGATCGCAGGGCAGGATCACCCGGATCGGGTGGTCGGGCCGCCGGCGGCGACACTGGCGACGATCGGGGTTTTGGGCGCCCGGTCACCGGGAACCACCGAACCATGGCCCTCTCACGTCGCGAGCAGCAGATCCTCATCGAACTCGAATCCCAATTCTCCGCCGCTGACGGTCTGTCGGACCATGTCCGGGCTCGAGCCAGAGCGACGCGATTCGTCCGCCACCTCGGGTGGGCGGCGATCGTCGTCGGCTTCGTCCTCATGCTGGCCACCCTGACCGTGTCGGTCTTCGTCAGCTTCGCCGGCGCCGTCATCATCGTTCTCGGCGTGTACGCCGTCCAACGGTGGTCCGGCATACCACCGGCGATTCTGCGGCTGCGGCCCAACGCCCGGGCCGACCGCACCGACGCCACCCCATGACGGAACACCCCACGACGACTGGCGACTCGACAGGGCCGCCGGCCACGGCGCACGACAGGGGGGGAGCACCCGACGCGTCGATACCGGCGGTCAGGTCCGAGCGGGACTCGCAAGGAACGGTCGAGGTGGCAGCCGACCGGTTGTGGGGGGCCCAGACCCAGCGCAGCATCGGTAACTTTCCGATCGGACGGACCCGCTACGTGTGGGGCCGGCCCGTCGTGGAAGCGCTGGGCCTGGTCAAACGGGCCGCGGCCGAGGCCAACGCCGAGCTCGGCGCCGTCGACCGGGAGCGGGCCGATCTCATCGCCGCCGCCGCCGCCGAAGTGGCGGCCGGCGGCCTCGACGACCATTTCCCGCTCGTCGTGTTCCAGACCGGGTCCGGTACCCAGACCAACATGAACGCCAACGAGGTGATCGCCAACCGGGCCATCCAGCTGGGCGGGGGCACCGTGGGCGATCGCCACCGCATCCATCCCAACGATCACGTCAACCGGAGCCAGTCCAGCAACGACATCTTCCCCACGGTCATGCACGTCGCCACCGTCCTGCTCCTGCGCCGGCGGCTCCGACCGGCCCTCAACCGGCTCCTGGGCGTGCTGGACGGTCTGGCGGCCGAGCACGCCGACCTGGTCAAGGTCGGCCGCACCCACCTCCAGGACGCCACTCCCATCACGCTGGGCCAGGAGATCGGCGCCTGGGAGGCCCAGCTGGCCGCCTCGACCGCCGCCCTCGACCGGTTGGAGGAGCCCCTGTGGGAGCTCGCCGTGGGTGGCACCGCGACCGGTACCGGCCTCAACGCCGATCCCCGCTTCGGGCCGATGGTGGCGGCCCGGCTGTCCGCCGCCACCGGGGTCGGCTTCACCGTCACCGCCAACCACTTCGCCGCCACCAGCGCCCACGATGCCATGGCCAACCTGAGCGGTGGGCTCCGGACGCTGGCGGGGGGGCTGACGAAGATGGCGAACGACATCCGGTGGCTGGCGTCGGGCCCGCGCAACGGGTTGGGTGAGCTGTCGATCCCGGCCAACGAGCCGGGGTCGAGCATCATGCCGGGCAAGGTCAACCCCACCCAGGCCGAGGCCCTGTTGATGGTGACGGCCCAGGTTTTCGGGCACGACGCTGCGGTGGCCGTGGCCAACGGCCAGGGCAACTTCCAGCTCAACGTGCAGAAGCCGCTGATCCTCCACTGCGTGCTCGATAGCATCGAGCTGCTGGCCGACGCCGTCGACTCGTTCGTGGCACGCTGCCTGACGGGGCTGACCCCGGACCGCAGGCGCATCGCCGAGAACCTCGAAGCCAATCTCATGCTCGTCACCGCCCTCGTCCCCCATGTCGGCTACGACCGGGCGGCCGAGATCGCCGAGAAGGCCCAGCGGGAGGGCACATCGCTGCGGGCGGCCGCCGTCGAGCTGGGTGGGCTCACGGCCGACGACTACGACCGGTTGGTCGACCCGGCGGCCATGACCGGGATCGGCTCGGCGCCGGGCGGCGACTAGCGTCGTCGCTCATGACGCGGCTCCCGTACATCACCAACGAGCACCTCACCCCCGACCAGCAGGCGGTCTGGGACAACGTGACGAACGGACGGCGTGGTCCGGCCTCCCGTCTCGTTAATGACGAGGGGGGCCTGATCGGCCCGTTCAACGCCGCCCTCCACGCCCCGGCCACGGGCCGCCACGTGGTGGCCCTGGGTGACGCCCTCCGGTTCGACACGGCCATCGACAACCGTCTGCTCGAGCTGGCGGTGTGCATGGTCGGGGCCCACTGGCGGTCGAACTTCGAGTGGTTCGCCCACAGCCGGATGGCCATCGAGGCGGGCGTCGACCCCGAGGTCGTGGCCGCCATCGAGCAGGGCGAGGAGCCGTCGTTCGAGCGGGAGGATGAGCGGGCCGTGTACGACCTGACTCGCTCCCTGCTGACGACCGGTCGGGTCGACGACGAGCGCTACCGCGACGTGGTCGGCCACGTCGGTGATCAGGGGGTGGTGGAGCTGGCGCAGCTCATCGGCTACTACTGCCTCGTGTCGCTGACGCTCAACACCTTCGAGGTCGAGCTACCCCCGGGCAACGATCCGGTCTGGCCCTACTGATCCCCCCGCCTCGGGTGAGCTCGGGGACGAGCCCGGGCGGTGGCGGGATCGGCGTCGCCGACCCCGTCAGCGCCCGGTAGCGGCACCGGGTCCGAACCGGGTGCGAGCCGACAGGGCCTGGGCCACCAGCTGGACCGGATGACGCACCGGCACCCCGGCGGCCGCCAGGTGGAGGGAGCAGCCCGGGTTGGCGCTGGCCACCACGTCTGGGTGGGCGCGGTCGATGGCCCCCAGCTTGCGGTCGCGGATACGGCCGGCCAGCTCGGGTTGGACGAGCGAGTAGGCACCCCCCGCGCCGCAGCACAGGCCCTCGTCATCGAGCTCGACCAGCTCCGTCACGAACGGGGCCAGCATCGTCCTCGTCGCCTCGTGGACCCGTTGCACGTGACGGAGGTGGCACGGGTCCTGCACCGCCACCCGCAGCTCCAGCGGCGGGACCGACGCCAGGTCGCCGACCCGTTCGGCCAGGAACTCGCCGATGTCGAACACCCGCTCGGCGAAGCGGTGGGCCTCGCTGGTGCCGAGGAGTCGGCCGTAGTCCTTCATGGCGGCCCCGCATCCGGCGGCGTCGACGATGACCGGGACGTCGGGACGGAGGGCGCCGATGATCTGGCGGGCCCGGTCGCGGCCCTCCGGACCCAACCCGGCGTGCAGCTCCAGGGCCCCGCAACAGGGGGCCGTGTCGCCGGTGGGGAGTACCCCGACGCCGGTCGCGGTGAGGACCTCGACGGCGGCCCGGTGGACGTCTCGCTGCACGGCGTCCATGACACAACCGGTGAACAGGTACACGTCGTCTCCGGTGGCCTGCAGCGGCGGCGGCCGGAACGGGAGACGATCGGTCAGGCCGAGGCGGCGGGGGAGGACGTGGAGCCGTTGGGCGGCGGCGGCCGCAGCCATGCCGGCGGCCAGCACCCGGGGCATGCCCAGCGGCTTCAGCGCCAGCCGCTGCCACCGCGGTGTCAGCTCACCATCGTCGACGAGGCTCTCCCGGGTCCGCTCCATCAGATGCCCGAAGGGGACACCCGACGGGCAGGCCGGTTCGCAGCCTCGGCACTGGACGCACGTGGCGAACGCCTCCACCACCTCGTCGGTCAGAGGTGCGTCGTTGTCCTGGACCTCCCGCATGAGCTTAATCCGGCCCCGGGGCGACATCGTCTCGTCGCCGGTCACCCGGTAGGTGGGGCAGTGGGGGAGGCACAGCCCGCACTGGACACAGGTGTTGAGGTCGTCGGGGTCGAGTCGGAGATCCATCGTCAGCGCCGGGCCGGGTCGCGGCCGGGGTTGAGCCGGCCGGTCGGGTCGAAGTTGGCTTTCAGCCGGGCCGTCACCGTCGCCACCGCCGGAGGCAGGGGGCGGGCCGGCTGGTCGGACCAGGCGAACACCAGGCCCAGGCCGAGGGCGGCCACGTAGGGGCCGGCGCCCAGTGTGACGGCGTCGAGGGCCTCGGCGGGGGACACCGACCACCGGTGGGGTGGCAGTGGGGGCGGGCCGTCGGCCTCGTCGAACGAGCCGACGGCCCCCAGTCGCCCCACCTCGGCGTCGACGTCGGGGCCATGGCCCTCCAGCTCCACCCAAATCGTCTCGCCGTCCCACAGCACGGCGCCCGGGGCCAGTACCGCGTCGAGCACGGCCCGGGGATCGACATCGGACGCCGTGACCCAGCGGGTCACGGGGGGCACCGGGTTGGTGCGGAGGATGACCTCGGCCATGAGGCCCAGGGTCCCCAACGAGCCGGTCAGCAACCGGGGAAGGTCGAAGCCGGTCACGTTCTTCACCGTCGGGCCGCCACCGGTGACCAGCCGCCCCTCGGCCGACACGTAGCGGATCTGGAGGGGCGCCGTGCGGACGAGGCCCCGGCCGAGGGCCCGGATGTCGTTCTCGCCGACGGCCAGCGCGCCTCCGACGGTCCCGCCCCGATCGGGCAGGGCGGTGCGCTGACCGCGGCGGGCCAGCTCGGCGTGGAGCTCGGCCACCGGGGTGCCGGCCCGGACGGTGACCGTCATCTCCTCGGGCCGGTACGACACGATCCCGGTCGGGGCGTCGACGATCCGGGTGCCGGCCGCCAGCTCGCCGCCGGCGTCCCACCGGGTGTGGCCGCCGGCGACCGCCACTGGTCCGCTGTCGCCGACGACGTCGGCGAAGGCGGCGAGCGCGGGATCGTCGGTGGCCAGGGTGGCGCTCATACCCAGATGTCCCGGGGCACGGCCCGGAGGGCCTGGATATCGGCGCAGCTGTGACCGGTGGGCAGGACCTTGCCCGGGTTGGTGCGACAGCCCGGGTCGAAGGCCTGCCGCAAGCGGTTCTGATGGTCGAGATCGTCGTCGGTGAACATGCGGTCCATGTAGGCCTGTTTCTCGACCCCGATGCCGTGCTCGCCCGACAGGACGCCGCCGGCGTCCAGGGAGGCAGTGATGATCTCACCACCGGCGGCGTGGACCCGGTCGAGCACGCCGTCGTCCCGACCGTCGAAGATGAGGAGGGGGTGGAGGTTCCCGTCACCGGCGTGGAACACGTTCATCACCAGGAGATCATGGCGCTCAGCGATGGCGTAGATCTGTTCGAGCACGTCGGCCAGGCCGGCCCGGGGCACGACGGTGTCGTGGAGGTAGTAGTCGGGGGCGATCTGGGCGATGGCCCCGAACGCCGTCTTGCGGCCCTTCCACAGCAGCGCCCGCTCCTGTTCGCTTCCGGCCAGGCGCACGTCGGTGGCGGCGTTGGCCCGTCCGATCTCGGCGATTCGCCCGGCGTCGATCTCGACGCCGTCAGCCAGACCGTCGACCTCGGTCAGGAGCACGGCGGCGGCGTCGAGCGGGTAGCCGGCGCCGACGTAGTTCTCCACCGCGACCGTGATCCGGTGGTCCATCACCTCCATGGCCGCCGGCACGATGCCCGCCGCGATTACGGCGCTGACCGTGTTGGCGGCGTCGCGCATGGTGGAGAACGACAGCAGCAGGGTCCGCACCTCGGGCCGGTTGGGGGTGATGCGGACGGCAATCCGGGTGGCGATCCCGAGCGTGCCCTCGCTGCCGACGAAGACTCCCCGGAGGTCGAGCCCGGCGGGTTCGGCGTCGAGCCCGCCCAGCACCGCCACCTCGCCCGAGGGCAACACGACCTCGATCGCCGCGACGTGGGCGTTAGTGACCCCGTAGGCCAGGCAGTGGGGGCCGCCCGAGTTGTTGGCCACGTTGCCACCGATCGTGCAGACCTGCTGGCTCGACGGGTCGGGGGCGAAGTGGAATCCCATCGGTGCCAGGTGCCGGGTGAGGTCGAGGTTGACCACGCCCGGCTCGACCCACGCCACCCGGTTGATGGTGTCGACCTCCAGCACGCGGTTCATCCGCGTCACGGCCACCACGACCGGTGCCCCGAGAGGGATGGCGCCCCCGGCGAGGCCGGTGCCCGCACCCCGGGGCACCACGTTGCGCCCATGGTCGGCGGCCAGCCGCACGATCGTGGCCACCTCGTCGGTCGACTCCGGGTAGCAGACGGGTCCCGAGTTGCCGTCGTCGAAGACCGAGGCGTCGTGGCTGAGCAGTGCCCGATGGGCGCCGTCGGTCCGGATCCGGTCGGCCGGGAGGTGACGACGGAGCGCCTTCACGAACGGGTCGCCGGTCGTCGTCGATCGTTCCCGCCACCTCGTCAACCTGTCGAGGATCATGGCCAGCTCCGGTCTGCCCGCGCCGGGAAGGGGCCCGGCCCGTGCCGTCACCGCCACCGGGAAGCGACGACAATCCTGTATACACGAACCACGGGTCACGGGCGACCTCGCGTCGGTACCGTGGAGGGAGGCGGAGACGGCGGGGTGTCGACGCCGTCGGCGAACTTGCGGCCCCGGGCTGCCACCTCCCTAGTGTGGCGGGCAGGGCCTACCCGCCCGGCCGGTGGCGACCTCCGGCCCGGGGACGACGACGAGGAGCCGCATCATGACCACCATCAGCGACGAGACCACCGGCCTCGAGGTCGACGTGACACCCCTGGCCGCCGCCCTCGGAGCGGAGGTGCGGGGGATCGACCTCGCCTCGGCCGGCGACGTCGGGTCGGCTCTGGTGGAGGAGCTCCTGCTGCGCCACCAGGTGCTCTTCTTCCCGGGTCAGCACCTGACGCTCGACGAGCACGTGGCCCTGGCCCGCCACTTCGGCCCGCTGGAAGCCCACCCCAACCTCCGGAACCCGACGCTCGACCATCCGGAGATCTTCGAGCTGGCGGCCTCGTCGGGCGGCATCGCCGACGAGTGGCACACCGATCTCACGTTCCTCGAGTCACCGTCGGTGATGTCGGTACTGAACATGGTGACCTGCCCCCCCGTCGGCGGCGATACCCAGTGGACCAACCTGTGCCAGGCCTACGACGAGCTGTCGCCCCCGCTCCGGGAGCTTTGCGACGGCCTGACCGCCCTCCACGACGCACACCCCCACGACCGGAGCGACCGGATGGCCATCCACCCGGTCGTCCGGGTCCACCCGGTGACCGGCCGCCGGGCCCTGTACGTCAATCAGCACTTCACCCGCCGCATCGTCGAGGTGAGCCACACCGAGAGCGAGGCCCTCCTCGGCCTGTTGACCTCGTGGGTGACCCAACCCCGGTTCACGGTCCGCTACCGCTGGACCGAGGGGACGATCGCCATCTGGGACAACCGCTGCACCCAGCACAGCGTGCTCAACGACTTCGAGGGCGAGCGGGTCATCCAACGGGCGACCGTGATGGGCGACCGACCCGAGGGCACTGGTCCGTCCCGGTGGGCGCCGTGGGAGCCCGCTCGGGCCGGAGCCATGACCCGTCACGACCGCCAGCTCCGCCGCTTCCTGCGCCAGGGAGCCGACCCGTCCGGGGCCATGGACACCTGAGCGGCGTCGTAGCCGTCCCCTATCCGACCGATACGAGAGCCATGCGAGCAAAGGACGACATCGAATGACCGTGAGCAAGCTGCTGGTGGCGAACCGGGGCGAGATCGCCATCCGGATCCTCCGGGCCGCCCGGGAGCTGGGAATGGAGACGGTGGCGGTGGCGGCCGAGGACGACCTCGGTTCGCTGCACACCCGCCTGGCCGACGAGGTCGTCGCCCTCGGTGGACGCGGTGCCGCCGCCTACCTCGACGTCGCCGGGATCGTGCGGGCGGCCACCGACCACGCATGCGACGCCCTCCATCCCGGCTACGGTTTCCTGGCCGAGCATCCCACCCTGGCCCGGGCCTGCGACGGGGCCGGGGTCACCTTCGTCGGCCCCACCGCCGGTCAGCTCGAGATCTTCGGGGACAAGACGGCGGCCCGGGCCCTGGCCGCCCGCCTGGGGGTCCCGCTCGCCCCCGGGACCACGGGCGACACGTCGCTCGAACAGGCCGAGTCGTTCCTGGCCGAGCACGGGGCGATGATGATCAAGGCCGTCGCCGGTGGCGGGGGGCGGGGGATGCGCCCGGTCAGGGCCGGCGACGACGTGGCCGCCGCCTACGAGCGGAGCCGGAGCGAGGCCGGGGCCGCCTTCGGCAACTCGGCCGTGTTCGTCGAGGCCCTCATCAGCCGAGCCCGCCACGTCGAGATCCAGATCGTGGGCGATGGGGACTCGGTGAGCCATCTCGGCGAACGCGAGTGCACCCTGCAGCGTCAGAACCAGAAGGTGGTGGAGGTCGCCCCCAGCCCCACCCTGGCCGACGCCACCCGCTGGACCCTGACCGAGGCGGCGGTGGCGATGGCGGCCGAGACCGGCTACCGGTCGCTCGGCACGTGGGAGTTCCTCGTCGACGCCGACGACCCGGGCCGGGTCGCCTACATGGAGACCAACGCCCGACTCCAGGTCGAGCACACCGTCACCGAGGCCGTCACCGGCATCGATCTGGTCCAGGCCCAGCTCCGGCTGGCGGGCGGGGCCCGGCTGGCCGACGTCGGCCTCGACGCCGACCGGGTCCCGGCGCCCCGGGGATATGCGGTGCAGGTGAGGGTCAACACCGAGACGATGACCGCCGACGGTACGGCCCGGCCCAGCGGGGGAACGCTGACCGCCTTCGAGGCCCCGAGCGGTCCCGGGGTGCGCACCGACACCTACGGCTACACCGGCTACACGACGAGCCCGGCCTACGACTCGCTCCTGGCCAAGGTGGTGGGTCACGCCCCCGGGCCCCACTATGGCGACGCCGTGGCCCGGACCCGGCGGGCGCTGGCCGAGTTCCGCATCGACGGGGTCGCCACCAACATCGGGTTCCTTCAGGCCCTGCTCGACCGGCCGGAGGTGCTGGCCAACGACGTGACCACCTCCTTCATCGCCGATCACGCCCCCGAGCTGGTGGAGGCCGCCCTGGCGCTCGATCAGCGCTTCTTCGCCGCCCCGGCGCCAGCGAGCAACGGCGCCGGTCCCGCCGCCGGTCTGGCCGGGGCCCGGGTCGACACCTCCGACCCCCTCGCCGTGCTGACCCACGGCGCCATCGACGGGTCGGCGACGGCGGCGGCTCTGGTCGCCGCTCCGCCGCCCCCGACCCCCGTGGCGGCGTCGTCGTCGGTGGTGGGACCGGGGGGCACGATCGGCATCGAGGCCCCGCTGCAGGGCACGATCGTCGCCGTCAACGTGACGGAGGGCGACCAGGTCGCCGCCGGTACCCAGGTGCTGGTCATGGAGGCCATGAAGATGGAGCACGAGGTCCGGGCCGATCGGGCCGGCATCGTGCGCCAGATCCCGGTGGCGGTCGGCGACACCGTCTTCGAGGGACATCCCCTGGTGTTCGTGGAGGAGGCCGAGGTCGACGTGGTGGGGGAGGAGGTGGCGGCCGGGATGGACCTCGAGCTGGTCCGCTCCGACCTGGAGCAGCTGTTCGAGCGCCGGGCCTACGGGCTCGACGAGAACCGGCCCGAGGCGGTGGCCAAGCGGCACGGCCGGGGCAACCGCACGGCTCGGGAGAACCTGGCCCAGCTCGTCGACGAGGGCACCTTCGTCGAGTACGGGCGGCTGATGGTGGCACCTCAGCGCCGCCGGCGCGACTTCCAGGACCTGCTGGAGAACACGTCGGGCGACGGCATGGTTGCCGGCATCGCCAGCATCAACGGCGACCTCTTCGACGAGGAGCGGGCCCAGACCGTGGTCATGTCGTACGACTACATGGTGCTGGCCGGGACCCAGGGCGGTCAGAACCACCGCAAGAAGGACCGCCTGTTCGAGATCGCGGCCCACAACCGCCTCCCCGTCGTGCTCTACGCCGAGGGGGGCGGGGGCCGTCCCGGCGACACCGACGGGATTGGGGGATCGGGTCTCGACTGCATGGCCTTCACCCTGTTCGCCCAGCTGTCGGGCCTGGTCCCGCTGGTGGGGATCACGAACGGCCGGTGCTTCGCCGGCAACGCAGTCCTGCTCGGCTGCTGCGACGTGATCATCGCCACCGAGGGTTCGAACATCGGGGTGGGCGGCCCGGCCATGGTCGAGGGTGGGGGCCTCGGGATCTTCAAGCCCGAGGAGATCGGCCCGGTCGAAGTCCAGGCCCCCAACGGCGTCATCGACGTGTTGGTGCGAGACGAGGAGGAGGCGACCGAGGCGGCGAAGAAGTATCTCGGCTACTTCCAGGGGCCGGTCGACGACTGGGAGGTCGCCGACCAGCGGACGCTGCGCCATCTCGTTCCGGAGAACCGCAAACGGGTCTACGACATGCGCCAGATCATCGAGTCGTTGTGCGACGTCGACAGCGTGCTCGAGCTGCGGCCCCACTGGGGCCACGGCGTGATCACGGCCCTGGCCCGGGTCGAGGGCCGCCCGATCGGGATCGTTGCCAACAACCCCCATCACCTGGCCGGCGCCGTCGACGCCGACGGCGGCGACAAGGGGGCGAGGTTCATGCAGCTGTGCGACGCCCACGACATCCCCCTGCTGTTCCTGTGCGACACCCCCGGGATCATGGTGGGGCCGCAGGCCGAGTACGAGGCCACGGTGCGCCACGCCGCCCGCATGTTCGTCACCTCGGCCAGCATCGACGTGCCGGCCATGACGATCGTCATCCGCAAGGGCTACGGACTGGGGGCCCAGGCCATGGCCGGCGGCTCGTTCAAGGCAACGACGTTCACCGTGTCGTGGCCGACGGGTGAGTTCGGCGGTATGGGCCTCGAGGGGTTCGTCAAGCTGGGCTACCGCCACGAGCTCGAAGCCATCGAGGACCCGGCCGAGCGGCTCGCCGCCTACGAGAAGCGGGTGGCCCGCCTGTACGACAACGGACGGGCCGTCAACACCGGCACTTACTTCGAAATCGACGACGTGATCGATCCCGCCGAGAGTCGGGCCTGGATCATGATGGCCCTCCGTACCGCCCCCCGGCCGGCCCCCCGGACCGGCAAGAAGCGGCCGATGGTCGACACCTGGTGACACTCGACGAGGCCCACGCTTCGGGGCCCGGACTTCCGGACCCCGACCGGCCCCTGGTAATGTCGGGCGCAGAGCGCCAAGGGCAGGGGGGTGTGTCATGACCGTGGTCGACGCCGAGCAGGCCGATGGCGTGTCCCGCCAGGACCACGCCGCTGCCATGGCGGCGTACCTCGCCGAGCGGGAGCGGGCCGCCCGGTCCGCCGGCAACCGCGGCCCGGTACGTTTCGGGCCCGACGGCAAGCTCGATCCCGACATCGTGGCCGCCTACCGGCGCCGGGGGTTCTACGTGTTCGAGGGCGTCGTGGGGGCCGAGGAGTTGGACGAGCTGCGGGCCGACGCCGCCGAGATGATCGACCGGGCCCCGGTGCGCACGGGGGCCGCCCTCGACGCCAGGGGCCGTCCGGCGCTGGGGCGGGATCTTGCCGTCGAGCCGTACCTCCTCATCCGTCCCCTGTCGGACCCGTGGGGTGGCACCCGGGCCCTAGGCGGGCGGCACGAGGAGAAGATGGACGAGCCGGTGCCCGACACCGACGCCCCCGAGATGGTGCCGTACCTGATGTTCGGGATGTGCCAAGCCATGCCGTCGGGCTCGGGGTTACGGGTCTACGGCCATCCTCACCTGCTGGCCATCGCCGAAGCGATCAACGGTGCCGACTTCGTGCCCTACAACGACGCCATCTTCGTCAAACAGCCGGGCCTGGGCGGCTCGGTGGCGTGGCACCAGGACGGGGTCACCCACTGGGACAACCCGGCGTGGGACGAGGGCATCCACGGGTTCAACTTCCAGGTCCAGCTCTACGAGACGACGGCGGCCAACGCCCTGTGGGTCGTGCCGGGGACCCACGCCGAGGGCAAGGTCGACATCAGGGGGCGGGTGGCGGCCAACGGGGGGTCGACGATGCTGCCCGACGCCATTCCGCTCCTGTGCCAGCCGGGCGACGTGACGGTGGTCAACCGCCAGACCCTGCACGGCTCGTTCGCCAACTCCTCGCCCGATATCCGGGTGTCGCTCACCTTCGGCTTCCACCGGCGGACATCCGTGCTGGGGGTGAGGGGCAAACTGGCCCTCAAGGGTGACGACGTCGACTGGAAGCCGGGCCCGGTGTACGACGAGCGGCGGGGGCACGACCGCTCCGCCGTCATCCAGGTGGCCATCAGCGCCCGCCACCAGCGGTTTCCCGACGAGCAGCCGTTCCGTTACGAGCCCTTCACCGGCCGCGAGCACGAGTTCGTCCTCGACGACGAGACCTGGGACCGCTGGATCCGCGACTACAACACCAGGGACCTGGCCATCTAACACCCGGGGCCTGATCCCCCTTCTCCACTCACGACAACGGTGATGGACGCTCACCACGAGTGGCGGGGACGGGACAACGAGGTGTTGGTCTCCGTTGCATCTGACGGACCCCCTCCCGGCCGTGGTGGCCTCGACCGGGAGGGGGTTCGGCGATCGTTCGGGGACCGGGGCGGTTGCGGCCGTAGCGACGGGCGGAAGTAGGGTGCGCCGGGTGCGTGCCGCCCGTCGCCTCAGCCCCCGAATCGACACCGACCGTGCCGTCGATCGCATGCTCTGGGGTTTCAGCGCCCTCTCGGCGTGCCTGGCCGCCGGTTACGGTGTGCTGTTCACCGTGGTCGGCGACTACCGGACCGCCTACGGCATCAGCGAGTCGATGATCGGTCTCATCATCGGCATCGGCTTCATCGCAGGGTTCGTGTCCCAAATGCTGATCGCCCCGCTCGGTGATCGCGGCTTCGCCCGCCGGCTCGTGGTCGGCGGGGTGCTGGCCAACGTCGTCGGCCTGGCCATGATGGGCCTGGGCGACGACACCCCCACCATCCTCGCCGGGCGGATCATCTCCGGTCTGGCCATCGGCACCGCCAGCCCGGCGATACGCCGGATCGTCGTGGTGGCCGCACCGGCCCATCTCGGCCGCAACCTGGGCCGGCTCCTGGCGGCCGACGTCTTCGGTTTCGCCCTCGGTCCCGCCGTCTCCGCCGTCCTCGTCGGCCCGTTCGGCCTGGCCGCCCCGTTCTTCGTGATCGGGGGTCTGTCGCTGGTGGTGGTGGTGGTGACGTTACCCGTGGCCCGGGGAGCGGAGTCCGGCGGGGAGCCGAGCCCCCGCCTGGCCATCGACCTCCTCTCGAGCCGGACGTTCCTCGGCGCCGTGGTGCTCGGGTCCACCGGATTCCTGATGATCGGCGCCTTCGATGCCCTGTGGGACGTCGTCCACGAGGACCTGGGAACCGTCGACTGGTTGGCCAATCTCGGCATCACGCTCTTCGCCATCCCCCTCGTCGTCCTCGGCCCCGTCGGTGGCACCCTGGCCCAGACGGTCGGTCCGTTCCGGGTCGCCGCCGTTGGCCTGCTGGCCGCTGCGGTCTTCATGACCATCTACGGGCTCGTACCGACCGGTGGGTGGATCGTCGCGGTGGCCATGGGCCATGCCGTGACCGATGGGTTGACCTTCGCCGCCGGTGGGGTGGCGGTGGGGATGACCGCCCCACCGGGCCGCCAGGCCGGCGCCCAGGGGGTGCTGGGGGCCGGCCAGGCACTCCTGGCGGGGATCATGGCGGTCGTGACCGGCGGGGTCTACGAACAGTGGGGGCGGACGACGGCCTACGCCTCGGCCGCCGTCGTCATGGTGGTGCTCGTGGCCGTGGGGATGTGGTTGGCCCGCGACGTGGCGACCCGCCGACCGGCGCTCGTCGATGTGGCCACATGAGCGTCGTCGCCCCGGCGATGGCCCCTCCGTCGGCGCCGCCATCCGACCGCAGAGGGGACCGGCTCTAGACTCGGGTGATGTTCGAGAGCTTCAGCGACGGAGCCCGGCGCGTCGTGGTTCTGGCCCAGGAGGAGGCACGCCTGCTCGATCATGGCTGGATCGGCACCGAACACCTCCTCCCCGGACTGCTCGCCGACCGGGCGGTCGCCGACCCGTCGGCCGCCGCCACCCCGGTCGACCTGCTCGTGGCCGGGGGTCTGACCCTCGATCGGGCCCGGGCCGATGTGGAGGCCGCCCTCGGTCGGGGCGACCAGCCGACGCCCGACCCCGTGCCGTTCACTCCTCGGGCCAAGGCCGTGCTGGAGCTCTCGTTGCGGGAGGCCCTCCAACTGGGCCATCGGGTCATCGTGGCCGGCCACATCCTGGCCGCCCTCCTCCGGGAGGGTGAGGGTGTGGCGGCGCAGATCGTGGCCTCCCATTTCGGGGAACTCACCGGAGTCCTGGGCGACGTGCGGGCCGCGCTGCCGGGACGCAGGGACATGGCCATCGCCATGCCCACCGCCGGACCCGTTTCGCCCTCCTCCTTGGGGCTGCCCGCCGGCGCGTCCCCGAGGGCCGGCTGCCCCCATCCGTCCGATGGCCTGCGGTGGGAGCACGCCGACGTCGAGGGTCCCGGCGAGGTGAGGGAGGTGACCGTGATCCGCTGTCGGGAGTGCGGGACGGCCCTGGCGGTGCTCGACTGAACGACGGGCCGTCAGGTGCCGGGAGGCGGCGGGGGGACCACCCGCAGGTCGCCCCGGCTGCGGACGAGGAGCAGATCGAGGAGCCGGATCAGCACCTCCTTGACCGAATCCCGGTCGCGGGCGTCGAAGCGGACGATCGGCACCCCGTCCTCCACGTTGAGGGCGGAGCGGACCTGGTCGAGTCGATGGCGGGGGCCGTCGGCGAACTGGTTGACCGCCACGATGAAGGGGATCGCCCGATCCTCGTAGTAGTCGAGGGCGGGGTAGGCGTCCTCGAGGCGGCGGGTGTCGGCCACCACCACCGCTCCCAGCGCCCCCCGTACCAGGTCGTCCCACAGGAAGCCGAAGCGGTCCTGGCCCGGCGTGCCGAACAGATACAGACGAAGCGTGTCGCTGATCGTGACCCGCCCGAAGTCGAGGGCGACGGTGGTCGAACGCTTTCCGGGAAGGAACTCTCGGTCGTCGACAGCGAAGCTGGCGGTCGTCATCGCCGCCTCGGTCCGCAGCGGGGTGATCTCGGAGATGGTGCCGATCAGCGTCGTCTTACCGACGCCGAACGGGCCGGAGACGATGACCTTGGCCGCAACCGGCCCCCGGCGGGCGATGAGGTCGGTCACAGCCCCCGGATCCCCTCGATCAGCTCCTCCAGCAGTGTCACGTCCTGGTCGGACACCGTGCCGTGGGCGACGACGAAGCCGCCGGCGGCCAGTTCCGACACGAGGATCCGGGCCACTGCCAGGGGAACGTCGAGCCGGCCCGCAACCTCGGCGATCGACCGGGGTTCGTGACACAGTTCGGCGATCCGGCGCCGCTCGAGGCCGAGGTCGTCGACCGGGCACTTGTCGGCCGTGGTCACGATCGTCTCGATGGACAGCTCGGCGCTGGTGGCCCGGGTCCTTCCGCCGGTGATCAGGTAGGGGCGGACGAGGTTCGTGTCGTCGTCACTCATGGGCCCGGGTCGCTGGCGTCGCTCGTGTCGGGTCGCTCGGACCGTGGTGTCGGGATGGCGGTCACGGCGGTGTCGATCATTGTTCGTCGAGGGTCAGGGCGTGCTTGAGCTCGTCGATGAGGTCCGGCGTCAACACCGCCCCGACCCGGGCGATGAGCAACGCCATCTCGTAGCCGACCGAACCGACGTCACAGCCGGCGTCGGCCAGCACCCCGACCGTCGAACCGTCGTCGACGGACATCACGAACAGGTAGCCGCGGCCCATCTCCACCACCACCTGGCGCACGTCGTCGAGGTCGTACAGCTCGGCCGCGCCCCTGGTGAGGCTGGTCAGCCCCGAGATGATGGCGGCGAAGTGATCGATGCCACGTGTCTCGGCCCCGGTGGAGCTGGCCAGGACGAAACCATCGGAGCTGACGGCCACCGCCTCGGTGACACCGACGGTGCGGCGAGCGAAGTTCGTGAGCAGCCAGCCGAGGTCGCCCGTCGGCCGATCGCCGGTGCCGTCGGCGCCCTGGCCGCCGGTCATCGTGTCACACCTCCTCCCGACCGAACCGAGCGTCGGGGACGGGGGGGCCGGCCAGGTCGTTGGTGCCGGCGGGCACCGCGCCCGTCGGCGCCGGCCGTTCGGGGTCGACCACTGCTGCTGCATCGCCGGGTGCCGGCGACATCTCAGCGGAGCGTCGGGCGGCGGCGACCGCCCCGGTGAAGCGGATGAGCGTGTCTCTCACATCCTCGGCCCGGGCGATGCCGGCCGCCGGCCCGTTGCTCCTCCCGTCGGTCGCCGCTCCGGGGCGGCTGGGCGCCGGGAGCGAGGCTCGTCGGACCCGCCGTCGCACGCTGAAGCCGTCGGTTCGGGGGCCACCGCCGATCTTCGACTCCCGGGCCCGGAACGGGGGGATCGGGAGTCCACTCGTCTCGTCGTCGCCCGTGAACCCGGCCTCGATCGGTGTTCCGACCCCGGCTCCGACCGGTTGGGTCGGTGCCGGGCGCCGGTGCAGCGGGGGAGGGGATCCCCGCCCGGCGGGGGCGGGCCCAGCGTCGGCGGTTGGGACGGCGGCGCCGGTGGCCGGGCGCAGCGGAGGGACGCGGCTGCCGATCGCGTCGTCGGCGGGCGAGGTGATGGCGGCCTCGCAGGTGGTGGGCAGGGCGACGGTGGCGGTGACGCCGGACCCGTCGGGGCCGGCGTCGAGGTGGACGATGACGCCGTGACGGGCGGCCAGACGGCCGACGACGAAGAGGCCGAGGAACGGTGTCGAGCCCGCCGTCATGGTGGCCGGGTCGGCGATGCGACCGTTGGCCTCGGCGAACTGGGCGGGCGACATCCCGACACCCTCGTCGTGCACGGTCAGGGTGTATACCCCGCCGTTGCGGTAGCCCGACACGATCACCCTCGACGTGGGCGGCGAGAAGTTGGCGGCGTTCTCGATCAGCTCGGCCACGAGATGGGTGAGGTCGCCGATCACGTGCGGGCGGAAGTGCAGGGGATCGAACTCGCCGAGTTCGACCCGGGCGTAGTCCTCGACCTCGCCGGCGGCGGCCCGCACGACGTCCTCGACGGGCCGGGCCACGGATCCCCTCCGGGGCGACTCCTCACCGGCCAACACGAGGAGGCTCTCGGCGTTGCGGCGGAGCCGGGTTGCCATCTGGTCGAGGGCGAAGAGGTGGGCCAGGGTGTCGGGATCGGACTCCGACCGCTCCAGCTCCTCGATGTAGCGGAGCTGGCGGCCGATCAGCTGCTGGTTCCGGCGTCCCAGGTCGAGGAGGACGGCGGCGACGTCCTGGTTGCGCCAGACCGCGCCGCCCCCAGCGTCGCCGGGGGCGGGCGGGTGTCCGTCGTCGTCGAGACGGTGGTCGTCGCCGTCCCGCCGGGGGATGAGGGGCAGGGCCAGTCGCCGCTCCGAGGTCCGGGCCGCCGCCACCGCCGATCCGGCCGCCACGAGCCCTACCAGGGCGGTGAGCAGCCACAGCCAGCGCGACAGCGACCGAGCGGCACCGGACTGGCCGCCATCGCTGCCGAACGGGGCCAGGGCGGCGGTCAGGGGCTGGCTGACGACGACGATCGAGCCGCCCCCCGACGCTCCACCGTCGCCGAGCGACACCCGGGCGAACCCGACGACCGTGTCGTCGACGACGACCGAGCCCGGCCCGGGCGGGCCGGCCGACGCTGCGGCCACGGCCTCGGCCACGGCGCCGGCCAGGGTGTCGGTGGTGCCGATCCGCGACCCGTCGTGGTCGGACCCCGTCTCGGCGACGATGACGTCGTCGGGTCCCACGACCGTCACATCGATCGATGCCCCGTCGTCGGACGCGCCATCGACGAGCTGCTGCACGTGGGCGGTGTCGAGGCGAGCGGTGAGGACGCCGGCCGGCGGGCCCGACGGGCTGTCGACCCGGACCGCCAGCAGGACGTGGGCATCGTCGCCGTCGCCGATGACCGGGCCGACATGGGCCCCGGCCGTCCAGGCCCCCTGCCACCACCCCTCGTCACCGTTGGCGAAGCGATCGGTGGTGGTGCTGGCGGCAACCGTGAACCCATTGGCCTCGGTCAGCACGAAGGTCGTCAGGCCCGGGTCGGCGTCGATGTGACGCTGGAGGAAGCGGGCCGTCGCCCCCGACGAGTCGAGCACGTGGGTGGGGGCGAACCGGGAGTCGACGAGGCTGGTCGGCCAGTCGGCTATCTCGTCGACCTCCTCGTAGGTGGCGGTGACGGCCGCCGTCACCGCGTCCTCGTCGGCGACGTCGGCGGCGTCGGCCAGTCGTTCGTGGAAGAGACGGGCCACGGCGTCGGCGGTGAGCCGGGCCCGTTCTTCTCGCTCGGCCGCCACGGCCGTGATCGTCGGACCGCCGGCCCCGGGCTCGGCCAGCCGGCCGGTCAGCAGGGCGGCCAGGGCACCGACCAACACCACCGGAACCAGGGCGACGGCCACGATGGCGAAGTTGAAGCGGGGGCGCAACGACGATGGCAGTCGCCCGCTCGCGCCACTCGTGGCGTCACCCGGGGTCTCTCGTTCGAGACCCGCCTCCATGTCCATCCTTGTCCTTCATCGCCGCCGACCGCGCCGAAACACGGATCGCTTGAAAGCCCTGCCCAACAGTATCCCGCGTGGTCGACAGCCGTGCACCTGCAGCCAGGGGACGACGGTGGATCGCGACGATGAATGAGGGACGGCCGGCGCGAGCCGGGGGCCGCCGCCGATGGTGGTGTCAGCGGAGGCGGACCGGTACCTCCCGCGGCCCCCGGACCTGCGTGCCCGACCAACGGACCTCGGCGTCGGGAAGCAGCTCGAAGCGAGGGAAGCGCTCCAACCAGGCTCCGATGGCCACCTGGAGCTCCATGCGGGCCAGATTCGAGCCGAGGCACCGGTGGATCCCGATACCGAAGGCGAAATGGCGGTTGCGGGTGCGGTCGATGAGCACCTCATCGGCCCGTTCGAACTTCTCCGGATCGCGATTGCCGGCGGGGAAGGGCAGCAGGACCCGATCGCCGGCGTGCACTGGGCAGCCCCCGACCTCGGTGTCCCTCGACGCGATGCGGGCCATCGTCACCGGTGCGTAGGCCCGGAGGAACTCCTCGATGGCGGTCGGCAGCAGGTCGGGCTCTGCCACGAGACGGTCGCGGTCATGGGGGTGGGTGGCGAGATGCCAGAGGCTGGCTCCGATCGAGCTCCAGGTGGTGTCGATGCCGGCCATGAGGAGGAGGAAGCACGTGCCGAGGAGATGCTTGTCGGTGAGCGGGGCGCCACCCAGGTCGGCCCGGAGCAGCTCGCTGATCAGGTCCTCGCCCGGCTCTTGCCGCCGCTGGGCCACCTGCTCTCCGAAGTAGGCGAGAATGGCCTTGGTCGTGGCCCGGGAGGCGGCCGGGTCGTCGGGCGCGTTCTGGAAGATGTCGATGGCCCAGTCGGTGAACATCGCCTCGTCGGACTCCGGGATGCCGAGCATGTGGGCGATGACCCGAACGGGGATGTGTTGGGCGTAGTCGCCGGCGGCATCCGCCGTGGTACCGCCGGCGATCGCATCCAGCAGCTCGTCGGCGATCGAGCGGGTCTTCGCCTCCAGGCGCTCCACCGCCCGAGGGCTGAACGAGGGCAGGAGCAGGCGCCGGGCGTCGGTGTGGAAGGGCGGATCGGAGGTGATCGGGGGCGCCACCAGCAGGGTGGCGGCCTCGGCCGGTGGCGGCAGGACCCCGATGTCGCGCGAGGTGAAGTTCTCGGTGTCGTGGGCGACGGCGGCGATCGTGTCCCAGGTGGTGGGCAGGAGCGAGCCGCCCCGCCGCTCGGTGTGGGCGACCGGGCACCGCTGACGCAGCTCGTCCCAGATGGGATAGGGCGCGGTCTGGTAGTCGGGGTGGGCGACGTCGTAGTCGTTGGCCCAGTCGGTGACGGGATCGCTGTGCATTCGTGGTCCTCCCGGTGGCCTGGGGGGCGTCTCCCCCACTGGTCGATCGGCGACTCCTCTTTCCAGCGTAGCTTTCCGGGTCACCACGGTCCCAGCCGATGCCAACGGCTAGGGTTCCGCCATGACCGAGAGCGTGTACAACGTCATCGAGCTGATCGGCACGAGCGCAGAGTCGTGGGAGCGGGCGACGGCCAACGCCGTCGCCGAGGCGGCCAGGTCCCAGAGCGACCTGCGGGTGGCCCGTGTCATCGAGCAGGACGTGACCGTGGAGAACGGCGAGGTCGTACTGTTCCGATCGAAGGTCAGGCTCTCGTTCAAGCACGAGACCGTCCTCGACTGACATGAGCGACGAGGCGACGGCCCCCGCCGGGGCCGAGAGCGAGCACACCTACCGGGTGATCCGCCTCATCGGCACCTCCGACCGATCGTGGGAGGACGCGGCCCGCAACGGGGTGGCGGAGGCGGCGAAGACCATCACGACGCTCCATCACGCCCGCGTCACCGACGCCGACACCATCGTGCGCCACGGTGCCGTCGCCCTCTACCGGCTCGAGCTCGAGCTGTCGTTCCAGCTCGACCGGACGCGCATCGACGGTGATCACGGCGAGCGTCCGGTCACGGTCCAGCGCTACCTCATCGTGGCCAACCAGACGTTGGCCGGCGACCGCATCCCGATGCTGGTGGCGGAGCGGGCGGCGTCCGCCCCGTCCGAGTTCCACATCCTCGTACCCGCCACCCGATCGCGCGAGACCCGCCAGCTGACGGCGGTGGCGGGCGATCCGCTGTCGGGCTACGCCGTGGTCGACGTCGTCGGGCTCGACGAGGCCATCGCTCAGGATCATCTCGACGCCGAGGCCCGACTGGCCACCTTCACCGACCGGCTCGACCGATTGGGGGTCGTCTACACCAGTGAGGTCGGTGCCTCCGATCCGTTCCAGGCGATCGCCCACGTGATGGAGCGGGCCAGCTTCGACGAGATCATCATCTCCACCCTCGCCTCCGGCGTCTCCCGCTGGCTCCGCATGGATCTCCCCAGCCGGGTCAAGCGCGCCTACGCCCTGCCCGTGATCACCATCACGATCGAGGGCTGATGCCCCGGCCGGGCCGAGTCGACGGGTCGGCGTCGACGAACCGGACCCGCGTTGTCATCCGTCCGTCATCTGACGAAGGATCGGCAACGGCCCGCTCGTCTTCGTCCTCAAATCACATCCTTGTCCAATGAACGTCATCAGGCGATCTTTGCCGAGGTGGCGGGATTATTGTTAGGGTGCTCTTGCCTTCCGCCACTGTTACAACTACGTTGCAGGCCGGGCAGGTAGACCCGGGTGGTTCTGAAACAGGCCGTCCGGTGAGAGAAGGCGGAACGTCGCACTGAGGGGTCGACGCGGGCCATGGCTCGTATCGACCGCGGTGGCGGCGTCTCCCAGCAGGACCGACGGGATATCTGTGGTCGCATCCACATCGGAGAACGGAAAACAGCGAGGGGCGGCGCGTGCCGTCGCCGGCCAGCGGGAGGACGACCTCGTACCGAGCCGCTGGTACGACGAGGTGGCGGCCGAGACCGGCCACGACCGCCGGGCGGCGGGACCCGCCGGGCGCTACGCCCTCCCCGCCCACCGCTCGGCGATCGGCGTCCTCGCCGGCTATGCCGGACGGGCCGATCATGCCGGACCCGAGGGTCAGAGGGTCGACGATCGCCGGGTCGACGACGGGTGGGGCGACGATCGCCGGGTCGACGGTGAGTGGGTCGACGGTGAGGTCGAGCCGGAGGTGGCCTACGACGTCGAGTTCTGGGATGACCGTCGGCCGCGCCAACGTCGCCTCGGCCTTGCCGCGCTCCGGCGTGGTCTCCCGGTGCGGCTGGCCCTGGCCGCCGCCGCCGTCGTGCTGGTGGCGGCCGCTCTCATCGGCACCAACCGGAGCTCCGAGACAACGACCGAGGACGCCACCCCGACCACGTTCGACGACGGCGCCGCCGGCGACCCCGACACGATCAGCGGCGAGCGGCTCGCCACCGACGGCGCCACCTCGACGACCGGCGTCCCCGGGCTGCCGAGTCCTTCGGCCACCGACGGTACAACGGCGGCGGCCGGGTCGGTCGAGGGCGATGCCGCCGGGGTCGACGCCGCGGCCACGGACGACTTGGCCGGTCAGGACCATGCGGCCGTGGCCGGTGGCGCCACCGCCGCCCCGGGTGGAGATCACTCCGGCAATCTGGCGATGATCATGAAGCAGACCGTGCGCAACCGCAATCACGACGACAGCCCGTGGCGGGACACGCCCTCCAGCGAGCTGGTGCCGTCGAACCACTACGGGCCCCGCTCGGAGTACCTGAACAACCCGGGCGGTAACCCCGAGCAATCGTTCCCGGTGCCGACCGGTGGCCAGTTCCGGGCCGGTTGCGAGTTCTCCCACTTCGCCTACGACGATCCGCTCATCTACCCCGGACAGCCCGGGGCGTCGCATCTCCACATGTTCTTCGGCAACACCGACGTCAACGCCTACACCACCGCCGATTCGCTGCTCGACTCGGGAAGCAGCACCTGTAATGGCCAGGAGCTGAACCGGACGGGCTACTGGGCCCCGGCCATGTTCGACGGGAACGGCAACGTCCGCATCCCGGAGCGGGTCGTCGTCTACTACAAGGGCGAAGGCCAGGCCAACGGCAAGGCCGAGGTCTTCCCCGACGGGGCGGCCATGATCGCCACGGACAACATCAACACGATCGACGGTGCCACCGGCGGTGCCGCCGGCAAGTTCAACTTCGTCTGCTCCGATCAGTGGTCGGGCGAGGCCAATCCCGTGGCGAACACCATGCCCGCCTGCGACGGGAACCGCTTCCTGAACCTCTACGGGGTGCGAGATGACCCCCACGTGGTGTTGGAGATGAACGTCAAGTTCCCCCAGTGCTGGAACGGCAAGGACGCGTCGAACCCCGACAACTTCCACCGGCCGGCGAACGGCAGCTGGTACGGGAGCCAGTGCACCGGTGAGTTCAACCGCACCCTGGTCAACCTCGAGTACTTCATCAACTACAAGGTCGAGATCGGCGAGAACACCAAGGACTGGTACCTGGCCTCCGACGTCGACCCGACCACGAGGACGCTGAGCGCACCCGGTGGCACCACCGTCCACGCCGACTGGTGGACCGGCTGGCACAAGGCCACCAACCAGCTGTGGATCGACAACTGCGTCAACCACAAGTCGTCGAGCGCCAGCGGCTGTGGCTTCGGGTACCTCACCGACGGTGGACCCAACGGGAGCAACCCCGTCGACGGGCCCGCCCTCAAGTACCGGGAGCAGTACACCGGCCCCAGCAAGGTCCCGGCCATCCAGCTCCATGAGGAGCTGTGCCCCGGTGGCGGCACCGTCGCCAACGCCACGGCCGCCGCCTACTGCCACCCGGCCGGCGGTCCCCACCACGGCGGCTGAGCCCACGGTCTCCGGACGGCCACGGTCTCCGGAACGCAGGGAACCGACCTCGATGTCCTTTGTCGCCCCACCATCGAGGTCGGTTCCCTGCACGCTCGCTCAGGGGCGGATGAGGAACGGCCGCTCGAGTCGGTCGAAGAGATTGGCCAGCATTCGCAGCGTCAGCCCCCAGATCACCTGGCGGGGGTCGTCGAGCTGGATCCCGGGGAAGGTCGCCGAGTCCCCCCGGGTGGGGTAGCGGTAGTCGATGTAGCGGTCCCGGTCGAGGAGGACATCGACCGGCACCCACAGGGCGGCGGCCACCTCCCGGTTGGGTCGCAGGACCGGCCGATCGCCCTCCAGCCAGTACCCGTGACCCGACACGACGATCGAACGGCGGGCGTGACGACCCCCCTCCACCGTTCCCACGGTGCCCAGCCGGTGATCGGGCATGAGGTCGAGGGAGAGCTCCTCGCTCGTCTCCCGTTCGGCGGCGGCGAAACGGTCGCTGTCGTGCAACTCGATCCGGCCGCCCGGAAACGCCATCTGCCCCGACCACGGGTCGCCGTCGAACGTGGCCCGCTGGATGAACAGGAGCTCGGCGCGGCCCCCCTCATGGCGGAAGACGGCCGCCACCGCCGCCCCCCGCTCGTCCAGGGCCGGCGGATGGGGGTCGAGCGCCGAGCGCAGTGTCTCAGGATCGAGCCCGCTCACGAGCTCCCACCGCTGCCGAGGCGGGGCCCGAGGAGGAGGCGCGTCCCCAGGTTGTGTTCGGGGGCTACCACGTAGAGGCCGTCGCCCACCGGGGTCGCCCGGCGTACCGAACCGGGCTCGTCGAGGGCCAGTACCAGCTGATGGAGCCGGCCCGACCGGTCGCCCAACCAGTGCTGCCAATCGGCCCGCCGGGGGCGGACCAGCCGAAGCCGCCACGCTCCAGACGACAGCACGACGTGGTCGCCGTCGGGTCCATGATGTTCCTCCACTGCGTTCATGGCCAACGGACCGGTGAAAAGGGCGACGGCGGCGTCCACATCGGCCACCAGGTGGTCGACCGAGACGAGCAGGGGGGGCTCGGTCCGCAGCGCCGGTGGGAGCTCGCCCTCGAGGGCCCAGCCGTCGTGGTCGTCCCGGTGGTGGGCGAGCTGGATGACGATGCCGTGGCTCTGCCTGGGGTGGAGGAAGGCCTCGCACCAGTCGTCGGACCGGCTGATGCCCACGGGCGGGTAGCCGGCGGCCGACGCCGCGTCGAGGGCGGCGTCGAAGTCGGGCACCTTGAACGTCAGGTGGTGGGGTCCGGGACCATTGCGGTCGAGGAAGCGGCGGAGGAAGTCGCTGCCGGGACCCGGCAGGGGCTCGAGCAGCTCGATCTTCGTGCCGCCGGCGAACCCGACCTGGCAGAAGTAGAACGCTCGCTCATCGTCGATCGGCGGTCCACCCAGCCACTCGCCGCCGAGCTCGTAGCCGTAACGGATCAGCTGGTCCCAGGCGTGGGTGCTGGCCACCGCCACATGGTCGAGGTGGATGCCGTCATCGGGGCCGTCGGTCGTGCTCATGCTGCTCTCTCGGGGAGGTCGGACGGTGCCATGATGGCCCGAGCGGGCCGCGATGTCCCAAGCCCGGGCACCGCCACCGGCGGCGACGGGCCGTGGTGGGCGTGACTATCGTCACCGGGGTGACCACAACCGCAACCATCGACGCCACGGCCGTGCCCATCCTCGAGATCGGACGGGCCTGGATGACGAGTCCCCACACGGCCGCTGCCGGCGAGGCCCTCGGTCTGCACGGCTTCGGTTTCTGGGTCAACGGACGGGCGGGGGTGCTCGGTCCCGTGGACGCCGACATCGCCGCCGCCGCCCTCGGCTTCATGCACCCCGCCACGGTGCGGGCCCACTGGGAGGGCCGACCGCCCGAGCTGACCCCGGCGGCGGCCAGCGCCGCCTATGCCGGCGCCGCCGCCACGTGGGGCCGCCGGTCCCTGGCCGGAATCGAGGAGGGCGACCTGGCCGATCTGGTGACGCTGACCAGGACGGTGGCCGAGGCGGCGCAGCCGTCGGTCGGCGCCCTCTTCGCCGGCTGGCGGGCCCTGAGCCGTCCCGACGACCCGGCGGGGGAGGTGGCGATGCTGCTCAACGTCCTGCGCGAGCTGCGGGGCGGGGCCCACCTGAGCGCGGTGCAGGCCGCCGGCCTTGGGCCGTTGGGGGCGATCGTGTCGTTCTCCGACCCGGTACGGGGCGGCTCCGGCGGAGCCGAGCGGTTCGGATGGCCGGCACCCCACCCGGTGCCCTCACCCGAGGACCGGGCCCGGGCCGAGGCCATGACCACCGTGATCTGCCAGCCGGCGTACGACGTCCTCGACGCCGAGGCCCAACGCCGACTGGTGGAGCTCGTGCTGCGGGTGCGCTCGGCCGTCGGGGCCTGAGCGCTCATCGCCGTCCCCGCCACCCGGGGAGCCGTGGCGGGCTCGATGTGACCGGTCGGGGCGGGCCGAACGGCCCATCCCGACACGAACGTCGCTCATTGGACAGGCGTGGGCAACCCCGTACCGTGGCCGCCGGTGGTCGATCGGTGGCGGGTCGGGCGGCGCGTCGTCGCCGGCATCGTGATCCTGGTCGGCGTGTTGGCTGTCGTGGCGATGCTCGCCGCCCCCGGTGTCGGGACGGGATCGGCCACGCCGACACTGACCGTCGAGGAACGGGCCCGTTTGGAGGGAGGAGGGCGGGCCACCCTGGCCGTGCGCGCCCTCACCTGCGACGGCTGGATCCGGGGTTCGGCGTTCGTGACCGATGGTTGGATCGTGACCGCGCTCCACGTGGTCGACGGCTCGGTTGGCGTCGAGATCCTCGCCGAGGGCGGCGCCCCGGCGGCGGGGGTCGCGTCCCGTCACGCCGCTGGTCTCGACGCGGCAGCAGTGATTCCCAACTTCCCGATGGGGCCCGAGCTCGTGCTGGCCGACGCCGATCCGCCGGTCGGCGCCCCCGTCGTGGCCTTCGGCCGTGTCGACGGCGCCGCCCGCCGCTCGGAGGGCACGGTGCAGCTCTACGGCGACGGTCGGGCCTACGGGGTGGACGGCACGGTGATGCTCATCGACCCTGGTGCCCCGTTCGGATTCTCGGGCGGCCCGGTCCTCGATCGGCGTGGTCGCGTGGTGGCGATGACCCGCGCCATCGATACCGCGACCGGCCTCGGCGTGGCGATTCCGGCGTCCGAACTCGAAGCGTGGTTGTCGTCCCCGTTGAATGAGGATCAATACACAAGCTGTATAGAGGAGTAATTCGCTTCACCAATTGGATCAAATGCCCACGGGTAGATTGCCAACCAATTGATTCAAAAGGGCTATGGTGGTGGTGTCATTCGCCGCTTGTTCACCACCAGGGATCCCGTGACGACACATGCTGAGGTAGTAGTACCGGTCAAGTCGGGTGATGCGACAGTTGCCACCCGATCCAATGGAGGTCTTGGCCGAGGTCTTGCAGGAATACTCGGAGACTCCTTGCTCTCCGCCGGCCAGACGAGGCGGGCGGGGTTGGAGCGCCTCCTCGGTGGGGGAACCGAGAGCGGTATCACCGGGGTGCGGCGCGCCGTGGCCGAGACGGCACTCTCCACGATGGCCGAGAGCTTCGGAGCCGACACGGTCGTGATCTGCCGACGGGACCGCAACGGCGTTCCCTCGGTCATCACCAGCCGGGTCGAGGCCGGGTGGCGGAGCTCCACGCTCGCCTACGAGGTCTTCGGACAGCTGTGGAACCTCCTGGCCAACCCCCGCCGGGAGGACCCGGTGGAGGTGGGGCGGATCAACGGTCCACCGCCGGGTCGCACTATGGCCATCGAAGACCGCTACGTCTGGCTCGGCCGGCAACCGACGGCCGAGGGGGCCCTGGTGGCGGCGGTCGTCCGGCGCCGCCGGTTCACCGCCGCCGAGCGGGTGACCCTCACCCGCTTGGTGCGCTCGGTGGCCGTCGCCGTGGGCGCCGGGCGCGAGCCGTTCGCCGACGAGACCGAGATCGCGGTGGTGGTGAAGGCGTTCGGGCGGCAGCGTCGTAGCGAGGTCCGGATCGCCTGCGGGCCCCAGCGGTGTCGGGCCAAGGCCACGGGCGAGACCGCCGAGCTGGCCGTCGCCCGGGCCGCGGCCAAGCTCGCCCCCGAGCTCGGTGGGGTGACCTACGCCGGCCGGGTCCACGCCGAGGGCCAGACCGTGTCGGTGGTGGTGGCCCACGATCATCTGGGCTCACCCCTGCTCGGCCTGTCGACGGCCGGCGGGGCCGACCGAGTGGGCCTGGTGGAGGCAGTGTTCTCGGCCGCCGCCGTGGCCGGCCCTATCGCCCGGGCCTGATCGAGTCGCTCTCGCCCGCCCGAGCCGCCCCCTCCCGCCC
>JBHJNQ010000047.1:0-128252 GCA_050330635.1 Acidimicrobiales bacterium | reverse complement strand
GCCTCCAACTCGACGACACGCTCCTCAGGCGACACGCCCACATCATACGAACACACGCGCGATCAGTGGTGGACCACCACACGCCGCGCGAATCAACCAACCAGCTGAGCAGTTACGATTGACCGCCCAGAACTGATGCTCTTCGGTGCCGACAGCAATCTCGAGGTGCCAGTCGTTTCTGTTCCACACAAACTCGACTGCAGCGTCCTCACCAGGTACGACAGAGGGCGTTGGCGTTGCCCGAGAGAGAGATTCGACGGCGACCCGCCAGGCGTCGTTGATGGTCTCCCTGCTTGGGTACCCAGGCCTCCCAGATCTCCACCACAATTCTGACAGCCGATACCGGATGTAGCTTTGCCAGGGTGGCGGCTCGAGCGAACCGACAATCGGAACCCCAACTGGGTACTCGATGCTGCTGCCAGAGTTGGCGCCCTCATCGGTGTTTTGAGCAGAGCGAATGCTGCCACTATAGGCAGCATTGGCTACGTCAGTCATTGTCACTGTATCCGCCCCCACTTTGTCTGTGATTCAATGGACGTAAGGTCGCAGAAGCTAAAGTCGATAACCCGTCGACCGCGGTCGATCGCAGTCTCTATCTCCTTTCGGCTGGGACTATTCATCGGTGAACGGTATGAGAGGGTGAGTCTATAGCCGGGCTGAAGCTCGGGCCTGTTCTCAATCGCACGGTATGCCGGCTCGACGTCTATGCGAAGTCTGGCGAGAGGGTTTCCGCCCGAATCGCGATCAATATAGGCTAGCCTAAACATCACATCTTCGGGCTTCTCGTCCAACCCCTCAGTCGCGAGACTGGCCGACCCTTGCATGCGGAAATGGGATGGATCCCTTGGCTCTATGAAGTTAAAATAGGTCAACTCAATTTGCTTGACATTTGGTCGAGCGAGCTTCTCAACCATTAGAGTCTCACAGAACTCATCGTAGGAACTCCAGAACTTTTCAACATGCTCGTCGAGTCGCGGGTAGTTCGTGTCGCGCCTCCGCCAATTGCGGAGAAACTGCGAGTCTTGGACCTGCAGAAGTGTCGAGTCATCGTCGCTGATGAGCCACGCTCGGTTCCCACGCGATTCGCTTGGTTCGACTACCTGGAACGCAGGTACGGCCACCTGAAGGCCAGTACCCGGAGATAGATCCTCGACAGGGTGATCCCTGCGCGGATGGCTTTCTGCACGTGGGTAGTCATGCCTGACGCGCGGCCAGAAGATGCCGACGTGCATATCAGTGAAACCCTCGATTGGGTCGAACTGTAGACCTAACGCGACCTCATCAATCGGAGGGTCGCTGAAGTCGGGGAGATCAGGTGGGCGCAGCACGGCAGACAAACGTTAGCTTACGCCAGCCAGTCGGATGGAGCTGGGCGATACCTTAGATCTTGGGCTTCAACCAGACGTCCGCCCACGCTGGAGCTGGAGGACGCCGTCGCACGCACGGTGAGCTTCTGGCCCAATTCACGCTGGTGACCTGGCTCCTGTGGGCCACGGGTTGTCCGACGGCGGTGCTGCCGCGATGTCCTTCGTGTCATACCACGCCGCTGGCTGTGGGATCTCAGGTGCGCTTCCTCGCGTGCTGTCAAGCGGCACATCGAGACCACTAGAGGGGGTGGTGCCGATGGAGGCCACACCGGCCCTGACATTGGCCACGGCGGTTGAGCCATTGACTTCCGTGGGCGTGGGCGGTGCAACTCCCTCGGCGGCCAGGGAGATGTCTAAGCCTATGTCTGCTGCTCCCTGCGAGGCGGGTTCTGACGACACGCCCGCTGGGTGACCGGTGCCGGTAGCAGTCGCGGTAAGGCTGTCGCCCCCGCTCACCGAGAACTCCACGGGCTCCACACGCCGGACGGCATCTAGCCGGATCAGAAGCTCCTCGCAGCTGGCGGAGAGCTCGTCTGCCTGTTGGAACACGGCTGGAAGTTCGACTGATCTCTCGATGGCGTCGGATGCTCGGTCCGCACCATAGGCCGTCGCTGCGGCCAGCCCGAAGGCGTAGACACCCTTGCCGACGAGGCGCCCCCAACCCAGCGCACTCCTCTTCTGGCCGTGGTCCCTGCTTCGTTTCGCTGCCTCCATGCTCTCAGCCACCCTGAGCGCCATGTCGGCGTAGTTCATAAGTTGCTTGTAGTTGGCACTGCCGTGCTTGAGCCTCGTTTGTGCGAAGGTCCTGAGGAGCCCCGAGTGCTCGACCCAGTCCGCTATGAACGAGTCATAGAGCGCCGGATCGATCGCGTCTTGTCCCATGACGAATCATCGTATTGGCCACGAGATGCGAACGACGTCGTGACCCTCAGACCATCGACTTCAACCAGGCCGCCCAAGCTGCGCCCGGCCGGCGCCGTCGCGGCCACTATGAGTTTCCGGCCCCGCTTCAGCCGGTGGCTGGCCCGCTGTCGGCTTCCAGCCGGGTGCGCCCGGCTGTGCCGACCCCGAGCCTTGTCACCCTGTCGGCCCCGCCGTGGCCACCAGTAGGTCTCGTTCGGCGTTCACGACCGTTTCAGCGATAGTGACGAGCCGTGCCCTGGACGGCTCCTTCGTCGGCCCACGCTTGGGTAGCGTCCGCAGCCGCGTGTCGGCGACGTCGGCTGGGTGTCAATGCGGGCTTCGAAGCGGTGCAGGACGTCGCCGGTGATCAGGGTGGCCCGCTGGAGCCTTCCCCCTCTCCGGCCAGTCGGCTCGCTGCTTGGTGGAGGCCATGGTTCAACTCCGTGTCGGTCGCCCGGGTAGAGGTCGACCCCGGTCGGCGGTCGTGCTCGGGGCCGTTGGGGTCGAAGAAGTCGAAGGTGATGTTCACGTCGAGCCAGGGCATGAGCATGACGCCAGGCGGCGGACGATCTCTTCGGGAGCGGGCGATTGGGAAACGGGCCGGCCGCTCATGCCGGCCGCGGATCGGCCGGCGGTGGTTCGACCGGCGGTGGTCCGTAGCCGCCGCCCCCCGGTGTCTCGATCTCGAACACGTCGCCGGGGGCGAGGTCGGCCCGGGCGCTGCCCCCGAGGTGCTCGACCGTGCCGTCGGCCCGGATGACCCGGTTGTGGCCGACGGCGCCAGGGGCGCCCCCGTCGACCCCGTAGGGGGCGACCCGGCGCCGGCCGGAGATGACGTTGAGCTCCATCGCCTCCTCGAAGCGGACCCGGCGCACCACCCCGTCGCCACCCCGGCGGAGGCCGGCACCGCCCGAACCCCGGCGCACGGCGAACGATTCGAGCGTCACCGGGTGGCGCCACTCCAGCACCTCGGGATCGGTGAGGCGGGAGTTGGTCATGTGGGAGTGGACGGCGCTGCACCCCTCGGCGGTGGCGGTGGCCCCCGCCCCACCACAGATCGTCTCGTAGTACTGGTGGACGTCGTTGCCCCAGATCACGTTGTTCATCGTGCCCTGGGAACCGGCCACCACCCCCAGGGCCCCGAAGAGGGTGTCGACGATGAGCTGGCTGGTCTCCACGTTGCCGGCGATCACCGCAGCCGGGTACGAGGGACTGATCATCGAGTCGGCGGGCAGGATCAGCTCGAGTGGCTCCAGGCAGCCGGCGTTGAGGGGGATGTCGTCGTCGACGAGGCAGCGGAACACGTAGAGCACGGCGGCCAGGGCCACGGCCGGTGGGGCGTTGAAGTTGCCGGGATGGGTGGGGCTGGTGCCGGTGAAGTCGATCGTGGCCGAGCGGGCCTCCCGGTCGACGGTGATCGCCACCGCCACCCGCGACCCGTCGTCGGCCTCGCCGACGAACGAGCTGTCGGACAGGGCGCCGATGACCCGGCGCACCGCCTCCTCGGCGTTGTCCTTGACGTGGTCCATGTAGGCGTGGACCACGTCGAGGCCGTAGTAGTCGATGACCCGGCCCAGCTCCGCCGCCCCCTTCTCGCACGCCGCCACCTGGGCCTTGAGGTCGGCGACGTTCTGGTCGGGGTTGCGGGCCGGCCACGGCCCCGAGCCGAGGTGGTGGCGGATGCGGTCCTCCTGGAAGCGGTCGTCCTCGACGAGGAGCACGTTGTCGAGCAGAATCCCTTCCTGGTCGATCGAGGTCGAGTCGCACGGGATCGACCCGGGAACGGTGCCGCCGATGTCGGTGTGGTGGCCCCGGGCCGCCACGTAGAAGATGGGGGTGTCGGGATCGGTGCCCCGGCCCGGCTCGTGGTCGCCCGAGGCGCCGCCCGCCGGGGTGGGGCGGTCGGCGGCGAACACGGGTTTGATGACCGTGATGTCGGGCAGGTGGGTGCCTCCGTCGTAGGGGGCGTTCATGACGAAGACGTCACCCGGTTTCATGGCCGGGTTGCGGGCGATCGTGGCCTTGATCGACTCGCTCATCGAACCGAGGTGCACGGGCATGTGGGGGGCGTTGGCCACCAGGTCGCCACCGGGATCGAACACGGCGCACGAGAAGTCGAGCCGTTCCTTGATGTTGACCGACGAGGCGGTGTTGGCCAGCACCACCCCCATCTGCTCGGCCACGTTCATGAACAGGTTGTTGAAGATCTCGAGCTGGACCGGGTCGACCTGGCGGCCCAGCTCGACCGTGGTGGCCCGGGGCACGATGCGGGTGAGGAGCAGGTCGCCGCCGCCGGTGACGGTGGCCCGCCACCCCGGTTCGACGACGGTGGTGGCGGTGGCCTCGACGATGACGGCCGGGCCGTCGACCGGGCCGGCCGGATCGAGGGCCGCCCGGTGGCGGAACTGGGCGTCGTGCCACCCGCCGGCCATCCACACCGGGTGCGGGCCCGGCTCGGCCGGGGGCGGGGTGTCGCCGTCGAGTGGGGCCGGGCGCAGGTCGTCGCCGACCCGGCCGATCGCCTCGACCTGCACGGCGTCGATGATCAGCTCGGCGCCGGGCGAGGTGAACCCGAATCGGGACCGGTGCTGAGCCTCGAACCGCTCGCTGGCCTCCTCCATGGAGGAGGCCTCGACGAACAGGGCGGTGTCGCTGCCCCGGTAGCGAAGCGACAGCCGGCGCTCCACGGTGATGCGGTCGGGGGCCACCCCCTGGTGCTCGACGTCGGCCCGGGCCGACGCCCCCAGGGCATCCCACCGCTGCACCACCTGGGCGAAGGCGTCGGCGTCGAGGGTGGCCTCCACCGTCTGCTCCCCCATACGGCGGATGTCGGCCAGGCCGATGCCGACCGCCGACAACACACCGGCGTAGGGGTGGATGAGGATCCGCTCCACCCCGAGGACGTCGGCCACGAGGCAGGCGTGCTGACCCCCGGCCCCGCCGAAGCAGACGAGGGTGTAGGTCGTGGTGTCGTAGCCCCGCTGGACCGAGATCTTCTTGATGGCGTTGGCCATGTTGTCGCAGGTGATGGCTAGGAACCCCTCGGCCAGCTCCTCCACGGTGCGGGACTCGCCCGTGGCCTCCGCCACCTCGGCCGCCAGGACCTCGAACCGGGCCCGGACCTCGTCGACGGCGAGGGGTTGGTCGCCGTCGGGCCCGAAGATGCGGGGGAAGTACTCGGGCCGCAGCTTGCCCAGCAGCACGTTGCAGTCGGTGATGGCCAGGGGACCACGATTGCCGTAGCAGGCCGGGCCCGGGTCGGCGCCGGCCGAGTCGGGACCGACCCGCAGGCGGGCCCCGTCGAAGTGGAGCACCGAGCCGCCGCCGGCGGCCACCGTGTGGATGTTGATCATGGGAGCCCGGACCCGGACGCCGGCCACCGCCGTCTCGTAGGTGCGTTCCAGCTGGCCGGCGTAGTGGGAGACGTCGGTCGACGTCCCACCCATGTCGAACCCGAGGAGGCGATCGTGGCCGGCGGCCTCGCCGGTCCGGACCATGCCGACGACCCCACCGGCGGGACCGGACAGTAGCGAGTCCTTGCCCTGGAACCGGGCGGCGTCGGCCAGTCCCCCGTTGGACTGCATGAACAGCAGCCGGGGCCGGCCACGGGAACCGGGGCCGGGGTCGGCGGCCTCGGGGCCGGGCCGGAGCTCGCCATCGCGTGGTGCGGTGCCGGGGCTGGTGTCGGCATCACCGCCGGGATCGAGGCGAGCCTGGATCCGGTCGACGTAGCGACGCAGCACCGGCGACAGGTAGGCGTCGACCACGGTGGTGTCGCCGCGGGCCACCAGCTTCATCAGGGGGCTGACCTCGTGGCCCACCGACACCTGGGCGAACCCGAGCTGGCGGGCGATCTCGGCCACCTGGGCCTCGTGCTTGGTGTGGCGGTAGCCGTGGACGAACGAGATGGCCACCGAGTCGATGCCCCGGTTGCGGACCTCGGCCAGGGCCGACGCCGCGGCGTCGAGGTCGAGCGGCACCAGGACCCGCCCGTCGGCCGCCACCCGCTCGTCGACCTCGACCACGTCGACGTAGAGCATCTCGGGCAGCACGATGTCGAGGGCGAACAGGTCGGGTCGAGCCTGGTAGCCGATGCGGAGGGCGTCGGCGAAGCCCCGGGTGGTGAGGAGCACCGTCGGCTCACCGGTGCGTTCCAGCAGGGCGTTGGTGGCGACGGTGGTACCCATCTTGACGGCGCCGATCCGCTCGGTCGGTAGGGGCTCGTCGCCGGCGACGCCGAGGAGGTCGCGCATGGCCTGGATGGCGGCGTCGTCATAGCGGCGGGGGTTCTCCGACAGGAGCTTGTGGGTCACGGTGGCCCCGTCGGGCCGGCGGGCCACCACGTCGGTGAAGGTGCCACCCCGGTCGATCCAGAACTCCCAGCGATCGTCCATCCGACCAGGCTAGGTGGGGGTTGTGGGCCGGTGCCCGGTCGGCCGGGGGTCTCGGTGTGGGCGGCGACGTTGCCGCCGCCCGACGGGGCGGATCGACCTGGCGGGACCCCCGACGTAGGGTTGAGGAGGCCGCTCGACCACGGAGACCGCCATGACCGTCCTCCATCCCCGCGGGGTCAACCACCTTGCCCTGTCGACCACCGACATGAGGGCCCAACTGAGGTTCTGGTGCGACGTCCTCGGCTGCCCCCTGAAGGCCCTCTACTGGATGCACGGCGTCGAGGGCTGCTACCACGGCTTCGTCGAGCTGGCGCCCGACAGTTATGTGGCGTTCGTCCAGCATCCGAAGAACGGCACCGAGATCGAGCTCGGGGTCAGCCACGCCGGCTCCCCCGGCGGGCCCGTGACCGGCGGCACCATGCAGCACGTGGCCTTCCACGTCGACTCCTTCGATGACCTCCTCGCCATGCGGGACCGGATCCGGAGCCGGGGGCTCCAGGTCTGGGGGCCGATCGACCACGGGTTCGTGCAGTCCATCTACTTCGCCGGGCCCGAGGGGTTGAGCCTGGAGGTGGCCACCGGGTCGGACATCGACGACCGGGCCTGGATCGACCCCGAGGTCACGGCGCTGTGCGGCATCTCCGACGAGGAGCTGGCGGCCCTGCGCCAACCGGCCCCGTTCACCCCGGCACCGCACCCGGTGGCCCAGCCCCCGTTCGACGAGGCCCCCTTCCATCTCCACCCGCCCGAGTACTGGCGGCGGCTCATGGAGGTGCCCGACGAGCTCACGTGGGAGCGGGCCAGCGAGACCACACCACCGGTCCGGGTCACCGACGACGGTGCCGACCCGGCCGCCGGCGACCACTGAGCGGCGCTCGACGATCCGGTCAGGCGGGGGTCGACGTCGTCGACGTGGACGTACGGGAACGCCGATTCTGGCCACCGGGACGCCCGATGACGACCTCGGCGGGCTTCGAGCCGGTTCATTCCCCGGCGACGTCGAGAGCGAGGTCGAGGCCGAACCGGGCCACCGCCGCTCGCCGGCGCAGCAGGTCGCCTCGGGCGTCGCCCTCGAGGTCGGGGCGGTGGTCGAGCACGAGCGCGGAGAACACCGACCGCACGGCGAGGTGCGTGGCCCACGCCAGGCGCACGTCGTCGAGGGTGGCGGTCGAGCCCTCGGCGCTGAGCCCGTCGACGAAGCCGTCGAGGATGGCGGTTGCGATGGCGGGGATTTCGTCGATCTCGGCCGCGCCCGACTCGAAGCGCCCCACGAGCAGTTGCCCGAGGTCGCTGCCGATCTGTCCCACATGGCCGTAGCTCCAGTCGAGGGCGACCACGGTTCCGTCGCCGGGCTGGCGGAAGTTGTCGGGCGTGGCATCGCCGTGGCAGACGCCGGAGGGCAGGGTCGTGAGCCGGGCCAACAGCGCCGGGACGGCGGCGGCGAGGCGGGCGAGATCGATGCGGTGGCGGTCGTCGACGGCGGCCTGCACGTGCGGGTCGGCCCAGAACGCGTCGTAGGCCTGGAGCGGCAGGTCGAGGAAGGTGACCTTGCCGAAGAAGAGGCGCTCGATCGCCCGTGTACGCAGCCCGAAGGCGTCGGCCGCCTCGGGACCGGTCCATCGTCCGGCCAGTGCGCCGAGCGCCATGGCGGTGCGTCGGTAGCGGTCGAGCGACCACGGCACCACGTCGTCGACATCCTCCATCCAGACGGTGATGAGGTCGTCGGCGGTGTCGTCGACGAGATGCACGAGCGGCATCCGCAGCGGTTCGGGGAGGGCGGCGCCGAGTCCCGACCGGTAGACGTCGGGTTCGTCGAGCCAGTGGAGGTCCTCGAGCACCTGCCGATGGTGCTCGGGTGGGATGAAGGCGAAGGCCGGCGCCGCCGACGCCGGCCGTAGGGTCTTGGCCACGACGGTGACGGCGGTGCCGTCGTCGAGGGTGAGCTGCAGGCGATCGAGCCGGGCGGTGGTCAGGTTCTCGACACGGTGCCCGAGCGGCTCGGAGGACGACGTCACAACGGTTGCGGGCGAAGCGGTGGCGGCCCGAGCGACGGTGGCGAGGATCTCGTCGGTCCAGGGGTCGCAGGTGCTGTGGGTCATGGTTGCAGTAGTAAGCCATGTTTACTAGATTGTCAACATGGTTGACCATATCGACGGGACGAACGGCAACGGTCACGTGCTGGCGACGATGTCGGCCGTGGAGCGGCGCCTCGGCGAGGCGATGGCGGCCCGCATGGTTCCCCACGAGGTCGTGATGCGAGGCTCGCACGCCCGCCTGCTCCACCTCGTGCCACCCGAGGGGGCTCGCCGGTCAGAGCTCGCCCAGGGCTGGATCTCCAAGCAGGCCGTCGGCCAGCGCATCCAGGAGATGGTCGAAGCAGGACTCGTCGCCGTCGAGCCCGACCCCCACGACGGCCGGGCCAGCATCGTCCGCCGCACCGCCGAGGGCGACCGCGCCCTGGCCCTCATCATGGGCGAGCTGGCAGAGCTGGAGGCCGACCTGGCCCGGCGGGTGGGTGAGCGGCGCTACCGCACGTTCCGGGCCGTGCTCGATGAGCTGGCCGCCGGTTGACCCGTGCCATCTCCGCTGAGGATGGTTCGGGCTTTCCACCCCCACCCGGCTCCGGCCCCGATCGGTTCGGCCTCGATGGCGTGGCCGGCCCACCGCAGTGGAACCGTGACATTGCGCTACACCGTGGCCATGGGCGCCCGCCCAGGCAAGAACGTCGGGACGTTCGAAGTGGTGAAGGGAAGCGGCACCGGTGGACTGGCGGCGGCGCAGGGCCGAGGGACGATCGTGGCCACACCCGACCCGGCTACCGGCACAGTGACGTCCGCCGGGACCCTGAGGGTGAACTGCAAGGACAGGTGACGGTGGTTCATTCCCTCATCGACGACGCTCGGGTCCCTTCCTTGGCCGTGTGGGCGGCTCCCCTCAAAAAGCGCCAGCTCCTGTCCCACGATCAAGCCGGCCTCAACCGGCCTTTCGGGCGCGGATTCGCGATCGTCGATGCCGCCTCTCTCGCGAGCTTCGTACGCGGACTCCGGCGTCGTCCGGCCGCATGGGGTTCGGCCTTCCGTCGGCCCATCGGCATGGGCCCGAGCTTGGCTCGGTCCTGGACACTCGTCTCGCGGCCGCCGGCCACCGAGTAGCCGGGGTTCACGTGGGCCGGAGCACGCGGCAACGACGGGATTCGATGGGAGGACGATGCCCGCCATTCGAGTGACGTTCCGGAAGTCGCAGCCAATGCCGCTCGGTGCCGGGCTGGCCTCTGGACGCCTCCATGTTCTCGCCCGAGCGCTCGCCGCCAGGTCAGCCGGTGAGGTCGCGGAGGCGCTTCTTGTCGACCGAGTGTTGCCAATCGGCGAGGATGGCCCGGATGGCGGCGATCAGGGCCAGGGGCTGGTCGAGCGGGATGTGGTGGTAGGCCTGGGGGATCTCGATCATCGGGGCGTTGCGCCCCGTGAGCTCCTCCATGTAGCCCTGCACCTCGTCGGTGACCAGGTCGCTCATCTGGCCGTGCATCAGGGCCAGCCGGCACCGGGTCTTGGTGAGGTAGTCGTGGGTGGTGTAGCTCTCGCGATGGAACACGACCGGGTCGAACTTCCACGTCCACCCCTCGTCGACCTGGCGCAGCGAGTGACGGGCGATGTGATCGACGATGTAGTCGTTGGTGGTGGGCTGCGGGGGCTGGAGGTGGAAGTGCTCGAGCGCCGTCTCGAGGTCGGGGTAGGTCTTGGGATTGCGGAACATCCGCCCCCGTTCACCCTCCTCCGACTCGGGATCGGGGCGACGGACCGGGGCATCGACGATGATTGCCCCATCGAGATCATCGCCGAAACGGGCGGCGATGACGACGGCCACGTGGCCCCCCATCGAGTGGCCGACCACGATCGGGCCGGGCTGTGAACCGGCGTGACGGGCCACCGCCATCACCTCGTCGGCCCACTGCTCCATCGAGTAGGTCGGGCGCCGGCCGCTGTCGCCATGGCCGGACAGATCGGGGGCGATCACGAAGTAGTGCTGGGTGAACTGGGGGGCGATGAACGACCACCAATGAGCGTGGGCGGCGCCGCCGTGGATGAGGATCAGGCAGGGCAGGGACGGGTCGCCCCACGCCAGGTAGTGGACGCCGCACCCGTCGACGTCGACGACCGCCGAGGTCGACTGCGAGGCGATCGCACCGGTGAACCAGCTGGGGGGTCGATTCATTCTCCGAGCCTACGGCGCCACCCCAACGGCGGGGAACCTGTGCCCCGGGCCCGACGACTCGGTCGACCGTCGGCCCCGCCCGGGTCAGCGGTGGAGGCCCCAGCCCAGCGCCGCGAGGGCGCTTTCCCGCAGGGCCTCACCCACGGTCGGGTGAGCCTGGATCGTCAGGGCGAGATCTTCGAGGCGGGCCCCCATCTCGAGGGCCAGGGACAACGACGACGACAGCTCGGCCACGGCCGAGCCCACCGCCTGGATCCCCACCACGAGATGATCGTCGGGCCGGGCCACGACCCGCACGAACCCGTCGGTCCGGTCGAGGGTCATGGCCCGCGCGCTGGCGGTGAGAGGGAACGTGCCGACGACGGCCTCGCCGTAGGCGGCCTCGGCCGCCGCCGGGTCGGCGCCCACGGCTACGATCTCCGGGTCGGTGAACACGATGGCCGGGATCGACCGGGGGTCGAACGCCGTCGGCTTGCCGGCGATGGCCTCGGCCACAACCTCCCCCTGGCGCATGGCCCGATGGGCCAGCATCGGCTCACCGGTCAGATCGCCGATGGCCCAGACGTCACGCATCGAGGTCCGTCCGCACTCGTCGACCGCCACCGCCCCCCTGTTCATCGTCAGATCGAGCGACTCGATGCCCGAGCCGAGGGCGGGCCGACGGCCAACCGTGACAAGGATCTTGTCGGTGAGGAGATGGCGGCGACCGGAGGCGTCCTCCACCTCGATCCCGTCGTCGGTGGGACCGACGGCGGTGGTGGCGGTGCGGACCGTCACGTCGAGCTCGTCGAGCCGGGCCCGCACCGGATCCGACAGGGCCCGATCGTAGAGGGGGAGGATCCGGTCCTCGGCCTCGATGATGGTCACGTGGGAGCCCAGCTTGGCCAGGGCGGTGCCGAGTTCCAGCCCGATGTAGCCGCCGCCGATGACCGCCACGGCCGGGGGGACCTCGGTCAGCGACAACGCCTCGGTCGACGACAGGATCCGCCCCCCGAAGGGGAAGGCAGCGAGCTCGACCGGCGCCGAGCCCGTGGCCAGCACGAGATGCTCGACCTCGAGGCGGACCTCGTCGCCACCGATGGTGACCACGTCGCACGTCTTGCCGTCGACCACGGTGGCCCGGCCCGCGACCACCTCGGTGCCGGCCCGCCGTAGGAGCGAGCCGACGCCCCGGTTGAGACGCTCGACGATCCCGTCCTTCCACGCCACGGTGGCGGCCAGGTCGATGGTGGGGGCGGCGGCGGTGATCCCGAGCGGCGACGGCCCGGTGGCGGCCATCATCCGGGCGAACTCGTCGGCGGCGTGGATGAGGGCCTTGGACGGGATGCACCCGACGTTGAGGCACGTCCCCCCGAGCGGCCGGTCGTCGACGACGACGGTGTCGAGGCCGAGCTGGCCGCAGCGGATCCCGGCGACGTAGCCGCCCGGACCGGCCCCGATGATCGCCACCTGGACCCGACGGGTGATCACGACGCCACCTCGGTGCCGGCGTCGAGGAACAGGCGGGCCGGCTGCTCCAGACAGCGGCGCAGGGCCTGGACGAACGAGGCGGCGACCCAACCGTCGATGATGCGGTGATCGAACGACGACGACAGGTTCATCATCTGGCGGGGCACGAAGGACCCGTCGCGCCACACCGGGCGGATGGCGATCTTGTTGACGCCCACGATGGCCACCTCCGGCTTGTTGATCACGGGGGTGGTGACGACACCGCCGAGGGCTCCGAGGCTGGTGATGGTGATCGTCGAACCCGACAGCTCCCCGGGAGCGGCCCGACCCTGGCGGGCGGCGGTGGCCCGGTCGTCGAGGGTGGCGGCGAGGGTCCACAGGCCCTGCGACTCGGCGTGGCGGATCACCGGCACCACCAGACCGTTGTCGGTCTGGGTGGCGATGCCCACGTGCACCCCACCGAAGGTCGTTATCATCCCCCGGTCATCGTCGACGTGGGCGTTCAGCCGGGGGAAGGCGGGGAGGGTGACGACGAGGGCCCGCACGAGGAAGGGCAGCAGGGTCAGCCGGGGCCGGGCCGGACCGTCGTCGGAGCCGACGGCGGCCGACTCGGCGTTGAGGTCGGCCCGCAGGTCCTCGAGGGCGGTGACGTCGACCTCCTCGACGTAGGTGATGTGGGGGATCGAGGTGGTCGAGGCCACCATGCGCTCGGCGATCAGGCGACGGACGCCGACGATCGGTTCCTCGGCCACCGTGATGTCGGGGCCCGGACGGCCGACGGCGGCCCCCGAGCCGGGGCCCGCCCGCAGGTAGGCGTCGAGGTCGTCGTGGGTGATGCGCCCGGCCGGGCCGGTGCCGGGCACCCGCCGCAGGTCGAGGCCGGCCTCCCGGGCCCGGTGCCGGACGGCGGGGCTGGCCACGGGCCGCTGCCCCTCGGGGCGGGGAGGACCGGTACGGGCCGCTGCGCTCGACGATCGAGCCCCGGCGGCGGTGGTGGTCATCGAACGGGCCGCCGGAACCGGGGGCGCCACCACCCCGCCGCCTCGGCTCGGGCCGGGTGCCGGGGCCACAACCAAGGCGGGGGCGGGGGCCGTGACGCCGGCAGCATCGCCGGCAGCGACGTCGGCGCTCGTCGTGACCCCGGTGCCGACCGCGACCGGCCCGGGCACGCCGCCCGGTGACGGTGGCGGCGCCGCACCATCGCCGAGGTCGAGCTCGACCAAGGGGGAGCCGACGGCCAGCTTCGCCCCCACCTCGCCGTTCAGGCCGGCGATGACGCCGTCGGCCGGCGACGGGATCTCCACGTTGGCCTTGTCGGTCATGACCTCGGCCAGGATCTGGTTGCGCTTCACCGTGTCGCCCACGGCCACCGACCACGAGACGAGCTCGACCTCGGTGATGCCCTCACCCACATCGGGGACGGTGATCACATGGGCCACGACAGGGACCTCAGTACTCCAGGACGGCGGTGAGAGCGCGGCCCACCCGGTCGGGACCGGGGAAGTAGGCCCACTCCTGACCGAGGGGATAGGGCGTGTCCCACCCGGTGACCCGCACGATCGGGGCCTCGAGGTGGTCGAAGCAACGCTCCTGGACCTGGGCCGACAGCTCGGCCCCGAAGCCGCTGGTGCGGGTGGCCTCGTGGGCGATGACGACCCGCCCGGTCTTCATGACGGACGACACGATCGTGTCGACGTCGAGCGGGAGCAGGGTCCGCAGGTCGATGACCTCGGCGTCGACGCCCCACTCCTCGGCGGCCGAGCGGGCCACGTGGACCAGCGTGCCGTAGGCCAGCACCGTCACCTCGGTGCCGGGGCGGGCGATGGCGGCCCGCCCGAGGGGGACGACATAGTGACCGCCCGGCACCCGACCTCCGGGATGGTCGGCCCACGACTGGAGGGGACGATCGGGGTGTCCGTCGAAGGGGCCGTTGTAGAGCCGTTTGGGTTCGAGGAAGATGACGGGATCGTCGTTTTCGATGCTGGCGATCAGCAGGCCCTTGGCGTCGTACGGGGTGGACGGGACCACGACCTGCAGCCCGGCGACGTGGGTGAAGAGCGCCTCGGGGCTCTGGCTGTGGGTCTGCCCGCCCCGGATCCCACCCCCCACCGGCATCCGGACCACGAGGGGGGCGGTCAGCTCGCCGGCCGACCGGGAACGGAGGCGGGCCGCCTCCGACACGATCTGGTCGTAGCCGGGGTACATGTAGTCGGCGAACTGGATCTCGGCCACCGGCCGCAGGCCGTAGGCGGCCATCCCCACGGCGGCGCCCACGATCCCGCTCTCGCTGATCGGCGTGTCGAACGAGCGGTGGGCACCGAACCGCTGCTGGAGGCCCTCGGTGCAGCGGAACACGCCGCCGAAATAGCCGGCGTCCTCCCCGAACGACACGACCCGCTCGTCGCACTCCATCGCCACCCCGAGGGCGTCGCGGATGGCCTGGATCATGGTCATGGTGACGGTCTCGACCCCGTCGTCGGGCGACGTCGGCGCTCCGTCGTGACCGACCCCGGTGCCCGCCCCCGCCGTGGGTATCGACTCACCCGAGCGGTCGGTGCTGCCGGTGCCGGTGCCGGTATCGGTACCCGTCGTGCTCATATCCCCAGCTCCTGGCGCTGCTCCCGCAGGTGGGGCGGCATCGTGGCGTAGACGTGGTCGAACATGTGACGGGCGCTCAGCTTCGGACCGCTGTTCATCGTCCCCAGCTTCTCGGCCTCGGTCACGATGGCGGCGAGGCGGGAATCGACCTCGGCGGTCATGGCGTCGACGCCGCCCTCGGTCAGGTCGCCGGTGCTGATCAGGTGGGTGCCGAGCCGCTCGATCGGATCGCCCAGGGGCCAGCGCCCCGCCGCCTCGGAGGAGCGGTAGCGGCTGGGATCGTCCGACGACGAGTGGCTGCCGGCCCGGTAGGTGATCCACTCGATCAGGGTCGGTCCGTGACCGGCCCGGGCCCGGTTGACGGCCCACTCGGTGACGGCGTAGACCGCCAGCAGGTCGTTGCCGTCGGCCCGCAGGGTGGGGAGGCCGTACCCGGTGCCGCGTTGGGCGAAGGTGGCGACCTGGCCACCGGCGATGCTTTGGAAGCTGGAGATGGCCCACTGGTTGTTGGTGACGTTGATGATCACCGGGGGCTGGTAGACCGAGGCGAAGACGAGGGCGCTGTGGAAGTCGTTCTCGGCCGTCGAGCCCTCGCCGGTCCAGGCCACGGCCACGTTGCGCTTGTGCTCGATGGCGGAGGCCATGGCCCAGCCGACGGCTTGGATCAACTGGGTGGCGAGGTTGCCGGAGATGGAGAAGAAGCCCCGCTCGGGCACCGAGTGGAGGCACGGCAGCTGCGCCCCCTTGAGCCGGTCACCGCTGTTGGACAAGATCTGGCAGGTCATCTCGAGCAGTGAGTGCCCGTTGGCCACGAGGATGCCCTGCTGGCGATAGGTCGGGAAGTGCATGTCGAGGCCTGGTCCATAGCCCGGTGAGGTGGCGTCGACGGCCAGCGCCGAGCCGACCGCCACCGCCTCCTCTCCCCGGGACTGCATGGCGAACGCCGCCTTGCCCTGCCGCTGGAGGAGCATGGCCTGCTCGTCGAAGACCCGGGTCTCGATCATGTTCCGCAGTGCCCGGATCTTGAGCTCGGCGCTGAGGGTGGACGTCCAGTCGCCCACGGCGGCGCCGTCGTCGTCGAGGACACGGATTATCGTGGTGGTGAAGGGGTGGGTCTCCTCCGGGTCCACGTCGATCGGTGGCCGATGGACCGCACCGGCGGCAGGGATGTGGAGGTGGGAGAAGTCGGGCTCGTCTCCCGGTCGGGCCGGTGGCTCCGGCACCGAGAGCGCCATCGGACGCTGCTCAGCCATCGGGCCGATCCTAGATGATCACCGGGCGGAGCGATGGACCGGAGCAGGGTCGGTACCACCATCCGAGACCGTCCCCCTTGACATATCGATGATCATCGATACGATGGTCATCGAAACGTGCCGCAGTGGCGGCCGGGAAAGAGGAGGAACATCCGATGCGTCTCCAGCTCGCCCTCAACGTCGACGACCTCGACACCGCCATCGATTTCTACTCACGCATGTTCGGCGCCGAGCCGGCCAAGATCCGGCCCGGCTACGCCAACTTCGCCATCGCCGATCCCCCCCTCAAGCTCGTCCTGTTCGAGGGGGCTGGTCCGTCGGGCTCGATCAATCACCTCGGCGTCGAGACCGAGACGGCGGAGGAGGTGACGGCGGCCGAGTCCCGCCTGTCGGCCGACGGGGTCGCCACCACCGGGGTCGACGAGACGATCTGCTGCTATGCAGCGAAAACCGAGACCTGGGTCCACGCCCCCGACGGCAACCGGTGGGAGTGGTACGTGAAGACGGGCGACACCGAGCAGCTGGTCAACACCGTGATCTCCGGGCCCAACGCCGGGGGCATGTGCGGCGCCGGCGAGGCATGCGGCCCCGAGGTCGAGGTCGAGGCGGACCCGGCCACCGTGGGCCGCGGCGACGCCGACGCCCCGTGCTGCGCCGGCTGAGCTCCGCGGTCAGCCCTCGTCGACCGCGGCGTCGGGGAGGACGATGAGGGCCTCCTGGGCCACGGCCCCCACCACCTCCCCGGCCAGGGTGACGAGGTCGCCGCGGGCCAGGCCCCGGCCCCGGCGGGTGGCCGCCGCCTCGTGGGTGAGGAGGAGCCACTCGTCGGCCCGGACCGGTTGGTGGAACCACATGGCGTGGTCGAGGCTGAGGATGTCCGACCCGGTGTCGGTCCAGCTGCGGCCGTGGGGGTAGAGGGTCACGTCGCTGATCGTCTTGTCGCTCATCCACGCCACGAGCGAGGCGTGGAGGCACGGGTCGTCGCTCGCCACCGGGCCGACCAGGCGCATCCAGATCCGGAGCACGTTTGTCATCGGCGCCCGGGGCCGGGGCGGCGGTGCGTTCTCGAACCGGATGTCCAAGGGGAGATCCTCGGCGAACCAGGCGTGATCCCGGTTGTCGCTGAGCTCGGCCACCCAGTGGCGGTACGACGGGAAGGTCGACGGGTCGAGGCCGGGCCGGATCGCCACCGGCCCGGGATACGACAGACCGGGGCGCGGTACCTGGAACGACATGAGCTGACGGAACATCTCGCGGCCGTCCTGGGTGGCCACCACCGACCGATGGCTGGCCGTCCGCCCGTCCCTTATCCGCTCCACTCGGTACTCGATGGGTAGGTGGGCGGCCCCCGAGCGAACGAAGTAGGCGTGGAGGGAGTGGGGCACCCGGTCGCCGTCGACCGTGGCCGAGGCCGCCATCAGGGCCTGACCGAGGAACTGCCCGCCGTAGACCTGACGGTCGCGGTCGGCCGGCGAGTACCCGGTGAAGTGGTCGTCGGCGACCGCTTCCACCGTGAGCTGTTCCACCAGTCGTGCCACGTCCATCCCCATCCCCATCCCCTGTCCCTGTCCCTGTCCCGGTCCCGGTCCTGTCGCTGCCCGGTCCCGGGTCACTGTCGCTGACCCGTCGCCGGCCTACGGCAGCCGTTGTAGTCGCTCCGGTCGGCAACTGACAGCGGGGCCGGCCGGGGCGTAACGTCGACAGCACCATGAACGAGCCGATGCTGCCACCCGGTGCCCTCGACGGTCTGCGGGTCGTCGACCTGACCACCGTGCTCATGGGGCCGATGGCCACCAGGATGCTGGCCGACCACGGGGCCGACGTCGTGCGACTGGAGCCCCTCGCCCCCCAGAGCACCCGCCACAGCCCCCCGTACCGCAACCCCGGCATGAACGGGTTCACCCTGAACCTCCAGCGAAACAAGCGGAGCATCGCCGTCGACCTCAAGCACCCCGAGGGGGCGGCCGCCGCCGCCGACCTGATCGCCGGCGCCGACGTGGTGGTGACCAACATGCGCCAGCGGGCCCTCGTCCGGCTCGGCCTCGATGCCGCCACCCTCCGGGCCCGCCATCCGTCGCTGATCCACTGCACCGCCAACGGCTACGGCTCGGGTGGGCCCTACGCCGACCGGGCCGCCTACGACGACGTCATCCAGGCCGCGTCCGGTCTGGCCAACCTCGGCGAGCGGATCGACGGCGAACCCCGACTGGTACCGGCCGTGTTCGCCGACAAGGTATCGGCCCTCACGATCGTCCAGGCCGTCATGGCCGCCCTCATCCACCGGATGAAGACCGGGGAGGGCCAGGCCATCGAGGTACCGATGTTCGAGACGATGGTGGCGTTCAACCTCGTCGAGCACCACCGGGGCCACGCCTTCGAACCCCCGATCGGCGACATCGGCTACGTCCGCCTCCTCAACCCCCACCGCCGCCCGTTCCGCGCCGCCGACGGGTGGGTGTGCCTCCTCCCCTACACCGACCGGAACTGGGCCGATTTCTTCGCCTTCGTCGACCGGCCCGACCTGGCCACCGACCCCCGCTACGCCACCCACGGCCACCGGCTCACCAACGTCGACACCCTTTACGGCTTCCTGGCCGAGATCGCCCCCGCCCGAACCGTCGACGAGTGGCTCACCTTCGCCGAGTCCGTCTCGATCCCGGCCGCCCCGGTGCTCGACCTGGCCGACATGCACGACAACCCCCAGATCGTCGCCTCCGACCTGATGCCCCTGGCCGAGCACCCGACGGAGGGCACCTACCGCCAGGTCAACGACTCGGTCCGCTACGAGCGAACCCCCACCGTCATCCGTCGGCACGCCCCCCATCTCGGCCAACACACCCGGGAGGTGCTGACGGAGCTGGGATGGTCGGACGACCGGGTCGACGCCCTCTTCGCCGCCGGTGCCGCCACCGACCGGGAGCTGGGCGAGATGGCGGCCGAGGGCTGATCGCACCGTCTTCGAGGCGGACGTCGGCTGCCCGGCCTCGAGGGTCAGTCGGTGAGTCGGAACTCAACAAGGACGATCGTGCCGACGGTGTCCTCGATGGCGGTGACCACGAATCGGTAGACCAGATCCTCGGCGTCGAAGACGTTGACTCGGATGTGGTCGTAGCCGGGTCCATCGAGAAGGCGATCGGCGAGGTCCCAGTGGCGTCCCCACCATTGCTCGACGTAGAGGTGCTCGATCCGGCGGAAATCGTCGAACGTCAGGCGGTCATCGGCCAGCGCCGATGCGATGACCTGTGCCCAGTAGTCGTCAGGCGCTTCGACGCGTCGCAAGTCGTTCGGCCGCGTCGACGGCCCTGGCGCACATCTCCTGGTACTCGGCCTCACCTTCGGGCGTCGAGCGGAGGTCAGCCTTCCAGGCTCGGGTCTCAGCGGCGTGCTCCTCGGGCGTCTTGTCGTCGCGGCTCATGTGGCCGAGGATAGTCGAGCGTGAGTGCTCGGCCGGTGGGTAGCCACGGTGGTCCGGTGTAGAACCGTTGGAGGTTGGTCGACGAGCCCCTGATCGGGCCGAGCCAGGCCGCAGCCCCTCAGCCGCCCGGTAGGGGGCAGGCCTCGGCGGCGGCCGCCACGGATCGGTTCCAACCCAACGGCCCGTAGCCGAACGTGCCGTCGACGTCCGAGCACAACCACGCCGCCAACCGGTCGGTCATGGGGCCATCGGCCGCTACCGCCGCCGCCACCGTGGGCTTGGCGTCGGGCCCGAGGAAGCTCACGAGGTAGCCGACGTCGACCGGCTGCTCGTCGGTCGCCCGGCCCAGGTTGACGGCCGCCACCCTGGCCTCGGGGTTGATGGCGGCGAAGGCGATGGCGAAGCCGGCGGCGGTCAGGGTGGCGGCGATGGCCAGCCACGGTCGCGGGGTCTCCGACCGCGACGACCGCACCACCGACAACACGGTCATCAGGGCCAGCCACGCCAGGAAGGTGGCAACGGCCAGCCGCAGCATGGTCAGCCCGAACGACCCGATGTAGAACCCGAGCCGGCTGTAGGACACGATGATCAGCACACCGAGGGCGACCCCGATGATGAACGCCGGGGCCCGTTGGGACTCGTCGGCCACCATCCCGTCGGAGCCCAGTCGATGGCTGATGTTGAGCACCGCCAGCGACACCGCCGCCACCGCCACCAACTGGAAGAAGCCCTGGCGGGCGTACTCGGCCGCCGTCAGCCCCTGCGAGGCCAGCACCCGCTCGGCTCCGCCGATGATCACCGCCACCTGCAGACCGCACCACAGGACCAGCACTACGGCCACCACCCACAGCGCCACCCGGGCCTCCGTGCGGTACGTCCGGGCTCCGAAGCGGGCGGCATCGGTGTGGCGTTGGGCCAGAACCGCGAGGGCCGCCGCCGGTACAACGAGCAGGCCGACGAGCACAGTGTGGCCGAGGACCGCGCCGGCGTCGAAGCCGGAGACGAGCCACCCGAAGGCGACGTCGCCGCTGGCCAGCAGCGAGACGAGCACGGCGGCGACGACGACCCCGCCGGCGGCCGAGCGGGCCCACACCGTCAGCTTCCCGGTGCGATGGACCGAGGCGTCCCGCCACCCCCGCTCGAACCAGGCGGGGACGTCGCGGAGGGCATCGCAACCACCGGCGGTGACGTCGAGCCACGGGCGACGTCGCCCCGGCTCGAAGCCACCGGCGGCCGTCATGACCACCAGGGTGGTGGCGGCGGCGACGAGGATCCAGGTCGTCCACACCGACGCCCGCACGCTCAGCAGGACCGCCATGACCACCACCATGGCCACCGCCAGGCGGGGCAGGACCCGGGCGAGCCGGCCACCGAGGGCCAGCAGGACGACGGCGGTGACCAACGCGCCCGACGTGACGAGCCCGGGCCCGTCGAGGCGGAGGGCCACGTCGGTCATCACCGCCAGCGCCACGACGATGCCGAGCACCGGGGCCCGGACAGGGGGTACGGGTCGCCGGAGGACCGTGCGGGGTCCGCCTGGGACGGCAGCGAGGCGGGGCCCGGTCGGGGGTGGCGGCGCCGGCCGTCTCGGGGGTGCCGGTGCGGGGGTGGGGGGCGGCGGCGCTGCCGCGCCCCAGGCTTGGGCGGCGGCCGGAATCGGGGCGCGCTGGAGCCAGGGGTTGATCACGTACGTTCCTCCAAGGTCGGTCGGCCGTCGGCCGGGTCAGGTGGGGGGCCGGGCCGGCAGGGTCACCGCGACGCAGGCCCCGGTCGGACGATTGGTGGTGATGGCGATGGAGCCCTCGTGTCGTTCCACGATCCGCTTGCAGATCGCCAGACCGAGCCCGGCCCCGCCCCCGCCCGTGGGGGCGGAGCCGTCGGCCTGCCAGAACCGCTCGAAGACCCGGGCCTGGTGCTGGGGCTCGATGCCGGGGCCCCGGTCGCGCACCTCGACGACCACCTCGGCGCCTGTGCCGGTCGCCTCCACCTCGACCTCGGTGCCCAGGGGGGCGAAGCGGAGCGCGTTGCCGATCAGATTGGTGAACAGCTGATGGAGCCGGGCCTCGTCGCCCACCACCCCCAGAGGACCGGTGGTCGTCAGATCGAGCGACGATCCGGGGTGGAGCAGCTCCGCCTCGGCCACCACGTCCTTGAGCAGCACCCCCACGGCCACCAGCTCCGAGGGCGTCGGGCCGGCCCCGGCCTCGAGTCGGCTCAGATCCAGCAGCTGGGTGACGAGCCGGGATAGGTGCTCGGCCTGGGCCAACATGGTGGCCAGCGTCGCGGCGTCGGGCTCCACCACCCGATCGACCAGGTTCTCCAGATTGCTCCGCAGCGCCGCCACCGGCGTCCGCAGCTCATGGGAGGCGTTGGCCACGAACTCCTTGCGCGACCGGTCGACCTCGGCCAACTCGGCCGCCATGCGGTTGAAGGCGTCGGCCAGCTGGCCCACCTCGTCCCGGCTGGAGGTGGTGACACGCCGGCGGTAGTCGCCGGCGCTCATCTCCTGGGCCGCCCGGGCCATCTCCCGCAACGGGAAGGTCATGCCCCGGGCCAGCACCCTGACCGCGAGCGGGCGGGACCATCTCACGACTCGACCCGGCCCAGGCTGTAGCCGACGCCGTGGACGGTGCGGATCAGCTCGTCTGCGGTCTTGCTCCGGATCGAGCGGATGTGGCTGTCGACCGTGCGGGAGGTGGAACCGTCGCGATAGCCCCAGACGCGGTCGAGCAACTGGAGGCGGCTGAGCACCGTCCCGTCGGCGTCGTGGAGGGCGCGGAGCAGATCGAACTCGGTGGGGGTGAGGTGGACGGCGGTGCCTCGGAACTCGACGGTGCGGCGGGCGGCGTCGAGGTGGAGGGGTCCGGAGCCGACGGGGACGACGTCGTTGACCCGACGCAGTACGGCCCGGATCCTGGCGGTCAGCTCCTTCATCGAGAACGGCTTCGTGAGGTAGTCGTCGGCCCCGACACCGAGCCCCACCAGCAGGTCGGTCTCGTCGCTCCTGGCGGTCAGCATGACGACGGGCACCCGACGCTCGGCGTGGACCCGGCGACACACCTCCAGGCCGTCGAACCCGGGGAGGTTGAGGTCGAGGACGATGAGGTCGGGCCGCTCCCCGGCGGCGGCCGCCACCGCCGACAGGCCGTCGGCGGCATGGACGGTGCGGAACCCTTCGGCGGTGAGGCGGGCCACCACGGCGTCGGCGATGGCCCGCTCGTCCTCGACAACGAGGATGGTTGTCGCCTCGTCTCCCCTGTTCATGACGCCCAACGTTAGGAGAGCCAGGGCGCGCAGGTCCCGCGCCTCCTGTGAAGATTCGGTGCAGGGGCCGGGCCCCGCCGATGGGGTGCCCTCCGGGCCTGGGCCGTCCGGCCCACACCGGTGAGCGGGCCCGGGAGCACGAGTTCCCGTCGCCTCGGGGCCGTCGAACCACACCGCCCTGGGCGCTGCTTCCGGGCTGGGTGATCCCGCTCTGGAGGCCCGTCCCGTGGTCCGTACGGTCGGGCTCGAGGCGGTGACGAGATGATGGACTGGTGGCGGCGACGGGGCCTGCCGGCGGCGGTGCTGGCGGTCGTGATCATGGGGTGTCGTGGTTGGGTTGCGGTGCCCCCGGCGGCGGCACTGCCAGCGGCGGACGTGCCGGGAGCGGCGGACGTGCCGGGGCCCGATGGGCGATGGGGACCGGTCGAGGAGTGGCCGCTCATGGCCATCCACGCCGCCCTCGACGCCCGGGGCCGGGTGCTGACCTACGGGACCGATGGTGAGGGCGTCCAGACCGGGCGGTTCATCTACGACGTGTGGTCGCCGGACGGCACCGCCACCGACGGCCACACCACCCTGCCAAACACGACGAGCACCGACCTGTTCTGCGGCCTGCAGCTCAACCGACCCGACACCGGCGACATGGTCCTGTTCGGCGGCGACAACTGGAACGGGGCGAGCACCACCAACACCGGGAACCCCGACATCAACCAGTACGACCCGGACACCGGGCGACTGACCCCCCTCCCGGGGATGCAACGGTCACGGTGGTACGGCAGCGGCACCACGCTGCCCGACGGGTCCATCTACGTCCAGGGCGGCCAGGAGGGGGCCGACCACCCGGAGCTGTGGCGCCCCGACACGGGATCGCAGCTCCTCGACCTCGACACGTCCGGGTTGTCGTGGTGGTATCCACGCAACTTCGTGCTCCCCGACGGACGGCTGTTCGGCGTCGACGCCGACGGCCGGATGTACTACATCTCCGCCGACCTGCAGACCCTGGTGCCCGCCGGCCGCCTCGGCCCCGACCGCTGGGGCTACGGGGTGGCCGCCGTGATGTTCGCACCCGGGCGCATCCTCCACTTCGGCGGGCCGACCGGCACCGCCGTCATCATCGACGCCAACGGGACCGTCCCCGCCGTGACCCCCACCGCCTCGCTGTCGACCGCCCGCGACTGGGCCAACGGCACGCTCCTGCCCGACGGCCGGGTGCTGGCCACCGGCGGCGCCAGCAACTACGGCCCGGCCGCCGCCGCCCCCGCGGCGCCGTTGTCGGCGTACGGCGTCGTCAACACGACCGAGATCTGGGACCCCGCCACCGGGGCCTGGACCGTCGGTTCGAGCGGTGCGGTGGCCCGGCTCTACCACTCGACCGCGCTGCTCCTTCCCGACGGGCGGGTGCTGGTGGCCGGGGGCGGGGCGCCGGGACCGGTGACCAACACCGACGCCGAGCTCTACCTGCCGGACTACCTGACGACCGCCACCGGCCAGCCGACCAGGCGGCCGGTGATCACCGCCCTCTCCTCCGACGATCTCGACCCCGGGGCTCCGCTCACGATCGAGGTCGACAGCGACGTCGCCGTCGACCGGGTGACGCTGCTGAAGACCGGCTCGGTCACCCACTCGGTCAACATGGAGCAGCGGATCACCGACCTGAGCTTCAGCGCCGACGGTTCCACCCTGTCCACCCGGGTGCCGCTCAACGCCGCCCACGTGACCCCCGGCTACTACCTCCTGACCGTGCTGACGACCGAGGGGGTCCCGTCGACGTCGACCCTCGTCCGGATCGGCCCCGGGTCGGCCGTTCCCGGCCTCGTCGGCTCGCCCGACCCGGAGCTCGAAGGCGGCCTGACCCGGCTGTACCGGGCCTACTTCCTGCGGTCCCCCGACGCTGCGGGCCTCGGCTACTGGGTGGCCCAGCTCCGCTCGGGGGTAGCGCTGACCACGGTCTCCGACGTGTTCGCCGCCAGCGCCGAGTTCACCGCAAGCTACGGGCCGTTGGACGATGGGGCGTTCGTGCGGCGGGTCTACGCCAACGTGCTGGGGCGCCCGTCCGACGCCGGGGGGGAGGCCTACTGGACCGGCCAGCTGGCATCGGGGGTGACCAGGGGGGAGGTGATGCTGGCCTTCTCCGAGTCGGCGGAGTTCAGGGCGCTGACCGGGACCGGTCCGGCACCCGGCCCGGCCGACCGCCCGACCCCGCCGTCTCCGACGGTCATCGAGGCCCACCGGCCCGAGGTGTACCGCCTGTACCGCGCCTACTTCCGGCGCGACCCCGAGCTCGACGGCCTGGCCTACTGGACGTCGCAGCGGGCGGCGGGGATCGGCCTCGTCGCCGTGGCCGACGTCTTCGCCACCTCGCAGGAGTACGTCGCCACCTACGGGTCGACCGACGACGACGCCTTCGTCGAACTGGTCTATCGCAACGTCCTCGGCCGCGATCCCGACGCCGAGGGAGGCGCCTACTGGCGGGCCCAGCTGGCGTCGGGCGTGACCCGGGGCGCAGTGATGACCGCCTTCAGCGAGTCGACCGAGTTCGTCGCCATCGTCGGGTCGGGCGGCGGGTAGCGGGCCGGCCGGGGCAGCCGCTCAGCAGGTCGGCCAGTGGGCCAGGATGCGGGCCTCGGGAGGTGGGACGGGGCGGTTGGCCAGCAGACCGAGATCGGTGGCGAGGACCCGCCGGGTGTCGGCGGGGTCGATGATCTCGTCGATGCGCATCGTCCCCGCCGCCTCGTAGGGCGACGTGGCCTCCCCCACCTCGCCGACCAACTGTCGTCGCACCGCCTCCCGCTCCTCCGGATCGTCGATCTGGTCGAGCTTCGACCCGAAGGCCACGTTGACCCCGACGTCGGGGTCCATGAAACCGATCTCGGCCCCCGGCCAGGCGTAGACGCCGAGGCTGGGCATGCCGGATCCGTTCATGGCCTGCCACGCCAGACCGAACGCCTTGCGGACGCACACGGTGAGGGTGGGGGTGGTGGCCAGCTGGAGGGCCTGCATCATCCGCATTCCCCAGTGCAGCATGCGGTCGTGCTCCACCCGCTTGCCCACCATGAAGCCCGGCACGTCGACCAGCCACACGACGGGGAGGTTGTAGGCGTCGCACAGGGTGGCGAGGCGGATGATCTTCTGGCACGCCTCCGGGTCGAGGGTCCCGGCGTTGAACATCGGGTTGTTGGCGATGTAGCCGACGCTCCACCCGTCGATCCGGGCCAGGCCGGTGGTGACGCTGCGGGCGAAGGTCGGCTGGAGCTCGAACACCGATCCCTCGTCGCACAGGCGGTCGACGACCCGCCGCATGTCGTAGCCCCGGGTCCGGCGGGTCGGCACCAGCTCCGCCAGCCCCGGGTCGGGGCCGATCCCGCCCACCGGGTCGGCCCGGGGTGCCACCTGCCCGATGTTCGACGGCAGGTAGGAGAGCCAGCGGCGGATGGCGGCATAGGCCTCGTCGTCGGTGTCGACACCGAGGTCGATCTGCCCGGTGAGCCGGGCGTGGACGTCGACCCCACCCACCTCCTCGAACGAGATCAACTCGCCGGTGGCGATCTCGAACACCTTGGGCGACGTGACGGCGAGCGTGGAACCCCTGGTCATGACCACGAAGTCGGAGAGAGCGGACAGGAACGACGAGCCGCCGAACGACTGGCCGACGATGGCCGTGGCCATCGGCACCCGGTGACGACGCCGGGCCATGGCGAACAGCTCGCCACCCTCGGAGATCCCCTCCGAGCCGATGAGGTCGGGGATGCGACCGCCGCCCGTCTGGCCGAAGTGGACGATCGGGACGCCCATGGCGAGGGCCCGCTCGTAGAGGCGGAGCTCCTTGCGGCCACCCACGATCGAGCTGGATCCCCGCTTGACCGTGATGTCGTCGCCGAACACGGCCACCGGCCGGCCGTCGGCCATGCCGTGACCGCCGATCTTGCCGTCGCCGGGTGTGGTGGCCCGGTCGTCGAGCCGCATGGAACGGGAGAACGTCCCGAGCTCGGTGAAGGTACCGGGGTCGCAGAACACCTCGAGGTGGTCGCGCACCGTGCGGTGGCCGTCGGCGTGGAGTGCCGCCACCTTGTCGGCCCCGCCCATCTCCGCCCTGACGCGGGCCGCCCGCTCGGTCCGCTCCACCGCCGGATCGGCGGCCGGGTGGTCGCCACCGGCGACGGGGCCGCCCGACCCCCCGTTGCTCGCCCGCCCGGCCGTCGTGCCCTGATCGGTCATCGCCGCATCCCCCATTCGGATCACTGGTGAAGCGGAGCGTACCGGCCGACCCTCCACCGGTCCCAGTTGCCAGCCGGTCCCGGGCCGGCAGGATCGACGCCGACCGCCTCCCGGGCCCATGATGGGGGCATGCCGATGGGACCCACGTGGAAGATCGGCGACGTGACGGTCACGAGCGTCGTCGAGATCGAACAGCACTGGAAGTTCGCCTGGCTGCTGCCGGACGTGACCGACGACGACATCGAGGCCATCGACTGGCTCCGACCCCACTTCGTCGACGAAAAGGGAAAGCTGATCCTGCGGATCCAGGCGCTGGTGGTCGAGTCGCGCGGTCAGCGGATCGTGGTCGACACCTGCGTCGGCAACGGCAAGGAGCGACCGACCCCGCTCTTCGACCAGCTGCAGACCACGTTCATGGAGGACATGATCGGTGCCGGGTTCGCCCCCGAGGAGATCGACCAGGTGGTGTGCACCCACCTCCACGTCGACCACGTGGGCTGGAACACCATGTGGCGTGACGGTGCGTGGGTGCCGACCTTCCCCAACGCCCGCTACCTCTTCGGCCGTCAGGAGTTCGACCACTGGGCGTCGACCGACGACACGGCCACCTACGGCGACGTGATGGGCGACTCGGTGCAGCCGGTCGTCGACGCCGGACTGGCCGACATGGTCGAACCCGACCACGCCCTCACCGCCGAGGTGCGGCTGGAGGCGACCCCTGGCCACACCCCCGGCCACAACAGCATCAGGATCTCGTCGGGAGGCGAGAGGGCGATCATCACGGGCGACATGGTCCACCACCCGATCCAGCTCCGCCGGCCCGATCTGACGTCGAGCGCCGACACCGACTCGGCCATGGCGGTCGCCACTCGGCGCTCGTCGTTCTCCCGCTGGTGCGACGAAGGTGCCCTCGTCATCGGCACCCATTTCGCCGGACCGGGAGCGGGCACCCTCGCTCCCGACGGCGACGGCTGGCGCTTCGAGTTCTGAGCCCGGCGGTCCTCAGGGTCGACCACCGTGGCGCCGCATCGGGGGCACGGTGTTCGGCGGCTGCTTGCGGGGCGGCAGCTCCGCCAGGAGGGCGGCGGTGGCCGCCGTGACCTGGGCCACGGCACGCTCGAACACCTCCTCGGTGGCCGCCGTGGGCTGGCGTATCCCACTGATCTTGCGGACGTACTGGCGGGCCCCGGCCTCGATCTCCTCCGGCGTGGCCGCCGGCTCGAGGCCACGGAGAATCGTGATGTTGCGACACATGCCCACCAGTGTGACCGCTCGCCGTCGTCCCGGCCCCTCCCCTGGCCCTCGGGGCCGGCCCCGACGGCGGCCCCGACCGGGGCCGGGGGCCTATCCCCCCGGGGCGTACTGGGCAACGTAGGCCAGGAGGTCGTCCAGGCCCCGGTGGTGACCCGGCTGGAGGATCAGGCGGTGGACGCCGGCCTCGGCGTAGGCCTCGAGGTCGCCGGGCGAGGGCCGGCGGGCCGGGGTGATGCTGATTTCCAGCTCCCCGAGCTCCGCCGGCCGTTCGTAGCGCTCGGCTGCGTCGTGCAACCGGGCCACGTCGCTCAGCGCGGTGTCGGGGTCGCGCATGAACCCGTACCATCCGTGGCCCAGTTCCACCGCCCGGCGGGCTGCCCGGTCGGTGTGGCCACCGACGATGACCGGGATCGTGGACCGGGGCGGCTTGGGGTTGGCCGTCACCCGGTCGAACGAGACGAACTCACCGTCGAAAGAGGCGGCGTCGCTCGACCACAGGGCCCGCATCGCTGCCACGTACTCGTCGGCCCGCTCGCCCCGCCGGGCCATCGGGACCCCGCACGCCACCATCTCCGGCTCGAGGTAGCCCACACCGATCCCGAACAGGAGCCGGCCCCCGCTCAGATGGTCGAGGCTGGCCAGGCTCTTGGCCAGGACGGTCGGCTGGCGTTGAGGGAGGATGATGATCCCGGTGCCGAGCTTGACCCGCTGGGTGACGGCGGCCACGAACGACAGGGCGACGGCCGAGTCGACGAACGGGGTCTCGGGAGCGGCCGGTGACGGTGGGGCCTGGGGATCGGGAAGCACGATGTGCTCGCCGGTCCACAACGACTCGTAGCCGGCGGCCTCCGCCTCGGTCGCCACCCTCACCATGACCTCGGGATCGGCCATCGATCCCATGTTGATCCCGAACAGTGCCAACGCCGGTGTGTCCATCACCGCAGTATCGGGCGAGCGGCCCGCCGCTCACAAGCCGACCCGGCGGCACGCCGGCGCTCGAACCCCGCCGGTCCCTGGATGACCACGATCGGGTCGATCGCCAGCGCCCCGCGGGGCCGCTCAGACGCCGTGACGGTGGTATACCCACCCCGCCGGTTCCATGACGAGCCGGTGACGTGGCCCCTCGGCGTCGTGGCCACCAGCGTCGTAGCCGGCGTCACCGAACCAGGCCAGGGTCATCGGTTCGCGTCCGATGGGGCGGGTCCGGAACTCCTCGGGTTCGGTGGCGGCGGCCCACGCCATTGCCTCGGCCACCGTGCCATGGCGGGCGAGCTGCCACAGCGTGACCCAGGTCGGCGGCACGAGCTCGATCTCGCCCTGCTGCCGCAGCTCCATGGCCTGCGCCGGCGGCAACCACCGGTGCTCGTGGATCTCACCACCGTCGATGGCGATGGCGTGGCCCGGGGTGGGGGCGGCGAAGAACCAGGTGGAGAACCGACGGAGCTTGGCCCCGGGCTGGAGCGCGGCCCGCGTCGGTGGAATCCAGTACGACCAGGTCTCGAGCGAGTCGGCGGCCACGGTCAGGCCCGTCTCCTCCTCGACCTCGCGCACCGCCGCCACCCGGGCCGCGGCCAGAGGGTCGCCCGCCACGAGCTCGTGGTCGTCGACCCGACCCCCGGGGAAAACCCACATGCCGCCGAAGGCGATCGTCGAGTTGCGACGCAGCATCAACACCTCGAGGCCGTCGTCACCGTCGCGCAGCAGCAGCACGGTGGCGGCCGGGGTCAGTTCTTCGTCGTCGCTCATCGCCCCCAAACGTAGAGACCGAGCCACGAACCGTTCAAAATGGGCCGAGCCGCCGGCCGTATCCTCCCGGGTCTCGAGCCCCCGGCTCACACGAGTTCGGGGCCGGGCGGAGCCTGCCAGGGCGCAGCACCTCTTGGTGCTGGTGGCGATGCGTGTGGAGGAGTGACAGCCTCCGCCCGGTTCCCGGTTGTCCGGTGAGGGTGATGATCACCGGCACGAGTACCATCGTCGAACACGGTCGAGATCTTTAGGACCTTCTTGAACGATGTTGGGTGACAACTTCCTCGCCTATCTGACCCTGGCCATCGGGGCCGCCCTCGTGGTCGGCAACGGCCTGGCCCTGTTGAAGCCCCAGCCAGCGGACGGCGACGGTGAACCGGTTCGCGCTCCCCTCGGCCGATCGTTGGTCCAGATCGTCGTTGGTGGTCTGGCCGCGGTGTGGGCGCTCGCCACGATCGTGGCCTGAACTGCGGCGACAGGTCCGCTCCGGTCACCCCACCGAACCACTCAAGTGCAGGCCGGGACGAGCCGATGCTCCACGAGATGCATGCTGCGCTCTCCACCGTCGCCGCCGCCCTGTTGGCTCTCGGCGCGCTGTGGTCGCTGGCGGGCGAGCGGGCCGGTGGCGAGCGGGCCGGACGCTCCCCCGACGACGGCCCGCCGGCGGCCTTCGTCTATCCCGGCAACTGACGGCCGACCTTCAGAACTCCTCGGCCCCCGGGTCGGTACGGTCGGCGCTCGCCGGTGGACCACCCGGAGGCGCCGACTTGGCCATGTTCTCGAATCGGGTGTACTGACCGAGGAACGCCAGTCGGGCCTTGCCCGTCGGCCCGTTCCGGTGTTTGGCGATGATCACCTCGGCCACCCCCTTGTCGGGTGAGGTGTCATCGTAGACCTCGTCGCGGTAAAGGAACAGCACCACGTCGGCATCCTGTTCGAGGCTGTTGTGGGCGACCACACCGTCGGCCACGAAGTTGTGGACCCCCTCGACCGTGGCATCGAACACCGGCTGTTCGCCCCGCGGCTCGATGCCGACGATCTCGTCCCAGTGGACGTCGGACCGGGCGATGGGCACCGGTTCGGAGCTGTCGAGCCCCTCCCCCGCCAGGATCTCGATGGCCTCGGGGACACGAGCTCCCCCCTGACCGTGACAGCCGACGAGCGACAGGAAGCGGAGGAGGTTCGGCCGACCCTCGACGCAGATGTGGTGGCCCTCGCCGGATCCAGCGTTCGGGGCGAGGCTCACGATAGAGCGAATCTCCAGTCGGAGCAGTAGTCGCTGGATACCGAGCGCCAGGCCCCTCGACGACGTGGCGTAGCGGCACCGCACCACCGGGCGTCGACCGTCGCCGCCGATCGTGATCGAGCCGTCGGTCGACCAGAGGTGATGGAGAAACAGTGCGATCTGCTTGTCCCCCAGCCGGTGCACCTGCTCCGGGACGATGGTCTCGAACGGCCACCTCCCCCCCAGCCCGAGCTGCTCCAGCCACGCTCGAATCGGGTGGTGGACTCCCCGAGCCACCCCGGAGGGTCGGGCCACCAACAGGTGCCCGGTCCCCTCCGGCGCCGGTTCGGCGGTCTCGACGGTGGCCTCACAGCCGAAGTGGCGCACGGCCTGGCACACCGCCTCGATGTTTGCCTCGTCGGTCGACGAATACGACTCCGGGCTCACCAGCGGGCCGGCGCCGAGCAGGTGGGCCAGCAGGACGACCTCGGCATCCGGCCACTCGACCAACTCGTCTGGCTCGGGAAGCCGACACGGCGTGGCCAGCGACTCGCCGACCCGGAGGCCGGCCAGCGGGCGCCAGCCGTCGACGGTCATGAAGCGGTGGTTCCCCGTGGCCTCGACCTGGCGGCCCGAGGCCAGGCGAAGGCGGTAGACGGGCTTGATCCCCGAACCGAACGTCTTGATCAGGCGGCGGGCGACGATGCACCCCCGGTCGTCGATCGCCCAGACCAACGGGGTCTCCTGCGACAGCAGCAGGTGGCCCATCGTGGTCTCGGTGCCATCGGCCCGAAGGATGCGCGTCGATGCCGGGACACACCCCGACTCCCGCAGATCCGACAACATGGGCCGCTTGTCGGTGCGCTGTTCCAACGAACGGTTCAGCTGGGCCAGGGCCACCACTGGCGTCTCGAGTTCACGGGCCAGGATCTTGAGGTTCCGGCTGATCTCCGACACCTCGACCTGGCGGCTCTCGGCCGACGCCCGACCGGACATGAGCTGGATGTAGTCGACGACCACCATGCCCAGCTCCCCTTCTCTGCTCTTCAGCCGGCGAGCCTTGGCCCGGATGTCCATGACCGAGGTGTGGGGACTGTCATCGATGAAGATCGGGGCCTCGGCCAGGCGGCCGACCGCATGACTGATCCGGTTCCACTCCCCCTCCTCCAACCGACCCGTCTTGACCCGGCCGGCGTCGACCCTCGCCTCCGAGCACAGGAGGCGTTGTGACAGTTCGAGGTTGCTCATCTCCAGGGTGAAGATGAGGACGGGCTTGTTGTCCTTCATGGCGGAGTTGCAGGCCATCCCGAGGGCGAACGCCGTGTTGTGGGTCGGCACCATCTCCCGCCCGGCCAGGTAGAGATGGGATGGCGAGTCGACGCTGATGCACTGCGTGGGCACCGTCGGCAACGGTCGCACGTCGACGATCGTCCGCCACCTCGGCCTTGCGTTCGGCCCTCGGTCGATGGGCTGGGTGGCGGCCTTGCGGGCCAGGCGAAACACCGGGTCGGCCGGGGCGAAGTCGAGCGTCCAGACGTCGGACCCGGCGTTGGACACCTCGTGGCGAGGTGCGCCAGCCTTGTAGCCCAACGACAGCGCCAGTTCTCGCACGTCATCGATCAGGTCACGCTCGGGACGAGCCAGCCGGCAGGTCCCGTGCCCCTCGACCCAACCGTCGGTGTCCATAAGGCCGTGCAGCAGCGCGAGGCGCTGCTTGGCCGAGGCGCGCAGGTACACCGGTGGAATGCGTTTCGCACCGGGCCAGAGCCCGAGGTCGACGAGCCGCCCGGTGAACTCCAGCGTCGGCTCGTCGCCCGGCTGGTCGTGGTCGGCCGGACCGTCGCCGGGGTGGTGCAGGACAGAGGTGACCGCCTCAACGCGGTGTTGGCTGGCCGCGGGAGCGGGTGACCAGCCGGCGTCCTCGAAGGCGGCGACGATCTCGCGGTCCACCGTCGTCAGCTGCGGACGCCCGGTCGGGCCGTCGCCGAGCCAGCAGCCGAGCAGGTACGGATCGAGGGCGAGATCGAGCTCGGGAAGGTCGAGGGGCAGGGCGGTCGGCACCCGGTGGTTCGGACGCTGATCCTTCCCGGTTCGGAGCGAGCCCGCGATCTCCCTGGTGGTTCGAACGGCCGGCCAGGTGCGCTTGCGGTCCTGGTTGCGAGCGAGCTGGGGCCTGGCCACCGGACCCCCGGCATCGAGGGCATGGTGCCCCCGCTCGGACCGCCACGCCCGGTCGTCCCACGTGGACCACTGATGGTCGGCGTCGGCGACGACGACCGCACCGTCGTCGAAGATCACCTCGTAGCACTCGTTACCGGTGAAGACCGGGCTCTTGTACGTGACGGAGCACGGCCGGCCCGACTCGTCGAAGACGCGATCGCCCACGTCGATGTCACCCATCGTCGACCACCCCTCGGGCGTGGCGATCGGCGTATCGAGGGCCAGCGCCTTACCCATGGCGGGACGGGCGCCGACCACGTACAGGGCGCTGGGTTGGAGGCCGGCCAGCTTCTCGTCGAGGTCGAGATAGCCGGTGCTCGACCCGGTGATCGACTCGCCCCGATCGTAGAGCATCTCGATCCGGTCGAGGTTCGCTGGCAGCAGATCGCGGATGGCCGACGTGGTGTTCGTGACGCGCCGCTGCGCCACGTCGAACATCCTCGCCTCGGCCTCGTCGACCGCCTTGATGACGTCCTCGGGGATGCCGTAGGCCGTCTCGGCGATCTCGTTGCTGACAGCGATCATGCGACGGAGGAGCGCGTGCTCCTCCACGATTCTGGCGTAGTGGGCGGCGTTGCTGATGGCCGGGGTGGTCGCCTGGAAGTCGAGCAGGACGGCCGGCCCCCCGACCTCGTCGAGCAGACCGGCCCGCTTCAGCTCATCGGCCACGGTGACGGCATCGACCGGTTCGCCCCCGCTGTAGAGCGACAGCATGGCGTCGTACAGATGGCCGTGGGCCGGCTTGTAGAAGTGGTCGGGCTCGAGGATCTCGACCACCTCGGCGATCGCCTCACGGCTCAACAGCATCGCCCCGAGGACCGATTCCTCGGCCCGCAGGTTGTTGGGGGGCACCCGTGCGAGGGAGGCCGGTCGGGAACCTTGCATAAGCTCATCCTGTCTCTTGCCGCCTGTGTATTCCTAGGCCCGCAACCTGTGTATTGGCGGTGGGATCCGGTGGATCACCTGTGGACAGTAACGAGGGGGGATGACACTATCCCGAAGCTGTGGACAGCCTTGGGGAAACCGGGGCGCGCCGGCAGGGCCCGGCAGCCCTCCCCGCTGTCGCCGAACTACTGCCGCCGCCGTCAGGCGGCGGTGACCGAGATGCTGACCGGGAACTGCACCTCGTTGTGGGGCCGCACCGTCACTGCGTGCACACCGGTGGAGCGGATCGGCTCGTCGAGCTCGATCATCCGCCGATCGAGCTCGACGCCGGCCTGGCTCTGAATGGCCTCGGCGACGTCGGCCGAGGTGACCGAACCGAACAGCTTGCCCTCGGCACCGGCACGGGCTGCGATCTCGACCGTGGTGGCCACGAGGACCTTGGCGATCTCCTCGGCCGCCTCCCGCTCGCGGGTGTTGCGGACCTGCCACGACTTCTTCATGAGTGAGGCTTGGGCCTCGACGCCGGAGCTGGCCTGCTGGGCCCGACCCTGGGGGATCAGGAAGTTGCGGGCGTAGCCGTCGGCGACCTCGACGATGTCGCCGCGATTGCCCAGCCCGCTGATCGTCTCGTGCAGCACGATGCGCATCAGGCCTCCACCGTCTCGGGTGTGCGGTCGGACGACTCGGCGGTGCCGCTGTCCGCATCGCCCCGATCGCCCCGATCGCCCCGATCGCCGCCGTCACCCTGCTCCTGGCGCGGACCGCGATCGTCGCGGCCACGGCCGCCGCCACCGCCACCGCCGCCGCGACGCTGGGTCGTGACCCGGCTGGTGTACGCCAGCAGGCCCATCTCGCGGGCGTTCTTGATAGCGCGGGCCACCTGGCGCTGCTGCTGGGTGTCGTTGCCCGAGACCCGGCGGGACCGGATCTTGGCTCGGTCGGACATGAACCGCTTCAGCATGTCGACGTCTTTGTAGTCGACGTAGTCGACGCTCTCGGAGTTGAGCGGACTGATCTTCTTCTTGAGTTTGCGGCCGCCCTCCTTGGGCTTGGTCCGCTTGCGATCATTTCCTTTTGCCATGACTTAGAACGGCTCCTCGTCGGGGTTGTATGCAGGGGCGTTGGGCTGGGCGCCCCCGGAGGATTGACCACGCGAGCCGCCCCCGCTATAGCCACCTCCTGTATCAGATCGTTCGTTCCTGTTGACCTCGGCGGTCGCCCACCGGAGGCTGACGGCGACATCGTCGGCGACGATCTCGACCTTCGACCGCTTGTCGCCGTCGGGCGTCTCCCAGCTGCGCTGGTCGAGGCGACCGGTGACGGTGACCCGCGTTCCCTTGGCGATCGTCTCGGCCACGTTCTCGGCCAGCTGGGCCCAGGCGGTGACGTCGAAGAACGACACCGCCTCCTCCCACTCCTGGGTCTGACGATTCTGCCATCGCCGGTTGACGGCGACGCCGAAGCTGGCGACAGCCTGACCGGACGGGGTGAACCGGAGCTCCGGCTCCCGGGTGGCGTTGCCGGTGATCGTGACGGTGTTGTCCATGGCCACGATGTGACCTCCTAGGCCGATGCGGCGGCCAGGCCTCGACGATGGGCCTCGTCGAGGGGCAGCCGGATGAACTTGTGGCGGATCACTTCGTCCGCGAGGCGCAGGGTCCGATCGAGCTCGGTCAGCGCGTTCGGGGCGAGGAACTCAAGGACGACGTAGAAGCCCTCCCTCACCTTGTTCATCTCGTAGGCGAAGCGGCGGACGCCCCACTTGTCGAGCTTTTCGAGCGTGCCGCCCGATTCCTCCGCCATCTTCTCCAGCCGGTTGACGAAGGTCTGGATGCTCGACTCGTCGGTGTCGACGACGAAGATGATCATCAGTTCGTAAGCCCGCATGATGGTGCGCGCCACCTCCCTCCGGACCCACCCCTTCGGGCGGGGCCCCCGACGGTCGGGGGCAGGGTCTTGTGTTGTCCCGTGCAGGCTAGCGGCGCCGGGGCCTCCTGCGGCGCGCCGACCTGGGGCGCAACGAGGTACGCCCGGGGCGCCCTGACCAGACCTGCGGTCGGAGCGACATGACAGGGGCCGGGACCGGGTGCCACCATCGGGCGCCATGAGCGCCACGACGTGCGAGAGCTGCGGCCGGTCCGACGAGCCCCTGACCGAGGTCCGCCGGATCTACCTCACCCCGGCCTCGTGGGACACCGAGGCCAGGGCCCGGGCGGCGACGACGACGGAGCACTGGTGCGTCGTGTGCCAGCTCCACTACCCCCACCAACCACCGGACGCCGACCTGTCGGGCGACTGACACCGACCTGCCGCGCTCGAGTATCACGAGGCCGTCGGCTTCACCACCGCCCAGGCCGAGTACGCCGCCGCCTGGCCGGCGATCCCGACGCCCTCGCCCGCTTCGACGAGCACGACGACGCCGCCCGCCACTCCAACTTCGTCACCGAAGATGACGCCTTCTTCCTCACCGAGGTCGAGCGTCGGGCCGCCGGGCACACCCCACCCGGTGGGGTAGTGAGCCACTGCGCTATCGTCGCTCGCGGCTTCGGCCTCACCGCCTTGGTCGGCACCAAGGTTGGGACACGGTGCTCGTCGACCGGATGACCGTGACCGTCGACGGCACCCGGGGGACGATCACGATCGACGCCCGACCCCTGACCCTTCGCCAGCCGGCGACGGCCCACGGTCGGCCACCCACCCGAATCTCCGTCAACCACGAAAGGGAACTCAGCCCATGACCCGCACCTCGATCGACGTCGACAGCTTCGCCCATCAGAACCCCATCCCCTGCGCCACCCGGGTCGGGCCGCTCATCGAGTCGAGCATCATCCCTCCGTTCAACGCCGGTGTGCGGGAGGTGCCCGACACGATCGACAAGCAGATCGACAATCTCTTCCTCCACATGGGCAAGATGCTCGACGAGGCCGGGGCCGGTTGGGACGACATGGCGAAGATCACCTTCTTCGTCGCCGACCCCTCCGAGGCCCGCACGGCCCTCAACCGGCCCTGGGAGGAGAAGTTCCCCGATCCGGCGTCGCGCCCCTCCCGGCACACGATGCAGGTCCCCGACGCCGGGGGCAAGGTCAGGATCTCCTGCGTCTTCACCGCTTACGTCGACCGCTGACGGCGGCCCTCTTGCCCCGCAGCCGGCTTTGGTTCGGTGCGGACCGGCGCCGTCGCAGCGGCCACGACCACGGGGTCGGCACAGCCGCTGGCGAAGCCGGTGATGCGACGGTCGATGTCGCGCTGGAGGAGCCAGCGGCCGATCGGCTCGGCCGCGTGGCTCAGCCACCCCGGCCGGACGGCGAAGGTGTAGCGCCAGGTCGCTTGGGTTCGCCCGTCGTCGAGGGCTCGGAAGCTCCACCCGCCACCGAAGCTTCGGAAGAACCACGGACCCTCGACCATGCGCATGCCGACGTGGGTCGGGGGTCGGAAGGACGTGTACTCCGAGACCATGCGGAGGCCGTGGCGCGAGCGGGTCACGGTACGGACCCCGGGGGCCGGACGATCGGCGTCGACCAGCTCCTGGCGCCGGACGAAGGTGTCCCACCGGTAGCGGATCGGTCCCTGGGTCTGGGACACGGCGAAGGCGACGGCGAGATCGACATCGACGATCACGGTTGCCTCGACCCGTCCCATCATCGGCCTCCTGCGAACTCACCCATGACCCCCAGTCTTGCCCGTTTCGTCGGCGGGCCACCGTCGGGCCTCGGAGCGGGGGCCGGGATGGGGCTGCGACCGCGTCCCCGGCCCTGAGCTCGTGGCTAGGCTCGTCGGGTGCCGGTCGGTCGTTCGCTGCTCCTCACCGTCGGTCTCGTCCCCGTCCTGATCGGGGCCTGCGGCCAGGCGGGCGAGGTCTCGTCGCCGGCCGACGGGTCGAGCTCGTCGGTCCAGGCTCCTCCGGCGACCACCTCACGCCCTGCCGCCTCGGGGCCGGGGGGAGCCGACGGTGCGTCGACCCCGACCCCCACCGGCGGGTCCACGAGCACGACGGCGACGGACGAGCCGGACGGCACCGCAGGGTCGACCCGGGCCTCGACTCCCGACGAGACCGCGCTCGAACCCGGCGTCGAGGGGTCGTCCGCCTCGTCCGCCCCGAGGCTCAAGCCGATCGTGCTGTCGGTCCGCCTCGATCGGCGGGTCGACGACGCCGCCACCGAGGGCTTCGAGGCCTTCGTCGAGCGGGTCCTCACCGACGAGCGGGGCTGGGTCCGGGCCGCCTTCGAGTTCACCTTCGACGATCCCGACGCCGCCTACGTCATCGTCCTCGCCGAGGGCGACGAGGTAGATCGGCTCTGCCTTCCCTACGACACCTTCGGTCGCTTCTCGTGCCAGATCGGGCCGGTCGTGGCCCTCAACGCCGACCGGTGGCGCTCCGCCGTCGAGAGCTGGCCCGCCTCTCTCGACGACTACCGGACGATGCTCGTCAACCACGAGGTCGGTCACCTCCTCGGCCAACACCATCCGGCCTTGCGCTGTCCGGGTGAGGGCGAGCTCGCCCCCGTCATGGCTCAGCAGTCCTCCGGGGTCGCCCCCTGCGTCCCCAACCCGTGGCCCCTGCCGTGGGAGCTCACCTGTGCCCGTCAGCGGGTCGAGCCGTTGGCCCCACCGTTCGAACGCGACATCACCCTCACCTGCGGCCCGGACGGCCCAATCGGCTGACACCACACTGCGACGTCGCCGGCTACACCCGGACCCGGACCCGGGACGGTCGGCGCGGTCGCATCGGTCGGGTGGGTTGGCCGGTGGCTCGAGCGGCGATCGACAGACCGGCCGGCGCCCGGGCCGACGGCCGTCCCCGGAGTGGGGGTTCAGCCGTCCGAAGGAGGCTGCCCACCCTGCTCCCCGGACCCCGGCGCCGCCGCCGCTGTCACCGTCGGGGTCGTGGTGGTCGAGACGGTCGACGGCCCGGCCGGCGCCGTCGTGGCGGTCGAGGAGGGGGGCGCCGAGGTCGGCGCCGACGACGAACCGGGCACGGTCGACCCACCGGGGAGGGTCGTCGACCCGCCGGGGAGGGTGGTCGAGCCGTCGCCGGTGGCGGCGGTCGACGTCGAGCTCTCGTCGACCATGGAGCTGGCAGCGCCGGGACCGCCGCCGGAGCCCTGGGCCGCCCACTCGTTGAGCGGCACACAGGGGACCTGCACCGTCGACGAGCCGTCCTCCTGGCGGGGCAGGCCCTCCGGCTGGCTTCCCGGCGGGGTCGATGCAGGGGGGGCGGTGGTCACGACGACGAAGTCCTCGGGGCCCGACCCCTTCGGGTAGCCGTACTGGTCGAGCTCGACCCCGCACGGGGGAAGCGTAGTGGTCGACAGGTCCTGGTTGAGCAGGCTGCCGGTGAGGTTCTCGTCGACGTTGAGCTGATCGCACGGCGGTCGGTCGGCCGTGGCCTTGGCCATGTAATCGGCCCAGAACATGGCCGGGAAGTTGCCGCCCTCGATGTTGGCCCAGTTGCGGTCGTCGACCGGGAAGCCCTCGTCGTCGAGCGGTACGGGGGAGCCATCGGCCGGCGGAGGTTTGCGGAAGTCGATCATCGGCAGCTCCTCCGGGCCGTCGTGGCCCATCCACACCACGGTCGTGAAGTCGCAGCTGAACCCGGCGAACCAGCCGTCGCGGTTGTGTTGGGAGGTGCCGGTCTTGCCGGCGATGGCCCGGGCCGGGTCGAACACGGCCCGCTTGCCCGTCCCCTCCTCCACCACCCGGGTGAGGACGTAGTTGACCTGGCGGGCCTCGGTCGGCTCCAGCACCTGGGTCGTCGTCCGTTGCGCCTGGCCCTCGGGCAGGCAGGCGTAGTTGCCAGCCGGACCCTTGGTCGGCTGACGGCAGATGACCTCACCCTCGGCGTTCTCGATCCGGTCGATCAGGATCGGATCGACCCGCAAACCGTCCCGCTCGAACACCGAGTAGGCGGCGGCCATCTCGATGACCGGGACCCCCTCGCTGCCCAAAACCAGGGCGCACGGCACGTCGGACCCCTCGGGGAGCGTGGAGATACCCATGTCACGGGCCAGGTCGCGGACCTGGGCCGGCCCGATGGCCGCCACCAGCTCGGCATAGACGATGTTGGACGACCAGACCAGCCCGTCGACGAGGTCGCGGTGGCGGTAGCGGGCGCTGGCCCCACCGGTCACTCGCCACGGGTTGCCGGGAGGACCGCACTCATCGATCTCGGCCACCCCCGGGAGGGCGGGGAAGTAGGACCGGGCCGAGATGCCCTGGTCGATCGCTTCGGCCAGGCCGAACGTCTTGAACGTCGACCCCGGCTGACGGCCGGTGGTGCCACTACTGGTGGCCAGGTTGAACTCCGACTCCTCGAAGTTGGCCCCTCCCAGCATGGCCACGACCCGACCATCGCCGTCGATGCTCACGATCGACGCCGCCGGGTCGTCGGGATTGCTCGGGTCGAGGTACAGGGGGCCGAGCTCCGGGAGGCCCCGGGCGTCGAGGTCCTCGTCGGGCTTGGGCGTGTGGGCCGTCTCGTAGGCCATGCGCTGGAGCTCGAGGTCGAGTGTCGTGTAGACCCGCAGGCCGCCGGTGTAGATCTCCCCGTTCGGATAGATGTCGTCGAGCTGCTGGCGTACCTCCTCGACGAAGTGCTCGGATCCCCACTCGGCACCCGCCACCTCCCCGAGGCCCTCGCGGCTGCGTCGGGGAGCGAGCGCCCACGGCTCGACGTTGGCCGCCGTCGCCGTCTCGGTGTCGACGTAGCCGGCCTGCATCATCAGCTCGAGCGAGGTCGTCCGACGGCGGACCGCCTCCTCCGGGGCGGCTTCGGGGTCGGCGCCGTTCGGGTTGCGGAGCAGGCCGGCCAAGAACGCCGCCTCGGCCACGGTGAGCTCGCCCACGTCCTTGCCGAAGTAGGCCCGGGCGGCGGCCGCCACCCCCGAGGCGCCCCGGCCGAAGTAGGCCCGGTTGAGGTAGCGGGTCAGGATGTCGCGCTTGGCGCACTCATGGGGGCTGAGGTCGCCGAGATCCGGTCGATCGGCGCACTCGTCGGCCAGATCCTGCTCGAACTTCACGGCCCGGATCGCCTGGCGCGCCTTGCGGGCCAACGTCCGGTCCTGGTCGTTGAACGCCAGCTTGACGTACTGCATCGTGATCGTCGAGCCCCCCTGCACCACCCCCTCCCGGCGGGCGTACTGATAGGCGGCCCGGGCGAAGCCCCGGGGGTCGACGCCCTGGTGCTCCCAGAAACCCTGATCCTCGGTGGCCACCACGGCCTGGATCAGGCTCTCCGGCAGGTCGTCGAAGGTGATGATCTCCCGGTCCTCGCCGGCGGTCGACAGCATGGCGGCGGCATTGTCGGGCCCGCATCCCTCGACCACGTCGGCCGTACAGAGGAAGCTGGTCTGGGCGATGTCGTCGAATCGATCCTCGGGCAGCTCGGTCTGGCCGAAGGCGTAGAGCACGCCGCCCAGACCGATGGTGACCAGCAGGGCCAGGCCGAACAGGACCCGGCGGAAACGCCAGAGGGGATTGCGCCGCCGGTTGCGGGCGGGGCCGGGGCCGGACAGGGGATCGATTGCTCGCTGCAGTGAGTTCATGGCAATGGGGGGGACCTGGCAGGCGACGGTGATCGGGCGGGTGTCAACCACCAACCGCGAAGGACTCGCGGAGGTGGTTCCACCAGCATTGGCGACAGACCTCGATGAGATAGCAGGTTGCCGGCTTGCCCCTCCGGCGCAGCTTGCGCATCTCCGACGCATCGGCCAGGACCCGCCCCTGTCGGGGGAGGCCGGGACCGAAGGCGAAGGTGACCGCCACCAGGTCGTCGCCCTCACAGATCGGGCACGGTTCTTCGATGGGGGTGGCGCAGCTGTGAGCGACACGCCGCAGCTCGGGTTGGGCATCGCACACGTCCTCGGTGGTGCGACGCCCCCGGGCGAAGGCGTCGACGAGATGCTGGCGGGCCAGCCGATAGCTGACCACCCCCGCCGTCGACGACCTACCGGTGCTGCTCACGAGAGACAAGGTTAGCCACTGTCGTCCGTCGACTTCTCGTCGGGCTCGTCGAGCCACCATCGCTCGAGGTCTCGGCGGGCCTCGACCGGGGTGGTGGGACCGTCGACGATCCGGCGGTGACGCAGGTGGGCCACGGCCCGCCCGACCACGGGCCCGGGAGGGACGCCCAGGAGCTCCATCACCTCGGCCCCGCTGAGCGGAGCGGCCAGGTCGGTCAGGTCCTCGCGGCGAGCGAGTGACCGGTAGCGGTCGAACACGGTGGCCGGCGGCGGGTCGTCGACGACCCCCGGGGCCAGCATCCGCAGGTTGGTGGCCAGCCGCTCAACGTCGGCCATCGCCGGCAGTCCCACACGATCCACGGCTCGACGGACCGCCTCGTCGTCGCCGCCGGCCAGCACCGCCACGGCCGCCAGGAGGCCGAGCGTGGCGTGCTGGTCGTCCCGGCTGTAGCGCAGGCGGGCCAGCGCGGCCGGCCCGGCGTCGCCCGCGGCGGCGACGAGGCCGGCGCGGCGCACCGCCGACGATCCCGGAGCCGATGCCAGCGTCACGGCCGCCTCCACCGCTCCGGCCCGGCCGGCCAGCGCCGGCACGATGTGGACCAGCAGCCCGGTGGCGGCGAGGAACTCGACACCGGGCCCCGGCGACGGCACGGCCAGGAGGCGCTCGAGCTCGTCGTGGACGCGCTCGACCGACACGATGTCGAGGCGGGCGGCCCGCTCGGTCGCCGCCGTCACCAGCGCACCGTCGGGTCGGAGGCCGAACCGGGGGATGAACCGGGCGGCCCGCATCATCCGCAGGGGGTCGTCGTCGAAGGCGATGTCGGGGGCCAGGGGGGTGCGGAGATCACCGGCCGCCAGATCCCGGCGACCCCCGTGGGGATCGATGAGGCGGGTCGACGGGAGCTCGATGGCCATGGCGTTTATGGTGAAGTCGCGGCGGGAGAGGTCGGCCTCGATCGAGTGGCCGAAGGCCACCACCGGCTTACGGGTGGTGGCATCGTAGGACTCGGCCCGATGGGTGGTGATCTCCACCACCCGACCGTCCACCATGGCCCCGATCGTTCCGAACCGCTCGCCCTGGGTCCACAGGTCGTCGGCGTGGGGCGCCGTGATCCGCTTCACCTCGGCCGGCACGGCGTCGGTGGTGAGATCGATGTCGTCGACCTCGGTCAGCGAACCGAGGAGGAGGTCACGCACCACGCCGCCCACGAGGTAGAGGCGACGGCCGGCGGCAGCGAAGCCGCCGGCCAGATCGGACACGACATCGAGGACCGGACGGAGCTGCTCGGGTGCAGGCTCACCGATCGATGGTCTCATCGTCATCGCTGGCGTCGAAGCCCGGTCCGATCAGTCGTTCCGACCGTCGAGATGGATCTGGCGGGCCAGCTCGACTGCGTCCTCGCCCGGCCCACCGGATGACGGTGGCTCCGGACGGTGGCGCTCGTCGAGCACCGCCGCCGCCACCGCCCCGGCGGAGTCATACATGGCCCGCAGGTCATAGCCCCCCTCGAGGAACAGGAGCTGGCGACCGGGTGGGGCGAAGGCCAGCAGGTCGGTGACGATGTCGGCGAAATCGCCCGATGTCAGCCCCATCTCGGTGATCGGGTCGGCCCGGTGGGCGTCGAAGCCGACCGACACGAGAAGCCAGGTGGGAGCGAACCGTGCCATCACCGGTGCCACCACCTGCTCGATGCCCGTGCGGTAGACCTCCCCGGTTGCCCCGGCCGGGAGGGCCACGTTCACCGTGGTGCCGGCCCCTCGGCCGGTGCCGGTCTCCCGGGGGGCACCGGTCCCCGGATACCAGGGGTACTGATGGAAGCTGATGAACAGCACCTCGGGATCGGCGTAGAAGATGTCCTGGGTGCCGTTGCCGTGGTGGGCGTCGATGTCGACGATGGCCACCCGCTCCCCGCGGGCCGTGAGGGCGCGGGCGGCGACGGCCACGTTGTTCACGAGGCAGAAGCCCATCTGGCGGGTGCTGGTCGCATGGTGGCCCGGAGGGCGCACGATCGACCAGCCGACGGCGGCCTCGCCCCGACCGAGCCGTTCGATTAGGTCGAGTCCGGCGCCGGCGGCCCGGAAGGCGGCGTCGCACGACTCGGCCGAGACGGTGGTGTCGGCGTCGATGGCGCCACCACCGACGACGCACAGGTCGTGGAGTCGGTCGAGCAGCTCGGGAGGGTGGACGAGCTCGACCACCGCCCGATCGGCCTCGGGTGCTTCGACCCAGCTCACGTTGTCGCCGAGATCGGCGGCCTCGATCCCGCGCTTGACCGCGGTGAGGCGATCGGCGCGCTCGGGGTGGTCTGGTCCGGTGTCGTGGAGCCAGCACAGCTCGTGGGTCGAGATCAGCAGACCCGATGGAGTAGGCACACCGTCAACGCTACTGCTCCACCACCCCGCCCGTCGCCCGGAGCCGCCCCCGGATCGACCGGGGGCGGATCAGCGGCACGGGCGGGATCGACGTAGGCTGAAGGCGAGTGGCACCGACGACATCACCCGCAACACGAACCGGCCTCACTCGAGCCGCAGCCGCCGCCATCGGGGGGCACCGATTGCGCGTCTCGCCCTGGCAGGGAGAGGCCCACATCGCACTGATGGCCCCGGCCCGGGCCGGCCGCAGCCCCCGGCCTGAGGAGATCAGGCGATGCCTGGCCGCCATCGGCCAGCGGGGCGTGCATCAGGCGGTCACACCGGCCCTGTCGCCGTTCGAGGCCGAGCCGTTTTTCCAGGCCGGGTTCGGGCTCCACGAGCGACTCCACCTTCTCGCCCGGCCCATAGCGGAGCCGCCACCACCACCGACCCGGCGACTTCGACGAGGTCGTCCGTGGGACCGACGCCGGGTGCTCGAGCTCGATGGTTTGGCCTTCGAGTCCTTCTGGCAGTTCGACAAGTTCTCGCTGAGGGAGGCCCGTCGGGCCACGCCCACGAGCCGCTTCGCCGTCGCCGTCGACAGCGGACGGGTGGTCGGCTACGCCGTGACCGGCCGGGCCGGCGGGCGGGGCTATCTCCAGCGCCTGGCCGTCGACCCCGCCGCCCAGGGCACCGGCGTCGGCTCCTCGCTGGTCCACGACTGCATCGACTGGCTCCACGGCAAGGGTGTGGCCATGGCGCTCGTCAACACCCAGGAGCGGAACCTCCGCGCCCTCTCCCTCTACGAACGGCTGGGTTTCGTCCGCCAGCGCGAGGGGCTCGTCGTACTACGATGGGACCGAGCTGGGTGAGGTCCGTCCCGCGACGGCCGGTCGCCATGCTGGCCTCCGCCCTCCTGCTCACCTTCCCGCTCCTCGCCGGCCAACAGCTGCCGCAGGCACACGCCCAGACCCCGGTGATGCTGCCGATTGTCGAGGAGCCCTTGACCGTGGCCGCCGACGGTGTCTACAGCGTCACGGTCGACGTCCGTGGCTTGGATCCCGACGGCGAGGTGGCGGTCACGATCTACGGGGTGCTCGACGACGTGGAGCAGCTCGATGCGGACCCGAGCCGCCCGATCCACCGGCACAGCACGGGGCCCCTGGTCGATGCGGCGGTTCTTCCCGACGGGAACCTCGAGATCCGGCTGCCGATCAGGTCGGGGGATGCTGGCGACACGGGCGACCAGAGCCGGCTCTGGATCCCGGAGGCCGGCGTCCATCCGGTCGACATCGCCGTCCGTGACGCCGAGGGCATCGTCGCCTCGGCCCGCACCCTTCTCATCCGCCTGCCACGGGCCGACGACGAGCGCGCCGACACGCTGCCGGTCGCCGTGGTGCTGGGCGTCGGGTCCAGTGACGGCGACGTCGGCCGTTCCGGGGGAGTGACGCCAGCGCAGGCCACCGCCCTGCTGGCCGAGCGGCCCGAGCTCGAGGTCGCCATCCTGCTGGGCGACGGCGTGCTGGCCGAGCTCCGGTCCGACCCAGGTCTGGCCCGGGCGTTCGCCACCGCCGTCGGCGACCGGCCGGTCGTGACCGTCTCCGAGCCCCACCTCGACCCGTCGGCCCTCGCCGCCGTGGAGCACGGCGACCTGTACCACCGGGCCATCGAGACCATGGACGAGCGGCTGGAGATGGTGGGGCTGCAACCGGCGGTCGCCATCGCCACGATCGACGGGCGGCCTACCTCGCGCGGGGCCGGCCTGCTCCTCGATAGGGGCGCGAGGGTCGCCCTCGATGTGCAGGCCGCTGATGGGTTGTCCGGTTCGATGGTCGTCGACGGGCGTTCGCTCCACCTGCTCGACGTCGTCGGCGACACCGAGGTCCTGGCCGAGGGCCGACCCTCCCACCGGGCCCAACGGTCGCTGGCCCGGGCGCTCCTGACGGCCACCGACGACGACGAGGGCGAGCCGATACCGGAGCTGTTCGCCGTCATCGATCCGATAGACAGCCCCCTGCCGACGCTCGGACCATTGCTCGACGAGCTCGGGCGGGGCGACGTGCTGGCGTCGGTGTCGCTCGTCGATGCCGCCCCGGCGCTGGCGGCCGTGGCGTTGCGCCCTGCCCCCAGCCCCCAGCAGGCGCTCGACGAGGTGGCGCCGACGATCACCGAGGCTCGCCGGTTGCTCGAGACCTACCGGTCGTACTACGCGGGCGGGGCCGGCGACCCGGCCGACGTCGATCGGACGCTCCTGGCCGCCCTCGACGTCGCCATCACCCCGACCGATCGACAGCGGAGGGTGGAGTCCGTCGTCGAGGGCCTCCGGGCGGAGCTCGGCTCGATCGCCCTGCCGGCCGATCAGACGGTGACCCTGGCCGCCCGGTCGGCACCCATCCCCCTAACGATCGATAACGGGGCCGCCGGGCCCCGGCAGATCATGCTTCGGTTCCGGAGCGACAAGTTCGTGGTGGCGGAGGAGGGGCGGCTCATCGAGGTGGAGCCCGGGGTCAGCTCGATCGACCTCCACCTCGAGGCCCGGTCGCTCGGCATGTCACCCCTGCACGTCACCGCCCTCAGTCCCGACGGGCAGCGGGTGCTGGCCACGACCCGGTTCGAGGTCCGGTCGACCGCCATCCCCGGCATCGGCCTGCTGATCACCGGCGCCGGCCTCGTCCTGCTCGCCGTGTGGTGGTATGTGAGCATCCGGCGGCGGCGGGCGGGCGACCCCACGCCGTCCCTCCAGAGCGGGGCGACGGCGACCGACCGATCGACATCCGACGACAGAGACGGGGCGCTGGCAGGCGGTAGCGTGGGGACGTGACGTCGTGGCCCTCCCCGACCGATGGCCCGACTGCCTCGGCTTTTCCTGGGATGCGGCTCGGCAATCGCTACGTGCTCGGTGAGCCGATCGCGTCCGGCGGGATGGCGCAGGTGTGGACGGCGACCGACACGGTCCTCGACCGGACGGTGGCAGCCAAGGTCCTCCACCCCCACCTGGCCACCGACGCCGCCTTCGTCCAGCGGTTCCGGCGGGAGGCGGTGGCCGCGGCCCGGTTGTCGCACCGGTCGATCGTGTCGATCTATGACACGATCAGCGCCAACGGGCTCGAGGCGATCGTCATGGAGCTCATCGACGGCCGGACGTTGCGGGCCGAGCTGGACGAACGGGGCCCGCTCGATCCCGGTCAGGCGGCCGCTCTCGGCAGCCAGATAGCCGGGGCGCTCGACGCCGCCCATCAAGCGGGGATCGTCCATCGCGACATCAAGCCCGCCAACATCATGCTGTGCGACGACGGTCGAGTGTTCGTCACCGATTTCGGGATCGCCAAGGCGGGCACCGACGCCGATCTGACGACCACGGGGACCCTGTTGGGGACGGCGAAGTACCTGTCACCGGAGCAGGTCGAGGGCGAGGTGGTCGACGCCCGATCCGATCTGTACTCGTTGGGGATCGTGCTCTTCGAGGCACTGACCGGACAGGTTCCGTTCCGGGCCAACACCGACGCCGCAACGGCGCTCGCCCGACTCCATCAGGCCCCGCCGAGGGTCCGCCAGCTGCGGGCCGACGTTCCGCCCCCGCTGGAGGACGTGGTCACCCGACTCATGGCTCGCCGCCCGGACGGCCGTTACCCCAGGGCGTCGGCCGTGGCCGAGGCCCTCGAGGCACTGGGCCCGGTGGACGGACCGGGCCGGCCCCTCGGGACCCGGTCGGGGCGGGCGTCGGCCCACGAAGAGGCACCGAGCGATGGCGGGCCGTCGGCGCCGGTACGTCCGGACGGCGGAGCCGACCGCGCCGACCGGGCTCGGCGCGATGGCGGCCCGGCGGGGGCCGGCAACGAAGAGCGGCGGCCGGTCGACGACGTGGCCACCCAGCACTACCCGGCCCCGGGTACCTGGCTGAGCGGACCGCCGCCGGCCGGTCCGCTGGGGGGCGACGGTGCCGAGGCGCCGTCCGGCGGTTCCGTCCGTGGCGGTGGCGCGGCCGACGGTGGGGTGCCGGACGGTACCGCGGCTCCGGCGACGAGGCTGGATGACGGTAGCCAAAGCGGTGACGGAGTGCCCTACCGGGCCGTGGGGCCGACGCGGCCCGGGCACCCCCGGCCTCCGGATCCGCCGTCCTTCGCCCGGGGCGCGGACGGGCCACCCGGGGACCCGTTCGGTGGTTTCGCGGTCGACGACGTCGCGGCCGTTGTGGCCGACGGTCGGCCGCTCGGCTGGCAGGTCGGGTCGCCCCCGATCGGGACCAGTGGGCCGCCGGACCGGGTGGTGCGTCGGCGCCGGCGGGGGCTGGGCCCGGTGGTGGGGGCACTGGTGGCCGTCGTCGTCCTGGTCGTCGTCGCGTCGGTCGTTACCGACGCCGACGGAGTTGGCGACCAGGTCAATCCTCTCGTTTCGGACGGTCCAGGGCTGGCGATCGTCGGGGCCAGGTCGTTCGATCCCGAGTCGCTCGACGAGGTGAAGGAGGAACGGGAGGATCTGGTCCCCCTCGCCTTCGACGGCGATCCCTCCACCGCATGGCAGACCGAGATCTATCGTCGCCCGGCCCTGGCCGGGCTCAAGTCGGGGGTGGGCCTGCAGCTGGAGCTGGCCGAGTCGCTCCCACTGAACCGGATAGAGCTGGACACCCCGAGCGAGGGCTGGGTGGCCGAGATCTATGTCGGCGACGGCTTCGAGGCCGGGGGTGACTGGGGCGACCCGGCCGTGACCCTGGAGGGTGGGGGCGAGCCGATCGTCGGTGAGTTGGGACGGGCAGAGGGACGGGTGGTGCTCCTGTGGCTGCGCGATCCCGGCGTCACCGGCGGGCGCTACATGTTCGTGCTGTCGGAGGTCGTGCTCCGCTGAACGGCTGGTGACGGGCTCTATGCTGCGGACATCGAACCCTCCGATGACGAACTGGTGGCGCGGGCCCAGGGTGGCGAACGGGTGGCGCTGGAGGTGCTGCTCGAGCGCCACTACGACCGGCTGTTCGTCATCTGCCGGCGGATCGCCGGCAACGACGCCGACGCCGCCGATGCTTGTCAGGAGGCACTCCTGTCGGTGGTGAAGGGCCTACCGCGTTTCGATGGGAGGTCGGCGTTCAGCACCTGGACTCACCGCATCGCCACCAACGCCTGCCTCGACGAGATGCGTCGACGTAACCGACGGCCCCGGCCCACGTCGACCCTGCCGGAGCCCGGCGACCCCTCGCCGGGGCTGGCCCAGCACGTGGTGGACCGTCTGACCCTGGAGGAGGCGCTGCCACAGCTACCGGAGGAGTTCCGCCTGCCCGTCATCCTGCGCGACGTAGCCGGGCTCGACTACGCCGAGATCGCTGAGGCGCTGTCCATTCCGCCCGGGACCGTCCGATCCCGAATTGCACGCGGCCGCCGACAGCTTTCCCGCCTCGTCGGGAACCAGGTGCCCCCCGACGGACGTCGGAGCTGATGAGATGAGCGACGACCGGACCGCTGAACTGCTCTCGGCGTACCTCGACGGTGAGGCGACACCGGAGGAGGTGGCCAGGGTCGAGGCCGATCCTGCCCTTCTGGCCGAGGCCGAGGCACTGCGTTCGGTGGCCGAGCGGCTGGGGCGGGAACTGCCCCCGGTGCCGGCGAGCCTGCGCCGGGGCCAGGTAGCCGCCGCCCTCGATCTCTTCGACCAGCTGGAGGCGGGTCGGGCGGCCATCGGCGATCCGGGCCACGACGGCCCGTTTCCGAGCGTGGGGTCCGGTGCGGCCGACGGGCCCGTCGCCGGATCGAGCAGAGGTGGCGAGGCCGGCCCGGTGGTCGATCTCGGCTCCCGTCGACACCGGAGCGGCGGACGGCTCCGGGGTCTACCCGGGTGGTTGGGGGCGGCGGCCGCCCTGGTGCTCGTCGCCGGAGGGATCGGCTGGGTGGCGTCGCAGTCGGGCTCGGACGAGACCGCCAGCGAGACGGCGGCGGTCGAGGCCGAGGACACATCGGGTGACGACGGCGGCGGGTCCGCAACCGACCGGGCCACGAGTGGGCTGGCCGAGGGCGCGCCGGCCCCCGCCGAGGGCTCAGCCGACGACGGTGCCGACGGAAGCGACATGGCGGGGGAAGAGACGGCGACGCTGATGGACGACGAAGCGGCGACGACGACGGCCGCCTCGGGCGACGATGCGGCGACCGACGGGGCGAGCGATACCGGGGCACGCCTGGTGCTACCGGCGCCGCCGGCGGCGGACGAGATCCCCGGCCTCGTCGGGGGCGAGCTGGCCGATGTGTCGGAGTCCGACTGTGGCGGGAGGGTGGCGGGCCCGGACGGGGGGGAGCTCGTCGGGTTCGTTCCTATCTCCGTGGCGGGGGTGGATGGAGAGGTGCTCGTCTACCTCGTCGATGGGGAGCGGTCGGGCCTGGCCGTCGATCGGTCCTGTCAACCGTTCGGCTGACCGTCGCCCGGGCGCCACCAGGGAGTTCTCTCCCCTTCGGGCCCCACCCGGGCCGTGGGCCGCTGGCTAGGATCGGGCCCATGGCCGATCCCGAGCTCACCCCCGCAACGTCACCGCCCGCCGACGATGATTGGCCGGCCCGGGCCACCGCCACCGTCGTCCAATACGTGGGGACCGTTCGGGACAAGACGACCGGGCCCGCGCTCCGCGCGTCGCGAACGGCCGTTTACGCCGCCGCCATCGCCCTGATCGGTCTGGTCGTCGCCGTGCTCGCCCTCGTGCTGGTGGTCCGGGTCGTGGTGGCGGGCACCAACGAGCTACCGGGGATCGATGATGGTGAGACGTGGCTGGCCTACGTCATCCTCGGTGTGGTCTTCGTGGTGGCCGGCCTTTTCCTCTGGCGCAAGAAGGAGGCGCGAGGATAGGAGCGAACGACCCGTCGGGTCGGGAACAGAGCACCGTCGCCGCCGGTTCGCCTGGTGGGTCACCGTTCGACCCCTGATCGGCGGCGCTGGCCCCCGGACAAGGAGAGAGCATGCCGGAGCATCATGAGGTCGTCATCATCGGAAGTGGTCCCGCCGGCTTGACGGCGGCGATCTACAGCGCCCGGGCATCGTTGGCGCCGCTGGTTCTCGAGGGCGAGCCGTCGTCCACCGGTGACCAGCCGGGTGGTCAGCTGATGCTGACCACCGAGGTGGAGAACTACCCCGGGTTCCCCGGTGGGATAATGGGGCCCGAGCTGATGATGAGCTTCCGCCAGCAGGCGGAGCGGTTCGGCGCCCAGTTGGAGACGGCGAAGGCGACGAAGGTCGATCTGTCGGTCCGGCCGTTCCGGATCTGGGTCGGTGATCCCGAAGCGCCGGAGCCGACCTACGAGGCCTCGGCCGTGATCGTGGCGACGGGGGCCAAGGCGCTGATGCTCGAGCTGCCGGAGGAGCAGCGGCTCATCGGCCACGGGGTGTCGACGTGCGCCACCTGCGATGGCTTCTTCTTCAAGGACCAGGACATCGCCGTCGTCGGCGGCGGTGACTCGGCGGTGGAGGAGGCGACGTTCCTCACCAGGTTCGCCCGCTCGGTCACGATCATCCACCGGCGCGACGAGTTGCGGGCCTCGAAGATCATGCAGGACCGGGCGTTCGCCAACGACAAGATCCGCTTCCTGTGGAACTCGGAGGTGGTCGCGATCATCGGCGATCAGAAGGTCGAGGCGGTGATGGTGCTCGACACCCAGACCGACGAGAAGACGCGGGTCGAGGTCACTGGCCTCTTCGTCGCCATCGGGCATCGACCGAACACCGACCTCTTCGCCGGGCAGCTGGCGATGAAGGACAACGGCTACCTCGTGACGGCGGCGCCGAGCAGTCGGACGAGCGTGGAGGGAGTCTTCGCCTGCGGCGACGTGCAGGACGACGTGTACCGGCAGGCGATCACGTCGGCCGGGTCGGGGTGCACGGCGGCCATGGACGCCGAACGGTGGTTGGAGTCACAGGGTGGCGGCTAGGCGGACCAGGCCCGCTACGGTCGAGATGGTCGGCCGACGTAGCGGCCGCTGGAAGCGGCTGGAATACTGACCGAGCTGGTCGGGTTTCGCCGATCAGTTCTCAGAAGGAAGGCAGTGCCCATCATGTCCGACAACATCACCAACCTCAGCGAGACGACGTTCGATGAGGTGATCAACGGCTCGTCGGAGCCGGTGATCGTCGATTTCTGGGCGGAATGGTGTGGCCCCTGCCGTATGGTCGCTCCGATCCTCGACGAGATCGCCGTCGAGCAGGCCGGGAAGGTCAAGGTGACGAAGCTCAACGTCGACGAGAACCCGGCGGTCGCGCAGCGCTACGGCGTGATGAGCATCCCCACCATGCTGGTGTTCAAGGACGGCGAGATCGACAAGCGGATCGTCGGCGCCAAGGGCAAGATGCAGCTGATGGAAGAGCTCGGGCTGTAGCCGTCGCTGTGACGTCGCCCGGCCAGGGCCGGACGACGGCGGGGGAGGTACCGGCTACGGGATCACACGGGCTGAGCCATGTTGCCGGCCCTGGGTGACCTCTGCAGGGTTACCCCCAGTCGTACCCTCAAGTGGGTGTAAAGGGGGCCGTAACGGGGACGGTGTGTGGATGATCGGCGACGAAGGGGCGCGTTATGGGGACGGGCGGGTCTCGGTCATGGGGTCTATGGCACTGGCTGCATCAGTTACCGCTGACCGGTCGGTCCGCGGCGGCGCCGTTCGAGGCAGCGAGCTCCATGGCCAGGATGACGGAGACCGTCTCTGAACGGTTCCAACCCCTGGCCTCGCCCAATCGGGTGATCTGATCGAACTCCACGTCGGAGATCGACAGACGGAGCCGGGTTCGGCCGCGGGCGAGCATCCGCCCGCCCTCACCGGCGTAGATGGCGTCGCTATGCCGCCGGTAACCGGCCATCACGACGTCGGCCGGGTTGATGCCGGTTCGGTCGAGGGCCTGGGCGATGGCGTGGGGCACCGACAGCTCCCTCCGCTTACGCCTCACGCCCGGTACTACGGCCCGATGGGGTCGGGCCGGCTCGGCTAGGGGGGGCGGCGGCGGCTGGTGGAGGGGCGGATGCTCGACGGGGCGGTGGAACTCGCCGTCGAGATCGCTCGGCGGATCGTCCCCGGGCCGACCGGGCCGGGACCGGCCCGACGACCCCTTGAAGTCGCGGGGGTCGGCGATCGAGTTCAGACCGCGGGCCTTGCCCAGCGTCTTGTCGCTCATGAGCTCGCTCCTTCGAGCAGCCGCTCGGCCAGGGCGATCCGGTCGTCGACCTCGTCGGCCAACTCGTAGAACTCGCGGGCCAGGTCGGCCAGGTTGGCGGGAATCTTGATCTTGGCCGCGATCTGGTTGCTCACCGACACGGTCGACGCCCACTCGGCGTACTCGTGGAGAAAGAGCCCGGCCTTGCGACTGTCGTCGTAGGCGGCACCGGCGTCGCGGATGATCGTCTGAAATGGATCGGCCACGCCGGCCAAGACCTCCGCCACCTCGGTCCTCGTCTCGGCCCGTTTGCGCGGTGCGCCTGCGCCGATGCGGATGAGCACCACACCCAGGAGCAGGATGTCCGACTCGAGTGTCTCGAGCTCCTCGGCCAGGACCCGCAGACCCTCGATGTTGTCGACCCCGGCGCTGGTCGGCACCAACAGGTATTTGCCGGTCTGCATCGCCATGTCCGCAAGGCGCGACGACCCCGAGGGCGGCAGGTCGAAGACGATCCGGTCGAAGCGACCCGATGCCATCAGCTTCTCGAAGGGGTAGGCGAAGGCTTCTGGTCCGTTGTCGGACGTGACCAGGTGATGCGACAGCGTCTTGGTGTGCCGACCGGCCACCACGATCTCGAGGTTGTCACGGGCCGGCACGGTCACGAGGTCGTCACCGTACATCACGGCGTCCATCAGGTGCCGGCCATCACCACTGTCGCGAGGATCGAGGCCCACGACCTTCGTTGCCGAGGCCTGCACATCGAGATCGGCGAGCAGGATGCGCTTCCCCTCGCTCGACCAGATGCCCGACAGCTGCGTCGCCAGGGTCGTTTTGCAGCTTCCGCCCTTGCCGATGCCGACGACGATCGAGTTGGGAATGGTCCGCACCGCGCCACGCTCCTCACCCACGATGTACGAGATGATGCCCGACCCTACCCGACGACGACCCGTCCTTGGGCGCAAGGCGGCGATACTTGGTGGCGATACGGGGCGTCGATGGGTACGAAAGGGTGGCTTTCGGGGGTCGAGTCGGGGTGTCGTTGGCCACCGGCGCTGTGCCCCGACACCGTCGTACAACGGCGGCCCTCTCCGCAGGCCTGGTCACGGTGGTGTCCAGCCGTGGCGGCGCGGGCACGACCGTCTGTCGCCGGGCCCCGGCGGGCGCCGGCCGGCGGTCGGGGCCAGCCTCCCCACCTGCCAGGTGTTCGGGCCAAACCCCCCGTCCATCTGTCGGACCCGTCAAGAGGCGAGAGCGGGACCCGTCGGGTCCGGAGGTCGCCGAACGGCCGGGCAGCACGCGCCCGGTCGGTCGGGACCTCGGGGTGCGCTGGTGGCTGGCCGAGATGTGCGACGACCGACGACCGACGATCGACCAGATCAGGCTCGAGGCGGACCTTCCCACCGCCGGCACCAGGGCTACGAGACCGCCAGACCCCCCGCGTCGCGCCCGATTAGCCCCTGGTCGTACCCCGACCGCCCCGTTCTGCCCCCTCCCCACACCCAACCCTGGGTTGACCGGGCAGAGCTTCGGGTGCGAGGGCGGGCCAAACGGGGAGGGGAGGGGAGGACAGAGGAGGAGCGGGGAGGAGAGGGTAGGCGAGGAAAGTAAAACGCAGGGAAGTAAAGGGGAGAAGCGGAGAGGGGAAACAAGACCAGGGGAGACGAGAGGACAGGAGGAGAGGTCAGGTGAGGGGGGGACGGGAGCAAGATCCAGGGGCGAGGCAGCAGTGCACCTGTCGATCGGGGCCTGCGGCTCGGCTGGCGCACTTCGGCACTCGGCGACCAGCGTTGGACGAGAGCGGCCCGAGGCGGGGCTCCCAGCCCTCGAAGTGCCGCCACTCACGGCCCCGGCTGACCGACGCCGCGCCCGGTTGTCCCCTCTCTGTACCCCTTTACCCCAACTGATTACCCTGTCTTCCCCTCCCCGTCCCAGGCTTGACCCCAGAAAGGGGTACAACGGGGTGGCCTTCGGGTGCGGGGGCGCTCCAGTGCCTGGGCCCACGGCGGCGCCGTCGCGCTCACGCCACCGCCACCCCACTTCAGACGGCCTGGGCCGACCGTCGCGACCGAACGGCGACAGGCGAAGGGCCCCGCGCGTCGACAGATCGTCCAGGGCGGACGATCCACTCCTGGCCCGAGGGCCGCCGCGTCGACGCTCCGCCACGTCCGCCGACTCCGATACGCGCCTCAGGCCCATACGGAGCCTCGGGCGCCCTACTGGCCCCCGTCGCAGCACCCCACCCTGGCGGGACACCACGACTCCTCTCGAAACCGCTCGCGGCCGCCCGACAGCCTCCGGGGCTGGCCGCCGCAGCGGCGGCGGCCAGCCCCGACAATGCCGCGCACAGCACCACGACCACCCCACCACTGCCACCGCTGACTGCCCATCGTTACCCGTGAGGCCCCAGGAGCCCCGAAGATCCTCGGACGTACCCACAACATCCCCGATACACACCCAGGCTCGGTGCCGACCGGGCCAGCCCCTTACCGGCCGCACGAAGGGCCTCCGGCAACGCGCCTACCCGCTCCGCCAGCTACCCGCTCCGGTGCGACGGGCGAGACCAACCTGGCCGGTGCAGCCCTCGACCGCCACCACGGGCCCGCGGTCACGCCGCCACCCGCCCATGACAAACCCATATCACGCCGAGCTTCTCGTCCTCCCCCGGATAGATCCCACTCTGCCTCCCCTTTCCGCCGCGGCTCCCCGCCAGCGGTGCTCGACCACTCCCTCCAGTCGAATGCTGCGACCCGGCCCAGTTGGCCAGGCAACGGCTCCGATGGCCTGCGCCACTCGTACCCACTACGACCCCGGTTGCCTCCCGTTCTCACCACTTTCGACCCGATTACCGCCCGTGCCATACCCAAACATCCCCCTTTTGTCCACGCACAACCCCCGCCTGCCCCACGCCCGGTATGTCCCGGCCGCCACAGCCAAGCACTTGGCGGTCGAGTCCGTATCCGGCCTGACTGCGAACGCCTCATCTTCACCGCCGGAGGGGCGTGCCTCCGGACGAGGCGACGCCTCCCGTTCCGCCGACCGCCCCGCAGGTCCCACCGCCCGCCGGCCCACTGCCGCTACCTCGTCTCAACTTCGCCCGACGGCGCGCCAGCCCTCCGGGCGACCCCACTGCGACGGACGTCTGCTCCGCTCCCCGCAAGCCCCGGACGGTGCCCTCGTGGCGGGAGTCCCGCCACCCGCTGCACGTCCTGTTTCACGTGAAACACCCGGCAAGCGACGGCCTCGCGGGCCCTTCAGGCTCCGAGGCCCCTCCACCCTCCGACACCTAGGCGACGTCCAATCGTCGCTAGCTGGCCCACCCGCCGGGCCCCCCACGCCGTGCCTGCAGGACGCCTCCAGCGAGGCCAGTTGCTCGGACGACTCGGATTGTCCAGGGTCCTTTCCCCCGCACCGTCACCCTGGGGCGCACCGGGCGGACCACATACCGTCGCCGCCGACGACAGCCTCACGGCCTTCAGCGTGCCAACCACAACGCAGTCGTAGACTCCCGCCGCGTCAAGAGAGTTTCACACAGGCATATCCACACGCTGTGGGTGACTGACCGCGGACCGTGACACGCGCCAACCGCCACCGACGACACGCTCGGCTCGGCCGCCACGGCACGTCCCCGGCCGAGTGTCCGCCCGCCAGCCCTATTCTCCCACGGGCGCGCCGCTACGGAAGCAGCAATCGGGCCAGGCGCTCGAGATCATCGAGGTCGGCGAACTCGATCGTCACCCGGCCCCGGCCACCGTCCTGGCGCACCCGCACCCTTGTCGCCAGCCGATCCGCTAGCAGGGTCTCGACCTCGAGCACGGCCACGGGCCGGTTGCGTTCGAGACCTCTGCCCGGTCGATCCTGCCGGTCCTCCTCGAGCCGCCGCGCCGCCGTCTCGGCCTGGCGGACACTCAGGCCCTCCGCCACGATCCGCTCAGCCAGTCCGATCTGTGTCTCGGCGGTTGGTAGCGCCACCAGTGCCCGGGCGTGCCCGGCGCTCAGTGCGCCGTTGATGACGAGACGCTGGACCACCAGCGGCAACGTGAGCAGCCGCAGCGTGTTGGCCACACCCGACCGACTCTTGCCGACACGCCGCGCCACGTCCTCCTGCGTCAACGAGAACTCGTCGATCAACTGTCGGTACGCCGCCGCTTCCTCGAGAGCGTTCAGGTCGGCTCGATGAAGGTTCTCCACGACGGCCGTCTCTAGCGACGAAACGTCGTCCGCCACCCGCACGATCGCCGGAATCACCGACAAGCCAGCTCGTTGCGCCGCCCGCCACCGCCGCTCACCGGCGATCAACTCGTATCGATCCCCGTCGATATGAGGCTCGAGCGGACGCACCAGCACCGGCTGCAGCACCCCCACCTCCGACACCGATCGGGTTAGCGACGTCAGCTCCTCGTCGTCGAACCGCCGCCGGGGCTGGAACGTGTTGGGGATGATCGACCGTATCGGCAACGTCTCCAGACGTGCCGGTGGTGGCTGAACGTCGGCGCGCTGGTGGTCCTCGTCCCGAGGCCTGCCCGCCTCTAACCCAACCGGCCGCCGCGCCGCGGTCCCCTCCGACAACCCCAGGAGGGCGTCGAGGCTCTCGTCCTCGACCATCGCCTCAGGAGCTACCTGGCGGCTCGCCCGCCACCTCACGGGCCAGGTCTCGGTACGACAGCGCCCCACGGGAAGCGGTGTCGAACACCGTGATCGGCTGGCCGAAGCTCGGTGCCTCGGACAACCGAACCGTGCGGGGGATCACGGTCTGACACACGAGGTCGCCGAAGTGCTCCCGAACCTCGGTGGCCACCTGGCTCGCCAGGTTCGTCCGGGCGTCGAACATGACCAGCACGATGTGCGACAGGTGCAGTTCCGAGTTCAGATTCCGCTGCACCAGGTCGACGTTGCGCAACAGTTGGCCCAGACCCTCCAGCGCGTAGTACTCACACTGGATCGGCACCAGCACCTCGGTAGCAGCGGCGAAGGCGTTGACCGTCAACAGGCCGAGCGATGGCGGACAATCGATCAGGACGATGTCGAAGTCCTCCTTGACCTTGTTCAGGGCATTCTTCAGCCGCATCTCCCGGCTGAAGGCCGGCACCAGCTCGATCTCGGCCCCGGCCAGATCCAGGTTGGCAGGGGCGAGAAAGAGGTTCCGGACTGCGACGGCTTCGATCGCATCGTCCATCGGGACGTCGTGGAGCAACACGTCGTACATCGACGATTGCAGCGTCCGGGGATTGATACCCAGGCCCGTGCTCGCGTTGCCCTGGGGATCGAGATCGACAATCAGCACCCGGTGCCCGAGCTCGGCGGCCGCCGCTCCCAGATTCACCGCCGTCGTCGTCTTGCCCACGCCGCCCTTCTGGTTGGCCACCGCGATGAGGCGAGCGCTCCGCGATCCGGTCGCTCCCCTGCTCTGCTCGCTGGATTCGAACGTCGTCAAGCTTCGATCCTCCTGGTGGCCGCCATCTTGTCCGGCGAACCGCGCAACTTCAACCCGCCCGACCACAGTGCAGCCGAATTCGTCCGCCCCACCAGCATGCACCCTGGCGGCCCGCCAGCGACGTCAATCCGCCAACCTCCACGTCGGTCGCCTTCCCCGCATCGTCCGCACAGCCAGTCATCGGGTGCACCCACCCCATCATCCGCGCTCAGAACAGGGGTTCTCGGCGCTGCCGCTTGACCGGCCGGGGCATCATCTCCGGAGGATCGCCCACGGCATGCAGTACCGCGAACCCCGGTGAACCCGCGACGGCGACCAGCCCCAATCCGGCCAGAACATCCGGCGGCCACCGTCGTCCACCCGGCGGCTCGCTGATTACGCAGCGCCCGTCCCGGCGCACCAGCCCCACCGCGATCTCGATGGTCGTGGCCGGGGGACCGAAACCGCGGGCGACGACGGCGTCGTAGCGTCGTCGGTGTCCCGGGCGGTGCGCCACCTCCTCGGCCCGTCCCGTGACCACCGTCAGTCGCGCCTCGAGCTCGAGCTCCACACCCGCCCATACGAGAAAGGCTGTCCGACGTTGGCTGGAATCGATCAACGTCGCCCGAGCACGGGGAAGACCCAGCACCAGGATCGGTAGGGAGGGTAGACCGCCGCCCGCGCCGAGGTCGGCGAAGTCGAGCCCGGCGCCATCGCCAGACCCGGGCGCACCGAGCGCTTCGGCGAACCCGAGGGCATGGGCGACGTGCTCTTCCGGAGGCCCCGGCCCCACGAAGCCCAAACGCTGGGCCCGCTCGAGCACCGTCAGCAACCTCGATCGCTCGGTGCTACCCGTCATCGTTCACGTCGGCATCGGTCCCAACATCCCCCGCCCGGGGCCCCCAGCATTCAACCCCAACGGCCCCCAGATATCCCCAGCAAGTCCCGGAATATACCCACAGCGGTCGAGATCTCGCACCACACCACCCAGGCTCACCTCGCTCGCCGCCGGCGCTCCGAACGCGACGGAGGGCACCCGCCGAACGGGTGCCCTCCCACCGCCATCGCAAATCAATCGGTGACTATTCGCGAGTCGGCGGCGCCCTCCACCTTGTCGCCGTCCTCGTCGTGCCCGTCGCCCTCGTCGTCGATCTCGGCCCGCTCATCGTCGACGGCGTTGACGTCGACCTCGTCACCACCGGCAGCCGACGTATCCTCGACGCCGACGCCCTCAGCGCCAGCGAGCTCGGCGGCCCCGGCCACCTCCCCCACCGACTCGTCGTTCCCGTCGCCGTCGCCTGCTGGTACCACCACGACCCGCCGACGTGGATCATCGCCCACCGAACGGGTCTCGATACCGGGCATCTCCGAGAGCGCGTCGTGCACGATTTTGCGATCGGCGGAGTTCATCGGCTCCAGGGTGCGCTCACGTCCATCGCCCAGCGCCGCCTCGGCCGCTTCCACCGCGAACTTGCGCAGGGCCTCCGCCCTCATCTCCCGGTAGCCACCGACATCGACCTTGATCCGGATCGAACTGGGCGCCGTCCGCTGCGAGGAAACGCGGGCCAACTCCTGGATGGCGTCGAGGGTGCGGGCCTTGGGTCCGACCATCAGACCGTGTCGACCGTTGACCTGAGCTACCAACCCGTCGTCGCCGTCATCGACCACGGTGACACCGTCATCGAAACCGAAGGCCTCCGTCAGTCCGCCGAGGAACACCTCGAGGTGGCTCCGTACCTCTTCCATGCTGGCCTCCTCGACCGCGGCTTTCGCCTTGCGCTGCTTGTTCGAACGATCCTGACCGCTGCGCTCCCGGACCGGGGCGCTCTCGGGCCCCGCCGCCTGTCCCTCATCCGCCGCCACGGACTCCTTCGGGCTGTCGTCGCTCTCGTCGCTGCCCTCGGCACGACCATCGCGCCGGGGGCCACTCTTCGGGGTCTTGCCGCCGTTCGCCTCGCTGCCCTCGCCCCGTCGACGCCGTTGCCGTCCACGTTCCACCTTGGGCCGGGTAGTGCGCGGTCTGACTCTCGCCCGGACCCGGGCGTTGCCACGCGTCCGACCGAACAGTCCCTGCTTCGGCTCCTCCAACACTTCGATCTCGGCCTCGGCCTCGTCGACACCCAGGTTGTCGAGGGCAAGATCGATCGCCTCCGGCAGTGTCTTGGCCGTGATGTTCACCCATTCCACGCGTGTCTACCTCTTCCGCTTCTTCTTGGCGCCGCCGGGTTTGGTCCCCTTTGGGGTCACCCTGCTCGGCTCGTCCGTCCGCTTCTTCTCGTCTGTCCGCTTCTTCCCGGCCTGCGCCCGGGCCTTCTCCCGTCGCCGCTGGGCCCAGGCCTCCTCACGGTTGCGTCCCGTGCCGTTGCTGTTGCCGTTGCGGGACGCGGCCGTTGAGCTACCGTCGCCCCCGTCGCCCCCCGCCTTGGTCAACCGCGACCAGCGGCTCGCCGAGGTCGCCGGCTCCGGATCCGCACCCGGCTTCGACGCCCCGGCGCTCGCCGACGTCCGCTCGGTATCGCCGTCGGCCACGTTCTTCGATGAGGCCGCCGTCCGATCCTCCGCGCTCAAAGCCGGCTTGTCCTTCGTCGACTTGCCCCGGTCGACCGGATCGGCGGGTGTCTCCGCCTCACCGGCGGCCGTTTCCTGGTCATCCGCATCGCCGTAGAACGCCCTGGTGATGTAGGCCTGTTGCCCGATCCGGAACACGTTCGACGTCGCCCAGTAGAGGACGAGGCCGGCGGGGAAAACGAAGCTCCAGATGCCCGACATCAGGGGCAGGACCTTCAAAAGCATCTCCTGCTGGGGGTTCATTATCATCTGCCCGTTGCGTCGGGCCGACACCTGCCGCTGCTGGTAGAAGCTGGTGAAGACCACGAACAGGATCAGCGCCACGTAGGGCAGCCCCGACACGATTGAGTCGCGGATCACGTCCAGCGGGTGAAGGGCGAGATCGAACAGATCGAACGGGCCGAACGACATCCGCGTGGAGCCACTCAGGTCCCGGTACATGTCCGACGTGTGCGAGAGATACGACGGGTCGAAGTTCTGGCCATCGACCGCTGTGCCGCCGACCTGGACCCTGGCATGGTTGGCGATCGAGAAGAACGCCCGGTCCGACACCCGGGTCGAGAGGCCATCCAGAATCCGGAACAGCACAAGGAACACCGGCAGCTGCGCCACCATCGGTAGGCAGCCACCGATGGGGTTGATGCCGTGCTCCTGGTACAACGCCATCATCTCGGTGTTGAGCGTCTGTTTGTCGTCCTTGTGTTTGCGCTGCAGCTCCTTCAGCTTGGGCTGCACCTCCTGCATCCGCATGGTTGAGCGCGTGGCCTTAAGCGTCAGCGGCATCAGGAGGATCATCACCGCTCCGGTGAGCATGATGATGGCCAACCCGTACGAGCCGCCGACAACGGGAAGCTCGTAGAAGAAGGCCAGGACTCTGGCGACAGCGTCGAACATGCGAGGTCTACTTCTCCGGAACTGGGTCGAAACCGAACGACCCGAAGGGATGGCAGCGTGCAAGGCGCCGCAGGGCCAGCCAGCTCCCGCGGCCAACACCGTGGCGGTCGATGGCCTCGGCGGCGTAGTGCGAACAGGTTGGCAGGTAGCGGCAGCGGGGCGGCCGCAACGACGACCAGCTCTGATACAGGCCGATGGCACCCAACACGAGGCGCTTCATCGGGTCGTCCCGCAGCTGGCGGCCGCCGCACGGGGCCCGGGCTCGTCCGAGCGGACCGGGGCGACCTCGGCAAGACACCACTCGACGTTGTCAACCACGGTGGCGAACGGCGCCGCCAACAGCTGTCGGGGGCCCGTCAACTGAAAGGCGCCGGGGCGAAAGAGGGCCGGATCCCAGGCGGCAGCGAACGCCGCCCGCAGCCGACGGCGGGCCCGGTTCCGCTCGACGGCGGTGCCGAACCGCCGTCCGAAAGCGAAGGCCACCTGGGGATGATCGGTCACGATGTCCACATAGCTCATGCGTACGGTCCCGTTTCGGGCCCGGGCGCCGCCGCGGCGGAGCTCATCGAAGAGCCGTCGGCTACGGATCCGCCAGATCACGCACTGAGGCGGCGGCGGCCCTTGGCCCGCCGGGCACGGAGGATGGCACGTCCGCCACGGCTGGCCGACCGGGTGCGGAAACCGTGCTTGTGGGCCCGCTTACGGTTGTTGGGTTGAAACGTACGCTTCACTACAGGACACTCCCTGTGCCGGTGACTGCTGCCGCTACTTCTAGGCCGATGGCACCCGGACTCCGCCGTCGGGTCGTTCGGACCGGGGGAGCAGGGGGTGACACCCCAGCGGCGCTCCCGGATCGAACGACCGGTCCACGCCGGCGCCATGTCCTTGCAGTACCTCCGGGACCGACGTCGGCGTGGACGCCACGGTCGCCGACGGCACTGTGGGGCACGGCGCGATCTCAATCGTACCGGGGCCGCCCAGCGCCCCCACCATTTCCACAGCGCAGGTGGGCGGTGGACGGGGCGGGTGCTACCGTCAATCTGCCCTGGGGCCGAGCGGCCTTCGGGTGACCGGGTTCTGTCGATTCCAGGGCGTAACGACACCCGCCAATGATCGGTGGCGACCTGTGGACAAACCTGTGGGACTTGGGGAGAAACCGCTGGTGGAGGTCACGTGTTAGCAGCCGAACAGTTATGGACGTCGGCGTCAGATCTCCTCCGGAGCCAGGTCAGCGACGGGGTGTGGCAGAGCACTTTCGCCCCTGCGTCGCCCATGGAGCTCACCGCCGACCGATTCATCCTCGGACTGCCGAACGGGATCATCCGCGACAAGCTCGATCGCCGCTACCGGCCCATGGTGGAGGACGCCGTGGCCGAGGCCGCGGGCCATGATCTCTCCGTCGACTTCCAGCTGCTCCTCCCCACGCTGTTCGACCCCGACCTCACCATGCCCGCCGCCCCGGCGGACCACGACATCGATCTCACGATCGCCGACACCACCGGCGCCCGCCTGTCCGACGCCCGGGCCACCGCCCCGGTGTCGCCCGAATCGACCGACGCCCACCTCGATCAGCGCCTCCGCTACACCTTCGACAGCTTCGTCATCGGCCCGTCCAACCGGTTCGCCCACGCCGCCGCCCTCTCGGTGGCCGAACGGCCGGGTGGTTCCTACAACCCACTGTTCATCTACGGATCAGCCGGACTTGGCAAGACCCACATCCTTCGGGCCATCGAGCATTTCATCAACGATGTCTACCCCCGGCTAAAGGTCCTCTACGTCTCCACCGAGACCTTCCTGAACGAGTTCGTCGACTCGATCAAGAACTCCTCCGGCAACGATTTCAAGCGCCGCTACCGCCAGATCGACGTGCTCCTCGTCGACGACATCCAGTTCATCGCGGGCAAGGACTCGCTCCAGGAGGAGCTCTTCCACACCTTCAACGACCTCTACGGATCGAACCGACAGATCGTGCTCTCGTCCGACCGGCCGCCCGACGCCATCCCCACCCTGGAGGAGCGGCTCAAGAGCCGCTTCATGATGGGCCTGCTGACCGACATCCAGCCACCCGACATCGAAACCCGGATGGCCATCCTCCGCAAGAAGGCCGACCGGGAGGGTCACGCCCTGCCCAACGAAGTCAGCGAGTTCATCGCCACCAACATCACGAGCAATATCCGTGAGCTCGAGGGGGCCCTGAACAAGGTGACGGCCTTCGCCACGCTCAACGGCCAGTCGATGACACGCGACGTCGCCGAACAGGTCCTCGGCGACTTCATCGCCGACCGCCAGCCCCGGCCGATCACCGTGGCCATGATCCTCGAGGCCACGGTCGACCAGTTCGGGTTCGCCATCGACGAGCTGACCGGCAAGTCCCGGCGACGGCCGCTCGTGATCACCCGCCAGATGGCCATGTACGTCACCCGCCAGCTCACCGATCTCAGCTTCCCGGTGATCGCACGGGAGTTCGGTGGACGGGACCACACCACCGTGATGCACGCCTGCGACAAGATCTCCGCCCTCATGAAGGAGCGGTCACAGATCTACAACGACGTCATGGCCCTCGAGAAGAAGGTCAGGAACCAGGCCCAGGCTGGGGATTTCTAGGGGACAACCCCGGGTGAGCGTTGTGCACCGGGCTGTGCATAGAACGTCGTGGCCGGTGGATACGCTGCGACCAGTCCCCAGCCCTGGTTCGCCGCCGATCGCAGCCTGGGGATCCGCACCGGAGACTCTGGACAACGAAAGGCCTCCTGAGCAGGCCAAACGCTCGTACGTCCACATTCCACAGCTCCTACTACCCACCACTACCATTTTTACAACGGAAGACTCGTAGCAATGAGGACAGCAACTCGAACGGGGGAGTACCGGCCGTGAAGTTCCGATGCGAACGCGATGTTCTGGTCGAAGCACTCGGTATCGCAGGCCGGGCCGTCAGTGGGAGGGGGACCCTGCCCGGCCTGTCCGGCATCAGGGCCCAACTCGCCGGCGACGCCCTGACCCTCACCGGCAGCGATCTCGATCTCACGATCTCCACGACTGTGACCGTGTCCGGCGAGTCGGACGGCATCGCCGTCATCCCCGCCCGCCTCGCCTCCGACATCGTCCGGGCCGTGCAACCGGGTGCCGTCTCGTTCGCCGCCGAGGAGGAGTCGTTGACGATCCGCGCCGGCCGCTCCGAGTTCAGCATCCGGCTCATCGCAGGCGACGAGTTCCCCCAGCTGTCGCCCCTCGACGCCGCCCCCGTGGCGCTGTCGGCCACCCGACTGGCCGACGCCCTCAAGCAGGTCGTGCTGGCGGCCAGCGGCGACGACTCCCGTCCCATCCTCACCGGTGTCCTCCTCGCCGCCGAGTCCGACGGGCTCCGGCTGGTGGCCACCGACTCGTACCGTCTCGCCATGCGAGACGTGTCCGACGTGTCGGTTCTGGCCGAGGGTCAGAGCGTGCTGATCCCGTCCCGGGCCCTCGGCGAGCTCAACCGGGTCCTGGCCCAGGACGATCTCGTGTCGGTCCGGTTGGGCCGCAACGAAGCCTCGTTCGAGGTTGGCCCGGTCACCCTCGTGACCCGTCTCATCGAGGGCGACTTCCCCAACTACCGGGGCCTCATACCCGAATCGCATCCCAACAGCCTCGTCGTCAACCGGGAGGAGCTGCTCGACGCCCTCCGCCGGGTCAAGCTGCTGGCACGGGAGTCCACCCCGATCCGGATCGAGATGTCGGACGACGGCATGGAGCTCGTCGCCGTCACCCAGGACGTCGGCACCGCCCGGGAGAGCCTCGAATCGAACTACACCGGCTCGCCGCTGACCGTCGCCTTCAACCCCCAGTACCTTCTCGAGGGCGTCGAGGTGGCCCCCGGTGAGGAGATCTCCCTGGCCACCATCGACGAGTTGAAGCCGGCGCTGGTGCGTGCGGTCGGCTTCGACGAGTTCCTGTACCTGCTGATGCCGGTGCGGGTCTCCTGATCGTCGCCGCTGAAGTTCCCGGCGCGGCCATGGTCAAGGATCTGTTCGGCCGCGGGGTCGTCGCCCGCTTGCGATGGAGATAACCCGACTCTGGCTGCACGACTACCGCAGCTATGAGGAGCTGAGCCTGCCACTCGTTCCGGGGCTCACCGCCGTCTGCGGGCCGAACGGGGTCGGTAAGACGAACCTGCTCGAGGCCCTCGGCCTACTGGCCACCCTCCGTTCGTTCCGAGGATCGCCCGTCGAGAGCCTGGTGCGGCGGGGGGCCGACCGTGCGGTCGTGCGGGCCGAGGGGGTGCGTGATGGTCGGGAGGTGCTGATCGAGCTGGAGCTGGCCAAGGGGAGGACGAGGGCCCAGGTCAACCGGCAGCGACTGCGTCGCGCCCGTGATCTCCTGGGGGCGGTGCGCGTGACCGTCTTCGCTCCCGACGATCTGGCCCTGGTCAAGGAGGGGCCAACACTGCGCCGTACCTACATCGACGACCTCCTCGTTGCCCTGGACCCCGCCGTCGACGCGGTGATCGGCGACCTCGACCGGGTGCTGCGCCAGCGCAACGCCCTGCTCCGCCAGGCCCGGGGAAGGCTCGACGAGGGCGCGGCGCTGACCCTCGACGTTTGGGACGACAAGCTCGCCACGCTCGGCGCCGAGCTCACCCAGCGCCGGGAGCGGCTGGCCACCGACCTGCTCCCGCTGGTGACCGACGCCTACGCCGAGCTCGCCGGACGGCCGACGCGGATCGATGCCCGCTACGAGCGATCGTGGGCGACGTCGTCGCTCGAGGAGGCGGTGGCCAGCGGTCGAGACGACGACGTGCGCCGGGGCGTGACCCAGATCGGTCCCCACCGCGACGAGCTGTTCCTCGGTCTCGACGGCCTGACCGCCCGGACCGAGGCGTCGCAGGGTGAGCAACGGACCCTCGCCCTTGCGTTACGCCTCTCGGGTCACCGTTTGGTCACGGAACGCATCGGAGAGCCGCCACTCCTCCTCCTCGACGACGTGCTGTCCGAGCTCGACCCCGACCGGGCCCGGGCCCTCCTCGAACGGCTGCCTCCCGGGCAATCGGTCATCACGAGCGCCCAAGGCCTGCCGGAGGCAGCCCGGGCAGACCAGGTGCTGAGGATCGACGCCGGCGGGACGGTGTCGCCGGGTTCGGCGCCATGAGCGAGCCCGGGGGGGATGGCGACGAGCACCCGGTTCCACTGCGCCAGGGTCTCGAGCTGTTCTTCAAGCATCTGGGTTCACCACCGGTCGACGTGGTGACCACCCTGGCGACCCGGTGGGAGGAGATCGTCGGTCCGGCCCTCGTCGGTCCGACGACACCGCTCGAGTTCATCGACGGTGTGCTCGTCGTGGCCTGTGACGACCCGGCGTGGGCGTCGCAGATCGGGTGGATGGAGGTACAGATCAAGGAGAGGTTCGCTGAGCTTTTCCCCACCGTCGTCCTGCGGCGCGTGGTGGCCAGGACCCGACGCTGAGTGGCCGCCCAGGGCCTGGCCAGCGCCGGGAAACCGATGGATGCTGGTAGAATCGATCCCCGGTGACGAACCACCGAGCTCATGACCGAATCCACGCCTGATACTCAACGAAACCCCAGCTCAGCAGCCCCGTCGAGCGGCTCCTACGGGGCCGCCGACATCCAGGTCCTCGAGGGCTTGGAGGCGGTGCGCAAGCGGCCGGGCATGTATATCGGTTCCACCGGTCCCACCGGCCTTCACCACCTCGTGTGGGAGGTTGTGGACAATGCTGTGGACGAGGCCATGGCGGGTCACTGCGACCGCATCGACGTCGAGGTCCAGGCCGACGGTGGCGTCCAGGTGATCGACAACGGCCGCGGTATCCCCACCGGCCTCCACCCCAAGTACGAGGATCTGACGGCGGCCGAGGTGGTGCTGACCGTGCTCCACGCCGGCGGCAAGTTCGGCGACTCCGGCTACAAGGTCTCGGGCGGCCTCCACGGCGTGGGGGTCTCGGTGGTCAACGCCCTGTCGTCCCGGCTCGAGGTCGAGATCGACCGCGACGGTCATCGCCACTTCCTGTCGTATCGCAACGGTGGCACCCCCGACCAGCGGCTTATCGTCACCGGCGACTCACCCCTGAACGACACCGGCACGGGGCCCCGCACTGGAACCACCGTGCGGTTCTGGCCCGATCCCACCATCTTCCGGGAGGGGACGGAGTTCCGAACCCAGACGCTGCAGGAGCGCTTCCAGATGATGGCGTTCCTCAACGCCGGGCTGGAGTTCCACCTCGTCGACGCCCGCGACCCCGACTTCACCGAGGTCGTCCTCCGCTACGACGGCGGCATCCGCGACTTCGTCCAGCACCTCAACGCTTCCAAGGAGGCCCTGTTCGACCAGGTCGGCTGGTTCGGCGAGGACGGCGACGGCGAGGCGGTCGAGGTGGCGTTCAGCTGGAACACCGGCTACCAGACCGACGGCATCCACTCGTTCGCCAACGGTATCAACACGATCGAGGGCGGGATGCACGAGCAGGGTTTCCGCGCCGCCCTGACCCGCACCGTCAACGCCTATGCCCGAGACAAGGGCTTCATCAAGGAGAAGGAAGAGAACCTCCAGGGTGAGGACATCCGGGAGGGTCTGACCGCCATCATCTCGGTTCGGGTGGCCGAGCCCCAGTTCGAGGGACAGACGAAGTCCAAGCTCGGCAACGTCTCGGTCCGGTCCCTGGTCGAGAAGGCCACCAACGAGCGGCTCCGCGAATGGTTCGAGGAGAACCCACGGGAGGCCAAGGCCGTCGTCACGAAGGCGAGCCAGGCGGCCAAGGCGCGCATCGCCGCCACCAACGCCCGTCAGACGATCCGCCGCAAGTCGGCCCTCGACGGGGCCGGCTTGCCGGGCAAGCTAGCCGACTGCCAGAGCAAGGACCCGCGCGAGTCGGAGCTCTACATCGTGGAGGGCAACTCGGCCGGGGGCTCGGCCAAGGAGGCCCGCAACCCGCGCACGATGGCGATCCTGCCCATCCGGGGAAAGATCCTCAACGTCGAGCGGGCCCGTATCGACCGGATGTTCAAGAACACCGAGATCATCTCCCTCATCCAGGCCATCGGCGCCGGACTGGGGGAGGAGGAGTTCGACCTGTCGAAGGCCCGCTACCACAAGGTCGTGCTGTTGGCCGACGCCGACGTCGATGGCAGCCACATCCGCACCCTGCTCCTCACGTTCTTCTTTCGGCAGATGCGGCCCCTCGTCGAGGCCGGGTACATCTACATCGCCCAGCCACCGCTCTACTCCACCGAGGTCGGCCGGTCGAAGATCTACCTCAAGGACGACGTCGCCCGCGACGCCTACGTGGTGGAGCATCCCAACGCCGAGTTCCAGCGGCTCAAGGGCCTGGGTGAGATGGACGCCGAGGAGCTGTGGTCGACCACCATGGATCCGGAACGCCGGACCCTGCTCCAGGTCACCGTCGAACAGGCCGCCATCGCCGACGAGGTCTTCGCCGTGCTGATGGGCGACGACGTCGAGAGCCGCAAGCACTTCATCCAGAACAACGCTGACGATGTCCGCTTCCTCGACATCTGAGGCGTCTGAGCCCGCTGCGGCATTCGTGACCCCCGAGCCCCGGCTTCCGGTAGCCGAGCCCCGGCTCCCGACACTCCCGACACTGAGTATCCCGTGAGCGACCTCCCCCCTCCCGACGACACCGAGCTCCAGGACGAGCGCGGCAACATCGAACCGATCGAGATCCAGGCCGAGATGGAGGACTCGTTCCTCCAGTACGCCATGTCGGTCATCATCTCCCGGGCCCTTCCCGACGCCCGGGACGGTCTCAAGCCGGTGCACCGGCGGATCCTGTGGTCGATGTTCGACGCCGGCCACCGGCCCGACCGCTCCCACGTGAAGTGCGCCACCGTCGTCGGTGACGTGATCGGGAAGTATCACCCCCACGGCGACTCGGCCATCTACGACTCGCTCGTGCGGATGGGCCAGAGCTTCTCGCTTCGCCATCCGCTGATCGATCCCCACGGCAACTTCGGCTCACCCGACGACCCGCCCGCCGCCTACCGCTACACGGAGTGTCGCCTGACACCGCTGGCCATGCGGATGTTGGCCGACATCGACGAGGACACCGTCGACTTCAACGAGAACTTCGACGGCAAGCATCACGAGCCGGTCGTCCTCCCGTCGCGCTTCCCCAACCTGTTGGTCAACGGGAGCCAGGGCATCGCCGTCGGCATGGCCACCAACATCCCGCCCCACAACCTGGCCGAGGTGATCGACGCCACGATCCATCTGATCGATCATGCGGAGGCCACGCCCGACGACCTGATGCAGTTCGTCAAGGGCCCGGACTTTCCCACCAGAGCCCAGATCCTGGGTCGGGTCGGTATCCGTGACGCCTACCGCACCGGTCGGGGTTCGATCCGGTTGCGGGCAGTGGCCGAGATCGTCGAGGGCAAGACCAACGACCAGATCGTGGTCACCGAGGTCCCCTACCAGACGTCGGTCGACCAGATCGCCCGCAAGACCGCCGAGCTGGTGGAGCGGGGCGAGCTCACGGGGTTGCGGGAGATCCGCAACGAGTCGGCCAAGGGCAAGACCCGGCTCGTGTTCGAGCTCAAGCGCGACGCCACCGCCCTGGTGGTGCTGAACAACCTCTACAAGTACACGCCGATGCAGACCACGTTCAGCGTGAACATGGTCGCCCTGATCGACAAGGTGCCCCGCACCCTCAACCTGCGCGACGCGCTCGTCGCCTACATCGAGCACCAGCGCGAGGTCGTGCGCCGCCGGAGCCAGTACCGCCTCGACAAGGCGCTGGCTCGGGCCCACATCCTGGAGGGCCTGCTCCGGGCCCTCGACATGATCGATCAGATCATCGCCGCCATCCGGGCCAGCGAGGACCGGTCCGAGGCCCGCACGCGGCTGATGGGCGAGCAGTTCGAGTTCTCGGAGCGCCAGGCGGAGTACATCCTCGACATGCCGCTGCATCGGCTGACCCGCCTGGCCCGGGCCAATCTCGAGGAGGAGCTGGCCCAACTCCAGGTCACGATCGCCGAGCTCGAGGCCATCCTGGCCGACGAGGGCAAGCTCGACGCAGTCATCAAGGAGGAGCTGGGCGAGATCCGCGAGGAGTTCGCCCAGGACCGCCGCACCGCCCTGGTGTCCGATCCGGGCGAGCTCGACATCGAGGACCTCATCGACGACGACGACCTGGTGGTCACCCTGTCGTCGTCGGGGTACGTCAAGTCACTGTCGGCGGAGGAGTTCCGGACCCAGGGTCGCGGTGGTCGGGGGGTGACGGGGGCCAAGCTCAAGGACGGCGACGATGACCTGATCACCCATCTCCTCCACACGACCGCCCACGCCTACCTGCTGTTCTTCTCCAACCGGGGTCGGGTCTACCGCATCAAGGCCCATGAGATCCCCGTGTCCAGCCGTATGTCGCGGGGGATGGCGCTGGTCAACCTGCTCCAGCTGCAGGCCGACGAGCGGATCCAGGCCATCATCGACACCCGCGATTACGAGACGAACCGGTTCCTGTTCTTCGCCACCCGCCAGGGCCGGGTGAAGAAGACGCTGTTCACCGCCTACGACTCGTCGCTGCGGTCGGGCCTGATCGCCATCCGGCTCAATGACGGCGACGAGCTCGTGTCGGTCGTGCCGACAAATGGCTCCGAGGACATCTTCATGACGTCGCGCCAGGGTCAGGCCCTGCGGTTCTCCGAGGACGACGTCCGTCCCATGGGCCGGACGGCGGCCGGTGTGATGGGCATGAAGTTCAGGTCCGGCGATCAGCTGGTGTCGAGCGCGGTGTTCGCCGGGGAAACCGAGCTGCTCGTGGTCACGAGCGAAGGCTTCGGCAAGCGGGTCGATCCCGAGCTGTTCACCCGCAAGCGGCGTGGCGGGCTCGGGGTACGGTGTGTCACCGTCAACGAGCGCAAGGGTCATGTGGTCGAGTCCATGTTCGTGGGCCAGGGCGACGAGATCCTGCTCATCTCGGCCGCCGGGGTCGTCATCCGCACGTCGGTCGACGATGTGTCGCAGCAGGGCCGTGACGCCACGGGCGTGCGGGTCATGAACGTGGGCGGCCACGACCGGGTCTCGGCGGTCGCCCGACTCTTCGCCGACAGCGAGGTCGGCGCTGATGCCCCCCTGGTCGGTGATGTCTCGGTCGGCGATGTCTCGGTCGGTGATGTCTCGGTCGGTGATGTCTCGGTCGGTGATGTCTCGGTCGGTGATGTCTCGGTCGACGAGGAGGGCGGCTATGACGACGACCCGTCGTCGTCGAACGGGTCGGAGCCCGGTCCGCAGGTCTGATCCGGCAATCGATCTCTGGCCGTCGGGCCACATCTCGGCGGGCCAGCCCGCCCGCTCGGACCGGTCAGCCGTCGGAGGACGAGGTGGAGGAGCGGGGATCGATCGTGCCGCTGGTGGCGGCGGTGGTAGGGGTGGCCATGCTGGCCGTGATCGGCGTCGTCGAGCTGTCAGGGTGGATCGTCGACCGGGCCCGGGCTCAGGTGGCGGCCGACGCCGCCGCTCTGGCCGGGGTGGTGGAAGGGCGACCGGGAGCCGGCGACCTGGCTGAGCTGAACGGGGGCTCGCTGCTTTCGTATCGTGACGACGACGGTCGGGTCGACGTCGTGGTGCGGGTGGGCTCGGCCTCGGCCCTGGCGTCGGCCGACTGGGACGGCCAGACCTCAGGGGCCCCGTTCGTCCCCGTTGACCCACTGGTCGTCACAGAACCGGGCGGGTGACCGCCGCGCGACGATTCTGCCGCCTACACTTCGGAAGGTCATGAGCGCAGATCACGGCCCAAGGACGGGTTCTCCCGATATCGGGGACGCACTCGTCGCCGCACTCGGGTTCGAGCCAACCACCGGGGTGGCGACCGAGGCAGCCGATATCGTGCTCGACGGCGACCCGGAGCTGGTGGACTGGGACGATCTCGGTTCGACCAACGGCAGGGCTCACGGGCCCGGAGCGACGGCCGATGGGATCGACGGGTCACGATTTGATCCATCTGCTTCCGAGGTTGTGGCTACTCCGATGTCTCCAGCAAAAGGCAAAGGAAAGGGACCTCGTACCTTCTCGCCGGACGACCCCCCGATGACTGTCGATCATGCCGATGTCGACGCCGCGGTCGAGGTCGAGCGCGGGAACCACGACCGTCGTCTCGTGGTAGATGGCAATTCCTCCGGCGTGAAGCCTCTCCGCTCGGGTGACAGCCCGAGCGAGGCCCAGGCCCTGTTCGACGAGACCGGCCCGCTGCCGGCGGGGCGCTCGCCCCGCACCGGATCGCCGGTGGCATCGAAGAGACGGGCCTACGAGCCGGCCGGGCCGGACTCGCCGTCGGTCACCGGCGACGTCCCGCACGCCACGGACCATGATGCCGAAGCGACCGTGGCCGATTGGAACGTCCCCACCGCCGAAGTGAGGCCCGAACCGGGCTCCGATCTCGGCGTCCTCGGCGACTACGTCCGTCCCCCAACGGCGGACAAACCCGTGGACTTCGGGCGGGCGGGCGATCGTATGGCCGTCGACGGCTACGTCGCCCCCAGGTCCGACTCGGGTCACGGTGTCGGCATGAGCGCCCACGGCGTCCCCCAGGCGACCGTGCTCGATCAGCCCCCACCACCGGTGATCGGCGAGCCGGTTCCGGTCGCACCGCCAAAGCCGGGGGTGGTGACGCAGGAACGCCTGCAGCGGGGAAGCGGGTTCAACGCCGGTGATCTCGCGGCGCGGATGCCGCAGTTCCTCGAACCCGGACTCTTGAAGCGGTCGCAGCGGGTTCGGGCCCGCAAGACCCGTCGGGTGGTCCGCCACATAGACCCGTGGTCGGTGCTCACGTTCTCGGTGCTGTTCTTCCTGTGCCTGTACGCCGCTCTACTGCTGTCGAGTGTGCTGGTGTGGAACGCCGCAGTGGCGGCGGGAACGCTGGAGAAGATCGAGAGCTTCGTCCGGGAGCTGGGCGACTACGAGACGTATGAGATCAAGGGCGACGTGGTGTTCCGGGCGGCCATGGTGATCGCCGGCATCCTGACCCTTGCCTCGTCGGTGCTGATGGTCCTACTGACGGTGGTGTTCAACCTCATCTCCGATCTCGTCGGCGGCATCCGCATGACGGTGGTCGAGGAGGAGACCGTCCGGGTCCGGCGCCGCTCCGAAGCCTGAGACGCCCTCGAGGTCGGTCCCCTTCGACGTGGGGATTTGGCTAGGGATCACGGGTGCCCGGATCTGGCGGCGTACGCCACTCGACCGCTGGGCCGGCGCCCGACGGTCGAGCTCGTGAGACTGGGCGGATCGTGCCGCGAGGCCGGTCGGTTCCGGTCAGATCCGTTCGACGATGGTGGCCGTGCCCATGCCGCCGCCGGTGCACATCGCAACCAGTCCGGTCTGGAGGTCCCGGCGCTCCAGCTCGTCGATGACCGTGCCGATCAGCATGGCGCCGGTGGCTCCGATGGGGTGACCGAGGGCGATGGCGCCACCGTTGACGTTGATCTTGTCGGTGCCGAATCCGGTGTCGCGCAGGAACCGGAGCACGACGGCGGCGAAGGCCTCGTTGACCTCGACGAGATCGATGTCGTCGATCGTCATTCCCGCCTTCTCCAGGCACCGGTTGGCGGCGGGGCCGGGGGCGGTCAGCATGATGAGTGGCTCGTCGGCGGCCACCGCCGACATGATGATCCGGGCCCGGGGGGTGAGCCCGTGGGCCCGGGCGTACTCGGGGGAGGCGACGAGCACCGCACCGGCGCCGTCGACCACGCCCGAGCTGTTGCCGGCGTGGTGGACGTGGTCGAGGGTGACCCCCGGGTAGACCTGGTCGATCAGCTCCCGCATCGTCTTGTCGGTCTGTTCCATCGAGGCGTCGTCGAACTTCGGAAAGCTGGGGTTGAGGGCGGCCAGGACCTCGGCCGTTGTCTCGGGCCGGGGGTACTCCTCCCGGTCCAGGGCGACGGTGCCGTCGTCGTTGAGGATGGGGATGAGGCTTCGGTCGAACCGTCCCTCCTTGATGGCCACGTCGGCCCGACGCTGGCTCTCGAGACCAACGGCGTCGCACTGCTGCCTGGTCCATCCGTCGATGGTGGCGATCAGATCGGCCGACAGGCCCTGGGGAACCTGGGGATGGGTGGCCAGGAGGTGCTCGTTGTTGGCGTGGAAGCCGTCGGTTCCGTTGCGGGCGGGGCGGCTCATCGACTCCACACCGCACCCGACCACGAGGTCCTGGTGACCGGCCCCGACGCCCATGGCGGCGAAGGTGACGGCCTGCTGGCCGGAACCGCAGAACCGGTTGAGCGTGACCCCGGGGACGGTGATGGGCCAGCCGGCGTCGAGCACGGCCATGCGGCCGATGTCGTGGGCGTGGTCGCCGGCGTGGGAGCCGTTGCCGCAGACCACGTCCTCCACGTCGGCCGGATCGAAACCGACCCGGTCCTTGAGCCCGTTCAGCACCTGGGCCAGCACCTTCTGGGGATGGATGTGCGACAGGCCACCCTTGTCCTTCTTGCCGATACCTCGCGGTGACCGCACCGCATCGATGATCCAGGCTTCGTTCGCCATGGGATTCGTCCTCTCGTCGCAGCCCCGGTGGCCGCCGATCCTCCCAGGCTAGGGGGGCGGACCATCCCGGTTCGAGTTCGCCGCCGACCAGGGGCCCCCACGGCCGTTCACCGTCCTGATTACCGGTAGCCACCGTCACCGGCAACCGATAGCGTTGTCCTTCGCTCGGGGCTATAGCTCAGTTGGTTAGAGCGCACCCCTGATAAGGGTGAGGTCGGAGGTTCAACTCCTCCTAGCCCCACGAGAACGGCCGGAACGGATCGCTGATGCTCGGGTTGAGCGGTGGGGTCAGCCAGCCTCGAGTTCGAGATGCGGCGCAGAGCGGCCTCGGTCCGACCGCAGTCGTTTCAGGGCACCAGTCGTCTTCAGTCACCGGCTCCTCCAGGTCAAGCGCCGGGGAAGGTCTCCCTCCACCAACTCCCTCACCATGGGCTGCGCAGCACGACCTGGATCGTGGCTGCTGTCGCCAACTGGGAGGCCAGCCACAGCCTTGCCGTGTTCGACGTGGCCAGTGGGGCGGCGGCCACGGCCAGCCACGGCATGAGCGGGAACCAGATCCGTTCCACCTCGCCCTTGGATAGGCCGGTCAGGTTGGCGACTGCGACCGCCGCCCCAGCCAGCGCCAGCGGGGGGGTCAGGCGACCGGACCGGCCCCGGGCCAGGCCGGCCACCACCGCCGGCCCGAGCGCCACGCCGAGTATCGCGGGGTTGGCCACCACGAAGAACCGGTAGGGACGGTGGTCGGCCACCCCGCCCCAGTAGGCTTCGGCGGTCGCCGACCACCCCTCGAGCAGATTGAACCCGGCGATCGCCGTGAGGGCGACCGGTGCCACCCCGGCGACCACGGCGGCTGCCACAGGAACCCAGCGGCGGTCCCGGACCAGGCGCCAGGCCGGCACCAGCGCGGGAGCCAGGAACAGCGGCGCAGCGTAGGTGAACAGCACGGCCAGCCCGGCCACGAGCCCGGCGAGGGCGGCCCGCACCGCCGCAGGACGTCCGGGCCCGGCCCGCTCGGCGGCGAAGGCGAGGACCACTGATGCGGCGGCCAGTCCAGCGAAGACCGGATCGGTGGACGTGGCCACCCAGATGACGGCCGGAGTGAGACCGACGAAAACGGCGGCCCGGCGGGCCACCTCGAGCCCCGCCTCCCACCTGACCACGGTCAACACCGCCGCCGTCGCCACTGCCGTGGCCAGGAACGTCAGCACCGAGGCCGGGCCGGTCCCGCCGAGGCCTACCCGGTCGAGCGTCCACAGCAAGAGCACCTGGCCCGGGGGGTGGCTCTGGACGTGGATCGGGTAGGTGGGAACCTGCTCCACGAACGTCTGGAGGAAACGCCCCGGCGATCCCACCCGATCGACGGCGGCCAGGTATTCGGCCGGGTGGGCCAGCGGCCGGGTGACGGCGAACCAACCCCGGGTGGCCTGCAGGGCCACAGCCCAGGCCACGCCGACCAGCCCGGCGACCGGAGCCAGCAGGTGGGCCGGAAGCCGGTTGCAGGCAGCGGGCCACCAGGCGATCAGGCCGGCGGCCAGCACCGCCGGCGGCACCAGCCAAATCCAGCCCCCGTCGAGTGCGAGGATCGCGTAGCGTCCGATCCAGGGGCTGGCGCTGATGAACATCAGCGGGTTGGCGTCGTCGAGCCGCTTTCCCCACACCGCTACCACTGCGAACCCGACGGCGAGAGCCGCCAGTGCCACTCCCGACCGGACGGCTGGCCCGGACCCGGCCGGCGTCGGGCGGGAACCGCCTCCCGGTGCGGTAGGTGCCGAGCCGGTCGCGGTCGCCGATGATGCCGTGGCCGGCCTGGACGTCACCGGTCCGCCTAGTGGGCCGGTGGCCGGCGCTGGGGGGCATGGGCGAACTCAGCCATCCCCTCGGCCAGGCCCACCGACGGTGCGAAGCCGAGGCCGCGCAAACGTTCGATCGAGGCGGTCACATGGCGGACGTCGCCCAGCCGGTAACCGCCCACGACGTCGGGCTCGAGGCCCTGGCCGTGAGCAGCCGCCAGGGCCTGGGCCATCTCGAGCAGGGTGGCCGGCTGGCCGCTGGCCACGTTGAGGGGCCCGATCACCGGCTCGCCGGCGGTGAGGGCCGCCACGTTGGCCCGAGCGACGTCGCGCACGTGGACGAAATCCCGCCGCTGGCCGCCGTCTTCGAACACCCGGGGTCGTTCACCGGCCGCCAGGGCCGATCGGAAGATGCTGGCCACTCCGGCATAGGGGGTGAACGATGGCATCCGGGGCCCGTAGACGTTGTGGTACCGCAGCGCCGTCACCGCCACCTCGGGGTGTTCCCGGGCGAAGGCGAAGGCCAGGTGTTCCTGGTGGAGCTTGGTCGCGGCGTAGACGTTGCGGGGGTCGGCAGGTGCGTCCTCGTCCACCAGGCCCGGCACCAGAAAGCAGCCGCAACGGGGGCAGCGGGGCTCGAACCGGCCGGCGTCGAGGTCGGCGACGGTCCGGGCCGGAGCCGGCATGGCGCCGTGCTCGGGGCAGGAGTACGCCCCCTCGCCGTAGACCACCATGCTCGACGCCAGCACCAGGCGGCCCCGAAATCGCTGTTCGTGGGCGACGGCGAGTCCGACGGCAGTGCCCAGCGCGTTGCTGGCCACATAGGTCGGCGCGTCGGCGAAGTCGACGCCGAGACCGACCCGGGCCGCCTGATGGCAGATGGCGTCGCATGCGGGAAGCGCGCCACGCCACAGGTCGGCGTCGGTCACGTCGCCCCAGCGGTAGTCGACACCGTCGGCGAGCCAAAGGGGCTCGTCGTCATGGGCCGCGGGGTCGAGGTTGTCGATCACGCACACCCCGTGTCCTTGGTCGACGAGGGCGTCGACGATGAACGAGCCGATGAAGCCGGCGCCACCGGTGACCAGAACGCGCATGGGCGCCAGTCTGGTCGACCGGACCACCGACCAGGCCACGTTAATGACAGATTAAGCATCTTTCACGAGCCGGGGCGGCGCCTACCAGGCAGACTGGTCCGATGTGTTCGTCCGTAGACGTCGTCCTGCCAGCGCTCGACGAGGCGGCTGCCCTTCCGGGCGTGTTGGCGGCATTCCCGGCCGGCTACCGGCCGATCGTGGTCGACAACGGCTCGACCGACGGCACCGCGGAGGTGGCGGCCCGGTGCGGGGCCCATGTGGTCGTCGAGCCGCAGCGGGGATTCGGCGCCGCATGCTGGCGGGGACTGCACGAGGCGACGAGCGATTACGTCTGTTTCATGGACGCCGACGGCAGCTTCGATCCGACCGAGCTACCGGGGTTGGTGGCCGCGGTTTCCGCTGGGACCGCTGACCTCATGCTCGGCGCCCGGCGGGCCCAGCCGGGCTCGTGGCCCCTGCATGCTCGGGTGGGCAATGGCGTGCTGGCCTTCGAGCTCCGCCGCCGGTCAGGGATCCCCCTCCACGACCTCGGCCCCATGCGGGCCATCCGCCGCGCTGACTTGCTCGGCCTCGGCATGCGGGATCGGCGGTCGGGCTGGCCCCTCGAGATGGTGCTGCGAGCCCATCGCCGCGGGCTGCGGATCGCCGAGCGCCCGGTCACCTACCGGCCTCGGATCGGGCGGTCGAAGGTCACCGGCACGGTCCGCGGCACCGTGCGGGCAGTGGTCGACATGTCCCGCATCCTGGCCTCGGTCGATGCCGGGACCGGGTCGGCTCCGGTGACCCGATGAACCGCGGCACGCCCGCTCCCCAACCGTCGGCTGCGGTACACCCCGGCCCTGGCCCCTTGGACCAGGGGGCGCACGGTGGCGACGGCGCCGGGCCGGCCGGCGTGGATCTGGTGACCGCGCCCTGGGTCCGCCGGTCCCGGCGCGACGTCTACGCCAACCGGTGGATCAGCGTGGTGGAGGACGTCGTCGCGCTACCGAACGGGCACGAGACCATCTACGGGGTGGTCCGATGCGGCGAGTGCGTCGGCGTCCTCCCCTTCGTCGACGACGACCATGTGGTGCTCGTGCAGCAGTACCGCTACGTGGCCGGCCACCCGACGTGGGAGATGCCGACCGGCGGGGTCGAGCCCGGCGAGCCGCTTGCCGATGCGGCGGCCCGGGAGTTGGCCGAGGAGGCCGATTTCGTCGCCGGAGAGCTGATCCCGGTGAGCCGGTACCACACGTCGAAGAGCGTGGTCGACGAGACCGCCCACTTGTACCTGGCCCGCCATCTGACACCAGCCTCCGCCACCCCCGACGAAACCGAACTGGTCCGGACTGGGGTGTGGCCCTTCGACGAGGTGCTGGCCATGGTGCTGGCCGGCGAGATCACCGACTCGATGACCGTGATCGCCACCCTCGTGGCCCAGCACCGCCGGACCTGTGGCCGGTTGTGGGAGCCGGTGCTGTGACCGTCAGCGGGGCTCCCGGCCACCGCCTCGCCAGCCTCATGGTGATCGCCAAGGCGCCGGAACCGGGCAGGGTCAAAACCCGGCTCTGCCCGCCGCTCGACCCCTCCGAGGCGGCCGCGGTGGCTACGGCCTGCCTGCTCGACACGCTCGACGCGGCGGCCTCCGTCGCCGCCGCCCGTCATGTGCTGGTCATCGACGGCGCTCCCGATCCGTGGCGGCCGCCCGATTGGGAGGTCGTGGCCCAGCGGGGCCAGGGGCTGGGGGAGCGGCTGGCCAACGCGTTCGCCGATGTCGCCGGCCCGGCGGTGATCATCGCCATGGACACCCCCCAAGTGGCACCGGCCAGCCTCGCCCGCGCCCTCGACGAAGTGGCAACGCCGGGCACGGCAGTGCTCGGACCGACCGAAGACGGCGGCTACTGGGCCCTCGGGCTTCCCGGCGATCTCGATCCGGTCAGGGTGTTCGACGGAATTCAGATGAGCACGCCGGAGACCGGGGCGGCACAACGGCAACGACTGGTCGCTCTCGGCTACCGCGTGGTCGACCTCGACGTGCTGCGCGACATCGACTACTACGAGGATTTGGCCCCGGTGGCCGCCCTCGTTCCCGCCCGGCGGGTCGGCCGTCTCATCGCCGATCGGTTCGCTCCTGCTCCCGCTTCGCCTGTCGCAGTGCCATTCGCTCCGGCCCTACCGGTCGCTGTGCCCACCCAGACGGTGCCAACCCAACGGAGATGTCCATGACCGCTTACGAGATCGGGGCCGTCGACTCGAACACGTCGGGCGCCCGCACCGGTACCGGACCGCTCGTCGACCTCCTCGGTCCCGACGATGCACCACTGTTGCTGCGCGACCTGTACGCCGGCGGGGATCCAGGGCCGATCGTGGCCGCCCTGGCCCAGGTGCCCGAGCTGTGCCAGGCCACCCTGCCCTTCGTCGGCGCTGCTCTGGGGCCGTCGTCGGTAGGGATCCGGCTCAAGGAGATCGCCATCCTCCGCACCTCGGCGCTGCTCGGCTGTCGCTACTGCGTCGACGCCCACACCGTCGTCGCCCACGACGCCGCCGGATTCGCCGGTGACCAGCTGTGCCTCCTGCGGGCCGAGACCGACGATGCCTCCAGCATCGACGACCCCGTCGAGGCCGCCGCCTTGAGCTGGGTCGACGCGGTGGCGGCCGGACGTGGCCCCGTTCCGATCGGTGTGGGGGCCGACGCATCCCGCCACCTTCCCGACCATCACCTGGTCGAGCTGACCACCACGGTCGGGGCCACCATGTTCCTCAACCGGTTCGCCACCGCCCTGCGCCTGCCGACGTCGGCCGACACCCTGTCGCGGTTGAGCGACCTCGGCCTGGCCACCTGGCAGCCCCGGCCCGCCGATTCGCAGCCGGGCCCTGGATCGGAGGCGTAGCCATGACCGTCGTGGCCGATGCCATCGCCCAGGGCCGGATGCCAGGGCGGCTGTGGTTCTACAGCAACTTCCACTGCAACCTCGCCTGCACCTACTGCTTGACCGAATCGGCTCCCCGGTCCCCTCGCAGGGAGCTGGGGGCCGAGCGCATCCTCGACCTGGCCCGCCAGGCCGTCGAGCTGGGCTTCACCGATTTCGGGGTAACCGGCGGCGAGCCGTTCCTGCTACCCGACCTCCCGGGCCTGCTGATCGAGTTGGGCCAGCTCCGGCCGACCGTCGCCCTCAGCAACGGCACCGTGTTAGGACCGGAGCGCCTGACCCGCCTGGCGCCGCTGGCGGAGCTGCCGGTGGCGATCCAGATCTCGCTCGACGCTCCCACCCCGGAACGCAACGACGACCTGCGGGGGCCGGAGAACTTTGCCAAGGTGCTCGACGCCATCCCCCGGCTCGTCGACCTCGGCATCCGGGTGCGGGTCGCCACCACCGTGGAGCCCGACCGGCTCAGCCCGGCCGAGCACGAGGAGTTGTGTGCGCTCGTCCGGAGCCTGGGGGTGGCCGACGACGACCACATCTTCCGGCCGGTGATCCGGCGGGGTCGGGCGGCCGACACCGGCATGGGAGTGACCTTCGCCCATCACCAGATCCCGGCCGAGCTGACGGTGTCGGCCGACGGAGCGTTCTGGAGCCCGTTCGGTCCGACCGTCCGGGACGGCCGGGTCGCCACCGACCTGCTGATCACCCGGACCGTCGAGCCGCTGGAGCGGCCGGCGGCGGCGCTGGCCGGCCTGGTCGGCGGCCTGCCCGACGGCCACGACGCCAACATTGGCATACGCTGAGCGTGACCCAACCGGTGCCGGTCGGCACCATCGGGAGCCCCCGCCAGCGGCCGGTAACCCCGGTAGGGGGCGCGGCGGAGGAGGCCTATGGAGCAGAGGGATGGAAGAATGGTGATCGAATCTGACGACGAGCAGCCGATCGGGTGGGTCCTGGCGGCGTTGCGGATACTGCTCGGCCTGCTGTGGCTGCAGAACGTGGGCTGGAAGACCCCGCCCGATTTCACCGGGGTCGAGCGCTTCGTGACCGAAGGGATCGAGCACCCGACCCTGCCCCCCTGGTCGTGGCTGCTGGAGCAGGTGATCGAACCGGCCATCGTCCCATTCGGCTGGTTCACCCTGATCAGCGAGCTGGTGCTGGCGGTCGGGCTCGTGTTCGGGCTGGGCACCCGGGCCAACGCCGCTCTCGGGGCGGTGCTGGGTCTCAGCATCGGCCTTACCGTGGCCCGGGCCCCCAACGAGTGGGGCTGGTCGTACTGGCTGCTGATCGGGGCGCATCTGGCCGTGATGGCCGCGCCCCAGGCGGGCCGGATCGCCAGCCTCGACCAGAGCCTGCGCCGCCTCGTCGACGGCCGGACCCGTCTCGGTGCCCTGTACCTTCGGTGGGCGTCGTGATCCCCCGGCCGGGAGCGCTCCGGGTGACGGCCGTTGCCAACCTGTTGACCGGGCTCGCCGCGCTCTACCTGGCGGTCCGGGCCGGGGACGGTGCCGTGTTGGGCCCGGCCCGGACCGACGACCTGCCTTACGGCGACCTGCTTCGACTCGACCGGACCGGCGCCCTCGTGTGGCTGCTGGTGGCGGGAGTGGGGGTAGCGGCGGCGGTGACGGCGCAGCGGGTGGTGTTGCTGATGAGTGCCGGGTTGTGGGCCGCGGTCTCCGCCGTGGTGCTGGTGGTGGTGGTCACCAACGGGACCTTCTGGGGGGCGAGCCGCCCCAGCGATCTCGCCCTTAGCAGTGGTCTCGCCCTGAGTGCGGCGGTGGCGTGGCTGGAGTTGACCCGGTCCGGCGACGGGGGCGGTGGGGTCAGCGAGCGCTGGTGACTTCGGTGATGAGTTGGGCGACGATGGGGCGGTGGTCGGGGGAGCGGGCCCAGAAGCCCTCGATCAGGGTACCGGCGGGGCCGATCGCGACGTCGCCGCCGCTCCACTGCCGCCGGTGTGAACTCCGCCGCCGAGTGCGTCCACTGCGCCAGGGCGCTCCTTGTCTCGTCCGGATGCCGGGGGTTCGTTGCGATCGTCGGTGGTGGCGAGGGCCGGTACCCTCCTAGAGGATCCGACGCTTCGGCTGCGGGCGCCGCCCGTTGGTTCCACCTCGGCCCATTCGCGGTGAAGCAGAGGCTGGGAAAGACGCATGCATCAACGTTGGGAGTTGCTCGGCACGATTCCGAGCCCGTCGGCGGACACCGTCGAAGTCGGACCGCTGTCGATCACTGCCTACGGCGTCTGCATCGCCCTCGGCGTGCTCGCTGCTGTTTCCTTCGCCCGTGCCCGTTGGCGTGCCCGCGGAGGCCGGGCCGACGATGTGACTGACGTCGCCCTGTGGGCGGTGCCGGCGGGGATCATCGGCGCCCGCGTCTATCACATCGTCAACGACTGGCGACCGTGGTACGAGTGGATCGAGATCTGGAACGGTGGGCTGGGCATCGGTGGAGGCCTCGTCGGTGGCATCCTGACCGGTTATCTGGTGGCCAGGCGACGGGGTCTCGATGTGGCGGAGTTCCTCGATGCCGCCATTCCCGCCATCCCCATCGGTCAGGCCCTCGGTCGATTCGGGAACTGGTTCAACCAGGAGAACTTCGGCACACCGACCGACCTGCCGTGGGCCCTGCGGATCGACGCCGAGCACCGGCCCGCCGGGTACGCCGACCACGACACCTTCCACCCCGCCTTCCTCTACGAGGCCGCGTGGAACGTGGTGTTGGTCGTCGTCCTGGTCCGCCTCGACCGGCGCGGCGTACTGCGCCAGGGGATGACGTTGCCGGCGTACATCGTCGGCTACAGCGTCGGACGGCTGATGATCGAGGCCATCAGGATCGACCCGGCACCGGTGTACCTGGGCCTGCGGTTCAACCTGTGGGTCTACGGGGCGGCCGTGATCGTCGGCCTCGTCTGGCTGATCCGCTTCGGTGGTTCAGCTCCTCGACCGCCGGGCAACGCAGGGCTGGCCTCTGGTGGGGAGAAGGGCGAGCACCCGGTTCGCTCACCTCGACGGGGGTCGTCGTGACGCAATGGTGGGTGGTTCCCGGTGAGGGGGGCGGCGTGACCGCACTCCGGGAGGTCGAGGTCCCGTCGCCCGGGGCTGGCCAGGTGCTGGTCCACGTTGCCGGTGCCGGTGTCAACCGTGGCGATCCCCAACGTGTTCGTGACCGCCCACGACGCCGTGGTGACCGCCGCCGGGGTCAACACTGCCGATGGACACGGTGCTCGTCACCGGCGGGTCCTCAGGCGTCGGAACAGCAGCCATCCAGACACGTTCGCCCTCACCTGACATGCCGTCGGGGCCGGACGCGCCGGGCCTTCTCCGACAGGTAGACGACGATGGCGTGCAGGCCGATGGCCACGAACCCGTAGAGGGCGGCGGCGAACAGCAGTGAGGCGTCGAACACCGACCGGTCGTCGATGGGTCGGACCGGGAACATTCCCCGAAACGGTTCCATGGCCCGACCGGTGTTGCGGTACACCCAGTCGACGAAGGTCGCCTCCGGGCTGGCCCCCGCCAGGTGGAGGAAGAAGCCGAGGGCGAGCATCACGAACGTCATGATCACCACGGCGTAGACCACGACCACCAGGGCCTTGGCTCCCCGCAGGATGAACTCGATCGTCTCGTCGGTCACGAACTCGGGTTCCCCCTCGTCGATCGGGCTCTCGATGGCGCCGTCCGGTCGGGCCGTGGCCGGGGACACGGCGGTAGGGCCGTGGCCGGTGCTCGCTGCGGTGACGGCCGTCGGGTCCTGGTCGATCGTGGCTGGCTCGTCCTCAGGGGGCAGGTGGTGCTGCGGTGTCGTACCGGTGGCCATCGTGTTCCTCCGCTGGTTGCGAGGTCGCCCGTCGATCCGTTCCTCACCGTCGATCATCGCCGATATCGACACCTTCGGCCCAGGGTCGTTGGTCGGTGTCGTGCCGATCGGGCGGTGACAGCAGAGAAGGGTTGGGTTGCCATGGCCAGGGTAGGACGTCGACGAAGCGTCGGTTGGCGGCGCTCACCCGCATCCCCAATTCAGGAGACGACCCATCATGAGTCCAAGCATTGATGAACGACAGAGAATCACAGAACCCCGAGGTGGCTCGATCATGCCGTGGATCGTTGGCCTGATCATCATCGCCATCCTCGTCGTAGGCGGCTTCTTCCTGTTTGGCGGCGATGCCGACGTCGACACCAAGGGTGGTGACATCGACGTTGAGCTACCCGAGACCGACGTCGACGTCGACCCCCCTGACATCGATGTCGAAGCTCCCGATGTTGACGTCGATCCCGGGAGCGTCGAGGTGACCGAGGGCGACGCCGAGGCCGACGCCGGCTGATCGATCAACCCCCGACCAGCGGTTTGGCCATGGGTCGGCGGGTATAAACGTTCTCACCATCTCTTCACCCGAAAGCGCAGGATCACCTCATGGCTTCGACCACAAATTCCGGTTTCAACATCGGCGGCATCGGACTCGGCGGCATTCTCGTTATAGTCGGCGTCCTGATCGCCATCTTCGGGAGTCTCTTCTGGGGCATCATCATCGCCCTGATCGGGCTCATCTTCTTCGGTGGATTCGCCAAGGGCCGGTGGTACTGATCGGCCCGTGACCCGTCCGCCCGTCGGCGCACCGCCGCCATGACCTTCTCAGCCGCCTCGTCGTCACGATCACTCCGACGACGAGGCGGCTGACACGCGCCATCGGGTTGGGATGACAGGGGAATGAGGGGTGGTGTGCCCCCGACCGAGGAGAGGTAGTCGCAACACCCTCACCGTCCACTACGCTGACTAGCGATTTCGCGATCCGCTTGTCAAAGTCGGGCCAGTAGGCATCGATGGAACCGGTCCGAGTTGGGGGCGTTGGCCTCTCCAGCGTCCCACCCGATATCGCCGACCCAATCCGGTGCCACCCGCTTCACCTCGGGGCCGACGAGATCCTCCACCTACTCAACAACACCGCAGTCCCGGCGTCGAGCAACCACGCCGACAGCTCACTGCGGATGGGCAAGATCCCCGACAAGATCATCGGCCGTCCCGCAACCAAGCAGTTGCGCGCCACGTTGGATGAGCATGAGCGGGGCAGACTGCGCACGTGGAGGCCACCAGAGTCCGCGACCGTGGTGGTCGAGACCGAGGCGAGGGCCGAGCTCGGTCGGCTCGCCTGTGGCTGTGGGGGCCATCCTGAAACCGTGGCGCTACAGCGCACCCCGAGCGGTACGGCAGCATTGTGGTGGCGATGTGTCGCAACGTCGGTGGCGTCGTGGCCGCGGTGGCGACTGTGGTGTCACCACGTCCTGGCTGTCGGGGTGCTGCCCCGCCGCCGAGACGGTGAGGCCAGCATCGGTGCTGCGCTGGTCCGAACGATCGCCGTCGACGTCGGTGTCTACGCCCTGGCCTTCCACACCCCCATCGACGACGATCTCCCGTTGGGTGAGACCATCGACGACGGTCTCCCGTGGGTGACACGTTCCCCGGCGCGGTCGTGGCCGGGCTGTCGCTTCCCCGTCGGACTCGAACGCACCTTGCCGTGCCAGGCGCTGGTATCGGGGAGGAGGCCCGGGCGCGACGGCGACGGCGAACGCGTGGGTGGGAGCGCGTATCGCCGTCGCCGAACCTGGTCCGACGCGAAGGTCGGATGAACGTGGACGTCAGTCCGTGGTGGGCCGCGGGGTATTCGGTGCGGAGGTGCTCACCGGCTCGGTTGGTTGCCTGGCGGCCGCCCCCACGTCGGGACGATCGCCTCGCCCGTCGTTCGATCCCAAGAAACGGTGGCGGTTCCGCCATGCCCACCCGCCGAGAGAGGTGAAAACGGTCGAGTACAAGAACTTCTTCATCGGGTCATTCTCCTTCGACGCCGAGCCGTCCGTGAGCCGTCTGTGCCCGACACAACGAGTTGATACAGGTCGAGTAGTAGTACCCGTCACTGCCGGTGGGTAAACCGAACTGCTCGTCATGGGTCGGTGCCGGCGCTACGGGCGCCTCGCCATCTCAGCGCCTTCCTCATGGTTGCCGACGGCGTCGACCGGGTACGTCCCGAGCATGACCTTGTTGGATCGCATTCGTTCATTGTTCGGTGGCGGCCCTGCCCGTGAGCGCATCATGGCCCGGCCCCACCACGAAGAGAGGTTCGATAACCCTCGGGCGCCGGACCTGGCGGAAGCACCGCCCCCGCTCGAGGAGGACGTGCGGCCGCCTACCAAGCAGCACAACGAGTGAGTGAAACAAGGCGAGAAAAACCACCCACGAACAGCCTGACCAGAAAGGAACCCCCCATGTCCACAGACGAGAAAGTTACCAAGAGCCTCATCCGGACCCTCGAGGATGGCAAAAAGGGATTCACCGATGCCGCCGAGAGGTTGGCCGGATCGGATCGCCCGGATCTCGCCGCCACCTTCCGGGAGTTCGCCGAGCAGCGTGCCCGCTTCTCCAACGAGCTCCGCTCGATGGCGGCCAGCTATGGCGACGACATCGACGAGTCGGGTTCGCTGTCGGCCGCCGCCCACCGAGGTTGGATGGCCGTGAAGGATGCCCTCGCCGGTGCCGATCCCGACGGCGTGCTCGATGCCGCCGAGCAGGGAGAGGACCATGCGGTCTCCGAGTACGAGAGCGCACTCGACACCGATGACGTGTCGGCCGAGCTGCGCCAGGTCGTGCAGCGCCAGTTCACCGAGGTGAAGCGGGCCCATGACACGGTGCGGTCCCTGAGGGACGCGGCGAAATCCTGAACCGGTAGCGCCTCGACCGCAACGGGCGGGTGGCGCAACGGCCACCCGCCCGTTGCGCCCCCAGGGTCAGCCCTTCCGCCACCAGGTCGCCGGCGCCGTTCTGAAACCGGCCGAGATCGCCAACCGATACGTCGGCTGCCGGATGGCAGGTCCTACGATCGATGGTCACGAACCGCAACGTGGTGTCCAGGCCGGGACGTCCACGCCGCGGCGGGCCGCTGGAGGCTTCCATTGCACGTCATCACCCTCGAGACCCCCTCGCTCGGCGATCGCAGCTACCTCGTCCACGACGGCGACGTGGCCCTCGTCATCGACCCCCAGCGCGATGTCGACCGCGTCCTCGACGCCGCCGAGGCCGCCGGTGTCACGATCACCCACGTCGCCGAGACCCATGTCCACAACGACTACGTCTCCGGCGGCCTCGTCCTGGCCCGGATGACGGGGGCGGCCTACGTCAACGCCGCAGCCGAACCGCTCCGTTTCGACCACACCCCGGTGGGCGACGGCGACCGCTTCAACGTCGGCGCCCTCGCTGTCGATGTGCTCCACACCCCCGGTCACACCCCCCACCACCTGTCGTACGTGGTGCGTCACGGGAGCGAGCCCCCGGCTGCCTTCACCGGCGGGTCGCTCCTCTACGGCACGGTGGGGCGGACCGATCTCATCTCGGCGGAGCAGACCGACGAGCTGACCCGAGCCCAGCACCGCTCTGCCCACCGCCTGGCCACGTCGCTCCCCGACGACACTGCGCTGTATCCCACTCACGGTTTCGGCAGCTTCTGCGCCTCGGCCAAGAGCGAGGGGGAGTCCGACGGCACGCTGGCCACGGAGCGGACGGTCAACCTGGCGCTCACCATCGACGACGAGGACACCTTCGTCGAACGCCTGGTGGCCGGCCTGACCGCCCACCCCGCCTACTACGCCCACATGGGTCCTCTCAACCAGGCCGGCCCGGTGCCGGTGGATCTCTCTCCGGCCGCCCCCGTCGATCCGCTGGAGCTGGCCCGTCGGATCCATCGGGGCGACTGGGTGGTCGACCTCCGCCAGAGACGCCTCTTTGCCGCCGATCATCTCACCGGCACGATCGGCATCGAGCTGGCCGACCCGTTCGTCACCTACCTGGGGTGGTTGATCCCGTGGGGCACGCCGCTCACCCTCTTGGGCGACAACGAGGCCCAGGTTTTCGAGGCCCAACGTCAACTGGTGCGGATCGGGATCGACCGCCCGTCGGGGGCAGCAACCGGCCCCGGACCGGCGGCCTGGGCCCCCGACCACGACCGCAGCGCCTACCGGGCGGTCGACTTCGCGACCGCCGCCGGGCGGGACGGAGGCGTCGTGCTCGACGTCCGCCGGCCCGACGAGCGGGCCACGTCATCGATCCGATCGTCGATCCACATCCCGATCGACGAGCTCGTCGACCGGGTGGACGACCTGCCGGAGGACACGCTGTGGGTCCACTGCGCCAGCGGGTTCCGGGCCAGCATCGCCGCCAGCCTCCTGGCCAGGGCGGGACACGACGTCGTCCTGATCGACGACGACTACGACAACGCGGCGGAGGCCGGGTTCGAGCTCGACGAGCGACCCTGACGACCCCGCCCGCCGGCGAGCACGAACCACAGCTCGGCATGCCGCTCACCGGTGGTGATGGCCGGTCCAAGGGCCGATAGCGTCCGCAGCGGGGACTCCGGAACGAGCACACAGGAGGCCGGACATGGGACGACTCGACGGCAGGGTGGCGATCGTGACCGGGGGTGCCCGCGGCCAGGGCGAGGCCGAGGTGCGGCTGTTCGCCGCCGAGGGCGCACGGGTGGTGGTGTCCGACGTGCTGGTCGACGCCGGGTCGGCCCTGGCCGACGAGCTCGGCGACCAGGTGGAGTTCTTCCGCCACGACGTGTCCGGTGAGGAGGAGTGGGCCGCCGCCATCGACTTCACCGTCGACCGCTTCGGCCGCCTCGACGTGCTCGTCAACAACGCCGGGATCGCCATCGGGGCCCCGATCGCCCATCACTCGGTGGCCGACTACGAACGCCTGGTGGCGGTCAACCAGCTCGGTGTGTTCCTCGGCATCCGTGCCGTCATCGACCCGATGACGGTGGCCGGGGGAGGCTCGATCATCAACATCTCGTCCGGGGCGGGCCTGCGGGCCACGAAGTACCTGATCGGCTACGCCGCCACCAAGTACGCGGTGACGGGCATGACCGCCTGTGCGGCCCTGGAACTGGCCCGGCACGGCATCCGGGTCAACTCGATCCATCCCGGCGTGATCGACACGCCGATGGTGAGCGCCAGCACCCCCGAGATGAACACCGCGATGCTACGGGCCACACCCCTTCGGCGAATCGGTGAGCCGGAGGAGATCGCCTGTGTTGCCCTCTTCCTCGCCTCCGACGAGTCGTCGTACATCACCGGTGCCCATGTACCCGTCGACGGGGGCATGACGGTCTAGACATCTCATCGGGCCCGTGGTTCGGGGGCCGTCAAGGGCGTGGACGGCGGTCCCGGTTGTTGGCAGGGACGGGGCCGCGGGTAGCGTTCGGACATGTTCGATCTGGTGATCCGCAACGGCACGGTGGTCGACGGGAGCGGGGCCGAGCGCCGCCGGGCCGACGTGGCCGTCGCCGGAGAGGTGGTGGTCGAGGTCGGCGAAGTCGACGGCCCGTCCCGCCGCACGATCGACGCCGACGGGGCGCTCGTCCTGCCCGGTTGGGTCGACATCCACACCCACTACGACGGCCAGGCCACCTGGGATCCCGATCTGACGCCGTCGTCGTGGCATGGCGTGACCACCGCCGTGTTCGGCAACTGCGGGGTCGGGTTCGCCCCCGTGCGGCCCGGCACCGAGGACTTTCTCATCAATCTCATGGAGGGGGTGGAGGACATCCCCGGCACGGTCCTGGCCGAGGGGATCGACTTCACCTGGGAGAGCTTCCCCCAGTACCTCGACGCCCTCGAGGCCTCCCCCCACGTGATCGACATCGGTACCCAGCTGCCCCATGGCGCCACCCGCTTCTACGTGATGGGGGAACGGGGAGCCGATCATGCCGAGGCCCCGACCGAGGACGACCTCGCCACCCTGGGACGTCTCGTCACCGAGGCCCTCACCGCTGGCGCCCTCGGCTTCTCCACCAGCCGCACCGTCAAGCACAAGGCGGCCGACGGCCGGGCCACCCCCAGCCTGTCGGCCGGCGATCCCGAGCTCGCCACGATCGCCGACGCCATGCGGGCCGCCGGTACCGGTGTCCTCCAGGTCAACTCCGATTTCGGCCCCGGCGAGTTCGCCACCCTCCGCCAGGCAGCGGAGCTGTCGGGTCGGCCCCTGTCGGTGCTGCTGCTGCAGATCGACGCCGACCCCGAGCGGTGGCGGACCACCCGCCACGAGATCCACGAGGCCAACGCCGCCGGTCTCGCCGTCACCGGCCAGGTCGGCTGCCGCCCCATCGGGGTCCTGCTCGGTCTCGACGCCACCGTCAACCCCTTCCGCACCCACCCCGCCTACCGGGCAGTGGCCGGCCTCGACCCGGCCGAGCGGGCGGTCCGGCTCCGGACCGACGAGACCCTCCGACGCGCCCTCCTCGACGGCCGCCCCGACAACGCCCACACCCAGTGGATGGACTACGCCCTGACCCGGGCCTACGAGTTGGGCCCCGGCCTCGACTACGAGCCCGACCCGTCGACCGCCCTGGCGGCCCGGGCCGCCGCCACCGGCGTCGATCCGTGGGCCCTCCTCCTCGATCTGTTGGCCGCCGGCAACGGCGACAGCCTCCTCCTCTACCCGTTCGAGAACTACAGCAACGGCAGCCTCGACGACATCCGGGAGATGCTGGCCGACCCGTACACGATCTGCGGCATCGGCGACGCCGGGGCGCACGTCGGCACGATCTGCGACGCCTCCTACCCCACGTTCCTGCTCTCCCACTGGACGCGCGATCGGACCCGGGGAGAGCAGCTGCCGCTTGAGCTCGTCGTCAACAAACAGACCCGCCGCACGGCCGAGACCTACGGTCTGCTCGACCGCGGCCTCGTCGCTCCCGGCTACCGGGCCGATCTGAACATCGTCGACCACGAGGCGGTGTCGGTGGGGCGTCCCACCCTGATCCACGACCTCCCGGCCGGCGGCAAGCGGCTCGTGCAACGACCCGACGGTTACCGCCACACCTTCGTCGCCGGCGTCGAGACCCTGGCCGGCGGTGAGCTCACCGGTGAGCGGCCGGGGGCTCTCGTCCGGGGCACCCGCCCCGACCCCGGCTGAGGCGGGCGAGGGCGACCAACCCGGCGTCTGGCGGTGGGCGCCGAAGTGAAGGGATCCACGCCGGGTGGGGCGTCCCCCCCTGATCCACGACCGTACCGGGTGGCGTCGGCGGGGACGGGCTGGAAAGCTCGGGCCATGACCGAGCATGTCTGGCAGCGCGAGATCGACGAGCTGGCCGAGCGGAGGACGCTGGCCAGCGAGATGGGTGGCGCCGAGCGGGTGGCCCGCCAGCACGAGTTCGGCAAGCTCACCATCCGGGAGCGGTTCGAGGCCTTCGCCGATCCCGGCTCGTTCTCCGAGGTCGGGGGCGCGGCGGGGCTCGCCGACTACGACGACGACGGCAAGCTCGTAGGGTTCACCCCCGCCAACTTCCTCGTCGGCGTGGCCGACGTCGAGGGCCGCCCGGTGGTGCTGTCGGGCGACGACTTCACCGTGCGCGGAGGCTCGTCGGAGCTGAGCATCGCAGCCAAGCGGGGCTTCAGCGAGAGCATCGCCGTTGAGTTGGCCCTCCCCCACGTCCGCCTCGTCGACGGGATGGGGGGCGGGGGCTCGGTCAAGTCGATGGAGAAGGCCCGCCGTCCCCTCATCCCCCAGGCCAAGGGGATCGACGTGATCGGTACCCACCTGGCCCTGGCCCCGTCGGTGTCGTTGGCCCTGGGCTCGGTGGCCGGGATCGGAGCGGCCAGGGTGGCCCTCAGCCACTACTCGGTCATCGTGAACGACATCGCCCAGATGATGATCGCCGGACCGGCCCTGGTGGAACAGGCCGGCCAGCCGGCGGTGACCAAGGAGGAGTTGGGCCACGCCAGGGTCCACACCTCGAACGGGGCCATCGACGACGCCGCCGACTCCGAGGCCGAGGCATTCGCCATGGCCCGGCGCTTCCTGTCGTACCTGCCCCGAAACGTGCACGAGCTCCCGGCCCGCCGCACTACCGGCGACGACCCCCACCGGGCCGATGAGGAGCTGGCCTCGATCGTGCCCCGCAACGAGCGCCGGATCTATGACATGCGGGCCATCCTGGCCTCGGTCGTCGACCGGGAGGACGACGGCACCTCGACGTTCTTCGAGATCGGACGGGACTGGGGCCGGTCGATCATCGGAGGGCTGGCCCGCCTCGACGGGTGGCCGGTCGCCGTGTTCGCCGAGGACCCGAAGGTCTACGGCGGGGGGTGGACGGCCGACGCCTCCCAGAAGCTGATCCGCCTCCTCGACCTGGCCTCCACCTTCCACCTGCCGGTCGTCCACCTCGAGGACTGCCCCGGCTTCCTGATCGGCAAGAAGGCCGAGGACGAAGCCACGATCCGCCACGGCTCGCGGGCCCTGCTGGCCTTGGGTCAGCTCACCACCCCCTTCGCCTGTGTCGTCATCCGCAAGGCCTTCGGCGTGGCCGGCGCCTCCAACCGCAAGCCCGGATCGACCCACTTCCGATGGTCGTGGCCGTCGGGCCGGTGGGGCAGCCTCCCGGTCCAGGGCGGGATCGAGGTGGCCTACAAGGCGGAACTGGCCGAGCTCTCGGGCTGCGATCTCGACGCCCGGATCGCCGAGATCCGACAGCGGCTCGACCGCCTGTCCAGCCCGTTCCTGTCGGCCGAGAACTTCTCGATCGACGACATCATCGATCCCCGCCACACCCGCCGCCTCCTGTCCGACTGGGCCAACCTGGTGGCCGACGCCCGCCGTCCCGGGCCCGTTTCGTTCGGTTACCGGCCATGAAGCTCGACGCCCGGCTCCGCAACGGCATGACCCATGCCATCGCCGACGCCCGAGCGGCCGAGGAGGCCGGCTTCGACGGGGCGTGGACCACCGAGAACCAGCACGACCCGTTCCTCCCCCTGGCCCTGGCGGCCGAGCACACCACCACCCTCGACCTGGGAACCTCCGTGGCCATCGCCTTCGCCCGGGCCCCCATGACGGTGGCGGTCCAGGCCAATGACCTCCACCGCTTCTCCGACGGGCGGCTCCACCTCGGCCTCGGGTCCCAGATCCGGCCCCACATCACCAAGCGGTTCTCGATGCCGTGGTCTCGGCCCGCCGACCGCATGCGCGAGTTCGTACTCGCCCTCCGGGCCATCTGGGCCACCTGGAACGACGGTGTCCCCCTCCGTTTCGAGGGCGAGTTCTACACCCACACCCTGATGATCCCGGCCTTCTCCCCGCCGCCTAATCCTCACGGACCACCCCGGGTGGTCCTGGCCGCCGTCGGACCCCGCATGACCGAGGTGTGTGGCGAGGTGGCCGACGGCATCCAGGCCCACCCGTTCACCACCGAGCGCTACCTCCGGGAGGTGACCCTTCCCCTCCTCGAGGCCGGTCGGGCCAAGGCGGGGTTGACCCTAGACGGGTTCTCGGTGGGGACGTCGGTGTTCGTCGCCCTCGACGAGGCGGCGGTGGCCGGCATCCGCAAGCAGATCGCCTTCTACGGTTCGACCCCGGCCTACCGGCCGGTGCTCGACCTCCACGGGTGGGGCGATCTCCACGGCGAGTGGAACGCCCTGTCGAAGCAGGGCCGATGGGACGACATGGCCGACCTCGTCAGCGACGATCTGCTCGACGCCATGGCCGTCGTCGGTTCCCCGGCCGAGGTGGCGGCCGAACTCTACCGCCGATTCGACGGCGTGGTCGACCGGCTGCGGTTCAACGTTCCCGGCGACACCCCCAGCCCCGCCGCCTTCGCCGAGCTCGTCTCGGCCATGCGCCGGTGACCATGGCCACCGCCGGAGCCCCGGGCGCCCTCGAAGGGATCCGGTCCTCGATCTCCTGCCGCTTGGCCTCAGGGTCGTCGGCCGATTCGATCACGGGGCGGCCGTCGATGGTGGCCATGGCGTTGACCTCGCCGGGGCCGGTCGGTGCGGTGGAGCGGTCGGGGTGCAAGCAACTCGGGGGTGATCTCAGCCGACTCGCACGTGGTCGAACCACCCGAGGTGGTGGCGGGCCTGGCGGAATGGTTCGGCGACGAGGCGCCCCGCCCGAGGACCCCGACGATCTGGCCGTACTCGCACGACCCCGGGGCCGGCCTGGCCGAGCTGGAGAAGGCGATCGACGGGGGCGCCCGCACGGCGTGTATCCCGTGCCGGGCCCCGGCCGGACGGCCCTATCGCCACCCCGACCACGAGCCGATCTGGGCCGCGGCGGAGGAGGCGGGCATCCCACTGGCCATGCACATCGATCGGGGCTACCTGCGGTCGCCCACGGCAGCCAGCCCCGATCTCGACCGGCTGCCGAGCGAGTACTGACGCACGCCCTCGCCTGAACCCCGGGCTGTGGCCCGACCCCGGGGTGCCGATCGCCCCGGGTAGGCTCGGCCCCATGTTGGTCCTTGCTCGACGGGTCATGGCGGCGCTTTGCCTCGCCGGTCTGATCGCCGCCCTGTTCCGGTTGCGGGGCAGCGGCGGCGTGCCACCCCAGACGGGCGGGTGGCGGGAGATCACCGACACCGACCTTCGCTGATGCGGGCCGCCCTCGTCGGCCTCGGCACGACCGGCGCCCACCTGGCCCGCCAGCTGATCCAGTCACCGTTCACCACGATCGCCCTCCACGACAGCGACGAGCACCGGCGGCGTCGGGTGGTGTCGGCGGTGCGGGCCGTCGTCCCATCGACGGTCGAGGTGACCGACGAGCCGCCCGATCGTGACGACCCTCCCGATGTGGTCGTCATCGCCTCCCCGACCGGCACCCATCTACGGCTGGCCTCGGCCATGATGGAGGCCGGGAGCAACGTGGTGTCCCTCGCCGACGACCCCGGCGAGGTAGAGGTCCTCCTCGCTCTCGATCGAGCGGCGACCGCCGCCGGCCGCTCGGTGGTGGTCGGGGCCGGCTTCGCCCCGGGCCTCAGTTGCCTGCTGGCCCGCTACGCCGCCGACCAGCTCGACACGGTCGACGTCATCAGCGTCTACAAGGCGGGGACCGGCGGTCCGGCGTGCGCCCGCCAGCACCATCGGGCCCTCCAGGGGTCGGGCCACGAGTGGATCGACGGGGCATGGGTCCTGCGTCGGGGCGGGTCGGGGCGCGATCTGGCCTGGTTTCCGGAACCCTTCGGCGCCCGCGACTGCTACCGGGCGGCGTTGCCCAGCCCCATGCTGCTTCAACGCCAGTACCCGGAGGCGCGACGGATCTCGGCCCGCATGGCGGCCACCCGCCGGGATCGTCTCACCGCAGGGTTGCCCATGCTGCGACCACCGCACGAGGACGGGGGCCCGGGAGCCGTCCGGGTCGAGGTTCGGGGACGTGTCGGCCGGGCGGCGGAGACGGTGATCCTCGGGGTGATGGACCATCCGTCGGTGGCGGCGGCCACGGTGGCGGCGGTGGCCGCCGCGGAGTCGGCCGCCGGTCGGGCCCCGGTTGGGGCCCATGGCCTGGCCCACTGGGACGACCCCCGTCCCATCCTGTCCGAGCTGCGCCGCCGCGGGGTCAAAGTCGCCTCCTTCGCCGGCCTCCTCGATCCGGTGGCCTGACCTCCCTCACCTGGGGCGGGCCATGGGTCCCCCCGACCTGGTCGCTCGTGATCCATCCGTGGGCCGCCGGGATCATCGTCGTCGCCCGACCTCAAGTTCGGGCAACGGAGAGTCGAAACTGACGATGCAGGTCGAGAACCGGAGATTCTGCTCAAGTTCGCCCTCGAACGTGTCGAGAACCCCTTCTGCATGGAGGAAACGAGAAGGGCAACGAGAGCATGAAGGCAACGAGCGACAACGAGCTGAACGCCCGCATCGAGGCGAACCTGCCGTTGGTGAAGCATGTGGTGTTCCAGGTGGCGGTCCATTTCCCCCGCCACGTCGACCGTGAGGAGCTGGCCAGAGCCGGCGCCCTCGGGCTGGTCGAGGCCGCCCGTCGCTACGACGACACCCGGGGGGTGCCGTTCGAGCGGTTCGCCGCCCAGCGGATCCGGGGCGCCATACTCGACTCGGTTCGGGCCGCCGACTGGGCACCCCGATCGGTGCGGCTGCTGGCCCGCCGGCTCGAGGCGACCGAACAGCACCTGGCCACCCAGCTCGGCCGGGTTCCCAACACCGAGGAGATGGCCGAGTCGCTCGGCGTGTCCCGCCAGGAGCTAAACCGGCTCCAGGACCGCCTGTTCCGCTCGGTCGTCCTGGCCCTCGACCACGAGACCAGCGACGATTCCGACGAAGATCTGACCCTCGTCGACGTCCTCAAGGACCGGTCGGCCGTGGAGCCGTCGGAGGAGCTGGAGACCCGTGAGCTCCACACCTACCTGCGCGACGCCGTCGGCCTGCTGCCCGAGCGTCAGCGGTTCGTGATCGTCGGGTACTTCCTGGAGGGCAAGTCCTCCCAGGAGCTGGCCCGGTTCCTCGGGGTCACCGAGTCGCGGATCTCCCAGCTCCGCAGCGAGGCCCTCCGCAACCTGAAGCTCGGGATCGAGTCGCAGTACGAGGGTGAGGCCGACGACGGTGCGCCCGTGGGGCGGGTGGCCAAGCGCCAGGCCGCCTACGCCCAGTCGGTCGGGGGCGCCTCCGAGTGGAAGGATCGGCTGTCCCGTTGGGACACCGACTACGACGTACCCGAAGAACCGCTCCTCCCCGTGGTGAGCGGCGCCCGCTAGACCGCTCCGCTCGCCCCGCTGCGCCGACAACCTCGCCGGCACCGCGACGGGGCGTGCGTGACGACGCCGGCCGGGCTTCGTCCCCGGTCCCGGCGCGGTCCGTGACCGTCGCCGGTACACCATACTCGATGCTGTGCGGGTGTCGGTTCGGGCGGTGGTGGCCATCGTGGCGGCGGCCGTGGGTGTGGTCGCCTGTGGTGCCGCCACCGACGACGGGCTCGAGGCCGGCGACCATCCGACCGTCGTGACCCGCCGGGCCGACGACGTCCAGGTCGTCCCCCCTGACGAGGCGGCCCGCCTGCTCGACGAGGGTCGGGACCGCGTGGCCGCTGTCGCCCCCGCCGGCCCGGAGGCGACCGTGGCCGCCGACGAGTCGAGTCGTTCGTTCCAGACCCGCCTCGGCACGGCCCTGGTCGTGTTCAACGGGTGCCTCGACGAGCGCGGATTCCGCTTCGTGGGGCTGCCGGGAGAGACAGACGACCCGGCGGCTGCCGATCCCAACTATTTTCCCGCCCTGGTGGCCTGCAACAACGAGAGCGGCATCGCCGCCGTGCTCCAGGAGCAGAGCGAGCGCCAGACCGACCTCGGGGTCGACGACAAGGTGGCGCTCAACGAGGACGCCAAGGCCCTCCACGAGTGCATGACCGACCGGGGCTGGGACCTCGGCCCCCTCGAGGCCAACGAGAACGGGGTGCTGTCCATCACCCGGTTCCCCGACGACCTGGCCGACCGCCCCGACGAGTTCACCCGCGACCTCGACGCCTGCGGCTGGAACGACCTGGATCTCGGCTGATGAACGACCGGGCCGGTTCGAGGAACGACCCACCGACCCCGGTCGGGGGCCGACCATGAGACGTCGGGGCCGGCTGGTGACCGCCGTCGTCGTGGCGACGGCGGTGGTGGCCGGGGCGGCATGGGCCGTCGTCCGAGCTGCTCCGCATCAACGGTCGTCCCATGTTGGCCGTCGAGACGGTGGTCGGCACCGACGCCGTCCCCTACTGGCGTCCCCTCGCCCCCCTGGTGTCGGACGGGCCCGACGTCGAGGCCCTGAAGACCTACCTCGAGGCCGCGGGTTACGACCCCGGCACCGTCGACGGCCGGTTCACCGACCGGACCCGGGCCGCCATCGAGGCGTGGCAGGACGACCACGGCTATCCCGTCGACGGGGTGTTCCTCCCCACCGACGTGGCTCCCGGACGGTCGCCGGCCACCGTCGGGAGGGTCGACGTGGCGGCGGGTGACACGGTCGCCGTGGGCCAGCCCCTCGTGGCCCTCGTCGAGGACGAAGCGACCGTGACCGTCGACATCGATAACACCGACCGCTCCCGTCTCACCCTCGACCTGCCGGCCGAGATCCCGATCCCGGCCACGGGGGCCACCGGTACCGGACGCCTCGTCGAACTGGCCGAGGCCGCCACGGTCGACGCTCAGGGGGTCGAGCGGTACCGGGGCGAGGTGGCCCTCGACGGTGACCTGGGGGCGGTGGAGGGCACCGCCGTTCGTATCGAGGTGATCCGGGAGAGGGTCGACGATGCCCTCGCCGTTCCCGTGGCGTCGGTGTCGCTCGGTCCCGGCGGTGAGGAGGTCAGGATCCTGGCCCGTGACGGCACGATCAAGCGGGTCCCGGTCCAGACGGGTCTGACCGAAGGGGCCATGGTGGAGATCGTTTCCGGCCTCGACGGCAGCGAGCAGGTCGTCGTCGAGGTCCGCCAGTCGTGACGGCCCCCGCCGACCACGTCGTCGGGGGGGTGCCGGGTTGGCGGTGATCGTGGCCGTCGTGTCGGGTCTCGTGCCGGCGGTCAAGGCCGGCCGTCTGGAGCCTCTGGCCACCCTTCGTCTCGGGTGACGTCCCGGTGCCCCGGGGGCCGTGGCCGGTCAGAAGGTTGCGGCCCGCTGCCACCGGTCGAGCAGCGAGCCATCGCCGATCACCTCGAGGCGGGACGGGGGTACCCGGCTCCACAACAGCAGGAGAAGATCCGACATCGTGCCCCGGACGGCCACGTCGGCCCTGCCGTGGGTATGCTCCCGGTCGATGGCCTCGTCGGTAACCCGCAGTAGCCATTCGCTGGCCTCGGGGCCGGTATCGGTGCCGTGCAGGTGGATGGTGGCACCGACGGCGTCGAGGGCGTCGAAGTGCATCCGGCTGGGCACGAAGACCTCGAGCACCTCGTCTATCCCGTCCCGGGCGAGGTCGGGGTCGATTCCGTCGGGGGTGGTGACCGCCGACTGGACGTCCCACCGGTGCATCGACGTCTCCTGGGCCAGGCGCCGAAGCCACCACTGACCATCCTGGGGTCCCGTCCACGAGGGGCGGGCGATGGTGAGGTCGACGGTGTCGAGGAGGGATCTCACCGTCGTCGCCGCCTCGGTGAACCAGTCGAACACCTCGGCGCCGAGCGGTGGTTCGCCGACCGAGGCCCGGGGCGGCGGGTCGTCGGGGGCGGCCTGGAGGCAGTAGGAGACGTAGCGCATGATCCACGCCGTGTGCCCGATGACGGTGTGCACCGTCCACCCCTCCAGGTGGGGGATGTCGTAGGTGAGGCACGAGGGATCGGTGGCGGCCAGGGTGCGGAGGTCGGCATCGACGAGCGAGCGGTAGCGGGACGGCTCGAGGCGACTACTGGCCTTCACATGGCCTCCGGAGAGAGCTGGTCGTCGTCGGTGGCGCCCATCGGCGTCTGGCTCCGTTCCACCGAGGCGACCCACCGGTCGAGGCTACGCCACTCGTCGTTGAGCCAGGCAACCATGTCGTCACCGTCGGTGGGGATACCGATACGGGGTCGGTGCCACCAGCGCACCACGACCCGTCGGTCGGGAGCCCGGCGGGGTCAGGGTGCTCGACTCGGATCCCGAGCAGCCGATCGGCCCACCGCAACAGTGAGGCGACCGACCGCCCCTGGACCCGGCGGTAGGGGGTGAGGCGATGCCCCCGCCCGACGTCGCCGGAGCCGGGGCGGTCGCCGATCCGGAGCACGTTCCGCAACCACAGCAGACCCGACAACGACACCCCGACCCATTCGTGGGCGAGGTAGGCGACGACGATCGGGCTTCCGGTGTCGGCCCGGGCCCGACCGGCGGTCAGCGCTCTTCTTTGAAGATGACGTGCTGGCGGATGACCGGATCGTACTTCTTGAGCTCGATCCGTTCCCGGGAGTTGACCTTGTTCTTCTTGGTCACGTACATGTACCCGGTGCCGGCTGTCGACCGGAGCTTGATGATCGGACGCTTGTCGCTGCTCTTGGCCATCAGACCTTCACTCCCCGGCTGCGCATGTCGGCCACGACCGACTCGATGCCCTTCTTGTTGATCGTCTTGATGCCCTTGGCGCTCACGTTGAGGGTGACCCAACGCTTCTCCGAGGGCAGCCAGAAGCGCTGACGTTGGATGTTGGGGTTCCAGCGTCGCTTCGTGACCCGGTGGGAGTGTGACACGGTGTTACCGAAGCTCGGCTTGCGGCCGGTGACCTGGCAGATCTTGGACATCGTCAACCTCGAAAATGACAGGACGGACGGCCCTGTCGCGGACCAGTCAAGGCTACCGGCCGCGCCTCGTCGGCCCAACAGGGTCGACGTCGGTCGCCGCTTCGGGGCGGCGGGGCTCGAGGCGCTCGCCCGGTCGCCACCGCTGCCGCTGGGGGGCCGGGGCCCGCACGGTCGGTCCCACCGACAGGGCGACGACCACCACCAGCACGGCGCCCGCGGCCACCGGGAGCCACCACCAGGCCCGCCCGACGCCGGCGTCGGCCAGGGGGGTGATCGCCGCCACCGTGGCCGCCGACAACATCGCCACCGCCCACCAGCCAACGACCGTTCGGGCCATGATGCCCCCGTCGCGGTGGGCCGAACGCCGTCGGCTGTGGGTCAGGCGGATCGATTCGGTGTGGGCCACCACCGTGAGGGCGGCGGCCGTGTAGCCCAGTGGGGGGAAGCCGTCGTGAGCGAACGACGTGCCGAGGACCAGTGCCAGCAGCCAGCCGGTGAGGAACCAGACGAGCCCATGGCCGCCGGTCTCGACCGCGGTGAGCTGCAGGATCACGGTGATGACAGCGACCGCGGCCACCACCAGCGGGCCCAGGGTCCAGGTGGCGGCCACGGCCCACCCGACGGCGATGACGGATCCGATCACCACCTCCGGAACGGCCCACCGCCGGAGCCGGCCCGGCCAGGGATCGACCCATCGCCACCACCGACGGCGGAGACCCTCGGCCAACGCGGAGGGGGTCGGCCTCACGTCGGCAGCCTCCGCCCACCGGTCGGCAGCAACCCGTGGCGACGCCGCGCCGGCATGCGGGCGGCCCGCCGCAGGATCTGCTCGAGCGAGTCACCGGCCGACCAGGGGATGACCACGGCTCCCCGTTCGAGCAGCCACCGCTCGTTGAGCTCGTTGCCGACGCGGAAGATGCGCTGGGCCAGGACGCTGACCTCCGTTCCCGGGTCGGGCAGCGCCGGCTTGATCACGATGACCTCGTGGCCCCGGTTCCGCAGGTCGACGAGGGCCGACAGGATGACCTCGGACAGCAGGGGGGAGATGGCGACCACCGTGGCCGTCGCCGGCAGGTCGAGGGGAAGGACGAACACATCGTCGCGCCGGCGGTTGGGGAGGATCTCGGTGGCCAGGAGGGCGTCGACGATCACGTGGAGCTGACGGCGTCCGAGCCGGGCCGGGAACCACCTGACCCCCCGGCCCACGTCGAGCAGGCCCACGCGGTCCTGCGCCCCGAGATGCTGGTCGGCGATGGCGGTGGCGGCCGTCACCGTCCACCGGAGCGTCGTCTCCAGGTCGACGCCGAGGTCCTGGGCGGAGTCGACGACGAGGACCACGTCGGAGGAGTGATCGGGGTGGCGCTCGATGACCATGGGTGAGCCCCGGCGGCTCGACAGCCGAGGGTGGATCATACGGACGGGATCGCCGAACCGGTAGGGCCGTACCTCGGCCAGCTCGGCCCCCGGCCCCACCCGCCGGCTCCGGTGCTCACCGGTGACGGGCCGGTCGCGGGTGAGGGGTACCAGAGTCCGGAGGTACTCCGACGGCGGGTGGATCCTGACCGGCAGGTGGAGCGGGTGACGCACGATCCGCTCGCTCACCCCGAACCGGTCGCGGGTGGTGACGATCACCCATTCCGGGCCCGCCGATCCCCAGCGCACGGCGTCGAGGGGGACGGTGAAGCAGCGGGGCCCGTCGAGTCGGGTCACGAACCGGGTGGGGCCGGCGGGGACGAGGATGGGGGCGAACTGGATCTCGAGCTCCACCCACGATGCCCGTCGGCCCGGAACCAGTTCCACCGCGAAGATGACCTCGTCGCCCTCAACGACGCGCACGGCGCTGAGCTCGGGGTAACGGGCCGTCACCCGGGGCCACCAGCCGTCGGCCACCGACAGGGCGAGCACGGTGAGGAAGGGGGCGCCGAGGGCGGCCGGCTCCACCGACCGGGTCACGAGGGCGAGGACGAGGGAGGCGAAGCCGATCACGGCGTAGAGCCAGAACCGGTACGTGAGGTGGTGGGTCACGGCGGAGGGGTCGTCAGGTCACGTCGGGCACGGCCCTAGCCCCGGGGCTCGGCCACGGAGGTCGGGGGGAGGATCCGCCCTCCCGAGCGGGAGGCCGGCAGCGGGGCGACCAACCCACCGAGCTCGGGGTGGGCCCTCACCTGGGCCGTGTCGGACGCCTCGGCCGCGGTGGGGGCGGGGACGTGCGACAGGACCTCGGCCACCACCTGTTCGGCCCGGACCCCCCGGACCCACTGGTCGGGCTGGAGGAGCAGCCGGTGAGCCAGACAGGGGATGGCCAGCGCCTTGACGTCATCCGGCAGGACGTGATCGCGCCCCGCCATGGCCGCCCGGGCCCGGCTCGCCTTGAGCAGGGCCAACGAACCCCGGGGACTGGCCCCGGCCTCGGTACGGCCGCTGGTCCTGGTGGCCTCGACGACGTCGACGACGTAGCGGGCCACGGGGTAGCTGACGTGGATCTGTTCCACCAGGTTCTGGAGAGCCCGGACCTCGCTGCCGGACAGCACCGGCCGGAGGGCGAGCCGATCGGCGCCCCGTTGGGCCCGGCGCATGATCAGTTCGACCTCGTGGTCGGTCCCCGGATAGCCCACCGCGGTGCGGATGAGGAACCGGTCGAGCTGGGCTTCGGGGAGCGGATAGGTGCCCTCCTGCTCGATCGGGTTCTGGGTTCCGACGACGAGGAACGGCTCGGGAAGGGGTCGGGTCACCCCGTCGGCCGTGACCTGACGCTCCTCCATGGCCTCGAGCAGCGCCGACTGGGTCTTGGGTGGGGCACGGTTGATCTCATCACCCAGGACCAGGTTGGCGAAGATGGGACCGGGCTGGAACTCGGCTGCGCTCCCGGCGCCCGTGAGCACGGTGGCGCCGGTGATGTCGGCCGGGATGAGGTCGGGTGTGAACTGGACGCGGGAGAACCGAAGCCCGGCCGCCTCGGCCACCGCCCGGGCGATGGCCGTCTTGGCCACCCCGGGCACGTCCTCCAACAGGACGTGCCCGTCGGCCAGGAGCGCGGTGACGAGGAGCTCGAGCACGCCCCGCTTGCCGACGATGGCTCGTTCCATCTCGGCCAGGAGCTCGATGGCCGCCTGGCGGACGTGGTCGTTGGTCACGAGGCCTCCCGGCGGTGTGCGTCGACATCGGATGTGGTGAGCGGTCCCAGCCCGAGGCGCTCCTCGATGCGGCTGATGGCCGCTGCCAGCTGGGCCGGGTCGGCGTTGGGCGGGAGCTGGTCCCCCGGTTGGTCGAGTCCCGCCGCCTGTAGCAGCCGGTTCACGGTAGCCGTCAGGTCGTAGCGGGGGACGGCCGACGGGCCGCCGCTGTGGGCCAGGTGGAGCTGATCGTCGATGGCCTGCAGCTCCCACGGGGTCTGCTCCTGGCCTGGCGGTCGGGCCCGTTCCATCTCGACTGGCCCGGCGGAGGTGGCGGCCCGGCTCATCCGCCGGTCGAGACGGACGGCCAGCACCACGGCGGCGACGGCGGCCGCCAGGACGAACAGCGGGAACAGGGCGAGGAGGGTGTCGATCATCGGCCGGCCCCGGCCCCGGCCCCGGCCCCGGCCCCGGCCGTCGCCATCGGCGGGGCACTCGACGAGGGACGGCCGGCCCGTTCGATGCGTCGGAGCTCCAGGATGGCGGCGTCGCGCTCGGCCGACGTGGCCGGACGGTCGCCGAAACGAACGGTGGCGAAACGCCCGGTTAGTGGTCCCAGCGATGGGCGGAGCTCGGGCCGCTCCTCGATGACCCTGAGGGCCCATTCGAACGGGGTCTCCACCGATCGCCGAACGGGGAGCCCCCCCAGGCCCCGCTCGGCGGCGAGGAAGGCCAGCCGGATGGCTCGTGCGGGGTCGGGGTCGGCGGCCAACATGGCCACGAAGGCGTCGAAACGATCGGGGGGGACGCCGTCGGGCCCGATCCGGTCGGCGTCGAACGCGGCATCGGTCTTCCGGCGCCGCCAGCGCACGACGAGGGCGATGACGGCCAGGGCCACCAGCGACGCTCCCGCCAGGAGCAGCCAGGGTGGCCCGCTCTCGTCGGGGGCGACGTCCTCGGCTCCGGTGGGGAGCTGGAGGAACAGACCGTCGCCGAGGTCGATGCGGCCGCTTCCGTCCGGCCCCAGCGCCTCGCCCGTGCCGTCGACGGCGCGGTCGGTTATCGCCAGCCCGCCAGGCCGGACCGGATCGGAGGCGACCTCGACCGTGGTGCCGTCGGAACGGAGCACGGCGACTCCCTGCACCGTGGCGGCGACCGCCACCGCTCCCGGCTCGAGCTCCCCGACCTCGCCGATCGATTCGAGCGTGCCGTCGCTGGCCAGGCGGCGCCCGGCGGTGCCCGGTTCCGGTTGCAGGTCGACCGCGTCGCCCGGTCGGCCCGACCCGTCGAGCGGTGCCGCCGTCGCCTCCGTGTCACCTGCCCCATCGGCTTCGAGTCGTACCTGGAGGGCTCCGGCCGGACCTCGCACCTCGACCGTCGAGGTCCTGACGGGGTCGGCCAGCTCGTCGTCGGTCTGGTCGTCGAGCGCCCCATCGGTCGGGCCCTCGTCGGTGCTGGTGCCATCCGTGGAGCCGGTGGTCGGCTCGGTCGTGGGGGCGGTGGAGCCGGTGACGGAGGGTGGCGGATCGCCGCGCTCGGCAGGATCGACGCCGGCGCCGGCCATGGTGCCGGGGGCGCCGCCCCGGTCGCCGGCCCCGATGCTGGCCGGGCCGGTCGCCTCGTCGCCACCTTCCGTTGTGCGCCGCTCGGCGGAGGCGGCCAGGGCGACGACGGCCAGGAGCGCCACGAGACCGGGGACCGCCAGCCAGCGGGCGACGGTCGCCGCCACATCCGGTCGGGCGGGTTCGGTGGTGGCGTTCGAACGCCGGGCTCCCGTCACTCCTCGAACGGTAGCGGCGGCAGCTCCGGCTCTCCTTCCAGGGGCGCCGGTGTGGCGGCCTGGGGTGCGCTGAAGTTGATGAGAACCTCGTAGAAGTGGTCGGGCTCGGCGATGAAGCGGACGGTGCCCAGGGCCTGGTCCTGGCCCGCGGTCTCGACCCGCATGGTGGCGTAACCGAACAGCTCGCCGGGAATGCTCCGGCCGTAGCTGATGTCGGTCACGCGGCTCAGCGGCATCGACGAGATGCGCGAGCCGAGGAAACCGCCCGACTCGATGACCCGCCGGTTGGTGATGTACCGGCGCTCGTAGAACGACCACCTGGCGAGGATGATGGTCAGTCGGCCGATGACGCTGAGGACCACGGCGATGCCGACGAATCGGGGGCCGAACAGCCCGTAGGACGCCACGAGTGCCGCCAGCCCCCCGGCGATGGCCACCCGACCCACCCCGGCGCCGGGTTTTGAGAACGGATCGACGGCGAGGCGTGACGAGGGCAGTCGCCCGCCGGTGATGGCCACCAGCCCGGCGTGGGCCAGCGCAAGGAGGAGGATGGCCCCGATCACCTGATTGCCGCCGGCGTCGGCGTCGTCGCGGGCGAAGCCGACGATCCACACGATGAACAGCAGGATGATGAAGGTCTCGTAGATCGGCTGCACGATCGACGCCCAGTGTTGGCGTTCCGCGTAGTAGACCTTCTCGTTGGGGACGAGGACGGCGTTCTCGTCCAGCGGCCGTAGGAGGGAGGACCGCTGACTGGAGAGGGGGAGCATGGTGGTCATGGCTGCTCGTTGGCGCTCGGGACGTTGGCGTCGCGCACAGTCTGCTGGTACGGCGCCGGTCGGCGCCAGCTCATCATGTCGTGGCCCCGCCGATCAGGTGTTGAAGCTGTTGGTGCCGTCGTTCGGGGCCTGCCCGTTGTTGGGCACCTGACCACCGGGGAACGTCGGGTTGGTGTTGGGGAACGCCGGGTTGTTGCCGGGCACGGCCGGTTGGGGGTTGCCGTCGTCGACGAAGAGCCCGTCGAGGAACGTGCCGAAGGCGCCGGCCTGATCGCCGACCCAGTCGACGAAGTTCCGGGCCTGGGGGCCGGCCGCTCCCGGGTTCGACAGGATGTAGAAGACGACGAACAACAGGAGCGTCGGGTAGACCCATTTTTGTCTCACAAGTTACGCCTTCCCCCCACGGCCGTCAGGGGTCGCGGAAATGGTCGCGGAACTCCACCCGGTACCGAGAGCATAGTTGGCGGGGGGTTGGTAGCGACATCACCGCTCGGGACGGGGCCCGGGGGGTGGGCGGGCGCGGGCCGGGGGAGCGCACCGGCGCCATGGTGCTCAGAGACCGGCGAGGGCCTGTTCGAGCTCCGCCTCGCCCACGATGCCCTCGAACGAGGCGCTGATCACGCCGTCGCCGTCGACGATGAACACCCACGGTTCGGTGACGATGCCCCACTCGGTCATGAGGGCCACCGGTTGCAGTCTGCCAGCCCGGGCCTGCTCGATGTCATACGGCTCGACATGGACCACGTCGACGTTGGGATGGTCGGCGACCGCCCGTTTGGCGATGTCCATGGTGGGCCCGCAGACGGCGGTCTGGCAGAACGCCGGGCTGGCGAATACGACCATCGTGGGCCGGCCGTTCGTCACGGCGTCGGCCACCGACAGCCGATAGAAGTCGAGATCGGGTTCAGGATCGGTGCTGATGGCCGCCACCTCGTCGACGGAAGCGGCGGTCGGGCTGTCGGAGCGGGGGGCCGGCTCGCCCGGTGCGGGTACCGACGAGTCGTCGACCACCTCGACCAGCGCCGCCGGTACGTTCCCGCCGTCGACGACCGCCACCTCCCACAGGCCCGGGGCGTCGAAGTCGTAGCCGGCGATGTAGAGGCCGAGCGACACCCCGGCGGTCGACAGCCACCGTCCCTCGACCTGGTCGAGCTCGCCGCCGTCGTCGAGGGAGCGGAAGCCGAACGTGGCCGGCAGGTCGTCGCCGCCCACGAAGTCGTTCGGCCCGTCACCCAGAAGGGCGATGAGTACCCGTTGAGGGCCGTCGGTGGTGATCGTGCCGGGCGAGTTGGCCACGACCACGGTGGTCCCGTCGGGGACGGCCGTTGCGGTGTCGTCGCCGCCGCAGGCGGCGGCCGCCACGGCGATCGTCGCCAGCGCCAACCACCGGGCCGCCAACCACCGGGCCGGGGGGTGGCGGCCACCGGCCGGGGGCCGGCGGGGGCGGGCCCGTGGTCGCGGTTTCGTCGGGGCGGCGGTCATAACGTCCACCATCCGAGTCTGGCCCCTCGGCGGCCCGATCCGGCGCGATCCCGGGGGCGGGCACCTCATCCCGTTGAACCGGGTCGTCGAGATGCCATGATCACGACATGGATCTAGGCGTTTGCGTCCGCGACCTCCCGGCGGCCGAGCTCGCCCGTCTCGGGCATGAAGCCGAAGCACTCGGGTACACCGACGTCTTCGTGCCCGACATCCGGGGGGCCGACCCCGATCCCGAGGCCGGTCCCCTCGGGGGGCGCGACGCCTTCGTCTCGCTCGCCGCCATGTTCCAGGAGACGACGACCATCTACGGAGCGGTGGGCGTGGCGGCCGTCCTCTTTCACGACCCGGTGGCCCTGGCCCTCGCCGCCTCGACCCTGAACGAGCAGTCCGACGGCCGGTTCAGCCTCGGTATCGGGATCTCCCACGCCGAGGCCGCGGCCCGGGCCGGGGTACCGTTCCCCGATTCGCCGCTGACCACGATGCGCTCGTGGCTCGACGACCTCGGGCGGCGGTCCCGTCACGGCATGGCGTTCGGCGGGGAGTGGCCGATCCTGGTGGGCGCCCTCGGTCCCCGCATGATCGAGCTCGGGGCGTCCCGGGCCGACGGGGTGGTACTCAACTGGCTCACCCCGGCCGGCGCCGCCGAGGCCGTCGGGCAGGTGAAGAAGGCGGCGGCCGAGGCCGGTGCCAACGGGCGCACCGTCCTCTACGTGCGGGTCATGCCCGCCGAGGGGGCCCGTGCCGACGCCGTCAACTACGACGCCATGGCCAACTACCACAAGCACTTCGCGGCCCAGGGCCTGACCGGACCCGACGAGATCGTGGCGGCGACGTGTCTCGACCCCGCCGACCCAGGACGGGCCCGGGAGCAGATGGCCCGCTACGCCGAGGCGGGCGTAGATCTGGTCTGCCTGTATCCCCACGGCTGGTCGCCGGCCGAGCGGATCGACGTCCTGACCACGCTCGCCCCTGGGTGACGCCGCTCAGGACGCCGAGGTGAGCTCGGCCGGCTCCCCGGCCCCCGGCAGGGGACAGGCGTCGAGCTGGTAGGTGGCGAGCCGCCGACGTAGGGCGACGACCAGCAGGACGACGGCGCCCAGCCCGACGAGGGGCTGGATCGGCGCCCACCAGCTGAGGGCACCGCTCGTGCCCACCAGCAGGACGACCGCCTGGTTGCACACGGGGCATCCGACGGCGAGGAACGAGACGAAGCCGCCCCAGATGGGACGGGTGTCGTCGCCGACGGCGCCCGAGGTGCCGTGGCCTTCGGGTCGTATGGCGAAGACGATGCCGATCAGGGTCGAGGTGACGGCCCAGATCACGTAGTCGATCGGCCGGACCTCGACCGGGCGCCCGAACACCGGGGTGTCGATGAGGTCGGACGGAACCCCGATGAGGACGGCCGCCACGGCGGCGATGGGCAGCGCCCGCAGCCAGGTACCGGGGGGAAGGGCTCGTCGTCTCGCCGCCATGCGACCCGACGGTAGCACGCCGGGTCCACCGCCCATCCGGCGGGCGATCGGCTCCGAAGGAGGGGTGATGTCGTCACGTGTCCCCGGTCCGCCCTCGTCGTCGCCCCGTGTCGTGGTCGCCGTCCCGGTGGCGGCGATGATGACCGGGATGGCCATTGACAACGGCCGGTTCGTGCCCGATCTTGGTCGCCGGCCACACCACCCGTCGGCACGCTGCGCCGCCGTCATCGTCCTGGGAGCGACATCGGGATCGTGCGAGCAGCACGCCCGAGCAGCGCCGGCCAGGGTCCTGCGACCCTGGTCGCTGGATCCGGTCGGCTCCCAGGATGGGACCATGGCAGCCAATCGCAGAAGTGCGGAGCCGATCATCGGCCCCCAGACACCCGTCACGTCGCTGATGACACGGGCCGTGGCCCGGATCTCGCCCGATGCCCGCCTCCGGGAGGTGGCCCAGAAGTTGTCGTCGGTGGGGGCCGGAGCTCTGGCCGTCGGCACCACCTCGGCGGTGGTGGGCGTGGTCTCCGAGCGCGACGTGACCCGGAGCTACGGCCGGACCGATCAGCCCGACACGGTCAAGGCCGCCGACATCGCTTCGACCGAGATCATCTGGTGCGCCCCGGACACCACGGCCGAGGCGGCGGCCCGCACCATGTGCGAGCGGGGGGTCCGCCACCTCCTCGTCGGCGACGGTGAGGCCGCCGGCCTCCAGGGCATCGTGTCGGCCCGCGACCTCATCGACGCCCTCGTCAGCGGTTGACCGGCGTCACGCCGATCAACGGTCGAGGGCGGCCAGGCGGCGGGTGGCGACGTTGTCACCGAAGAGCTTGTGGTCGGCCGGGAGAGGGCCTCGTCGTCGGTGAGGAAGCCGGGCAGCGGGTCGGGGGAGATCCCGCCTCATCTGACACCCGCCGGAGGGCCGTGCTTGACTGGCGGCCGGGCGCCGGGGGGGTGAGCGACACCGGGTCGCCGCCGGCGCCGGGAGGGGGATACGACGATGGGTGAGCTCGACGGCAGGGTGGCGCTGGTGACCGGCGGGGCGCGGGGCCAGGGGGCGGCCGAGGCCAGGATCTTCGCCCGGGAGGGGGCGGCGGTGGTGACCGCCGACGTCCTCGACGACGAGGGCGAGAGGACGGCGGGGGAGCTCGGGTGCGACTACCACCACCTCGACGTCACGTCGGAGGAGGAGTGGGAGGCCGTCGTGGCCGACATCGTCGAGCGTCACGGTCGCCTCGACATCTGCATGAACAACGCCGGCGTTTTCCAGCCGGCCCAGCTCCTCAACACCTCGACCGAGATGTGGAACCGCACCGTCGCCATCAACCAGACCGGCGTGTTCCTCGGGATGCGGACGGCGGCCAAGGCCATGATCGAGGCCGGCAACGGCGGTTCGATCATCAACACCTCGTCGATCGCCGGGCTGGAGGGTGGGTTCGGGGCCACCGCCTACGGCGCCACCAAATGGGCCGTGACGGGCATGACGAAGACGGTGGCCAAGGAGCTGGGCAAGCACGGGATCCGAGTCAACTCGATCCACCCCGGGGTGATCGTGACCGACATGATCGCCGACATGGTCTCGGGCAAGGAGGACCGCATGGCCGACCGCCAACCCCTCAAACGGCTCGGCACCCCCGAGGACATCGCCGAGATGGCCCTGTTCCTGGCCAGTGACCGGTCGGGCTACTGCACCGGTCAGGCCTTCACCGTCGACGGCGGGGTCCACGGATGAACTCCACCGACCGTGTCGCCGAGCCCTTCTACGACCCCGAGGTCCGAGCCATCCTGGAGGCCGGACCGGCGTTCGGCACCGTCGACGCCGGCACCCTGGCCCGGGTCCGGGCCGTCCGCCTCGAGCAGAACGCCCAGGTCGAGCTGTCCGACGAGGTGGTCCGCACCGACCATGTGGTGGCCGGCCCCGACGGGGAGCCCGACGTTCGGTTGCGGGTCCACCGGCGACGGGGATCCGACGACGCCGGACCGCTGCCCTGCCTGTTCTGGATCCACGGTGGTGGCTACGTGCTCGGTTCCCCCGAGCAGGACGATCTCCGCTTCGACCGTTGGTGCCAGCGCTTCGACCTGGTCGGGGTGGCGGTCCAGTATCGCCTGGCCCCCGAGCATCCGTTCCCGGCCGGGGTCGAGGACTGCTACGCCGGTCTGCGGTGGGTGAAGGAACACGGAGCCGAGCTGGGCATCGACACCGACCGGGTCGGGATCGGCGGTCCGAGCGGCGGCGGCGGCCTGGCCGCGGCGCTGGCCCTGATGGTGCGCGACCGGGCGGAGCTGACCATCGACTACCAGCTCCTCATCTACCCCATGATCGACGACACCCTGACCACCGGCACCTCGCACTTCGAGGTCCCCGTGTGGGATCGGGCGTCGAACACGTTCGGTTGGTCGTCGTACCTGGGGGACCGCTTCGGCACCGACGACGTGCCGTCGCACGCCGCCCCGGCCCGGGCCACCGATCTGTCGGGCCTGCCGCCCACGTACCTCATGGTCGGCTCCCTCGACGCCTTCGCCGACGAGGACATCGAGTACGCCCGCCGCCTCAACCACGCCGGGGTGCCGGTCGAGTTGCACGTCTACCCCGGCGCCCCCCACGGTTTCGAGGGCTTCGCCCCCGGCGCCGCCGTGTCGCGCCAGGCCCGCCGTGACATCAACGACTGGCTGGCCCGCCAGCTCGGCCAGCATCCCGACACCGGGGGGTGACGGAATGAGCCGTGGCGACCGACGCTACCAACGTCCGGCCGGCCGGTGGGTGCGCCAGGATCGGCGGCGATGACGGCCGACGACGGGCACCGCCTCCACGCCGTGGTTCACGAGGGCCGGGGCCCGTACGCCCTGTTGGTCCACGGGGCGCTCGGCAGCCGGAGCTACTGGGCCGACAACGTCGGGGCCCTGGCCGCGGTGTGTCGGCCGGTCGTGGTCGAGCTGTGGGGTCACGGTCGCTCGCCCACCCCCACCGACCCCGACCGTTACGGTCCCGAGAGCTATTTCGCCGAGTTCGAGCGCCTCCGGGAGCGGCTGGCTGTCGCCCACTGGTTCACGATCGGCCAGTCGTTGGGGGCCGGCCTGACCCTCAACTACGGCTTGGCCCATCCCGAGCGGGTCCTGGCCCAGGTGGTGACGAACTCGACGTCGGCGTTCGCCTCTCCCGAGCGGTGGGCCGAGAACCGCGCCGCGGCCCGGCCGGGGTTTCTCGACTCGCTCCGGAGCCAGGGCATGGACGCAGTGCGGGACAGCCCGGTCAACCCGGGCCGGTCGCGCCGCATCTCCGAGCCGACGCGGGCCCTGCTGGCCTGCGAGTTCGACGAGCACGATCCCGAGGGGGTGGCCCGGGGCATGGAGGTGACGGGCGACCGGCTGCCCCTCGGTCCCCGCCTGGCCGAGGTGTCGCGACCGACGCTGCTCACCGTGGGGGTGCAGGAGGAGCGGTTCGCTCCGATGGTGCCCCGGGCCAGGCGGATCCCGGGGATCGAGGTGGCCGAGCTGGAGGCGTCGCACGCCGTCAACGCCCACGAACCGGCGAAGTGGAACGCCGTGGTGGTCGACTTCCTGCGCCGCCACGGCGGCGGCGGTGACCGGGCGCGACCCGAGGTCCGGTGACCGGGCACCCCTTGCGTTCCGCCGGGCGGTCGCTACAGGGCGTCGAGCGCGGCGAGGGTGTCTTCCAGGGCACCCTTGGCGTCGGCGAACAGCATCATGGTCCGCTCCTCGTAGAACAAGGGGTTGTCGATGCCGGCGAAGCCGGGCGACAGGCTCCGCTTGACGACGACGACCCGGGCCGCCCGGTCGACGTTGAGGATCGGCATGCCGTAGATGGGCGACGACGGGTCGTCGCGGGCCGAGGGATTGACCACGTCGTTGGCCCCAAGCACGAGGACCACGTCGGTCTGGGGAAACATCGGGTCGGCGCGGTCGAGGTCGAGGAGCTGTTCGTAGTCGACGTCGGCCTCGGCCAACAGGACGTTCATGTGGCCGGGCATCCGGCCGGCCACGGGATGGATGGCGTAGTTGACGGTGCCGCCCTGGGCCTCGATGGCGTCGGCGAGCTTGCGCACCGCATGCTGGGCCTGGGCCACCGCCAACCCGTACCCGGGCACGATGAGCACCGACTCGGCGTAGGCCAGGGCGATGGCCACGTCGCCGGGGGTGGCCCGGGTCACGGGTCGCTCCCCGATCGGGCCGGCCGGGCCGCCGGCCCCGCCATCGGAACCGAACCCGGCGAACAACACATTGGCGAGCGAGCGGTTCATGGCCTCCGTCATCTGCACGGTGAGGATCAGGCCGGCCGCACCGACCAGGGCGCCGCCGATGATCAGCTCGTTGCGCTCTATGGCCAGTCCGGTCGCCGCCGCCGCCAACCCGGAGAACGAATTGAGGAGGGAGATGACGACCGGCATGTCGGCCCCGCCGATGGGGACGACGCCGAGCACGCCGACCACGAGAGCGAGGGCGGCCACCACCCAGTACCCGGTGGTTTCGCCGGCGACACCGGCCCAGATGGCGAACCCCACGAGGGCGACGGCCAGTGCACCGTTGACGATGTGCTGACCCCCGTACCCGAGCGGACGACCGGGAAGGAGACCCTGGAGCTTTCCGAAGGCGACGGAGCTGCCCGTGAACGTGACGGCACCGATCACGATCGAGACGAGCAACGGGACGGCGGTCTCCGCCGGTATTCCGTCGAGGTCGGCCCGGATGACCGCCACGGTCGCCACCAGGGCCGAGGCCAGCCCGCCGAACCCGTTGAACGCCGCCACCATCTGGGGCATGGCCGTCATCTGGACCCGCACCGCAAACCCGACGCCGAGTGCGGTGCCGACGGCCAGTCCGGCCACGACGGTGGCCCAGTCGACGATCTCCTGCGAGACGAGCGTGACGACGAGGGCGGTCAGCATCCCGACGGCGGCCACCCGGTTGCCGGCACGGGCCCGGCGCGGGCTCCCGAGGAGCTTCAGGCCGACGATGAAGGCGACGGCGGCGGCCAGGTAGAGGAGCTCAACCACCGTGGCGCGGCCTCCGGTCGGACCGGCTCCGGAACATCTGGAGCATCCGGTCGGTGACGAGGAAGCCGCCGACCACGTTGATGGTGGCCATCACGACGGCGCCGAAACCGAGGATGCGGGCCGTGGTGTCGTCACCGATGCCGGCGGCGGTGACGGCCCCGACGATCGTGATGCCGGAGATGGCGTTGGCCCCCGACATGAGCGGTGTGTGCAATGTCGGCGGCACCTTGCTGATGACTTCGAAGCCCACGAAGGAGGCGAGGACGAACACGGTGATGCCGACGAGGAAGGGTGTCATGGGGTGGTCTCCAGTCCGACGGCCCGGCGGGCCTCGGGGTGGGCGATCGATCCGGCGTGGGTGATGCAGGAGGCGCCGATGATCTCGTCGTCGAGGGCGACCGTCAGCCCGCCCTCGCCGTCGGTCAGCCGCTCGATGAAGGCGACCAGGTTCCGGGCGTACATCTCGCTGGCGTCGACCGCCACCCGGCCCGGCAGGTCGATCGGTCCGAGGACGACGACGCCGGCGTGGCTGACCTCGTCGCCGGGGCGGGTCAGCTCGCAGTTGCCGCCGGTGGGGGCGGCCACGTCGACGATGACCGAGCCGGGGCGCATCCGCTCCACCATCTCCCGCGACACCAGCAGGGGCGCCGGGACGCCGGGGATCTGGGCCGTGGTGATGACGACGTCGGCGTCGGCCACCACGTCGGCCAGGGCCCCCTGCTGCCGGCGCTCGGTGTCGTCGGCCACCTCCGTGGCGTACCCGGAGGCGGCCACCGCCGACTGGTCGACCGGGCCGGTGACGAACCGGGCACCGAGGCTCTCGATCTGCTCCTTCACCTCGGGCCGGATGTCGTAGGCGGAGACCACAGCCCCGAGGCGCCGGGCCGTGGCGATGGCCTGGAGCCCGGCCACACCCGCCCCCAACACGAGGAGCTTCACCGGGGGGACCGTGCCGGCGGCGGTGATCATCATGGGGAAGATCCGGGGGGTGGCGACGGCGGCGAGGAGCACGGCGTGATAGCCGGCGGCCGACGCCTGCGACGACAGGGCGTCCATGCTCTGGGCCAGGGTGGTTCGGGGGACGGCCTCCATGGCGAACGACGTGATCCGGCGCTCGGCCAGGCCGCGCACGACGTCGGTGGCGGCGAACGGGTCGAGGAACCCGAGCACGGCGACACCCTCGGGAAACCCGTCGACCCGTTGGCGATCGGGTGGTCCGACCACGACGATCAGGTCGGCGTCGCCGACCGCCGAAGCGCTCACCTCGGCCCCCTCGGCCCGGTAGGCGTCGTCGGCGAAGCCGGCCCGTTCTCCGGCGCCCGGTTCGACGGTGACGGCGTGGCCGGCGGCCCTCAGCCGGCGCACGACCTGGGGGGTCAACGCCACCCGACGCTCGTCGGTCGCCTCCCTCGGTACCGCGATGCGCACGATCACGAGTCTGCAGGCACCGCCGGTCGTCCGCAAGCGCCACTCGACGCAGTGGGTGGCGGTCGTGGCCCGTCGGTGGTGGGCTGGCCGGCCGTCCCCGGGGCGGCGAGACTGCCAGCGGTCATCGGGGGCCGACGGGGTCGCCGGGGCCGACGCGAGGAGCGATGCGGTGTCCGAGGGGATCGTCGAGATCAGGGACTACACGATCGAACCGGAGTGGTTCGAGGCCTACCGAGAGTGGGCCCGGGATCACGCCGCACCGTGGCTCGAGGCCAACCTGGACGTGATCGACTTCTGGCTCGACGACGGCCACGAGGCCGAGGTCTCCGGGTCGTCGCCGGTCGTGTCGCCCAACGGGCAACCCAACGTGTGCTGGATCATCCGGTGGCCGAGTCGGGAGGCCCGCGATGACGGCTACACCGCCTTCACCCGCGATCCGGGGTGGGCGGAGATCTGGGCCCGCCACCCCAACCCGAACGCCTATCTCCAGGTCAACGTCCGGTTCATGCGGTCGGCTCTCTGACCGGGTCGCTCGGCCGGCCGGCGCTGCCCGGGTGGCGGTCGGACGGTCCGGTAGGGTCGCCGTCATGACCGACTGCACGTTCGATTTCACAGGACGCACCGTGGTCGTGACCGGTGGGACCTCCGGCATCGGCCACGGGATCGCCACCGGGTTCGCCGAGGCCGGCGCCCATGTCGTCATCACCGGGACCCGACCGATCGAGACCTACGACCATGACCTGTCGCCGTTCACCTATCACCGTCTCGACCTGGCCGACGCCGCCGCCATCGTCGAGGTGGCGGCGGCGATACCGGCGTGCCACGTGCTGGTCAACAACGCCGGTGGCGCCAACCGTCAGCCGGGCGAGCTCACCCCGGAGGGTTTCGAGTCGACGATCGCGGTCAACCTCAACGGCACGTTCCGCATGTGTCACGCCCTCCACCCCCGCCTGGTCGAGGCGGCGGCCGACCCCGCCGCCCCCACGGCGTCGATCATCAACATGGCGTCGATGATGAGCTACTTCGGCTCGCCGACGGTGCCCGGCTACGCCGCCTCCAAGGGCGGCGTCGTGCAGCTCACCCGCTCCCTGGCCCAGAGCTGGGCCGATGACCGGATCCGGGTCAACGCCATCGCCCCGGGCTGGATCGAGACCAACCTGACCGACGGGCTGCTGCGCGACCCCGAGCGGTCGCAGGCGATCCTCGAGCGCACCCCGCTCGACCGGTGGGGTCGACCCGACGACGTCGCCGGCCCGGCGCTGTTCCTCGCCTCCGACGCCGCCCGGTTCGTCACTGGCGCCGTGGTCGACGTCGACGGGGGTTGGCGGGTCGCCTCCTACCGCCGTCCCGGTGGGCGCGTCGGCGACTGATCCCGGACCGGGGGGCGACGCCGGTTCGTGGCCACACCGTTTTGGGCGGGGCGGGGACGGGTAGGCCCAGCTCGGGGAGGTACCAGCGATGTCTGCCCGATCCGGAGGCCATTGACCGATGGACTACGAGGACGTCGTCGAGCGGGTCGTCGTAGTCGTCGAGGCCGTGGGGATCGCCACCATGGTGGTGGGCGGCGTGGTCGCCTTCGTCGCCGCCGCTCCCGACCTGATCCGGGCGGGCGCCCGCCAGCGCGGCTACGAGACGATGCGCCGCACCCTCGGTCGAGCCATCCTGCTCGGCGTGGAGTTCCTGATCGTCGGCGACATCATCCGCACGGTGGTGGTCGAGCGGACCGTCGAAGCCCTCATCGCACTCGGTGCCGTGGTACTGATCCGGATCATACTCAGCTGGTCGTTGGAGGTGGAGCTCGACGGCACGTGGCCGTGGCGCCGGGATGAGCCATCCCGGCGCCAAACGGCGGAGACATCGGGTTCGGACGCAACCCCCGGACCAGGCGCCTCCGATCGACGGCCAGCCCCCGACCGGTGATGGCCGCAGGTCCCGGCGCCGTTACGCCCGGAGCCTCCGGTGGGTACGAAAATCCTCGAGGGGTTCAGGCCGAGGGGGCGTCGGCGAAGCGGAGGTAGGGCTTCACCTCGTCGACGTTGTCGAACTGCTCCTTCGCCTTCTCGGTCGTAACGCCGACGGCGACGATGACACGGTCGCCGGGCTGCCAGTCGGCGGGGGTGGCGATGGGGGCCTGGTCGGTGGCCTGGAGGGCATCGAGGACCCGCACGATCTCGTCGAAGTTCCGTCCGACCGACTTGGGGTACGTGAGGATGAGGCGCACCGTGTTGGCCGGGTCGACGATGAACACCGACCGCACCGTCGAGGTGTCGCCGGCACCGGGGTGGATCATGTCGTACAGCTCCGACACCTTGCGGTCGGGGTCGGCGACGATGGGGAAGTTGAGGGGGGTGCCGGTGACCTCACCGATGTCGGGAGCCCAGCTGTGATGGTCCTCGATCGGATCGACCGACAACGCCATGGCCCTGGTATTGCGCTTGGCGAACTCCTCCTGGAGGGCGGCGGTGCGGCCGAGCTCGGTGGTGCACACCGGCGTGAAGTCGGCGGGGTGGCTGAAGAACACGGCCCACGAGTCCTTCTTCCACTCGTGGAACGAGAGCTCACCGTCGGTGGTGTCGGCGGTGAAGTCGGGGGCGGTGTCACCCAGGTGCAGGCTCATCTCGGCTCCTTCGGATCAATTGTACGGATATCCGGTTCAAGTGTAGCCGGGAGTGGAGGCGATGCATCACCCTCCGTCAGCGGTTGTGCACACCGTCGAGGAACGCCACGAGGGCCCGGTTGACCTCCTCCGGTCGTTCCTGTTGGAGCCAGTGGCCGGCGCCGTCGAGCAGCTCGAGGTGGCGGAGGTCGGGCAGGGCGGCCTTCATCGTGTCGATGGCCTCGGGGGTGTTGCCGGCGATCAGGTCGGTCGAGCCGCCCAGGTAGAGGGCCGGCTGCTGGATGGTGGCACCGAGCCAGGGGGCCAGCGCACCGGGCAGCCGGTCGAGGTTCCGGTACCAGTTGAGGCCGCCCCGGAACCCACTTTGCGTCAGCTCGTCGACGTAGAACCGCACGTCGTCGTCGCTGAGCCACGGGGGAAGGGTCTCGGGCATGATCAGCTGGTCGGACATCGACTCCCCGGCCGGGAAGTGACCGTCCCAACCCTCGGCCAGATCGCCGTTGGCCACGGCATCGCCGGCGATGGTGTAGAGGAAGCCGCGCACCGTGCGTTCGATGTCGGCCTCCAGGTCGGCCTCGGCCACGCCGGGCTCCTGGAAGTAGAGCCGGTAGTAGTCGCGTCCCTCGCCGGCGGTCGCCCGCATGATGTCGTTGAGGGTCACGCCGTCGGGCAGCCCCCCGATGGGGGGCGTGAACGGCACGCTCAGCGCGCCGACGGCGGTGAACAGATCGGGCCGCATCAGGGCCGAGTACCAGGCCACCGGGGCGCCCCAGTCGTGGCCGACGACGACGGCCGACGACTCGCCGAGCCCGCCCACCAGGCCGACGATGTCGCCGATCAGGTAGGGCAGGGCGTAGAGCTCGACGTCGTGGGGGGCGGTGGTGCGGCCGTAGCCCCGCATCGACGGCGCCACCACCCGGTAGCCGGCGTCGGCCAGCACCGGCAGCTGGTGCCGCCACGAGTACCACGACTCGGGGAAGCCGTGGCAGAGCACGACGAGGGGCCCCTCGCCCTGTTCGGCGTAGTGCAGCTCGATTCCGTTCGTCTCGAGGTGGGCGTGGTGGAGCGAGGTCATGGCGGCGAGTCTACGCACCGGCCCCGATGGCGTCAGTGGCGATCGGTGGGGCCAAGACGACTAGCCTCGGTCGGCAGCGGGGCACGGATCGAAGCGAGGTCACGGGATGGACAACCTCGAGGGTCGGGTGGCGGTCGTCACCGGCGCCGGGAGCGGGATCGGGCTCGCCACCGCCCACCTCCTGGCCGACGAGGGCATGCATCTCGTGCTGGCCGACATCGAGGCCGGCGCCCTCGCCGACGCCGAGGCCGCCATCAAGGCCAAGGGCGGGCGGGTGCTGGCGGTCCGCACCGACGTGATGGTGGAGGACGAGGTCAACCGGCTGGCCGATGCCGCCTTCGACACCTTCGACAATGTGCACATCGTGTTCAACAACGCCGGCGTGGCGGCGACCGCCGCCACCCTGCGCACCCGGGCCTGGGAGGGCTCCCTCGACGACTGGGAGTGGACGATGGGCGTCAACTTCATGGGGGTGCTGCACGGCGTGCGGGCCTTCGTGCCCCGCATGCTCGACAACGGCGACGTCGGCCACATCGTGAACACGGCCTCCATCGCCGGGCTCCTCACCGCCGCCAACCCCTACAACGTCTCCAAGCACGGGGTCGTGTGCCTCACCGAGGGCATCTACCTCGACCTGCGCGAGATGGGCGCCCCCCTGTCGGCGTCGGTGGTGTGCCCCGGCCTCATCGACACGGCCATCCTCGACGCCGAACGCAACCGCCCGGGCGACCTCGGCCAACCGACCGACGTGGCCGCCCTCCGGTCCGACCTGCAGGACTTCGTGGCCGGGTTCGAGACCGCTCTGCGGGGCGGGTACCCCCCGGCGGTGGTGGCCGAACACGTCCTGGCCGGCATCCGCGAGGACCGATTCTACATCCTCCCCGCCCAGCCCGAGATCCTCGAACGGGTCGACGTCCGTCTGAACGACCTCCTCCAGCGCCGCAACCCGACCCCGCGCTGACCCACCCGGCGGGTCGCCGACCCGGGGTTCGGTCCCGAGGCGCCGTCGCGCCGCCGTCGGCCCCGGCGACCGGGCCCGGCCCGTCCGCAGAAACGGCGATCAGGCCGTTCCGGCCTGCATCTCGCGCAGGGCACGGAAGCCCTCCACCGCGGTGGGGAAGCCGACGTAGCCGATGACGGTTACCATCAGCTCCTCCAGCTCGACGTCGGTCACCCCGTTGTTGCGCGCCCCCTGGAGATGGAAGCGCAGTTCGGTCGGCTTGTCTTGGGTGGTGAGCGTGGCACAGACGACGAGCGACCGATCCCGTAGAGACAGCTGATCGCGGGCCCACAGCTCGCCGAAGGCGAAACGACCGGCGGCACCGGTGAACGATCCCATGTCGACCCCGACACCCCCAGGGGGCTGGTTCTCGCTGAGGCGATCCATGACCTGTCGGGCGTCGGCGCTGCGCCGGTCGTCGTCCTTGCGTTCCGCCGGAGGGCTGGGCGGCAGCTTGTCGACCCCTTCCAGCTCGGCCAGCAGCTCGTGGGCCGTCGTCATGGCGTCGATGGCGCGCGGGAAACCGGCGTAGCCGGCGAGCTGCACGAACACCTCCTCGATCTCGGTTCTGGTCAACCCGTGATTGATGCCGCCCCTGACGTGGCTGCGGAGCTGGTTGAGCTGGTTGAGGGTGGCGAGGATGGTGATGACGACGAGGCTGCGATCGCGGCGCGACAACCCGGGCCTGGTCCAGATGTCGCCGAGGGCGAAGTCGATGACGAACGAGCCGAGGGGGCCGAGCCGATCCTCCAGGGCTCTTGCTGCGGCCTCGGTGTCGACGTTGCCACCGCCGAGCGTGTTCTGGACTCCTCTGCCCGCCTCACGACGTTCGGCGTGTGTCTTCCTGGCCATGTGGCTCTCCCCCGCGGTTCGATCGATGCCACCACTCTTCCATCTGTTCCACGATCGCCGCTCGTCCAGGTTGGTTCGGGCCCGCAGCCTCGCCCTGGGTGGTTCGGGGCGGCGGGGTCGGCCGGCGGCGGCGTCGTCAGCGGGTGAAGAACAGCTGGAGCTCGAGCGGCCCGTGGTCGTCGACCGAGAGAACGACGGGGGCGGTCGGTACCTCGACGTCGTAGTCGGCGAACGTGATGTCGAGCGAGCCGACCACCACGATGGTGTCGTCGACGAGCCGGGCCTGCAGCGGCAGGGTGACCGTCTGGGTCACCCCGTGGATGGTGAGCTGACCGGTGGCGTCGATGGTGGTCGTCTCCCCGGTGAGGGCGACGTCGTCGACGTCGACCGGTTCGTCGAGGGTGAACGTGGCGGTCGGGAACTGATCCGTGTCGAGAGCGTCCTGGACCTTGTTGTTGCGGCGGCTGTCGTTGGTCGTGATCGCCGTCATGTCGGCCTCGATCGCCACCTCGGTGATCGTCGTGCCGTCGGCCACGAGCGTCCCGGTCACCGCCGGTGTCCGGCCGATGGCCTCGGTGGAGCCGATGCCCGACAGCTCCTCGGCGATGCGGAACCCGACAAAGGTGCCGGTGGAGTCCTCGTAGCTGAACTCGCCGATCGAGGTGTCGACGCGCCACGTTCCGCTGATGTCCACCGGGCCGGCGTCGCTGGTGGCCGTGGCGTCGTCGCCGCCGGTGGCGGGCTCGTCGACGAGTTGCGCTGCAGCGTCGATCGAGACCTCGTCGGGGGCGTCGTCGCGCAGGAACCACACGGCGAACCCACCGAACGCGATCACACCGATCGCAGCCAGCGCGCCGATCCAGATCAGCATGGTGCGACGTCTGGGCTGGGGCTCGTGGCTGTCGAACGTCATCGGTTGGGTCTCCTCGGTGCCGGGCGGAACCGGTCCGCCCGTCGGCGTCATCGCCCGACCGGAGCGTGATCGGTCGAGCTGGGGGCTTGCTGTGAACTGACCGAGCAAACGCTCCGGGTCGGCTCGTCAGGCCGAACCGAATCGGCAATGGATGATACTTCTCACGGCTGGCCGCTCCCCCTGACGCCCGAATCTGAGCGGCGCCAAGCCCGGTCGACGGGATCGCCCGGCCGCCTGAGCCGGCCGGCTCTGATCCCGTTGCGGGGCCGAGCCCCCGCAGACCCCGGCTGGCGCCTCGCTCCCGTTGCGGCCGCAGGCTACCGTCGGTTGGCATGGAGGGATCGGAGCCCCGGCTCGTCACACTGCCCCACGGCGGTCGTGTCCGGGTGCTGCGCCACGAAATCGATCGTCTCAACGCCCGGCTGTCCGACCTCGACCCGGGCCGCCTCGACCTCCCGGCGATCGGTGACTGGACGGTGCGGGAGGTCGTGGCCCACCTTGCCGTGGTGGCCGAGTTCTACACCGACGGCATCGTCCGGGGCGCCGCCGGCGAGGCCGGGGCGGCCGGGGATCGGCCGCCGGCGGGAACCGGACGGGGGGAGCTGGCGGCGGCGGGCATCCGCCGGGCGGCGGCAGTGGCCGGTGCCGACGACGACGTCATCGGCCGGTTCCGTCGGGCCGGCCTCGGCCTGGTCGACGTGCTCGACAGCGACGGCGTCGGACTCGACTACGACTGCTACCACCCGGGCGGGATCGTGGCCGCCAACCGGTTCCTCGTGCTCTACCTGAAGGAACTGGGCCTCCACGAGTGGGACATCTTCCAGGCCCTCGAACCGCCGTGTTCGATGAGCCGGTGGGGCGTCGACGCCGCCCTCCAGGCCATGGAGGAGGAGCTGGCGTCGGGCTCGCTGCGCTGGCTCACCGATCCCGGTCGCAGCCCCGACACCGCCACGATCAGGGTGACGACCCGGGGGTCGGTGGCCATCGAGCGCGATCTCGTCCTCGAGCCCGACCAGACCAGGTTGACCGCCGTCGACACGGGGCGCAGCGTCGACGGGGGCCTGAGCCTCGAGGCCGCCGATCTCGCCCTCGGGTGCTCGGGCCGCATCGACCTCGTCGCCGTCATCGCCGACAAGCGGGGCGACGGGGACGTCGATGGGGCGACGATGCTGTCGCGCCGCCTCACCGGTATGTGATCGCGCCCCATCGGCTCGCCCGTTCTCAGTCTGAACGACGGGCGAGCCAGAAAGCACCGTGGGTTCCTGGTCCGTGGTGTTGTCCGCTCGTGACCGGCCGGGCCTCTCGTCGCCGCGCCGTCGGTCTGCCCCGCTCAACGGTAGACGACGACCGTGGTCCCCACCGGCGCCGCGCCCGTGGCCCACAGGTGGTCCATGGCGGGGTAGGTCACCCGCACGCAGCCGTGCGAGGCGGGGCTGGACGGCACGCTGGTATAGCCGTGGATAGCGACCCCACCGTGGAAGTACTTGGGTCGGTAGAGCGTGCCGAGCGGGGCGTAGCGGTAGTCGTCGATCTCCCGGGTGATGCGGAAGGTCCCCACCGGCGTGGATCCGGGAAGGCGACCGGTCGAGGTGTCGTGGATCTCGGTGACCTGGCCACCGTCGACGACCAGGAGCAGCTGGCGGGATAGGTCGATCTCGATGGCGTGACCCGAGCCCGTGCGGGCCGACGGTCGGGTCCCCGCATTGGCCACCCCCCAGGTGACGGGGCCGACGATCCCATCGCGGGCCACCCCCGCCGCCTTCTGTATCGCCACCACGGCGTGACGGGTCTGGGCGTCGAAGGTCTGGTCGACGGTGCCCACCCAGTAGCCCAGCTCGCTGAGCCGTTGTTCCAGCTCGATCACCTGGGGTCCGGTGGAGCCTTGGCGGAGGAGGGGTCGTGGGCCTGGTGTGGGGGTGGGAGTGGGTGCGATGGGGGTGGGTGCGGTGGTGTTGCCGGCGTCGAGGGCGCCCCAGGTGACGGGTCCGACGATGCCGTCGCGTCCGATGTCGGCCGCGGTCTGGAAGGCGAGGACGGCGGTGCGGGTGGCGGTGTCGAAGGTCTGGTCGATGGTGCCGGGGTCGAAGCCGAGCTTGGCGAGGCGTTGTTCCAGCTCGGTCACCGCCGGCCCGGTCGAACCCAACCGCAACAGCGATGGGCGCGCCGACGCCGTCGGCGGGGTCGGCCCCGGCGTGTCACACGACACGTTGCCGGCGTCGAGCACGCCCCAGGTGATGGGCCCGACGATGCCGTCTCGCCCGATGCCGGCCGCGGTCTGGAGCTGGACGACGGCGGTGCGGGTGGCGGTGTCGAAGGTCTGGTCGATGGTGCCGGGGTCGAAGCCGAGCTCGGCGAGGCGTTGTTCCAGCTCGGTCACCGCTGGCCCGGTCGAACCCTGCCGCAACAGCGGTCGGTCGGCGGCACCGGTCGGCTGGGGTGAGACCACCATCGCCGCGCTGTTGGCCAGCAGCCCGAGGATCATCGCCATGGCCAGCATCACACGGCGAGGCCGGCCCAACGTCGTTCGCTTCGATCCGGCGGTCCGCATGTCCTTCAGGGTGATGCATCGCCAAGCAGGCGAACAGGGGCCAAGGCCATCGCTGGATGCGTGCTGTCCGCTCCGATGCTAAGGCCCCCCCGGTTCGGGCCGATAGGTCAAGAGCGCGGCCGATCACCAGCAGTCGTGGCCGCAGGTAGGAGCCGGGTGAACATGGCAAAGCTTCACGAACTGGTGGCGAGTCTCGCCTCCGACGACGCCTGTATGGTCCAGTTGTCCCGACGTTGTGGGCTGTCCTCGCCCCAGGAGACCCAGCGGGCGTACGAGGCAGCGAGCGGTGTCGTCCGCCGACGACTGGCGGAGATCGGTCGGAGTTCGGAAGCCACGAAGTCGCTGCTGCGGAGCGTCCGGACGCTGCAGCGCACGAACGGCGTGCAGCCTCGGGCTCAGTTCGGCAGCGCCCACGTCGTCGGCGACGAAATCGTTCACGAGGTGTTCGGGACCGCGACCGTAGGTGCGGTCGGCGCCCTCGCCGGCGATCTCGCCATCCAGGAGGATCAGGCCCGGACCCTGCTCGAGATCACGACCGCCGTCGTCCTCAGCGCTGCCGTCGAGCTGGTCGGCGAGGATATGGGCCTCGATGCCCTCAGCGCCCTGGTCGCGGCCGAGCGAGACGAGGGAGTCGATGATGGGGTCGGGACCACCGGTGCTGGTGCCGGCGGGGCCAACGACCGACCGCTCGGCACGGCGCTCGATACGCCGGGGGAGAAGCTGGCTGCGCCGGACGGCGGGCGGCGCGGTGGGGTGAGGGTCTGGATGGTGGCCGCTCCCGCCGCCGCCCTCGTGGCAGGAGGTGCACTCTGGCTGGCCAGCGGAGGTGACGACGACGCCACGCTCGCCTTCGCCGAGGAGACGACGACCGAGGTCGACCCGGCCCAGGCCGACTCGGCCGATGCCGAGGCCGAGACGACGACGACCGGTCCGGCATCCGCCGCCGATGACACCGCCGCCTCGGATGACACGGTCGGCTCCGATGAGCCGGTAGACGCCGATGACGCGTCCCTGCCCGACGATCTTGCGGCGGACGATCCCGCGCTGGACGAGGCACCGAGCGATGAGGCCGACCCTGGCGTCGCCTCACCCCCGGTGCCGATCGGCGCCCCCTTCCATCATGCCGTCATGAGCCAGGGCCGCATCTTCCTCCGGGGCTACGTGTCGTCGGCCGAGGAGCAAGCGCAGATCGTCGCCGCCATCGAGCAGGTCGTGGGTCCGGGCAACGCCATCGGCGAGTACGTCGTCGACCCCCTCCTCGCCGCGGAGGAAGACGACACCGGCACGCCGGTCTACATCGAGGACACGGTACTGTTCACCACCGGCAGCGCCGAGATCGCCCCCGACTTCGAGCCCCTGCTCGCCGTCGGCCTCCGCCTCCTCCAGGTGCAGCCTGGGGTGACGCTGGAGGTCACCGGCCACACCGACTCCCTCGGGAGCGACGCTGCGAACCTCGCTCTCTCGCAGAACCGGGTCGACGCAGTCAAGGAGTTCTTCGTGGCCCAGGGGATCGCCCCGGAGCGGATCGTGGCCGTCGGCAAGGGCGAGGCCGAGCCCCGAGCCGACAACGACACCCCCGAGGGGCGCCAGGCGAATCGTCGGGTTGAGTTCCTCGTCAAGGGCTTCTCCTACGGCGCATAGCGTCACCCGATACACAAGGTCCGGGGCGGGCGCTGCTCGACGCTACCGTGGTGCCAGCCTCAGCGAACGGTGCGGCGACGTCCGCCGAGACATGCACGATGCCGTTGGCGTCGATGTCGAACGCGACCTCGATCTGGGGAGTACTCCTGGGGGTCGGCGGGTGGCCCCGGCCGAGGTGGCGGGGAACACCCTGTCACCGACCGAGAGCACAGACACATCGAATGTGCCGTCCCGCCCACCAGAACCACGCCGTCGGCGGTAACGGCCAACACCGAGGATGATTCGGCCGCCTTCGGTGGTGGCAATGACACTCGGTGGTCCGTCGTCAGCAGGGGGTCCTCAGGACCTACCTGCATCGGGGTCGCTTCGATCTTCTAGATATGCATACTAACAAACCTTGAGCCGGATCTTGTCAAGGCTAGCTACAGATGGTAGATAATCGTTGGGAAAGAGGGGATCGCAGGCGGCTCTTGTAGAGCGCCAGGTTGTTTGGTGACGTAGCTTCGGTCTGGCGTCAGGTTGGATGGCGACGAACAGCCGCGAATGGTCGCCACGGTGGCGTGACCCCATGTAGAGCCCGGCGACAGTTC